>NZ_JAFMPQ010000003.1 GCF_020667845.1 Cognatishimia sp. F0-27
CTCATCTCCGCAATGGTCCGCTCCTCGCCATAAAGATCGACGTATTCCTGGTAGTTGTCGAAGACCCGGCGCTGGACATAGTCCACATAGGTCTCCGCCGGCGCGCCGTTCGCCAGGATCACGTCGTGGTCCTCGGTCTCGACGTGGTAGTAGGTCACCCGGTCCGGCAAGCTGTCCATAGGGTCGTAAGTGATGGTTGTACCATTAACGAGAGCCCCGGCGTTGATCGCCAGACCATCGATGATGAGCGCGTGGTCCGCCGTCAGCACAAGATCGGTGTGCGGCAGGCCGTCCCCGAGCGCGCCCTGCGTTACGCGGACAGGCACAAAACGATCGGCGGGCGTGAAGATCTTGTGCAAGGTCTGGCGGCCGATCCATCGGACAGGCACCGTCCGTCCATCGGTCGCAAGGATCGGGTCGCCGATGGCCAGCGTTTCGACCGCGCGTTCACCATCGGGCGCGGCGATCAGCGTGCCGGCGGCGAAGCAGACCGGGAAAGGATCTATATCGATGTCGGTCGAAAAAAAGCTTGGCGGCAGGATGCTCGCATCACTGCCGCTTATGTAGATCACGAGTTCGCCGCCGCCGGGGTTGACGACAGGATATTCTACGCCGCCGATGTTTATAGAGCCGAAGAAGTTGCCTACTCCCACAGGCGCTCCACCCACGTCAAAGAACAGTGGCTCGTTCTGTTCGAAGTTCGAACTCCCCCCATCCTGGTCGGTCAGTGTGGATGAAATACTAGTCTGACTTTGGAGTAAGTATTGGTTCGATCCTGTATCGAAAATGTAGTTTCCGCCTTCTCCGAAATCATAGTCAGCCATATTTCCCTCTCCTGGGTGATTAGCCACTTCTGCTTTTGTCCGTGTGCGAGCTTTAGCAGACATTCCCCAAGTGGCCTACCATCTGACGGGAACTGACGCGAAGATCGCCTGATAAGGCCTGCGGATCAAGTATCTCTTTCCTCTGAGGGCCTCTGGAGTTGCAGAAGCGCCTGAAGGCGGGTGCCTCATGCTTCGAAGCGATTCTGTGCTGGCCCGGAGGCGACGATTTTCAACGCGTTGGACAGAGATGTCCTGCCGCGTTTGTTGAGTTTGAGTTGAGAACGCAGTCACGCGCATAGTGGTGGCGCTCGCAGTCGGTGGATGGTGGCAAGGATGGCGCACACCATCGGGCCTGCCGGGGACGAAACACCGCGCGTGAGAGCAATGGCAAACCGCGATGCTGTTGAAAACCACCGTGTTCCTGAACATCTGGGCGCATTTCCGCGCGACGGGTTTGGTGGCCTCGGCCGGTCCAGCGTCTTCGACTACAGGTGCTGTACTCTGACGGATTTGATCTGAAACGGCCCGAATCCAACCTCCGCCGCATGATCCGAATGCGCGATGCGGCCGGTTTCGACCTCGAAGATATCAACTTCGGTAGCGGAGGCGATGGCGCGGTCGAACCGAAGGGTCGCTTGCGTGGCTTGCCCTGCGGCTTCGAACAGCCGGACGACAAATCCGCGCCCATCCTCTGAGGGCTTAACGGTTTGGACGATCACGTTCGTTGCGTCACTTGTCACGAGAGGGCCGGGTGAGGCTTGGCGGCCTGATCCATCGGCGATGATACGCAGCGGTGCGTTCAGGTCATAGGCTTCGTGGTGCAGGACGTCAAAATTTGCCCCTGCAATCGGCAGCAGGCTATAGGTGAAACAATGCGCACCCTGATCGGCCTGCGGATCGGGTGAGGTCGACGACTTTATCAACGTGATCCGCAGGGTGGCATCGCGCACATCATAGCCGTATTTGCAGTCGTTGAGCAGCGCCACGGCATAGCTTTCCTCGCGCAACTGCGCCCATTTTTGTGCCGGCACCTCGAAACGGGCGGCATCGAATGGCGTGTCGCGGGTCGTGGCCCGTTCGACCATGCCCCATTGGCTGTCGAATTGGGCGACCGGCGCGTGAACGGTGACCGGGAAGGCCGCTTTCAGCAGCGTATGCTGTTCGTGCCAATCCACCCGTGTGACAAAGTCGATGCGGGAAGAATGGGCCGCCAGACGGATGTCCTGAACGATGGTGCTGGATCGCCATACCGTGGTCACGCGCAGGCTGACCCGCAGGGGGCCGGTCTCGGTCACTTCGATCGTGGTGTCGCCCGCCACGGCGTCCTGCCGGTCTTCAAAAGACGGGTCGATGTCCCATGCGTCCCAGCAAATCGGACGATCCTCAAACGCCTGAAGCTGGTTCCCGACCGTGCCTTGCTGGATGACGTCCTTGTCGGCGCCCTTGTCATAGACGCGCGACAGCCGCCCTGCGCCATCGACAAAAACCTGCAGGGTTTGGTTTTCCAGAACGACTCCGCCGTCAGCGGTTTGACGGCAGCCCGCCGGTGTATGCGGCATTGTCGCGGTCCGAACAGGTGTGATCGCATAGGAGGGCAGGGTGTCCAGCAAGGCCAGAACACCGTCACTGACGGGTTGGCCATTGGGCACGTGCGCTCCTCCTTCAACGAGGGCCAGTCGCGGACCATTGGTCGGGCATGTATTGGCCACCACCGGTTCTGCTGTGGCCAAAACCTTCGCGGCGGCCTGAGACGCGGCCTCGGCCAAATCCATGATCCGGGCGTAGTCCTTGCGCGCGTCGGCAAAGACCTGAGCGACAGAGGTGCCCGTCACGATATCATGAAACTGGTTGAGGCAGAGCAATTGCCACGCCTCGGTGAGATCAGGGGTCAACCCGGCCATCGCGGACAGGGACTCGGCCTCGTGCAGCGCCCATTCCGCCTTGCGGTTGGCGCGTTTGATCCACCCTTGCGAGGTCAGGACGCCGCGGTGGCCTTCCATGTAGTGCTCGCCGCGATGAACCGGCAGATCGTCAGCCGTCGCCTCAATCGCCTCAAAGGTCGCGCGCACGGTGCTCATTTTGAACCGGGGCATGCCTGGCATTTCGGCGTAGATATGCGCCTTGGCCAAGAGCGTTTCCGTTGGCCCGCCGCCGCCATCGCCATAGCCATAGCAAATGGGGAGGTCATGCACATGCTCCTGCGCGGTGGAGCGATCCCATGTGCCCAGCACCTCGGGCGCGCTGAGATCGCTTTTGTAATTCGTCGGGAATGGCAGGTATTGCACGCTGCGCGGGGTGGTCAGCACATGGGCCAGAACGCGGCTGCCATCGAGCCCTTCCCACTGATGGCTGGAAGAGGCAACGGGGTTGATCTGGTTCCAGTTCAGCTTGTTGGTCGCGAACCACTTCAGCCCCGCAAGGCGCATCAGCTGCGGGATCTGCGCGGGGAAACCGAAAGTGTCGGGCAACCACAAGACGGGTGTTTCGACATCGCCGAACGCCTCTCTGAAATAGCTGCGACCAAGGGTCAGTTGCCGCACGAGGGCCTCCGGGCCGGGGATATTCAGGTCCGGTTCGACCCACATGCCGCCCATGACCTCCCATCGGCCCTCGGCCACACGGGTTTTGATTTGCTCAAACAGGGCAGGGTAGTCCGCCTGCATCATCGCATAAAGCTGGGGCTGGGAATGGGAGAACCGGTAGTCCGGGTCATCCTCCATCAAGCGCAGCACGTTCGAACAGGTGCGCGCGTTCTTCAGGCGTGTCTGGGCGATTGGCCAGAGGTAGGCGATGTCGATATGGGCGTGACCGATGCCGTGCAGGGTCACGTCCAGCGGATCGCCCGCATCGGCCTTGCCCTGCTCCAACGTGGCCAATGCGGCCGCCGCGCTGTCATACAGCGCATCCCCGAGGGGCGCACGCGTGTCGAGCACTTTGAACGCCGCATCCAGAGCCGCCAGCAGGTTCTGGTGCACCGGATCATCGGGGGGCAGCACCGAGGTCGTGTCCAGCATCGTGTGGGCGAGAGTGTAGAATGCAAGCAGCGTTTCATCGCGTTCAACAAGTGCCGGGGTGCCCATGAACAGTTTGGCCTTGCTCGCAGGGTCAGGCGGCCAATCCGTATGCCCCGTCCAGCCTTGGAGCGACAGTTCATGGGGCTTGCCATCGGCAAGGGCCGCGTCAAGGCGAATGGTGTGATGATAGCGGTCGGCAGAGGCGATGGGCCGGGCATCCACATGTACCAGCGCTTCGGGATGGTTGAAGATATCGCCCAAGACCCCAAGCGGCAGGTGCAGTGCGATGCGATCTGCATTCCAACCTTGCGGCACTTGAAAGCGGCTCTTCAGGATGAAATTCAGATCGGTTTTCCCCCAGTAGCTTTCGTGGGGGATTTCGTCCCATCCGCTGGGATCCGCGCAGATTGGCGCTTGCACGGACGCGGCGGGCAGGCAGAGCAGCCGGAAGGGGGGCAGCGGCTGACGGCGGCGCGCGACAAAGGGCGCAATCAGCGACAGGCGTTGCGCGATCTTTTCACGTATGAAAGGCCAGCGACCGCTCATCCGTGGGGGGCTTCTTCGATCAGATCGAACCCCGGCACCGTGCCACGATAGATGGCCTCGGCCCGCGCGGCCTCTGCCTCAAGTTTCGTGGGATCCCAATCGGTCCGCCCGTCGCCCCAACTGCGGTCCAGATCGGGCCAGGGGATGCTGTCGATCAGAAGCTTTGTATAGGGATGCCGCGGCGCGCCGATCACTTCCTTGGGCGGGCCTGCTTCGACAACGTGCCCCTTGAACAGGACCATCACGAAGTCACTGACATGATAGGCGGTGGCAAGGTCATGGGTGATGTAGAGGATCGAGATGCCGTACTTGTCCTTCAGGTCATAGATGTTGGACAGGATCGAGGCCCGCAGGGACGCATCGACCATCGACACGGGTTCATCGGCAATCAGCAGTTTGGGCGACAACATCAGCGCGCGCGCCACGATCAGGCGTTGCCGCTGGCCGCCTGACAATTGGTGCGGATAGCGCGGCAAGACAAGATCGGGGTCCAGCCCGACGGCTTCGCAGGCCGCTTCCATCGCGCGTTGGGTGGCGGCCTCTGAGGTGGCGAGGCCAAATTGCTTATAGGGGAACTTCAGCGCGTGATTGACGCGGTAGAAGGGGTTGAAGCAGGCGTAGGGGTCTTGGAACACGGCCTGCACGTTCTTGCGAAAGTCCAGCGATTGCGCGGCGTTCATCCCCGCCACGTCCCGCCCTTCGAACAACACGCGGCCCTGACTGGGCGGATTGAACCCAAGCATGATCGACCCCATCGTCGATTTGCCCGACCCCGATTGCCCGACGATGGAAATGATCTGTGGCGTGTCGCCTTGCAGGGTAAACGACATCGGATGCAGCGCCGTGACAGAGCCGTAGTCCTTGCGCACGTTTTCGAAACGCAAGAGCGGCTCGGAGGAGGCCCGTTTGGGGGCGTCGGCCCGCGCGTCGGGGTTGAGGAAGCTTTCGCCCCCCACCAGAGGCACCGATGAAATCAGATCCTTGGTGTAGGGGTGCGCGGGGGCCTCAAGGATTTGTTGCACGGTGCCATGTTCGACCAACGCGCCATCCTTCAACACGGCCAGTTCATCGACGGTTTGCGCCATCAATCCCATGTCATGCCCGATCAGCATCAGACCGGAGCCGATCTGTGTCTGGATCGCCTTGAGGGTCTGCATCACTTGCCGCTGTGTCACGACATCCAGCGCCGAGGTCGGCTCGTCGGCGATGATCAACTCCGGGTTCAGAATGATGCCCATCGCGATGCAAACGCGCTGTTTCATGCCGCCGGACAATTCGTGCGGATACAGGCCAGCGGTGTGCAGTGGCAGGCCGACGCTTTGCAGGGCGGCGTCGCTGCGCCGTTTGAGTTCACCGCGTTCAAGATGGCCTTCATGGGCGATAATGCCGTCCCACATCTGCGGCTCGACCCGCATCACGGGGTTCAGCGAGTTCATCGCACCCTGCGGAATATAGGCCACGCGGCTCAGGCGGGCGCTGCGCATCTCTTCCTCGCTCAGCGCAAGGATATTGGTGCCGCCAAGGTCGATTGTGCCCCCTGAAACGCGCCCCGGTTCGGCCAGCATCTGCATCACCGCAAGCGCCGTCGTGGTCTTGCCTGACCCGCTTTCCCCGATGAAACCGACGCGGCGCCCTTTGTGGATATCGAGGCTGAGCGCCTTGACCGCCTGCACGACACCTGCCGGTGTGGGAAACTCGATCGAAAGGTCCTTCAGCGTCAGGACGGGTTTGTCTGTCGTCACATCATCCAACATCAGCTCAACCTTCTCAGACGGGGGTTGGAGACCTCATCGAGGCCGAGATTGATCAGCAGAAGGCCGATGAAGATCACGCCCAGCAGGAGCGTCGGGATACCCCACCACCACCACAGGTTCTGTATCAGCGCGCCTGCATTGATCGCCTCATAGATGGTGCGGCCCAATGTCGGGATCCGCTGCGGCCCAAGGCCGAGGACTTCGAGGCCGACGGCGGTAACGATGGAGGTCGTGACCGAGGCGATGAAGGAGCCAAAGAGGTAGGGCACGAGGTTCGGCATCATCTCGCGGAACATGATGTGCGACGTGGATGCGCCGGACAGCTGGGCCATCTGCACGTAGCCCGATTGCTTCATCGACAGCACTTGCGCACGGATGAGACGGGTGGGCGATTGCCAGACGAAACCGGCGATCAGCAGCGCCATCATCGTCAAGGTCACATCGCCAAAGGCCGATTGGAACACCACCAGGATCAGCAGCGGCGGGATCGTGATCATCACGTCCGCCCCGACGCGGATCGTGTCGTCGATCCGCCCGCCCAGAAACCCGGCCGAGAAGCCCAGAAAAATGCCGATCGACATGCCGATCAGTGAGGCCA
Source organism: Cognatishimia sp. F0-27 (assembly GCF_020667845.1). Taxonomy (GTDB): domain Bacteria; phylum Pseudomonadota; class Alphaproteobacteria; order Rhodobacterales; family Rhodobacteraceae; genus JAFMPQ01. The sequence continues at coordinate 6,737 of NZ_JAFMPQ010000003.1, forward strand.
GAAGCCCGACAAACAACGTGTTGGGCGCGCCGATGATGATCATCGCAAGCATGTCGCGCCCGCCGCCATCCGTTCCGATCGGATGGGCCATGACGCCCGGCTGTCCGCGCAGGTTCTCGAACCCCAGGGGCGGCAGTTTCAGCGGCGAGGAACCGGTGAAGACCAGCTCGAGATCCCACAACACGCGGCCGACAATGCCGATGAAGATGATGCTCAGAAGCAGCCCCGCGCCCCAGATCAGCTTGGGGTTCAGCCAGGGGTTGTCAAATCGGCGGATACGGCGGGCCTGACGGCGTTCCGCGCGGGTCATGTGTGCGCCGCTCATGTCTGGGCCTCATGCCGGATGCGCGGATCGATGAAGGGATAAAGCAGATCGACGAGGAAGACCGAGAGTGCGGTGATCAGGATGATCACGTAGCTGACACCCTGGATGACGGGGAAATCCTGATTGAGGATCGCGTCATAAAGCAACTTGCCCATACCGTTATAGGCAAAGATGCGCTCGACGAGCACTTGCCCTGCGATAAGCAGTCCGATTTTGAGCGCAAAGGCCGTGATCTGCGGCAGGATCGCGTTTCGGATCATGTAGCGGTAGAGGATGTAGCGGGGTCGCAACCCTTTGGCTTCCGCCAATTTTACATAGTCCTCGCCCTGAACGGTGATCATCAGCCCGCGCATGCCCAGGGCCCAGAAGCCGAAGGTCACGACAACGATGGACAGGGCGGGGAGGAAGCCATGGTGCAGAACGGATCTGACGAAATCCCACGTCCAGCCCGGTTCCACGAAGATCGAATAGGCGCCCGTCAGGGGAAACCATTGCAACTTGGCCGCGAAAATCCACATCAGCAGCAGGCCCGACAGGATGGGCGGGATCGAGGTGAAGACCATCGCTGCGGGAATGGCGACCTTCACCAGCTTGGGCGAGCGCTCCCAGACCATCAGCGCACCCAGCAGGTTCCCGATGAAGAACGTGATCAGAAGCGACAGGATCATCAGCCCCATCGTCCAGGGCAAGGCATTGAGAATCAACGTAGAAACCGGCGTCGGGAAGGCTGCCGTCGACAGGCCGAAGTCAAACACCAAAGCGCCGGAGATGTATTTCAGATACTGAACGATCAGCGGCTGGTCGATGCCCATGTTGGCGCGCAGCTGGGCGAGGATCTCTTCGGAATTGGCAACCGAACCGGCCCCGGCCGCCATCCGCCCCAGCGCGATTTCGGCGGGGTCCACGGGGGACAGACGCGGGATGATCCAGATAATCGTCGCGGCGATCAGCACGGTCAGAACGAGCGTCACAAGCCGGTTGATAAGGTAGTCGCGCGGGATGCGTCCCATGAGTCGATCCTTCGAAATTGGCGATACGGTTCGGATAGGGTCTTGAAATGGGTCGGGTAAGGCCCCGAAGCGGCACCGGGCCTTACCCCTTTGTTTTCATTTCCAGAAGAAGCGATTGGCACCATGCAGCCCCAACCGCCCCTCCGACAGGGAGATCAGTTACCGGCCGGTTCCAGATTGTGGATGATCTGGTGGGTGTGGTTCCACCAGAAGAACGGATGGTTGTAGTAGTTGTCCGCCGTGGGCCAACCCGTCCAGTAGGTCTCGTTCATAGGCAGCAGCTTGGCGGCCTGAACCAGCGGGATGAAGGGCATACCGGCATCGAGATGGCCATAGGCTTCGGCCACAAGTGCGGGAACCTCCGGATCGCCAAGCGGCCGCGTGGCGATTTCATCGACAACGGCTGAGTAGGCCTCGGCATGGCCACCGTCCCAGCGGGCGGTGTTGTTGAAACCGGGAGAGCGTTCGCCCACAGGCACCACGTCTTTGACCGTGTAGCGACCCATCGACGCCCAAGGCTCGTTCACCGAGCCACAGCTCAGCCAGCTGTAGGACATCTCGTAGGCGCCGAACGGCAGCACTTCACCCCAGAACACACCGTTTTCGACCGGCACCGCCTTGGCGTCGATACCAGCGCGTTGCAGCTGTTCGACGATCACGTCGATGGTGCGGGTGTATTCGGTTGAGGCGGAGTTGACGTGGATATCCACCGACAGGGTTTCACCGTCCTTGGTGTAGTAGTCGCCGTCGCGGGTCCAGCCCGCGGCCTCGATCAGGGCCTGACCCGCTGCAACGTCGGCCGCCGCCGGAAGGCCATAACCGGCCTCCTTGACGGCGTCGATGAAGGGGGCCATCGAGCCATATTGCGCGAACATCGTTTCCGACGCGGTTGTCGTGCCTTCATAGGCGACATTCACGATCTGGTTGCGGTCGATGATATGAGCAACCGCTTTGCGCATGCTGGCATCATCCCAGGGCGCGATGGTGGTGTTGATTTCCAGCTGGCGCGCACAGGGGTCCGCGGCGGCGTAGGGGTAGTCGGCATGCCACGCGATGACGTTCGGGTTCTGGGCCTGAATGGCCTCGAAAGTGCCGATGGTCACGTTCTGCGCGGCGTCCAGCTGGTTGGAGGCCATCAGCTGCGCGCGGCTCTCTTCGCCGCCGGATTCAAGGAAGATCACGCGTTCCGGCGCAGGCAGGTCCATGAAGCCGGTTTTGGCGCCCCACCAATCGTCGTTGCGATCCCAGATCGCACGGTTGGAGGCCGCAGACGTGAACGTATAGGGGCCGGTGCCGATGGGCGGGTTGAACGCGAAGGTCGCGGCGTCCTCACCGTTCCAGATGTGCTCGGGCATGATCAGGAACGACCCGAAGATCCGCACACCGAAGTTTTCGACGATAAAGCGCGGGTTGGGATTTTGCAGGGTAAAGCGCACGGTCAGGTCATCGACCTTTTCCACGCTTGCGACCTGCGCCTTGATGGTGCTGGCCTCACGGCTGGAAATTTCCTCGTTTGTCATGGCCAGATTGACGGTAAAGACAACATCGTCCGCGTTGAACGCCTCGCCATCGGACCATTCCACGCCCTCGCGCAGGGTGATCGTGAATTCGGTGCTGTCCTCGTTCTGTTCAAACCCGGTGGCCAGCCATGGGTCTATGTTGCCGGTGCCGTAGTTCAGGATGAAGAGCGGCTCCCACATGGTCTGGTGCGCGCCGTGCATCCGCTTGGTGCCCGGTGTCATCCAGTTGAAGTTCTCGGGGTCCTGAATGGTGCGATCAAGGTCGAAGATCACCGTGTTTTCGCGCGCAACAGCCTGCGCCAGACCCGCCGTGGCCAGCAGCGCCAGCGCAGATGACGCCAAAAGCGTTTTCGTGAGTGTCATTGTTTTCCTCCCAGAAAATGATGGGCTTTGCGCCCGTTCGTCGCCCTAGCGGGCATAGTCCATGACCAGAACGCGGGTGCGCTCCGGCAAGGTTTCCTTGGTGATGTCGACCTCATGCCCGAAGGCGAAATCGACGTCTTTTTCCTCGTCGAGATGGCTCAGGAATGTCTCGATCCAGTGCAGGTTGCGCGGTTTGTAGGTGAGCGTGCGGAAGTGCATGGGGATCACCAGTTTCGGTTTGGCCGCGTCGATCAGGCGTTTGACCTCGTCCAGCCGCGTGGTGAAGACGCCACCGGCCAGCGTCAGCAGGATGTCCACGCCCTCGAAGAAGGCGACCTGACGGTCGTTGAGGTCGTTGCCCACATCGCCCATATGGCCGATTTGCATGCCGTCCAGTTCAAACCGGTACATGGCGTTGGCACCGGGTTCGTGAAGCGGGTGGTCTTCGATCTCCATGGCTTCGATGGCGTGGACGGTGAGGCCAGCGACGTCTGCCGCGCCGCCTGCGCGCACGGCATCGAGCGTGTTGAGCCAGGTGTGATCGCCCGGCACGAGGTCGTGGCGGCAGTGGGCGTCGTCGTCATCCGATGAGGTCAGCACGATATCCGCCTCGTCGCGCATGGGGGCGTAGCCGAGGTTTTCGGGCGTGTAAGGATCGGTCACCACGCGAGGACCGGTTTCGGGCGTCAGCAGGAAGGCAGCCTGTCCATACCATTTGATCCGCATCAGTTGTTTCCCACCACGTGGGGGCTGCTGGTTTTGGTGATGTCGTTGTTGTCGGGGCGGGGGTGGGTATTCCACGCGCCTGCCGTGCCGCGACACAGGATCGCCTCGACCCCGGTGGCCCATTTCGGGTCAGTGATCTGCACGCTTGGAGGACAGTAGCGCAGGGTGAGGCCGCAGCGGCGGCGGTCCGAGGTGTTGGCCTTTGAGCCGTGGACCAGCATATCCGCGTGCATCGACATTTGGCCCGCCTTCAGGGTGTTGGTAAAGGGTGCGCCCATGGACTCGGCGTTGGCGGTGCCTTTGTGAAAGACGTTTGTGTCGCCATCGGTTGCAGCAACCGGCAACGCGCCTTTGTCATGGGTGGCGGGGATGAAGCGCATGGCGGAATTGGTCGCGTCTGCGTCATCGATCGCCAGCCAGACGGTGACCGTGCGCGCAGGGCTGAGCGCCCAGAAAGAGGCATCCTGATGCCAAGGCACGGTCTTGGGGTCGTGCGGTTTCTTGGACAGGATCGCGCTGGCCCAGCACAGGATATCGGGGCCGATCAGATCCTCGACGTGATCGAGAATGCGGGCATCGGTGGCGATGTCGTAAAGCCCTGACAGGCGCGCCTGATAGCAGTTGATCCCATAGGCCCCGTCGGGACCGAGATCGGCCATGAGACCGTCGATGTAGCTGCGGATCTTGCGTGTTTCGGCGCTGTCGAAGATGTCGAAGGGCTGCACGAAACCGGCAGTATTGTAGTGGTCGATCTGCGCCAGCGTCAGCCGTTTGGGCGCGCTGTTGGCGACAGGCGCGAAGCGCAAGTCCTGTGTGTGTCCGAGCATGGTCATCCTCCCAAGTGGTGACAGTCTATCCCCCGGGCAGCAGGTGTCAGCGGCGTAGATTGACAGAATCTTACACTATTTTGATATCTGCGCTCCCCAATGGGCTGTTTATTTGCTAATCTTGCTGCATGGAAAAGGTCCGCTTCTTGATCGACAATTACGTTCGCCCAGACGAGGCATTCCATTTCGCCCGCAAATCACTGGAAACCCGCTATCCGGCCCGCGCCCATGATCACGATTACTTTGAGGTTTTCCTGATCGAGAACGGGCGCACCGAACATTGGGTGAATGGGGTCACGCAGATGCTTGAGCCCGGCCAGCTGGTGTTCATGCGCCCCGGCGACGTGCATGCCTTCAACGCCAATCGCAAGACCGGGTGCCAGATCATCAACGTCATGTTTCGCACCGAAACCGCAACGCATCTGGCCAGCCGCTATCACAGTGCGATCGGGGGTCGGTTCTTTGATGCCAGATCGGAGCTGCCCGAGATGCACACGTTGGGACCGGCGCGATTTGCGCGGGCGGTGAACGTCTCGCTGCAATTGCAGACGGCGCAACGGGACCTCGCGCGGATCGAGGAATTTCTGCTGGTGCTGACCAACAGGGTCGCCCATGCGACCAGCGGCGTGACCAAGGCGGCCCCAAAGTGGTTTTCCGAAGCCTGCAGCGCCGCGCAATCCGCCGAAGTCTTCCGGCTCGGCACCAAGGGGTTCATTCGGGCCGCAGGCCGGAGCCAGGAACATGTGTGCCGAACCTGCAAGACCGTCCTTGGGGTCACTCCGACCGAGTTCATCAATCGCATCCGGATCGAACATGCCGCTCAGTTGCTGCGAAGCGACGAGGCGCCGATCAATGATATCATCGCCAGCTGCGGCTTCGAGAACACCGGATATTTCTACCGCTTGTTTCGGCGTTACTACGACACGACACCAAAAGGCTTTCGCAGTCGCTACCAGCGGGACCCGTTTCAATCCCGGGTCCAGAGATAAGTGTCGCCCAAACTCGATTGGACTTCAACGAAGGTCATTCGGGTGCGGGCGTCGGACCGTTTTGCGCCAAGATACGCCTCCACGGCCTGGGCAACAGTCATCACCGCGCGGGTCTTGCGTTTCTCGGCCAAAGGGTCGCCGCCCAGCAGGGCCTTGCCGCGGTTCTTGAGCGTGAGGTTTCGAGGCATCGTGCGGGCCATCTGGCGGGTCCGCCCATCCAGAAACACGGCCCATTTGTCACCTTTTCGGGTTGGTGGCTGCGGGACCTGCCCCTTGCTGGTCCCTCGGTCACAAGGCGAGCCTGCGGGTTGGGCTTCGCGGCGGCAGCTCGGTCGGAATGCCTGGACGATCGGGGTCCGGACAAACACGCCGTTCGGGGGCTTTCGTGTCGAAAGGAGGTTTGCGGGACATTGGATGCACGCGATTGGCGTCAGACGTGTTAACGGGGCGAGCGAAGGAGGACGCGCATAACCAATGGCGCAAGCACCGTGTTGGCGAGGGCCATCACGATAAGCGCCGAGAACAGGTGTTGGGCAACCGGATCTTTTGTCGTGCTGTCGATCAACCCTGCTGCAAGCGCGACCGATATCACGACGATCATGATTTCTCCGCGCGGGGCGAGACCGACACCGATGATCGCCGCTTCCTGCCGGTCATATCCAACGGCGACGGCGGCAATCCCACCGCCCAGCACTTTCGTGATGAAGGCAACAACGATCAGAACGATGAGAAAACCGGGGATCTCGACGAGCGCTGTCAGATTGGCCTGTAACCCGATCCACGCAAAAAAGAGCGGTCCCAACACGCCCGCGGTAAGCGCGTTGAGCATAAGGCGCATACTCTTGTGTGGTCGCTTTCCAATTCGTGACCGCTCCATGAACAGACCGGCCATGAATGCCCCCACCGCCCAATGCAGCCCGAGGAGTTCCGCAAGAAATCCATAGCAGAGGGCCATAACCACCAAAGCGCCGAATTCGATCTCCGCGGCCTGTCGTCGGTGTATCTCCTTGCTGATGCGGGGATACACGTGAACGCCGAGCAGCCCAGTGACAACGAAAAACGAAATGACCTTCGCCAGCAATAATCCAAAGGCGATTGCGCTGGGCAGCGCGCCCGACGCGATGATCGAACTCAGCAAGGCGAGGAGAAACAATCCGAAAATATCATCGAACAAGGCCGCGGTGATCAGCACACGACCGGCCTCCGACCTGAGCAAACCGAACTCCTGTAGGATTTTGGCGGACGCGGCAATTGCTGTGATCGATAGCGCAACCCCGACGAGAAGCGCCTGCGCCGTCCGCTGGGGTCCGTCTTCGAGAAACGCAAAGCCCAAGGCAATACCGGCAACAAGCGGCAGTGCGACGCCGCCGAAGGCCACGACAAACGACTTGCGCGCGTCATGGACCGTGTCGGAGAGCTGCATTTCAACTCCCGCCATGAGCAGTAGGAAGAAGATGCCGAGGTCCGCGACGTGGGCCAATGTCTCGTTTTCGGGCAACCCTGCAAGGATGGTCTGCTGGGGACCGGCAAACTGCGCGACGGTAACCAGTATCATGCCCGCAAGCATTTCGCCAACTGCGGATGGCAACGAGATCCGTTCCACGAGTGCGCCAAGCGCTCTGGCGGCAAGCAACAGGATCAGCAGCGCGCCAATGGCTTCCATAGTCCCTCATTTCCACTTGGATCGGGTGCCGACCTTGTCGCCGCCATTCGGCGCGCCGTGCTGGCGATCCAAGACCTGTGGTTTGACCCCGACCGGGTAAAGCCTTACGGCGGATCGGGTTGCGTCTTGTGCGGCGCCTGAACTGAGTAAGGCGTGGCCAATCAGACGGTGATCGCGCGATGTCTCTGGCCGGTTCGAGCGACATCAAGCAGAGCCAGCGTTCCAACGTTTTGACCGGTGCAGCATCGACTGCCAGACAGATACCGCCGGCGTCCAAGCCTTCAACGATTGCCGGGCCAATACGTGGACGTTGCCCGACCCGGCATGCCTGCGATGGCTCAGATCGGAGACAGCTTTATTTCTTTTTTGGTTTTCGGGACTTCTTGGTTTTCTTTTTTGGTTTTTCCTTCTTGGCCGCGTCCTTCTTTGCCTTTTTGTCGGTCGCCTTCATGGTCTCTGCGGCCTTTGCCTCGGACTTTTTCTTCGACGCCTTTTTCTTGTCTTTCGCTTTCTTCTTGTCTTTTGGCTTCTTTTTGTCTTTCGGTTTTTTCCCGGTCTTCGCGTTTTTCGGGTCTTTTTCGTCCGAAGCGTTCTTCCCTTCGGCTTTTTTGCGCGCCTTCTTTTTTGGAGCCGGCACAGCAGCCTCTGCGGTATTTGTTTCGGGCTCCGCCGGAGATGCTGGCGCCGCATCCTGCGGCGGCGTTTCTGGCGCGACTGCGGGCTCTTTCGGCTGCGCTAAGGTTTGGGAAGCCGCCTCGAGGAGCGTTTCAACGCGCCGCGCTCCAAGACCGGGAATGTCGACCAAGGTTTCGAACGGGGTCGCCACGAACTGTTCGGCAGAAGAAATGCCCACTTCAGCCAGCTTCGAAGTCAGGCGCGGCCCGATGCCGGGTACGTTCAGAATGGATGTCATGTATGGCCGTCCTCCGCAAATGAGATGACAGGATCCAAATGGCATCTGCCATTTGGATCGCCGAGCCTGTCAATTGGTTGAACTGGTCAAGCCGCTTTCTTCAGGGCTTTCTTCGCAGCTTTCAGTTTCTTGTTTTGACGCTCCACCTTCGCCTTGCGTGCTTTGACTTCTTTCTTGAGCGCCTTGATTTTCGCTTTCTTGGCCATTTTACTTCTCCGTTTTCTTGAGGGTTGCAGTCTTTTTCGACTTGGTTTGATGATCGTTGATGAAGCCAAGGATGAAGCTGCGGATCTCCTTGGCTGCGCTTGTTTCGAGCGACTTGCACAATGATACGAACCGGTCCCGATCCGACGCGTTGATTCTGATGATCAGCTGGCTGTCCTTCGGGTTGTCCTTTTTGGTTTTCTTCTTGCTCGACACCTTGCAGTCCCTTGCCAATCCCGCTTCAGTCTCGCATTTCGGGTGGATTTTGTATATACATTTCTCGGAAGCCGCTTTGCTGCGGAGGAAAACGGATCCGTGCAGCCCCAAGGAACGGAAGCGGAAAGCGACCCCCACGCCGGAGGGAAGGGCGCGGAGCCATCGCCCCGGAAATCAACGACGCCGGCTGCACGCTGTCCTTGGGCTTTGTCTTCCCGGAGCGGTTCTGTTGCGGGGCCTGCGTGCGATCAAGGCTTGCGGCTTAGGTCAGGGAGCCGGTGTGCCGGGATGCCACGCGCCGATCCCTTGACGTCCATTCTGACCGGGCCAAGCGGAAGCCACGCGATCCATCCCGTGCTGAAGAGCTATGCCGGGCGCGTCCCGTTCACGTCTTGTCGTGCACTTCCGGCACGAAGGTCTGCTCTTCTAAGGGCGGGCGGGCGTATCCCGTCTGGTCGGGCCTCTCGTCCAGTTCGATCGGTTCGGGCGTCATGTCCTCGTACGGAACCAAAGACAACAGGTGGCTGATGCAGTTGAGCCGGGCGTGCTTTTTCACGTCCGAACCGACCACATACCAAGGGGCCTGCTTGATGTCGGTGTAAGCGAACATTTCGTCCTTGGCCCGGCTGTATTCGATCCAGCGCTTTCGGCTCTCGAGGTCCATGGGACTCAGCTTCCATCGTTTGGTCGGATCGGTAAGCCGTCGCTGGAACCGGCGCTCCTGTTCTTCATCGCTCACCGAGAACCAGTACTTGATCAGCTGAATCCCCGAACGGACGAGCATGCGCTCGAATTCGGGGCAACTGCGCAGGAACTCGCGATATTCCTCGTCGGTACAAAAGCCCATGACGCGCTCGACGCCGGCGCGGTTGTACCAAGAGCGATCGAAGATCACCATTTCCCCTGCCGCGGGCAGATGGGCAACGTAGCGCTGGAAATACCATTGGGTCTTCTCGCGTTCCGTTGGTGCCGGAAGTGCGACGACCTGCACGGTTCTGGGGTTCAGTGGTTCGGTAATCCGCTTGATCGTGCCACCCTTTCCCGCGGCGTCGCGACCCTCGAAGATGACGACAACACGGTGTCCGGTGGCCTTGATCCATTCCTGCATCTTCACGAGTTCGATCTGAAGCCGGCCGAGCCGCTTCTCGTATTTCGCTCTGGAGATTTTCTTGGTCGCCTGTTGCATCGTCCCGGCGTCCTTCTTCATCTTGACCCTCGTGCTTCGCACGCAAAAGGAAGAGAATAGTGAGATGTCCGGCTGGAGCAGCCTGCGAACTGACGACCCGTTTTGACCGGCGATTTTCAAAAACGCGACTACAATGACTGTCTTGCAGACCCTGTTGAAAGTCAAGCGATGGGCGTCCGACAGGGCGGGTGCGAAGGCACTCTGTCCCTGCCGTTCAGAGACGACGCGGCGCGTGTCGCCATGCCTGAGGTGTTCCAAAGCTGTCCCGAGGCAGGGCTCAAGGCACGGTAGAGTTGGCAGCCTGGTCGTAACAGCCCGGTGCCAGCGCAACAGCGCGGATGCTGCACGCCTTGCCGCGCAAGCGATGCCCCCACAAGAACGAGCCGGCGCAGGGCGCTTCGGTCCGGGACTTGCCCGGGAGGTCCTCGGCTGCCGATCTGTCGAATCGGGAGTCGCATGGAGCACTGACATGAACGCGTTTTTCAGCGGGGCAGGACGCTCTGTCCCGCGCGGGACACGGTCGGATATCCGTATCGATCGGTTTACCCTCTGTTCAAAAAGAAAAATCTGCCTCTATCGCGCGGGTGGCTTGGCGAGGCGGGGCGCTTCTATTCGAGCCTTCAACCCGACCGGCAGACTCTTGGGCCGATTTTGTGTAAAATAACCCAAAAAAGTCTTTGTTCGCCCTGTCCCCGTATAGGAGTTGGTTGAATGGCATTGATCGAAGGCAACGAGGGACCGAACCCACTCGTCGATACGCTGGGTGACGACGAAATCCTGGCGCGCGGTGGAAACGATACGATCACCGTAACGGCCGGCAACGATACCGTGGACGCGGGTGACGGTGTCGATTTGGTCATTGTTCAGTGGGACGATGTCTCCGGCGATATCTTCATGTCCAACGCGTCCGGGGCCACCTATGGCCAGGTCGACCCGACGGTGGATTTCGATGACGCGGTGCGCAGCGTCGACTTCGGTACAGCCTTCGAAAACAATGTCGAGCATGTGGACTTCCGGGCCGGATCCGGAAACGACTTTTTTGCCGGTGGGGCAGGGGCCTGGGACCGGTTTGATGGGGGCGCCGGGACCGACACATGGTCGGATTCCTTTGCGGGAGCCTCATCCCCGGTTTCGGTCGATATGGCGATGATCGCCAGTTCCGCAGGACAGCTGTTCGCCGATACCACGCTGGTCCAAAACGTCGAGGTGGCGCAGCTGATCCTTACGTCCGGCGACGACCGGTTTGCGGATTTTGGCAATTTCGATGACAGCATCTCGGCGGGTGGCGGCGACGACACTCTGACGACCTCCGGCGGGCGAGACACGCTGAGCGGGGGCGCGGGCGACGATGTGGCCATTGTCGACTGGAGCGACGCGACGCAGGACATTCTGGTGGATAATGGCTTGTCGAGCTACGGTCAGGTCAACACCGCGGTGGACTTCGATCAGGCGACGCGCCGTGTCGATTTCGGAACGCGGTTCTCGCAGGATATCGAGCATGTCGATCTGCGGGCAGGCTCTGGCAACGATCGGTTCAATGCGGGCAGCGGCTGGGACAAGTTTGACGGTGGCGCTGGTATCGACACTTGGAGTGACAGCTTTGCCGGGCTGACGGAGCCCGTCAACATCGACATGGCACTGGCGGCGTCGAACGCAGGGATGATGCTGGATGACGGCACCGAGATCCGCAACGTCGAGGTTGCGCTGCTGACTCTCACGTCCGGCGACGATCGGTTTGCGGATTTTGGAAATTTCGATGACAGCATCTCGGCGGGCGGCGGCAACGACACACTGACGACATCCGGCGGCCGCGACACGCTAAGCGGGGGCGCGGGCGACGATGTGGCGATTGTCGACTGGAGCGACGCGACGCAGGACATTCTGGTGGACAATGGCTTGTCGAGCTACGGACAGGTCAACACCGCGGTGGACTTCGATCAGGCGACGCGCCGTGTCGATTTCGGAACGCGGTTCTCGCGGGATATCGAGCATGTCGATCTGCGGGCGGGCTCTGGCAACGACCGGTTCAATGGCAGCGGTGGCTGGGACAGGTTTGACGGTGGCGCTGGCATCGACACCTGGAGTGACAGCTTTGCCGGGCTGACGGAGTCTGTCAGCGTAGACATGTCACTCATTGGATCGGAGGCCGGTCAGGGCTTTGCCGACGGCACCGTGGTCATGAATGTGGAGATCGTGACCCTGACCCTGACGGCTGGCGACGACCGTTTCACCGACTTCGGGGCGTTTAATGACACGGTCCGCGCGGGGGCCGGTGATGACACGATCCGCGTGTCGGACGGGCAAGACGAAATCGCGGGCGGGGCAGGCTCGGATACGCTGATCCTCGATTGGGCCGATACGTCCACTGATGCGGTGGTTTTCAACACCAGTTCGACCTATGCGCAAGCCGATGCAGGAATCGCCTTTGACGACAACACGCGATGGCTCGACCAGTCTCGGGACATCGAGAACATGGACGTGCGACTGGGATCGGGCGACGATCGCGTGGTATTTTCCTCGGGCCGGAACGTTGTTGCTGCGGGCGCTGGAGAGGATCGTCTCTCCGGTGGCAGCGGTGCTGACACGCTCGACGGGCAGGCGGGGGCGGATTCCATCAACGCCGGCGCCGGAGACGATTTGCTGATCGGTGGCGATGGCAACGATACGCTGGACGGCGGAGCGGGCGATGACATCGCCTTTTTCCGGGTCTCCTCCCGCAGTGTGACGGTGACCCAGACCGATGCGGGCGTCGTGATCAACTCCACGGAAGGGGAGGATCTGGTCACAAATGCCGAGCGCTTCACCTTTACCGATCTCACGGTGCGCGTGGACCAGTTGGCGGGGATTGGCCCCGTGGCCAGCGACGGTCCGGATACGCTGATCGGCGGTGGCGAGGGCGATGATCTGGTGGGGCGCGCGGGCAATGACCTGCTCGAAGGGCGCGGCGGGAATGACAGCCTGAGCGGTGGCGGCGGCAACGACACGCTCAACGGTGAAGGCGGCGATGACCTGCTCAACACGGGCATCGGCTTTGACCTGGCCCTTGGCGGTATCGGTGATGACACTCTGCAGGGGCTGAACGGGTTTGACACGCTCACCGGCGGCGAGGGCAACGATCTGCTTCAAGGCAATTTTGGCAATGACGTGCTGGATGGCGAAGATGGAAACGACACCTTGGAGGGCGGGCTTGGCGCCGACAGCCTTCAGGGCGGCGGTGGCAACGACTCGCTTCAGGCCCGGAACGGCTTCGACACGCTGAATGGTGGTGCCGGCAACGACACGCTGGAAGGCAACAACGGCAGTGACAGCCTCGACGGCGGCGAAGGCGCCGACAGCGTGATCGGCGGTCTCGGGTTTGACACCATGTCGGGCGGTGGCGGGAATGACACCCTTCAGGGCGCCGACGGGTTTGACCTTCTGGCGGGGGGCGCTGGCAATGACCTGCTGGAGGGCAACTCAGGCAATGATACGATGGATGGCGGACTTGGTGACGACACGATGCGTGGCGGGCTCGGGGCGGATACATTTGTCTTTGCGGCGGGGGCGGATGTCATCGTTGACATGCTTGCTGTGGACACGGTGACCATTGCATCGAGCCTTCTGGACGAAGCGAACCCGACGCGGGAGGATCTCTCGGGCTATGCCGGAACCAACGCCGCCGGTGATCTTGTGCTTGATTTCGGTGAGGGCAACACGTTGACATTCAACGGCATCGGCTCGCTTTCCCAGATCATTGAGGATGCCGTTTTGGTGTGAGATGCGCATCCTCAACCCCCGTTAATGCCTATGTCCATGTTGCACTTGGTCATATGCGGTTTGACGGCTGCCGGATCTGCTGTGGTCGTGGTGGAGGCTATGCATCTGACACGTCTGAAAAACCTGAGGTTTGGCATCGAAGGGATCGTCCCGACCAGTGTCGCCCAGATCTCCGGCGGAGGCGGCGGGAATGCCTGCAGCCTCCCCCGCCTTGGTGCCGACAATCCGATACCCCATGATGTCTTGACGATCACGCTTGCATTGCAAAGCCTTGCAATCATGCTCCGCACATACGGCAGTTCGGGCCAATCCGGCGCCTTCGGAATGGGTTGCGGTCCGGGACGTGGGGGCAAGCCGGAAGGATGCGGCTCCCCGGACGTGATGCTTTTGCGCGAAAAGGCTGCGGCGGTCGACGCCCGGGATGTCCCGGGCGCGACGCCTCTGCCAGAACCCCGCTCTACAAGGCGAAGACATCAACGATGATATCCGCAGCGCTGAGGGTTGGCGCTGCGTCGAGGATGGCGAACAGGACCGGCGCGCCGGCCCCGGTGCCATCGGCGTCGAAACTCAGATTTCCGCCGTCATAGAGCAGAACAGCACTGTCATCCACTGGCCCGTCCGGCGCGATGAGCAGGCGATCCTCTGGCAGCGCCCCGAGCGGGAGCCCATCGAAGCCGGCGCTGTCGAGCCGGATCTCGTCGTGGCCCGGCTCAAACACCACCCGGTCGGGGCCCTGCGCCGGATCCACGAACCAGAAGCTATCTGCCCCTGTCCCGCCATCCAGAACATCTGCCTGCGCTCCCCCGATCAGACTGTCATCGCCACCCTGCGCCCGGACCGTGACCGGACCGCGCGTAAAGGCCGACGCGTTGAAGAGATTGCTGCCGGCATAGCCCGTCAGCACCACCGCATCGATCTCCACAAGCGTATCCGTGCCTAGGCCTGTCAGCTGCGTGTCGGTCACAGCGAAATCCGCATCACCCGAGGCCCTGACCTCATCAAAGAACCCCGGGCGTCCAATCAGCATGTCATCGCCGCCGTGCCCCTCGAGCGTCAGCGCGGCGCCGGTAAAGGCCGAACCGTCCAGCACATTGTCACCGACACCGCCGGTGAGGCTCGCCCGCTCGATACCATCCAGAAGATCGGTGCCCAGCCCCGTGAGTTCGGTATCGGTGAGGGTCATGTCGCTATCGCCGAAGCTGTGGACCAGATCCGAGCCTGCCCCGCCAAAGAGCTGGTTGGTTCCGGGCCCGCCGATCAGGATGTCATTGCCGCTGCCGCCGCGCAGGACATCGTCCCCCTGACTGCCGACGAACTTGACGGTCCCGACTGTGAAGCCGGAGGCGTCGAAGGTGACACCGCGCCCCTCGGCCGACAGAACGACCTGATCGACATCCACAAGAGTGACGTTGCCATTGCCGCTGAGCAGCGTATCGGTGACCGTCATGTCCGCGTCGCCCCACTGGAAGACGCTGTCAAATCCATTGGCCCGGCCGATCACCGTATCGTCGCCGCCATTGGGGTGGGCCGCGGCGCTTGGGCCGGTGAAGGCGCTGAAATCAAAAACATTCGCGCTCTGCCCGCCGGACAGGTGGACGCTGTCGATATCGACCAGCGTGTCGGTGCCGCGCCCGGTCAGGCCGGTGTCGGTGAGGGTGAAGTCGACATCCCCGCGTTCGCGGACCATGTCGGAAAAGCCGCTCCGGCCGATGAAGGTATCATCGCCATCCAAGCCGCTGAGCGTGACGGACTGCAAGGTCGCCGCCGAGACATCGAAGGTATTGTCACCGGACCCGCCGGTCAGCCGCGCGGCGTCAATCCCGACAAGCGTGTCCACGCCATCGCCCTGCAATTGGGTGTCAGTCAGCACGAAATCGGCATCGGCGGTGGCTTCGACCCGGTCGAACGCCGTGCCGCCGATGAAGCGGTCATTGCCACCCTGACCGACCAGAAAGGTCCGGAGGCCGGTGAACCCGGAGACATCCAAGGCATTGTCGCCTGCGCCGCCGGTCAGCCGCGCCATCTCGATGCCACGAAAACTGTCCGTGCCATTGCCAGCCAGCGTCGCCGCGCCGAGCGTGAAGTCGGCATCAGCCTGCTCGAACAGCATGTCGAGCCCGGCCCCACCGGTCAGATCATCGTCGCCGGCGCCGCCGCTCAGCATGTTGACGGTCGCGCGACCCGGCGCCGCAAGACCGCTCACCGGTGCAATCAGCGTGTCGTTTCCGCCCCGGCCCTCCAGCGTCACAGTCCCGTCGGTGAACCCGCTCGCGTCGATGGTGTTGTCGCGGCTGTTGCCGGCCAGCTGAACCCGCTCGATACTGGACAGGATGTTTGTACCGGCCCCGATCAGCTGTGTGTTGGTCAGCGTATAGGCGTCCTGAGAATCCGATTTGACGGTGTCGATTCCCGGTCCGCCATAAAAGATGTCGTTTCCTTCATAGCCGCGCAGGACATCGTTGCCCGCGCCGGCAAGAAACAGGTCCCCGAACTGCGACCCTTGGATATGGTCTTCATTATCGGTGCCGATCCGTTCGCGCAGATCCAACAGGGCTATGGAGGTCACAGTGGTGTCGCTCAGTCCACCCTCATCGGTCACTGTGACGTCCAAGGTGAAGGCCGGTGTCGTCTCGTAATCCAAATCATCGGAATCAGCCACGGTGATCGCGCCGGTTGCTGCGTCGATGGCAAAGGCTGGGGTTCCGTCGCCATCCGGATCCGTATTGCCGCTGGTGATGGCAAAACGGATCGTTTCTCCCAACCCAAGATCGCTTGCATCGACCACACCGACCGGTGACAGGTCTGGCGTGCCTTCCGGCAATCGCCAGGCCGCAGAACGAATTTCGAAACGCCAAAGCCCTTCTTCACCGGTGTTGCCGGGAATATCCTCGAGCCGCAGCATCTCGGATTGGCTGCCTGACTGGGGCAACTCGAAAAATTCTTCGTTTCCCGACGAGAATCCCGCACGCGCCCGGTCGCCTCTGGTCCAATTGATTGCTTCGTAGCGGAACTCGATATTGAAATCGCCAAGGGTCCGCCCGACTTCGTAAGAAGCGTCCTCTATGACCAACTGGAACGCGTTCCGCACGGTGTCGGAGCCCTGATAGGCAGTAACATCGTCCCAAGTCACAACGAAACGGTCGTTCTCAACGTCAAGGTCGTAGTAAACGCGGTTTGTGCCCTGCGACGTCCCGCCCGGAGTGACGTCCACGATATCGCTGCGGGTTAACACGTCAGACCAGAATGGAAAAATCCCGGCCCTCGTGTCGTTGGCGATGGGTGACGGCGTCCACGTCCGGAAGGGCCCGGTAAACGTGACGTTCCCATTATTGTTCACCCACAGCGAGTCAAAAACGGTTCCATAGAAATCAAGACCATTTTCGAAAACCGCGGACAATTCGATTTCACCGGTTGAACCGTCGTCGTTGCGGGGCAATACGCCCTCTCCAAACCCGATCGTGCCGCCGAGATCCTGCAAAAGTGGTTGCGTCATGGTATATCTCCCTATTGATCCAAACAGCGACAGCCAGAACGATCTGAGCCATCATATGTCCGTTAAGAATGCGCGCGAGTCTCGGTGATCCTGCCGGGTCCGTATTCGCTAGGACGGTGAAAAGCGCGTGAGCAAAAACAATCGAGCGCAGTGGCCAATGAACTGTTGCAATTGTTAATCCGGAAAGCGGGCTTTTGGAGCGAAATAGCATCCACATCGGTCACGCGATTTGTGGAGTCCACGGTCACTGGATCCCGTGCGGTGAGCAGCATGGTCTAACACGCCCATATTGACCGCCATGGATGGACCTATAGGGGCCGAGGATCAGCGCGTCCTTTCCATCGCCATCGATATCGCCGGCCAAGGCGACAGAACTGCCCGAGCCGTCAATCCTTACAGGCCCAATAAACCGATTTCCGAGGTGAACGACCTCGCCGCGGCCACCCGCATCCTGCGCCGGGGCAACAGAAGCGGCTGCATGGTCATCTGCTTCAGTGCCCTAAAATCCATCTTCCATGACGTCGCCCCGATTCCGCGATTGTGCAGAAGCCAGATTAGGCGCTTCCAAAACATTCGCATTGACGCATATCAATCGCCCGCGGTTCGATCTTCTGGGGCGGACGGTTATTGCAGGGCATGACGTGCATGCGTGGATCCAAGTCAGGGGCGGGCCAAGCATGACCGGTCATGCTCATGCCTGTGCCCATGGAGCGGCGACGTCGCAGACATGGGCGGGAATTGCGCGGGTCGCCGTCGGTCGATGCAGAGGTCGGGATTGGTTCGGCGCGAAATCTGCTCCGGCCAGAATGGTCTAAGGGCAGTCGTCCCGACCGGCCCCGCGTATCGCAGGCACCACCCTGTTGCCGACGACCCGGAGACGGATCAGTGCCCTACGATCAGCAGCGGAGCGGCTCTCGATCCAGCGGTCTGCTTCGAAGCGGGTGGCTCAAACGGCTTGATATCCAGACCCTGTGTGACGCCTGCCGAGATCGCGCATCGCCAACAGAAGATAGCTGGAGACAATTGCCGCCATGAAACACCAGACCGACGTGAATGCATACTGCGCGAATATGAAGCCCGCGATGACAGACAGGGTGATGATGACGCCAAAGATCCGGATATGTTTTTCGGATGAAAGGAGCAGGGGCAGGCAAACAATACCGGCATAGATGATCCGAATGACCGTGTAGGGAACGATCCCCTCCCAGATCAGTCGGGAGTTGTAATCGATGGAGTGCTTCTCGATCCTCAGCGGCACCCAGTCCGGGTGGAACATCAAAGGCGCAAAAAGCGACAGCCCCAAGAGAAACCCGAAGGCACTCAAACCGAGAAAGATCCGCCGTCGGTTTTTGCGAGCTTCGACAAGCCATGTCGCAAAAGGCACGAGGAACGGCCAGACGAAATAGGCAAAAAACAGGAAACCCAAGGCAAAGAGGTGTAATCGTGCAGCATCGGGCTGGCCGATGGTCATCCAGATTCCGCCTTCGAGGAATTGCTGGAAACCGAAAAAGAGTGGGAAGACGGCGAAACCCAGATACCGGCGGTCCGCCATCCAGGCCGTCCTGATGGTGTAGGCGGCAACGGGCATCAGCAGTGTTGCCGTCGTGAAGCTGGCCGTTGCGGAAAAACACATGGTTCAACTCCCCCGAACGCGTCAGAAGCGCAAAGGTTGGTCCGCCGCCATATGCGGAGGCCGGATTTCCGAAATGACTGTCAGAAGGCAGATGGACGGTGCGCCTTGGCGCGTCGCCTATTTCGGCATCATGAAGAACTCTTCCCGAACGATTTTGCCGTCCTCGACCGAATAGATGGCGATTTCGCGCAGGGTCATCTGCCGACCGGTCGCCTTCTGCGTCACCTTGACTTCAAACCGCACAGCGAACCGGTTTGGTGGATGGATATAGGGCCCATCTGCGTCGAGTGCCTCGATTTCGTGAGCGGCCGCCCAGGTTTCGCGTTTGGCCTTGATCGCGCCGCTTCCCTTTGCAATCCGGAGATCGCGACCGGGAGGGACAACCGCCTCAACCGACTCCGCGCTCTCGGCATAGATGTCGTCGACATGCGCAATACCGCGGCGATCCCGCATCGCCTCGACGAACTCCCGTCCAATCTTGATCAGCTCTTCCATGGCACCCCTCCTCGCTACCGATGAATTATAACCCTTTTGTCGGGTGCATGACTTGACGAGGATCATGGTGCCTCGATGGGTCTCTCCTTCACGGGACCGGTCGCGCATCAACAGGTGAGCACTCTGAACGGTTGCACGCCCTCTCAAGCATAGAATATGGGATCGCCCCCTCGCGACGCAGCATGGACGATCACGGCAGCGCCGGGGCTGCCGCGATCGCTCCGCTGTTCTGGATCGGCCTGATCATCCAAAAGGCAGGCAGGCGGCGACCCGCTGTTCCACCAGAGCTTGATCGCAAATGTCTCTTCATCCCATTCACCCGCCGGTCTGGCGCTCTTGCTCACCATGCCCGCTTCGACCCTGCGACGGTGACCATGATTGGTTGGGTCGGTTTCTGGACGGGTGCTCCTGATTGCGGGGCCGACTCGTGAAGGCATTGGCCAGCAAGCGATGGTTCGGGTGCCGAAATATGGGCGACAGGTGTTGCATTGCGATCAACGGGTTTCGATGAGCGGAGGGGGTGTGGTGCCCGCTGCCCGCGGGTCGCGACATGCGATTGACCGGACATTACTTGATGTCAATCAATGTTCACATGCGGCACGGCGCATATAAGAGACCCATGCCAGTATGTCTGACCTGCAACCGTGATCCGATCCGGCCCGTTTTGACGCGGAAGGGACACGCGCGTCCGGCGTCGCTGCGCGCAGGGTGGGTCTGGGGGGATGGGGACACGTCATGGGCGTTGGAGCCGGATGGCGCGAGACAGACCTTGATGCGCGGGGCGGCCCGCATGTCTGAGCGAGGGGAAGCGCGTGTAACACGCGAGTGGCAAAACCCGATGCTTGCGCCATACCTGGCCGGAGCAATCGGCGCGATTTTTGGCGCGCCCTACAAAACCGAAAGTGTCGTCGCATGACCGCGGACAGCCATCACCCGCACCCCCCGAAGCGCCTTCCGGATTGGGCATGGCTGGCCGGTGTGCCCGTGGCGGCGGCGCTTTGGTGGTTGCTTTACTCGCAGTTGATCCCGTTCTCGGAATGGGCAACGGCGCAGATCCCCGTCGCGCGGGACAGCCACGCCGGTGAGGCCATTGCCTTTTTCATCTACGACGTGCCCAAGGTGCTGCTTTTGCTGAGCGGGATCGTCTTTGTCACGGGCGTGCTGCGCAGCTGGTTCAGCCCGGAAAAGACCCGCGCGATCCTCGCGGGCAAACACCAGATCTGGGGGTATCCGTTGGCCGCCGCCCTTGGCGTGCTGACGCCGTTTTGTTCCTGCTCGTCGGTGCCGCTTTTCATCGGCTTCGTTTCGGCGGGCATCCCGCTGGGCGTGACCTTCTCCTTCCTGATCGCAGGGCCGATGGTGGGGCCTGTGGGGCTTGGGCTGCTCTACGGGCTTGTCGGGTGGAAGATCGCCACGATCTACCTTGTGTTCGGCTTTGCCATCGCCACGGTCGCGGGTGTCGTTCTGGGTCGGATGGGGCTGGAACGGTATCTTCAGGACTGGGTGCGCGCGCTGAACGCGGGTCCTGCGGGCGATCTGCCTGAGGAGCGGCTGACGCTGGTGGACCGGCTCAGGATCGGTGTCGATCAGCTGCGCGAGATCCTCGGCAAGGTTTGGGTCTGGGTGCTGATCGGGATCGGTATTGGCGCGGTGATCCACGGCTATGTGCCGGAGGCGATGATGGTGCGGATCATGGGCGGCGAGGCCTGGTGGTCCGTGCCCGCCGCGGTGGCGGTGGGCGTGCCGATGTACACAAATGCCGCCGGGGTCATCCCGATTGTCGAAGCGCTTTTGGGCAAGGGCGCGGCTCTCGGCACGACATTGGCCTTCATGATGTCGGTGATCGCGCTGTCGCTGCCAGAGGTCATCATCCTCAAGCAGGTTCTGACCCTTCGGCTGATCGCGATCTTTCTCGCGGTGGTCGCCAGCGGGATCCTTGCAACCGGCTATCTGTTCAATGCGCTTCTGTGAAAGGACTCTTCCATGAAATCAATCAAGGTCTACGGCCCCGGCTGCGCGCGCTGCGAAACGACAAAAGACATGGTCAGGCAGGCCGCGTCTCGGCTCGGTATCGATGTCGCGGTCGAAAAGGTCACCGATCTCAAGGCCATCGCCATGGCGGGGGTGATGTCCACGCCGGGCCTTTCGATCGACGGCAGGCTTGTCCATGCCGGTGGCCTGCCGGATGCGGACAAGCTCGAAACCTGGCTGCGCGCATGATCCGCGCCATTCTCTTTGCCGCGATCATGAGCGCACCGAACCTCGCTGTGGCGGATGGTCTCGACGTGATGCCGGTGACGGAGGGCGTCTGGGCCATTGTCGGTGAGAAAGCGCAGCGCAGCCCCGAGAACCGCGCGAACAACGCGACCTTTGGCCTTGTGATCACGGATGCGGGCGCGGTTCTGATCGATCCGGGCGGCTCGTGGGAGGGGGCCCGGGCGCTGCACGACGCCATCCGCGGTGTCACGGAACTGCCCGTGACCCATGTTCTCAACACAGGCGGACAGGATCACCGCTGGCTTGGGAATGGCTACTGGCAGGCGCAGGGCGCGACGGTGATTGCCTCCGAGGCGGCGGTGACCGACCAGCAGGATCGCGCGTCGATGCAAATGACCATGCTTGCTCAACTCATCGGCGACGCATTGGAGGGCACGGCCCCCAGCGTCGCAGACGTGACGTTCCGCGATGCCCACAGCCTCGATGTCGGGGGCCTTCGCTTCGAGATCGTCCATCCCGGGCCTGCCCATACACCGGGTGACAGCTTTGTCTGGGTGCCGGCGCGGGACACCGTCTTCACCGGAGACATCGTCTATGTCGAGCGCATTCTTGGTGTGGGCGAACAAAGCTCCATCACGCACTGGCCGGACGCCTATCTTGCCGTGGAGGCAACCGGGGCGGCGCATGTCGTGCCGGGCCATGGCGGCCCGACAACGATGGCGCATGCCCGCGCGGACACGTTCGATTACCTGATGCACCTACGCGCACAGATCGGCGCCTTGCTGGACAGCGGCGGAGACATCATTGCGGCGCCGCAGATCGACCAGTCCGCTTTCGCGCGGCTGGAGCAGTTCGAAGCGTTGGCCGGTCGGAATGCGCAGACGGCGTTCCAGCAGATGGAATGGGAATGAGCCTTGGATCGTGCGGGCCCTGACCACGGAGGGCGCCTTCTGTCCGATGGGCTTCGTCTGTCTCCTGGGCCATGTTCAATGCTGCGATGGCGCTCTCTTTGGGTGTGGGGCTCTCGTGGGGGCTGTTGCCGGCGTTGCCTCCTCCGGATGACCGGCGCGCCAGCGCTTGCCGGTTACAAGAAGCGGATCCTCTGATCTCTGCGCCTCTGGGGCGGTGCGGTGCTGCGGATCGGCGCGCATCCGGCGCTTGCGGCATCTCCGATGGCGCAGCATCTGTTCGACGCTGCTTTCGTTTTTCACGCCGTGAAGGCCCCCGCGGTATTGTCGGTTGGGGGGACGGCCACGAACCCTTGGGCCGCAACTCATTTGCCGCGCGGCCGCGGCTCTTGCATGCGCTGCGAACGCCCCGGCTGCCGTCAAAACATGCGCCCTTGTCTCCGATGCCTTTGCCCCCCGCGACAAGGACGACGCGCAGCAAAACGCGAATCGGCGCCGACGATCCGACGTTTTGCAGCCATCGTCAGGGCCGTGACTTGCGGGTCCGAAAGGCTTGGTCCTAGCCGCACCGGGGGATGCCGTGCCGAAACGGGCGCTCCCGCATGGCGCGTGGACCATGCGGTTGGGATTTCGCAGGGCACTGTTTTCAACGTGTTGCAGCGAAGCGCAGCCGTGCGTTCATCGCTCCGTTGGCGCCGCCGCGCCTTTCGGTCTTTTCAAGCTGTCAGGCGGGCAGGGCGCGGAGCACCCGGGATACCGGGTCAGTCCCGCCCTGTTGGCGAGGCTCACCCAATGCGTCGGAGCTCTCCGAGAAGCGACCCTTTCCGTCGACCGCAACGATGGCTTATTCGATGCACCGGAAGATCAGGGCGCCGGTATCGTCGAGGATTTCGAGGCAGCCGAGCGTGGGAAGTATGGCAGAGCAGCTGCGACTTTGTGCAAGGCAGAGACCGGCGCAGTCCGAAGAGCGGCCACAGGATTGCCCGGCGTCGGGCGCAGGCACAAAGCAGATTTCATTGCCCAGAAGACCCGCGACGGCGAGCTCTCCGCCCTTGCTCTGGCACGCGTCCTGCGCTGACAACGGGGAGTCCACTGCCGGGGCAGGGATGGTGCCCGTGTTGTCGGCAGCGGGCGGCGTGTCCTCGGCGGGAAGGCAGGCCGCAAGACCGATTAGCAGCACTCCGAGAGACAGTTTCGTCCACATCTTTTGATCCTGAGTGAGCACATCGAATGCGATCACCATGCGCCAGAACCGCGTGAAAATCCACGGCATATTCTGGTCAAGCCCGCTCGGGCACCTGCGCGCCACCTGCGACCAATCGGCAGGATCACGCAGATTCTTGTTGGAGATTGGGCCTAAATGCGCGATAAATATATAAAAAAATGAATGTAATCGATACATTATTTATGGGGGGCCAAGATGCCGGACGACTTTTCTCAGGACATAACAACCACTGGCGTGATCGTGCCGGGCACCTCAACGACCGGAGAAATCGAGGACTTCGGGGATCAGGACTGGTTCGCCGCGCGATTGCAGGGTGGCGTGTCCTACGACATTTCCCTCGAAGGGCAGCCCACGGATGCGGGCACGTTGCCGGACACGGTTCTGGAGGGTGTTTATGGCCCCGACGGCTTCTTTATCCCGAACACGACCAACGATGATGGCGGCGAGGGCTTCAACAGCTTCTTGACGTTCACACCGGACGCGACCGGAACCTATTTCATCGCGGCGGGCGGGTTCGCCTTGAACACGGGGACCTATACCGTGTCGCTGAGCAACCCGGATGTCTCGGATGATTTCACCGAAGCGCCCTCTGGCGCGGGACAGGTTGCCGTCAATGGAAGCGCGCAAGGGGTTATCGATTTCGAGCAGGATCAGGACTGGTTCGCGGTCAGCGTTGTTGCGGGGGCGACCTACCGGATCGATCTGGAGGGCTCCGAGACAACGGCCAACACGCTTGTCGATCCACTGATCAACGGGATTTTCGATGCGGCAGGCACCGAATTGCCGGATACCCGCAATGACGACGGTGGCACGGGGTTCAATTCGCGGCTTGAATTCACGGCGAGCGTAACCGGCACGGTCTATGTTGCCGCCGGCTCCTTTGGCGCGGGCATGGGCAGCTACCGGATCAGCGTGGCCGATCTCGGGTCGACCGATGATTTCGCCAGCGATGTGTCGACCGCAGGGGCTGTGACCCCGGCAAGCCCGGCTATGGGCACCATCGAGGAGGCGGGCGATCAGGACTGGTTCGAACTCGCCGTGCAGGCCGGGCGCACCTACGTCATCGATCTTGAGGGCGCCGCAACGAATGGCGGCACCTTGCCGGACCCGTATATTCGCGGCGTGTTTGACGCGGCGGGCGCGGAAATTCCCGGCAATGTCAACGATGATGGTGGCGAAGGGCTGAACAGCCAGGTTTCATTCACGGCTTCTTCGAGCGGGTCGGTCTTTGTTTCTGCCGGCAGCTTCGGCGCTGCAACCGGCACCTACACGCTCTCCGTAAGCGATCAGGGCGAGACGGATGACTTTCCCGAAGATCGAGCCACTTCGGGCCGGGTTGCGCCGGGGGGATCGGCGCAAGGCGAAATCGAAGACGCTTCGGATGTTGACTGGTTCGCGATCGACCTTGTGGCAGGCACGTCCTACACCGTCTCGCTGGAAGGCAGCGCCACCTCACAGGGCACGCTCGATGATCCTTTCCTGCGCGGCCTGTTTGCGGCGGATGGATCGGAAACAGGCGCTGTCATTGATGACGACAGCGGTGAAGGGCGCAACAGCGAGGTCACGTTCGTCGCGGGCGGGACCGGCACGTTCTATATCGCGGCCGGCGCCTATGGCAGCGCGACCGGGACCTACACGCTGTCGGTTGTCGATAATGGCGGTGCGGACGATTTCGCGGGCGACACCTCCAGCAACGGGATGATCCCGGACAATGGCGTGGTCACGGGCGAGATCGAGACCGCGGGCGACGAGGATTGGTTCGCGTTCACCGCGCGGGCAGGCGGGGTCTACGAAATCTCGTTGCAGGGCAGCTTCTCCGGCGCGGGAAGCCTCAGCGACCCGGTTCTGAACGGCGTCTATGACGCCAGCGGCACCTTGTTGCCGGCCAGCGGCGACGACGATTCCGCCGGTGGGCTGGAAAGCTTTGTCGAGCTGACCATCCCGACCGCAGGGACCTATTTCATCAGCGCCGGGGCCTTTGCCACCGATACCGGGACCTACACGCTTGTGGTGGAGGAAAGCGGATCGTCTGACGATTTCAGTGCCGATACCGCAACAACCGGCGCTGCGCGCGTAAACGGCACCGTTGTCGGGAATATCGAGACCGCGGGAGACAATGACTGGTTCGAAGTGCCGCTTGCGGCGGGGCAGACCTATGTCATTGATCTCGAGGGCAACCCGACGGGCAGCGGGACCTTGCCGGACCCGTTCCTTCGGGGCATCCACGACAGCACAGGCGCCCTTGTTGCCGGAACGGCAAATGACGATGCCGGTATCGGGGCAAACAGCCAAGTGACCTTCTCGCCGACCAGTGGCGGGACATATTTCATCAATGCCGGCGCGTTCAGCACCAATACCGGCAGCTACACATTGCGCATCACGCAAGACACCACGGTCACGGATGATTTCAGCGCCAATACCGCCACAACAGGCGCGGTTGCGATCAACGCAAACACCACGGGCACCATAGAAGAGGCCGGCGATCAGGACTGGTTTGCCACCTCGGTTGTTGCCGGGCGGATCTACCGGATTGATCTGGAAGGCGCGGAGACATCGGGCGGCACGCTGCGCGATCCATATCTGCGCGGGGTTCACGATGCATCGGGCGCGTTGATCCCGGGTGCCGTGGACGACGATGGCGGCCAAGGTCTCAACAGCCAATACACCTTCGAGGCCGGCACGAGCGGCACCATCTATATCGCGGCGGGCGCGGCAGGCCCGAATACCGGCACCTACAAGGTGGCGATCACCGATCTTGGCGTCGAGGATGACTTCACCGCCACAGCGGGCACAAGCGGTCGTGTGGCCGTGGACGGGGCCGCGACGGGGAATATCGAAACAGTGGGCGATGAGGACTGGTTTGCCGTCTCCCTGACGGCGGGGACAACCTATGTCGTTGATCTTGAGGGCGCGCCGACGGCACAAGGCACGCTCGACGATCCGCTGTTCCGCGGGCTCTATGATTCCAGCGGCGCCCTGATTGCCGGAACCGGCGATGACGATACCGGGCAGGGCGAAAACGCCCGTGTCCAGTTCGTCGCAAACAGCTCCGGAACACATTATCTCGGGGCCGCCGCCAATGGCAGCAGTACAGGCACCTACAAGATCAGCCTGTCAGAGCTCGCCCCGACCGCGCCAACCGATGACTATCCCCAGACGGTGGCGACGACGGC
Source organism: Cognatishimia sp. F0-27 (assembly GCF_020667845.1). Lineage (GTDB taxonomy): Bacteria > Pseudomonadota > Alphaproteobacteria > Rhodobacterales > Rhodobacteraceae > JAFMPQ01. Next base: position 33,579 of record NZ_JAFMPQ010000003.1, read on the forward strand.
GCAGGTTGCGGTGAACGGATCAACCACTGCGGCCATTGAAACCAGCGGAGACCAGGACTGGATCGCGGTGACGCTGACCGCCGGAACAACCTACACGATCGACGTGGAGGGGCAGCCCACCTCCGCCGGAAGTCTCTCTGATCCGTATCTGCGCGGCATGTTCGACAGCGCGGGCACGCAGATTCCCGGCGTGTTCGACGACGATTCCGGCCAGGGTCGCAACAGCCGCATCGAGTTTACCGCGCCCACGAATGGACGGTATTTCATCGCTGCCGGGTCACATGGCGCGGGCACGGGCACCTACAAGGTTTCGCTGACCGAACAGGCGGCACCACCGCCCGCACCGGGATCGGATTTCGACATCACGGTGAACTACACCGGCAATCCCGCCTATGCGTCGTTCTTCGAAACCGCGGCGGCGCGCTGGGAAACGATCATCACCGGCGACATCCCCGATTACTCCGACAACAGGCTCGGCGCGGTGGACGATCTGGTCATCTCTGCATCGGTTGTGGCCATTGACGGGCCGGGCCGAACGCTCGGGCAGGCGGGGCCGAATTACTTGCGTGTGGATTCCTCCCTGCCGATCTCGGGCACCATGCAATTCGATCAGGACGATCTTCAGGGCATGGTCGACAAGGGCATCCTGCAGGACGTGATCCTGCATGAGATGGGACACGTTCTGGGGATCGGCACCTTGTGGAGCAGGCTCAATCTGGTGAACGGGTTCTCCTATGTCGGATCGAACGCGGTCTCCGAGTATAGCGCCCTCATCACCGGAACGGCCACGGCGGTTCCGGTGGAGGAGGATGGCGGCCCCGGCACGGCGGGCGGCCATTGGGATGAAGACCTCTTTGACCGGGAGTTGATGACCGGGATCTCCGAGAACAGCCCGCCCATGCCGCTCAGCCGCATGACCATCGGGTCGCTGGAGGACATGGGCTATCAGGTGAACTACACCGCTGCCGATCCGTATAGCCTCCCGTCCGGGGTCGGGGCGCTTCTCGCGGATAACAGCGCAAGCCTTGTGGATGATGCTGCCATCGCGGGCTCCGGGGCCGGCGAAGGGGTTGCGGACGGGTCTCTGGTGCTGTCCGCCATCGCGCCTTCGTCTGCCGACCTGATCTTTGTCAGCTTCGAAGAAAAGCCGATGGAGATTGCCCAGACCGCTCCGGTGCTGAAGCTGGACGGACCGGTGACCCAGTTTGACGAGTTCCGCTTTACCTTCTTCGAGGACAGCACCGGCGACGACTACCTCGTGGAGGTGATCGGCACCTTCACCAAGAACGATCCGGCGACAGCGGGCGACGCAAAAGGGCTTGTGGAGACACTCTCGCTGTATGCCTACGGTCGGGTCGTGGCCACGTTTGATTATTCGAACAATCCCGTGGATGTCGAAGACCTGCTCAACGAGTGGCAGGGGCTTGATCTGACCGAGGACAATTACATCGAAAGCCGCGCACCCACGGCGGAGAACGACACGGTCGATGCCGGTAATGGCAATGACACCGTGATCGGGGCCGAAGGTGCGGACATGCTCTCTGGCGGGCAGGGCGCGGACCACCTCATGGGGGGGAACGGTGACGATACGTTGCTGGGCAGCAACGGTTTCGACAGTCTCGATGCCGGCTCCGGCGACGACCTTCTGCAGGGCAATTTCGGCAATGACACGCTGCGCGCCGGAGAGGGCAATGACACCGTGGAAGGCGGGCTCGGCTTTGACAGCATGGAAGGCGGCGATGGCGATGACTTCCTGCAGGCCCGCAACGGCTTCGACACGCTGGACGGTGGCGCGGGACAGGACACGCTGGAGGGCAACAACGGCAACGATGTGCTGTCCGGCGGGGCGGATGCCGATACGCTTGAAGGCGGCCTCGGGTTCGACTCGCTGTCGGGCGGTGACGGGGACGACTTCCTGCGCGCCCGCGACGGGTTCGACACGCTGTTGGGGGGTGCCGGGAACGACACGCTTCAGGGCAACAGCGGGAACGACTCGATGCAAGGGGAGGTCGGCAATGACAGCCTCGAAGGGGGCATCGGCTCCGATACCATGAGCGGCGGTGCCGGCAATGACACGCTTCTTGCGGGCAACGGGTTTGATCTCGTGACGGGCAATGGCGGAAACGATGTTCTTGAAGGCAATGCCGGAAATGACACGCTGAACGGCAACCTCGGGAATGATACTCTTGGGGGCGGTCTTGGGGCCGATACCTTCCAGTTCACCTCCGGCTCGGATGTGATCACCGATTTCCAGGGCATCGACAGGCTCGAGATCGCCGCGTCGCTGCTGTCGGAAGCGGTACCGGTGGCCAATGACCTGCGCGGGTATGCGTCTGTCGATGCGGCCGGGAACGTCGTGCTCGATTTCGGAGATGGCAACGCGCTGACATTCCTCGGGGTCGGCAATGTTGCGGTCCTGCTCGACGATGTGAGCTTTCTCTAGGCACCCAAAAGCCCGGCGGCGTTTTTGCTCCGCCGGGCGGCGTTTTGCTTGTGTCGATGATCGGCACCGAGGGGCGGTTGCGCCAAGTTCAGGGCAGCGACACGACGCTCGTGGACTGGCCGCATCGCGCTCCGCGCTTCGAAGGCGAGGCGCGATCGCAATGGCCGGTGACGCACCAAGTGCCCTTTGCATGCGGGGCTGCGCGGGTCGTTGCGGGATTGTCAGGCTACCGCCGGCCCCGTGCGGCTCCCCCCGGTTTCGGTGTGGCGCGTGGCATGTCGGTGCGCCGCCGCGCAAAGACCGCGTTGCGCATCCATCCCATGGTGGCGGGGCCATTGCGGCACGGGGAGCGTGTGGGTCACAGCAGGAAATCGTCCACGGACACGGTTCCGTGGATAAGGATCTGGGCGTCGGCCCGTGCGTTGCCGGTGACGTCCATCGAGGCAATCGTGACGGTCTGTGAATCCTTGACAAGTGTTGTCAGGATCATCTCCCCAGCCGCGCCGGTAAAGCTGTCGCCGGCGTAGCGGAACCCCTGATTGCCCACATGAAACAGGTTGGCATCGGCCAGCGACAGGCTGATCACATCGCCCTCCGATGCATCAAAATCGCGGATCTGGTCGCGCTGCCATTCGCCGTCAGGGGAATCCGCGATCTCGCGCAGAACAAACGTGTCCGGCCCGAGGCCGCCTTCGAGCAGATCGGGCCCCGGCCCGCCATCGAGGAAATCGTCCCCCGGCCCGCCATAAAGGTGATCCCCGTCCGCCCCGCCATAGAGCCGGTCGCCATCCGCGCCGCCCCACAAACGGTCGTGCCCGGCACCACCGAACAGCCTGTCGCGGCCCTCGAGTCCAAAGATCCAGTCGTCGCCCCCACCGCCCTCGATCAGGTTGCCATGCAGGCGCGTGCCGTAGATCCCGTCGCCGAAATCGGACCCGATGGCGTATTCGATGTGCCGCAGCGTGTCGGTCTCACCCGCAACCGCGCCTGTTCCGTGCTCGAGGTTCAGCAAAACCCGCGCGCTGGACGTTGCATAGGTCACCGTGTCGAAATTCTCGGCCCCGTCGAGCGTGTCGCGGCCCGCGCCGCCGTCCAGCGTATCGCGGTGATGGCCGCCAAAGAGGCTGTCATCGCCAGCGCCCCCGGAGAGCATGTCCGCGCCGTCCTCGCCGCCAATCGTGTCGCGCCCCGCGCCGCCCTCGAGCGTGTCGTCCCCTCCGCGCCCGTGCAGGACATCATCTCCACCAAGGCCGAACAGGCGATTGCCGTGCAGATCGGTGCCGCGCAAGTCGTCATGGGATTGCGAGCCGGTGAGATGCTCAAGGTTGCGCAACACGTCGGTGCCGCCGCCGCCGGTTGCGGTGCCGGCCATGAGGTCGGCCAAGACGCCGATGAACCCGCTGGCGTAAGACACGGTGTCAAAGCCCGTCTCGCCGTCGATCGTGTCGTTTCCCGCGCCACCGTCGAGCCAGTCATCGTTTGGCCCGCCCCAGAGCGTGTCGCGGCCATCATTGCCAAACAGGCTGTCGAAACCCTCGCCGCCCTCGACGCTGTCGTCACCGATGCTGCCGTAAAGCCGGTCGTCCCCACCGAACCCTTCGACGGTGTCATTGCCACCCAGACCGTTCAGCGTGTCATTGCCGATATCGCCTTGTAGGAGATCGCCAGCGGGCCCACCGTTCTCGAGAATATCGAAGACGCTCACGGTTTTTAAATCAATCACACCGTCCAATGTTCCATCAGCGGCGTCGGCCACGGCCAGTTCGGCTGCTGTGATCAGGTATAGCTCGCCACTGTTGTCGCCACCGCCATCAGCGCTGGATGCACCAATAATCAGATCGTCCAGTCCGTCGCCATCCACGTCGCCAGCCGAGGCGACTGAAGAACCGGCGTGGTCATAGTCTTCCCTCCCATTGAACTGGTAGGACGAGGATTGCGACGCGACGCTGTCCAGATAGATAACGCCATCCGTAGTTCCATCGGCGGCATCTGCGGCAGCCAGGTCAGCGGCGGCAAGGAGATAAGCAGTGCCCCTGTTTTCACCTCCGCCATCGGCGCCGACTGCGCCAATGATCAGATCGCTTCTGTCATCGCCATCCACATCGCCCGCCGACGCGACGGAGAGCCCTGCCGCGTCACCATCTTCCGCGCCGATGAATTGGTAGGAGGACGATTGCGGCGCAACATTGCGCCGATCAATCACGCCGTCGCGTGCGCCATCGCCAGCATCTGCAGCCGCCAGATCGGCGGCGATCACGAGATAGGCCTCGCCGCGATCGGTGCCGCCACCATCGGCCGCACGGGACCCGAGGATCAGGTCACCCTTGCCATCTCCATCGACATCGCCAGCCGGGGCAATAGCGAACCCACGGCCGTTGTCTTCAACTGACGGAATGAATTCATATGAGGTCGATTGCGATGCCGTATTGCTCAGATCGATGACCCCGTCCAAGGCTCCATCCGCTTGATCTGCTGCGGCCAGATCTTGCGAGGTCAACACATAGGCTTGATCGCGGCTGCGAAGAGCGATGAAGACATCGTCCTTTCCATCGCCGTCGATATCGCCGGCCGAGGCTACGATAAACCCCGACTCGTCACGTTCAGCACCATTGAATTGGTAGGAAGTCGGTTGTGCAGCGATCCTTTTCAGATCAACGACTCCATCCGTGGACCCATCCGCAGCATCGGCGGTCGCCAAATCTGCGATGGTGACCAAGTAGGTCTCACCGCTCGCTTCGCCGCCGCCATCGGCATACCATGCACCGATGATCAGGTCTTCCTTGCCATCGCCATCCACGTCGCCTGCCGATGCGACAGAATCCCCGGTAAAGGGCTCAACCGGAGCGTCGTCGGACATTGTGCCATTGAGTTGATACGAATTCGGCTGAGACGCAATGAGGTCCAAGCTGATCACACCGTCTGAAACGCCGTCCGCGGCATCTGCTGCAATGAGATCCGCGACTGCGACCAGATAGGCCTCGCCACCATATCGGTTGATGCCATCGGCAAAGGGCGCCCCTATGAGCAAATCTGCCCGACCATCGTCGTCCACGTCCCCTACTGAGGCGACCGAGGTGCCTACACCATCACCTACATTGCCGTTGAACCGATAAGACGCCGATAGTGCAGAAATGTTTCCCAGATCGATATTTCGATCTTCTATTCCATCGGCGACATCTGCGGCCGCCAGATCAGGGGCAGCAATCAGATAGACTGCGCCGTTGTAGGTCTGTCCCGCGTATTCTGCTCCGATGATCAGATCTTCACGGCCATCTCCGTCCACATCGCCTGCTGAAAAAGCGCTTCCGACGAAGTTCCACACCTCCTCACCGATAAACCGATAACCCATGGTATCCTCCCGATCCTGCTCGTGCGTCTGAGTGGAAGGCTATCACTTCTCAAAGATATTCTATTTGACGCATATCAATACACGACAGCACCGGCGGATGGCCGGATGGGGGCTGTCCGCGTGTTCATGGGCCTTGGGCCATGCCGGTTTTCAGTGATCCCACTTCCCGAGTCAGATCCCGGCACGCTGGCCCGAAGCCCGATGATCCCTCCGAGCAGGCGGGCGGAGCCTTGGGCGTGCGCGACGGTATCGCGCCTATCATCCATGATGAGACCCCGAGCTTGAAGCGCTGTCGGAGCATCACCCTGTGACCCGGTGTGGCGCCCCCATACCGGGCGATCATCGGATGCTCGGGACGTGCGCCCCCTGCGAGGCGACGCGATATGCCGAAAGGACCGGCGGTTGGCGGTGCCCGCAAACCGCCGGTATTATGACTATGGTCTGATTGCGCCTTCCCCGGCGCAGGGCAGCCGACGCCAGCCGCCGCGCAGCTGTGGACCCGAGGGGAGGGGGCGGGCGCTGGCTCGCCTGTCATCCGGGTGCGCGTGAAAATCGCCAAGCCCGGTTGCGCTGGCCGTCTCGTCGAAACGGCCAATCAAACCGATGGCCGGGCCATCGATTTACGTGACGATGCGCATGGCGTCGCAAAGCTCGGGGTGCATGATCCAGTTGCCGGGCTTCTGATCTTGGTCGGGATCGCCGCGATATCCGATCAGCGTGCCGCCATCCGATCCGGTCGACGGCGCGGCGGCTTCATCCTGCGACAGATAGCCGGCGATCATGCGGCCAGCGCTGGCGAGTGCTCTGTTGGCGGATGTCCGGGACTTGTAGCTGCCGGCTTCCGCAACCTTGAGCTCGGTCAACCCGTCCGTTTCGGCGAGCGACAAGGCCATCAACATGGCGCGTTGCGGTCGCGTCAGGTTTGCCGAATGGAGCGCTTCGACGTATTCGTCGGTGCTCGGCACAAGCGTCCCGGTGTGCGGATCCGTCTTGCGGTCTTCGGTCCTGCGGGCATCGCGCGCCTCGATGGCGGCATGCAATGCGGTGATCGCGGCCTCTTCGGTCTCGCCGGTTGCCTCGGCAATCAGACCGCGCGCCTGCGTCGGCGGCTTCGGGAACGCGCGGGCGATATATGTGCCTGCGAGACGTCCGGACTTGATCTGATAGCGGCCATACTCGCCGACCCGGATGGTCAGGGCGGCGTCTTTCTTGGTTTCCTTGGCCTTCGACTTCTTGGATGCTGACTTGAATATGTCGCGGCCAGCTTGCGTTCGGTGTGTTGCGATTTGCTGTGTCATCGGGCTCGTCTCCTGAGGGAACTGCGCATGGCTATTGCCTGAGCGGATAACGCTTCAGGCCAATCAGCCGCTACGGGCACAACGTTCAAACGCTGAAGAGCAGCCGGTTCCCTGGAGCAGAAGGGGGCGCTCATGACGAGCGCCCCCTTGCAAGGGTCAGGCGAGCGCGATGTTGGTTGCGCTTTCGCGGCCGTCGCGGCCAGCCTCGACATCGAAGGTGATCTTCTGGTCGTCGTTCAGGGATGTCATGCCCGCTCTCTCCAGTGCGGAGATATGCAAGAACACATCCTTCCCGCCCGTCTCCGGTGCGATGAAGCCGAACCCTTTGGAGGCGTTGAACCATTTCACTGTGCCATTGGCCATGTGAGTCTTCCTTGTCTGATCGCTGCCCGCAACATGCGGCAGCCCGGCTTCTCACAACAGTGACGAGCGCTGTGAGCCGGTGAAGGAAAACAGAAGGTCGAATGAAAGTCAGTAGCTTAATATACGTGGTGACTGCGTGGGGCTGTTACAAGGCGCACGTGTCTGATTGCCAATGTTTCCTTTGCCAAGGGGCGGTCGATCCACTAAGGCTAACAGGCTGCCGGGCTCCCCGATGGCGCGCAAAGGAAAGCTCAAATGTCGTTCAACGACTTGGCAAAGAAAGAGGCCGCCCAGAAAAAGGCCTCGCAGGAAAAACAACAAAAAGACGCGAAACCGCAGGTCGCACCCAAACAAACACCCGAAGCGGAGACAGGCTCCAGCGATCCCTAACCGGGTCGAGGTCGAGGGCCGTGGCCGGGCATTGCGGCCTCGCTTGTATCCGGCGCAAGATCTTTGGCGTCATGAACGTCTCGACAGGTTGCCGCCAAGGATGATCTCGTTGATCAGTTTGGCGGCGGCTGCATGTTTGATCCGTTCGCTTTCGGGGCCTTGGGCATTTTCATGGTGCGTTGCCGCGTCGCGCAAGATGCCCACGATCTCGCGTTCCGGAACCAGACCGCGATCGAGAAGGGCAAGGAGGAGGGCCTCGCAAACCGAGAAGGCAGCCATGCCTGCGGGGTCTCGTTGGTCTGGCATCGGCGGCAGTCCTTTTGCTTTGTCGCTTTGCGACGGGTGAGCGTATGATCGTCTCGACCACTCTCACACAAGGACCGGCGGTCCTGGCTGATCGAAAGCAGTCTGGACACGGATGAGCACCCCGAGGCGCGGTCTGGTTCGCGAGGAAGCCATGATGACCATCGAAGCCAGCCCGCTCACCCGGAAGCTTTCTGCATTTGTTGCCCTGTCCGAGACCGAGCTTGCGGTTCTCGAGCGTTTGCATCAGCGTAGAAAATCCTTCTGTGCCGGGCGCGATCTGGTCCATCAGGGCCAATCAGAGCAGGCCGCCTATATTCTGGCGGAAGGATGGGTTGTGTCCTACAAGATCCAGCCCGACGGCTCGCGGCAGATCGTGGACTTCCAGATACCGGGGGATTTTCTGGGGCTGCGCAGCGTGCTTTTGCATACGTCCGATCACGGGATCGAACCGATTGTCGATATCAAGGCTGTGGAAGTGCTGGTGAGCGATCTCCTTCAGGCCTTCGAAGAGACGCCGCGGCTGGCCACTGCCATTCTCTGGGCCGTGTCGCGCGATGAGGCGATGGTGGTTGAACATCTGGTTGGCCTGGGGCGGCGCGATGCGGATGCGCGCATGGCGCATTTCCTTCTGGAACTTGGCGTGAGGCTTTCGCTCGTGGGTATGGGAAGCCGGCAAGGTTATGCCTGTCCGCTGACGCAATATCATCTGGCTGATGCCCTGGGGTTGAGCGCCATTCACGTCAACCGCGTCCTTCGCAGACTCCGCGAAGCCGGTTTTGTCACGTTCCGGAGCGGGCAGGTTACGTTCGATGACTATGAAGGACTGGTGGCCTTGGCGCATTTCGATCCCGCCTACCTCGATCAGACACGACCTCTATTGCCGTGAGCCGGTCATGCGGGGGCAGACTGGGCGCTGTCCTCCTGCGGCACGTATAGCGGGATTACATCAGGGCGCGGCTTGCTCGCGTGAGTGCGTGATAGGCCTCTTCGTCGCGGTCGGCCTCATGGGCCCTTTCTGCGGCCTCGTAGTGTTTGAGCGCAGTGGCCTTCTTCGGCCCCTCGGGGGCCTTGTCCCAAGCAGCCTTGACCGATGCCATCTGTTTCACGGTCTGGTTTTCTTCGGTTTGGTCGTCTTCAGTCATGAAATTGCCCTTTCCTGGACGGTTCGAGAGCCACGAGATGCGAGAGGAATGACTGTCTTTTGACACGCTGCGCGGGCCGCATATCTCTCAGCGACCCGGCAGCAAGTCGGCGCCGCACGCGGCGGACCAGTGCCGCCAACCGGATCGATCGCTTTTTGTCTTGGCGTGGGTTAGCCCGTCTGCCCCAGATAAAGGATCAACGCGAGACCCACGACGGCAACGAAGGTGATCGTTGTCCAGGAGAGCGCCAGTTTTGGAGCCGTGCCGGTGCCTGTTTCGGATGATTTCAAACCGTGCCGCGCCACGCGCTTCGGCAACAGGGACACCAGCTTTGCCGCTTTGCTCTCGCTGGCCTGCGCAAGCGCGGGAATGTCGGTAATCGCTTCAAAATGCCTCGTCAGCCGTGCCTGCGCGTCCTTGCGGCTCAGATGAGACAATGCGCCGGCTTCGGTCCAGGGCTCGAGATCAAGGCGCGCAAGCGCTGACAGAACCGTAACGGGTGCGCCGTTTCTGTCTTCCCCGACTTCCGCGAAGAGAAAGGCGTCGAAGTCGCTGCCATCTGGGTGAAGGACGTCTAGGACAGACATGGGTTTCCTTTCGGCGTGAGACTGGGTCAGGGACTTGCAGGCGGGTGTCTGAAGCCACGGACCGGCGTTGTGCCTGATCCTGACAGCGTGCAAGCCGGCGGGCGCTAACCTCGATCAGCATTCAGCCCGGAATGTTCGGCTACTGTTCCCTCGACAGCCCTGCCGCGGCGCGGCTTTGCTTTCGGCGCCTGCCACGATGGCGGCCGCGAAAAGACCAGCCTTCTATTTGATGGAGAACCGGGATGCTCACGCGTTCGACCAGATCAATGGTGACGTTTCTCAACGCCTTCAAGATTGGAGACAGCGAGCGGGAGTTTCCGCCCGGCGCTTATGAAATCCTAGTCGAAGAAGAGCGTCTCACGGGGCTGAGCTTCGAGGCGTATCGACGTATCGCGACATACCTGTTGATCCGGGGACGCGGGGCGAATGCGGGTCAGACGATGATGCAAATGACCACACAGGAGGATCTGGAACGCGCACTTGCTCGCGATCGCGAGCCTCTCCGAGGTCACCAATGACAGCGAAGCGGCGCTTTCCCCGCTGGAGGACAAGACATGACAACACCTGAATGGCTGAAACCCGGTCTCTATGGCGCGCTCCTTGGTGCGGCCTTTGTCGGCATCGCGGGATTTTCCTGGGGCGGATGGATGACAGGCGGCAGCGCGGAGGACATGGCCAACAAAATGGCGCAGGAGGAAGTGATCGCGGCTCTCGTGCCGCTCTGCCTCGACATGTCCCGCGCCGATATTGACCGAATGGCCAAGCTGGCAACTATCCGCGAGGCCTCGTCGTTCAGGCGTCGCGACGCCGTCATGGAAACCGGCTGGGCAACGATGCCCGGATCGGATGGTCCGAACCGTGATCTGGCGCTGGCGTGCATCGACGGTCTCGATCTTGATGCTTCGTAATGCCCAGAACGCGCCGGCGGTTTCGGTCCGGGAGGGCATGCGCATGCTGGCGGTGCGGAGGTCCCCCGCTGCACTGTCCCGTGTGAAGAGGCTTGCGCTTCTCGTCGTCGCGCTTGTCGCGTTCGGCGCATTCGGATCACCGTCTGTCGCACAGTCTCGGGACGCTGAGATGCCGTCGAATGCGCAACCCAAAAGCTATGGCGATGGGTGGGAATGCGCGCGCGGCTACCGGCGTGAGCGCGATGCGTGCCTTGCGGTGATCGTTCCGGAAAACGCCTACGCAACGAACCGGAGCTACGGGTTGGGCTGGGAGTGCATGCATGGGTATCAGCCGGCCAATGGCTCGGCCTGTCTCGCAGTCGAGGTGCCCGAAGGCGGATATCTCGATCCGTCGGGGCAGAGATGGCAGTGCCTTCGTGGCTACAGGAAGGTTGACGACCTGTGCGTCGAGATCGACTTGCCCCAAAACGCCTATCTGGCCGACAACACCTATGGCTCCGACTGGCTGTGTGATCGGGGTTATGAGGTCACGGGCGACACATGCAGTGCCGTTGCGGTGCCCGAGAATGCCTTTCTGAACGACGACGGATACGGGATACCTTGGACATGTGAGCGCGGGTATTTCGCTCGCGGCGATAGCTGCGAGCCTGTTGCCGTTCCGGAGAACGCGTATTTCGACGATGCGAGCTATGGTCCCGGCTGGAAATGCAAACGTGGCTTTGCCGCGTCTGACATCGGCTGCACGGAGATCGACCTGCCCGACAATGCGCATCTCGACAGATCGGGCAACCGGTGGGTGTGCCACAAGAATTTCCAGCAATCACAGGGGCGTTGCGTCCTGAACCAGTGACGCGCGCAATCCGAATATGAACGCGGCTACCCTGTCCGAACGCGCCACTAGGTCGGAGCCGGACAAACCCGCATACCAGAGGAAAAGCCATGGATTCGAACAAATCAGAAGACCCGACGACACAGCTGTCGACAATGGGGCCGCAACCGCCCCCGCGCACATCCGCATCCCGTTGGTCTCGGACAAGGAAGGCTGTGACACGAGCCGTGCCCACGGCCATTGTCTATTGTGAGGGAAACTTCGGGCAGATCGATGGCAAGACAGCAAACGGGCTTGTTCGTCACAGTCAAGCCTACCGCATCGTCTCCGTCATAGACAGCCGCCTTGCAGGCTGTGACAGCGGTCAGGTGCTGGACACCGAAAGCAATGGGATCCCCATTGTTGAAGATCTCGAGGCTGCGGTCGCGCGTGACGTGCAAGCCCCCGATACGATGATCTATGGGATGGCACCCTCGACCGAGAAGATGTCACCGGCAGATCGGCAGGTTGTGTTGAAAGCAATCGCGCTTGGCATGAACGTTGTCAGCGGTCTGCACGAATATCTTGGCGACGATCCCGAGATCTCGGCCTGCGCCGCAAGCGCCAATGTAACGATCCGCGATATCCGAAAACCCCGGCCAATCAAGGACATGCGGCTGTTTGACGGAAGCGTATCCGAGGTAAACGCCATCCGTATTGCCGTGCTGGGAACGGATTGCGCCATCGGCAAGCGCACGACCGCGACCGTTCTGGCCAAGGCGTTGAACGCGCTTGGCATCAAGACGGTTCTTGTGGGCACAGGTCAGACCGGGCTGATGCAGGGCGCACAATATGGGGTCGCCTTGGATGCCGTCCCGCCGCAGTTTTGCTGCGGTGAACTCGAACGCGTGATTGTCGCGGCGTCGCGCGGCGATGACCCGGATGTCATCCTGATCGAAGGGCAAGGTGCGCTCAGCCATCCTGCCTTTTGCACATCGGCGTTCATTCTGCGCGGCAGCCAGCCGCATGCCGTCATTCTGCAACATGCGCCCAAGCGTGCCCATCGCTGTGACTTTCCCGATATGCGGATGCCTGAGCCGAAAAGCGAAATGACCCTCATCGAGGCGTTTTCCGACACGCGGGTGATTGGTATCACGATCAACCACGAGTCGATGACGGACGCCGAACTCGGGGATGCAATCGACAGTCTTTCGCGCGATCTCGGCGTTCCGGTGACGGACGCATTGTCCCGGCCAGAAATGCATTTGCTCGACATGGTGCTCGACGCCTTTCCGCAGTTGCGGCCCATGCCCGTGGTGGCCGCGGAGTGACTGCGCCGCGTGTGGAAATCGATCTGACAAAGATCGAGGAAAACGCCCGTTGTCTTGTCGATCGCCTTGGCGCTTACGGGATTTCGGTCACCGGCGTGACCAAGGGGGTTTGCGGCCATCCTGACGTCGCCGGGGCAATGGTGGACGGCGGCGTTGCCGGTCTGGCAGACGCACGTATCACTAACATCGTTCGGATGCGGATGGCGGGGATCACGTGCCCTGTTTCCATGCTTCGTGCGCCGATGGCGAGCGAGCTGGAGGCGGTCATCCGGCATTGTGACACGAGCTATAACACAGAGATGGACACGATCCTGAAGCTTGGTCTGGCAGCCGAGAAACGGGGCGCCTCGCAAGACATAATCCTGATTGTTGAAATGGGCGATGGGCGTGAAGGCATTTTGCCGGAGGCACTCAATGACTTCGCCACACTGGTCATCGCGACACCGTGGGTTGCTCTCAAAGGCATTGCAGCAAATTTTGCCTGCATGGGCAGCGTGGCACCAACGGCGGCTGACATGATCACGCTCTCGCGACTGGCCGACAGTGTCGAGGGAGGCTGCGGGCCTTTTGTTGATCTTGTGTCAGGAGGTGGCTCGGCCAATGTTCCGTGGGCTCTCGGCGAGCACACAGCATGGCGGGTCAACAACCTGCGATTGGGCGAGGCGATCCTGTTGGGGCTCGATCCGGTGACAGGCAGGCCGATCGACGGGCTACACACGGACGCGTTCGCCCTTTTTGCCGAGGTGATCGAGGCGAGGGGCAAACCCGGCACGATACCGCATGAAACAACGCCTCCCGACCTTGGACCTCTCAGGATCGTTGGGCAGGATAATCCCGGGACCCGCGTGGTCCTTGCGGTCGGGCAGCAGGATACCGATGCTGGCGACCTGACATTTCCCTCCGGATTTACGTTTGTCGGCGCGACAAGCGACCACACCGTTGTTGACACGGGCCAATCCGTCATGCCCGTCGGGTCCGAGATGAAAATGGGCATGCGCTACGGCGCTCTTATGCGCGCGATGAGCGCCCGGGATGTGGCCAAGGCCGTTCACGGCAAGCGAGACATGACCACACGTGCCAAGGATCACGACCCCCCTCCCTTTCTGACATTGGTGTAGCATTCACGATCACCGACCGGGGGCGGCTGCATGACATGTCTCGCGCATGTGATTGAAACCGGGCATGGCACCGGGTTTGGCGGCTGTCACACCCTGTCGAATTTGTCTGACACGCCACGCCCGATGGCGTCTCAGAAATTTTCGCGGAAAGCCCCTGAAGGATGAAGTGCAGGTCTTTGTGGGACCTGAAGATCCGGGCCTTTGGCACGCCTCCATCAAACCCTGCGGGACCGTCAAAAACAAAAACCGGGTGACACGGGATTGCGGACATATCCGCCGAAGCCGGGGCTCCGGCCGCGGAATGATCCTGCGGCATGCACCAAAAATGGCTGGCTTGGCTCCATGTCGGGGACAGCGGCTCAATTGAAAGGATTTCCCCCATGGGCGATCAAACAATGAAGACCATCGCGGTTTTTGACCGGTCGTTCAGGCTGCCCGGCTTCGATGAAACGCTTCCCGCCGGTGAATATGATATCGAGACGGAACTTGTCTCACCGCCGGATCATAGAGATCCGGACGCGTGGAAGGCGGCGGTTATCGTCAACCTGCATCCGCGCATGTCCCATCCCGGTTTGACGCGGAGCTTGTCCGTGTCGCTGGTCGATCTCGACCAAGCCCGGGCAAAAGACAAACTGTCCGGGAAGGACCTCTCCGGGATTTTCCTTGATGAAATGCTCGCAGACCCGATGGTGAAACTCGTTATGCAGGCAGATGGGGTGTCGGAGGCCCAATTGCGCCATCTCTACTCGGGATCACGCACGACAAGATCCGACATGGATGGTCGTGATGCCGGGATCACAAATGAACGGGCGCAGGCATCCTTGCGAGACGAACCGGAAAGCCGGGAGACCGGAGATGAACGGCCTCCGCGTCGACCGCGCAAGTCATCCGGTTCCGAATGATGTTGGAAACGCGGTGTCCGTGACCAGACGTGGGCAGGGTTTGGATGCACGCATCAAGCCGAGGGTATCCAGTCGGAAGAGCCCCGCCACGCGCGCGCCGGTGTCCGGGACCCACATGCCCGCCATCACAGTCGTTCGGTGCAGGCTCTCGGCCCGTGACTGGTGTCCGGCTATCGCCATGAGGTCTTGAGAATTGGCTTGGAACGGCCGGCAGGGCCGCCACGTCCGAACGGATCGATCTCTTCGTTGCCCGGGCAGGCTGGATCCCGTGTGAACCGACGCACAGAACCGGTGGATGGGACACGCTGTGACCAATGGCGGGTGCCCGAGGGATGGCTGATGCTGGCGTGTTCCCAAAGGCGCATGCGGGGAAAGCGGCGCGAGCAAATCGTTGAAAACCAATAGCCGCACGGTCCACATCCCTAAAGGCCATACCGTCCCGTTGGCATTCCGCAAGCCGCCGGTTCCCTTTGCCGGACCTGTGTCGTGATGCGCCGGGTTTGGGGCGTGAAACTTTTGCGAGACCGGACTCGTGACTTCCAGACCGGGCCGCAGAGGAGGCCGCAGGAGCAAAGGATGGATCATGCTTCCAAGACTGACACAAACGGCAGGGAGGGCGATGCCGCGCAGCCCGCGGTGCGTGGTTTGCCCTGATCAGGCGACCACATTGAGACCGGGCGGATCGCCTCGAGCGGTGAACGGAGCGCGCCCCGCGAACACGGCGCAGTCAGGCCGCATTGGCCCAGAAGCAGACGCGCGCGCCTTTGGTCGGAGCGGTGTTGCCGGCGTGCAGTGCAATGCAGCCCCGGTTTCGCCGCAGGTTTTCTCGCCGTACAATGGATTGTGTCCGGCGAACGCATTGCCGGGGCGCCTCCACTGTGTCACCACTTTGGTAAAGCGCCCTGACCCAACGAGTGATCTTGTCCCGTGCCCGACAGAGCCGAAATCGAAAACCTGATCGCGCGGGTGTCACTGGGGGACAGGGCGGCCTTTGCTGCGCTTTATGACGCAACCAGCGGCAAGCTTTTCGCGATCTGCCTGTCCGTCCTGAAAAACCGCCCGGAGGCGGAGGACGCATTGCAGGATGTCTACTTGCGCATCTGGCACAAGGCGGACCGCTACGCCGTGACCGGCCACAGCCCGATGACATGGCTCATCACGGTGGCGCGCAACCTGTGCATCGACCGGCTTCGGGCGCGCCGGTCCGGGCAGGTCGCACTGGACGATGCGGGACCGATCGCCGAGTCGCGGCCCGGTCCGGAAGCCGTGAGCGTGGCAGCGTCTGAAAGCCGCCGGATCGCGGCCTGCTTCGAACAATTGCCGCAGGATCGTGCGGCGGCGGTGCGCGCGGCCTATCTCGAAGGCGCAAGTTATCAGTCTCTCGCGGCTCGGTTTGACGTGCCGCTCAACACCATGCGCACATGGTTGCGCCGCAGTTTGATTTCTCTCAAGGAGTGTCTGTCGACATGAGCGCGCCGCAGGATATCCCGGAAGACGAGGCGCTGGCCGCCGAATATGTCTTGCGCCTGCTGGAGCCGGAGGCAGAGCGTGCCTTTGCCGCGCGGCTCGACCGGGAGCCGGCGCTGCTCGAACTGGTGCGGTTCTGGGAGGCGGAGTTTGCGCCGTTGGCGGACACACAGCCGGACGTGCCGCCGCCGCCTGCGCTGCGCAAGGCGGTGCTGGAGCAGGTGGCGGGCGAGCCGGCCCCGCGCAAGCGTATGTGGGTGTTCGGCTGGCTCGCCTTGCCATCGCTTCTTGCATTGGCGGTGGCCGCTTTCCTTGTGGTCGGACCAACCCTGCGCGAGCCTGTTTTTGATCCGGCGTTCCACGCATCGCTTGCATCGGAGGACGGTGCCGTGCGGATCGAAGCGGGATATGCGCCGGACGGGATGCTCTTCAAGGTCATCCGCGAGGCCGGGGCTCCGGCTACGGGGCGCGATTTCGAACTTTGGGTGATCGGACCCGAAGCGGCTGCGCCGGTGTCGCTCGGGCTTGTGCCGGAGGGTGAAGAGATCACTTTCGAAGTGGCTCCCGAGATCGCGGCCCTGATTGCGGGCGGCGTCCTCGCGCTTTCCGATGAACCGGCTGGCGGTTCGCCGACCGGCGCGCCAACAGGTGCCATCCTCGCGACAGGCGCGTTCGTTGACGTCTGAGCGCTGGGCGCCAATAGGCGGCCAAAGCGCTGAAATCATTAGAATTTGGTGAATTGGACACCCGCGTGTAGTCTGAAACCGGGGCCGTGTGACGTGTCTGACGGTGCGGTCCCGCGAGAAATGATTGCTTCGGGGGATTGCGTTATGGTTTGGATTGCTTCGGTCGCAGGAGCGACGGATCATATGTTCGATGGGGGCGTCGAGGGGTATTTCCAGCTCAACGGCCTTGGTCAGGCGGCGCAGACGCCGGTCAACGTGATCCCGTCGACGGGCGCCATTCCGGGGCTTGAATTCCTGTCGAGTGCGCTTCCCGGACGGGTCGCTTTCGGCGTTTCCAACAATTCCGGGCGCATCGTTTTTGAAGGCAACAACCTGACGATCGGCACGGCGACGCTGCCCAACGGCACGGCGCTGCCGGTGCTGACCGGGGGAACGCTCACCTCGTTCAGCTACTACGACAACAGCCTGTTGCGCAGTGTCCAGGAAAACGGCGGCGTGATTGATCCGGTGTTGTTCCTGCCACAGAACCTGAACCTGACCGTGCGGTTCGACGTGCCCAACATCCCGGCCGCGAGCCTGTCGAACGCGGTTGTGCAGAGCTATCAGGCGGGCAGCTTTGGCCCGCTCGCGCAGTTCTTTTCGCAAGATGCGGTGATCTTCAACGGCTCGGACGGGTCGAACCAGATCGGCGGGACGCTTGGCAACGACCTGATCCGGGGCAATGGCGGTCTGGACATCCTGTCGGGCGGGCCGGGCAACGATACGCTGGATGGCGGATTGGGCACTGATGGCATGGATGGCGGCGAGGGCAGCGACACCTATCTGCCTGGTCCGCGCGATCCGTCGTCACCGGTGGGCGACAGCGTGTCCGACAGCGGCACCAACCCCAACGATATCGATACGCTGAGCTATGAAAACGCCACCGGACCTGTGGTGGTCGACCTGAATTCGCTCGACGGCGACCAGAGCGCGGGCTGGGCGCGCGGCGTGATCGCCAGCGGGATCGAACGCGTGGTCGGCTCGGTCTTTGACGATGTGTTGATTGGCACGGACCTGCCGCAATCCATTCAGGACACGCCCGCCGACACGCTTGTGGGCAATGCCGGCGATGACACGCTGTTTGGCCTTTCGGGCAGCGATTTCCTGCAGGGCGGTCCCGGGTTTGACCAGCTGGTCGGGGGTCCGAACGGCGAGATCCGGGGGCCGGGGCCGGGCGATGTGGCAGTATTCAACGCGTCCAGCGCCGAGATTGACAAATACATCCTCGCGGATGGCTCGATCCTGATCCATGCGCCCGGCGGCGGCGTCGACCAGCTTTTCGAGATGGAGTTTCTCGGTCTGACGGATGGGATCTTCAACCTGTTCAACTTCCCGATCTCGCAGCAATTTCTGCGGTTTGGTGACAACCAGGACAATACGGTCCTCGGGTCTTTCGGCGACGATCTGTTGTTCGGGCGTGGCGGGAATGACGTTCTGTCAGGGGCCGAGGGCGACGACTCCATGGATGGTGGCGCCGGGAGCGATCAGCTCAATGCGGGCGACGGGCGCGATACGGTGATTGGCGGCACCGGGAACGACACGCTTCGCGGTCTCGAAGGGTTCGATACATTGCTGGGCGGGGCGGATAACGATCTGCTTCAGGGCAATGCGGGGAACGATCTTTTGCTCGGCGAGGACGGCGATGACGACCTTCAGGGCGGGATCGGCTTTGACACCATGAATGGCGGTGCCGGCAATGACAATCTGCTCGGACGGGACGGCTTTGACTCGATGCTCGGGGGGGCGGGCGCCGACGTTCTCGAAGGCAACAATGGCAATGACGTGATGCGCGGCGGCGACGGTAACGACAGGATCGAGGGCGGTCTGGGAGCGGATACCGGAGAAGGCGGCCCCGGTGCGGATACGATCATCGGGCTTGGCGGCGCCGACCGGCTTGTGGGCGGCACAGGGGATGACGCGCTCAACGGCAACAACGCCAACGATCTGCTTTTTGGCCAGGATGGCAACGATACCTTGCTCGGCGGGTTCGGTTTCGACAGCCTGAACGGCGGCGCGGGCAACGACCTGCTGCAGGCGGGCAACGGCTTTGATACGCTGCTCGGCTCTGACGGGAACGACGTGCTTGAGGGCAATTCCGGAAATGACCGGCTCTATGGCGGGCGCGACAACGACACGTTGCGTGGCGGGCAGGGGGCCGACACCTTTGTGTTGCTGGTGGGAGCCGACCACGACCGGATCAGCGATTGGGGCACGGCCGACCGGCTGGAACTCGATGCGGATCTGCTGAACGAGGCAAACCCCACACCGCAGGATCTGCGTGGATACGCCTCGCTCAATGGCAATGGTGATCTCGTTCTGACCTTTGGCACGGACTCTCTCACCTTCAACGGGATCGGCGGGCTCGGGCCGATCCTCGACGATGTCACATTCATCTGACAAGCGCCGGGTCGGGCAAGAACGGCGCGCGGAGGCAAATGCGCGCTCTTGATCGGGGTCAAGGCCGGTCTCCGGGTGGTGCGCTAGCGTCAGGGGATAGAAAAAGGGAGAGACGCCATGACATCAAGAATTCTCGTACCTGTTGACCTCGACCATGCCGAAAAGCTTGAAAAGGCTTTGGATCTGGCTGCGAAATTCGCCAAAGAGGACGGTGCCACCGTGATCTATACCGACGTCGTGGACGCCGTCCCGACAACGTCGCCGATCACCGAAGGGGAGCGCATGGCCGACCGTCTGAAGAGGTTTGTCGACGTCCAGCGCACCAAATACGGCATCGACGGCCAGGCGCATGTGGCGCTGCGCGGCGATCTCCATCTCAATGTGGGGGCGGATATCATCAAGGCAGCCAAGGACACCGATTGCACCCTGATCGTGATGGCCAGCCACGTGCCGGGCATCAAGGAGCACTTCCTGTCCTCCAACGCAGGCTATGTGGCGTCACACGCGCCGGTTTCTGTCTACGTGGTGCGGTGACGGGCAAGCCTTCGAGGGGCGCCGTGCCGGGGGGGCGGACGAACTGAGCGCGCTTTCGACCCCATGTTCGCGGCCATTGCCGCGGTTCGGTGCGCTGCTTGTGCGCGATGCACGAGCCACGCTTATGCTCTTGCAGCGATGCAATCCCCGGCCCGCGTGCAGGCGCGCGGCTGCGGGACATCGGCGCTTGGGCAAACTGGACTTGCTGTAAGGGATGTTGCACCGTGCGCCAACGGGGCAATTTACAACAAGGCGTATCAATCATTGGAAACGGACCCATTTGCGCATCACCCGGAGCTTCGGAGCAGGATAGCGGATCCCGAAAACTCTTTTTTTCGCACGTTCAGCGTCGACAGGATGATTGCGCAGTTCCCGCAGCTCGAAGAGCACCGCGATTGGGCTTTCAGCGACGCGAAACGAGAGGCGCTGCGTGCCGAGGCGCTCGACGGGCACAGCGGCGATCTTTGGGTATTTGGATATGGGTCGCTGATGTGGGATCCTGCGCTCCGGTTCACAACGGTGCGCCGGGCGCATCTGCGCGACCATGCACGGCGCATGATCCTCGTGGATTGGCGCGGTGCGCGCGGGACAGCGGACGCGCCCGGGCTGATGGCAGCGCTCGATCACGGGCCGGGATGCCACGGGCTGGTTTTCCGTATCGCGGAGGCGGATGTCGACCGTGAGACGGAGATCCTGTTCCGACGCGAGATGATTGCGCCGGGCTATCACGCGCGCTTTGTCACGGTGGATATTGACGAGGCTCCGGCCCGGGCACTGGCATTTGTGGCCGATCACACGGTGGATGATATCAAGCCCGAACTCAGCCGCGCGGAGCAGATCCGGTATATCGCGCATGGCGCGGGCTTTCTCGGGACCAGCCGGGACTATCTTCTCAACATCGTGGAACATTTCGAGACGCTCGGGATCCATGATCCGGAGTGTTCGGAGTTGTTGGGCGCGGTTGATGCCTATCTTGAAACGCAGGACCGGGCGGCCTCCGGCGCGGAGACCTTGCGATGACCGCTCCCATCGCGTTTTTCGACGGGCATAACGACTTCTTGCTGCGCTTGATGAAATCGCCTGCGCCGCGCGAGGAAACCTGGCTCGGGTCCGGACGGGCCGGGCATCTCGATCTGGCCCGCATGAAGGAGGCGGGGTTTGCCGGCGGGCTGTTTGCGATCTTCGTTCCGCCGGTCTCGGACGGACCGCCGCCCGATTTCAGGGCATTGATGGCCGAGCCGCCCTACGCGATACCGACGCCGCCGATGATGGATCACCCAACAGCCCAGCCCTACGCCCTGACCATGGCGGGATTGATGCACTGGATGGCCCGGGCGGCGCCGGATGACTTCCGGGTGTGCCGAACGGTTGACGAGATCCGCGCAGCGATGGCGCAGGACGTGATCGCAGGGGTCATGCATCTTGAAGGGGCGGAAGCCATCGGGCCGGACCTCGATGCGCTCTACCTGTTTCACGAAATGGGTCTGCGGTCGCTCGGTCCGGTCTGGAGCCGGGATACCGTGTTTGGCTACGGTGTGCCGATGGCCTTTCCCGGCGGCCCGGATACCGGTCCGGGATTGACCGAGGCGGGCAAGGATCTTGTGCGGCTCTGTGCCGACATGGGCATCATGATCGATCTGTCACATCTCAATGAAAAAGGGTTCGACGACGTCGCGGCGCTGACCGATGCGCCGCTTGTGGCGACCCATTCCAATGTGCACGCACTCTGTGACAGCCCGCGAAACCTCACCGACCGGCAGTTGCACATGATCCGAGAGCGCGGCGGGATGGTGGGGCTCAACTTCGCCACGTTTTATCTCAATGCCGACGGGCGCGCGGATACCGGAACCGGTTGGGACGTCATGCTGCGCCAGATCGATTATCTGATCGAAGAAGTGGGCGAGGCGCATATCGGGCTGGGATCGGATTTCGACGGCTGTGTCCTGCCGGATGTGATCGGGGATGTGACCGGCGTTCCGGCGCTTTTTGACGCCATGCGCCGGAACGGGATCGACGAGCCGATGCTCACGCGTTTTGCCCGCGAGAACTGGCTCGCCTGCCTGGAGCAATGTTTGGCGACCTGAGAGACCGTGCCGCTCCTCGCGCCGGGCAGGAGCCGGCGCGCGTCGCCTTGTCCCGCTCGGGCGACGCGCGCCGGCGCGCTTGTGAAGGCTGGGGCACCGGGAAGGCGCCCACGGAGTTTTCCAGCGCTTGCGCGCGGACCAGACCGTGGTGCGCCAGCCTCATGCCCTCGTTGCAGCGGCGGACCCGGTAGCCGCCTCAAGCCCTTGGACAGCAAGGACCGGCGATCGTGTTCAATCCCCGGCATCACGGGCGGGTTTTCCCTTTGGACCGCAGGGCCGCATGGAGCCGCCGCCCGGTCCGCGGCAATGGTCCAGCCCAATGTCGAGCGTGCGAAGCGCCGCTGCGGTCGGGTGTCAATCGTGGTCCGGCGGCGACGGCGCGCAATCGCGCATGCCGCTCGGCGGCGCGGGGAACAGGAGCGCGCGGTCGACGGCCCCGGTGAGCTCTGCGGATCCGGACGCGGGATCTGTGTCCAGCCTGGAGGAGCGCTTCTGCCGCCTGCGCGGGACGGGCGGGGGCAGACCCGACCGACCAGGTCGTTCTCAGGGCAGGCTGGCGGTATCGCCCTGGATCCTCAGCTTCCAGTTCTCGATCAAGGTGCCTTCGGTTTTCAGCCGGCTGGCGAGGTAATAGAGCCGCTGCGTTGCAGGGCCGTCCGGCGCGGTCTCGAAGCGTTGCTTCAGGTAGTAGGGAGGAATTGCCTGAGAGTAGAGCGTGGCTGTCACGGTCACCGTTTGCGGATCGGTGCCCGCAGGCAGGGTGACGCGATAGGTCAGGCTGTCCTTGCCCGCCATGATCCCTGCGTCCGCGGCCGCTCGCCCTTCGGGCATCGTGGCCTTCATGAATGCGGCGGTGACCGCGGAGGGGCCGAAGCGTTTGATGAAAGCGTCGCTGCCGGGTTCGGCCGCGCCCCATGGCAGGAGACGGTTGTCTTTCGGATGGTAGACACGGTGCACAAAGCTGGAGGTGAACTCCTTCTGGGCGTTCTGGGTGAGCTCTTCGTAAATCTGAACCTCGGTTTGCGCATCGATCAGGTCGTAATGCGGCTGGTAGAGCGCTTCCGTTGCGCCGGGGGGGACCACATCGAGGAATTCCGTGTCGAGCGGCGCACCATCCGGGCCAACGATGACGCCCGCAGCGTTAGTGCAGCCCGAGCACCAGATCTGTGCGCCACTGGCGTCCGTCACACGCAGTTCGAGAAAGGCGCGGCGGAAGCCGACACCCGAGGGCAACCGATGGCCCGTCTTGTTATCGACCGTGACCACCGCTTCGAGCACCTGACCATCCGGGTTCGTGACGCTTTCGATGGTGACATCGGCGGTTTCATCGCGCGCCTGCAGTGCCATGGTATCCAGTGAGAGCTGCGCGCCATTGGTTGCGTAGGTCATCGGGTCCTTGGCCCCGAGTCCCATTTCCTCGTCGAACTGCGACAACATCTCGACCATGAAAGCGTTGAGCCCGACAAAATTGTGCCGTTTGTAGCTGTCGCGCACGGGCACGTCGATCTCGTCATGGGGCAGGGAGTGGAACACTTCGGGAAGGTTGGCGTCCTGGATCGTGGCGATCTGGGTGGTTAGGCTGTCGATCTTGACCGTTCCGTCCGGCGTCTCGAAATTCCGCTTCATGTGGCAATCCTGGCAGGATTGCGCGGTGCCGGGATCGGCATATTGGCTGTTTTGCCATTCGAGGAAGGTCGCTTGCTCGATGGAGTGCTGGAACTTGACCAGCGGCTCGCGATAGGTGGCGCCAACCGTATCGGAAAGGAAGGTGACGGCGTTCTGTGCGGCCTCGTTCAGGATTGCCTGTTCGGCGGCGGTGAAGCCCGGAAGCGGCGTTCCGGGATCCGCATCCACATTGGGCAGGTTGATGGTGTGGCAGGCGCCGCACATCTCGCTGTCTGAGATGTAGTCGCTTTGCATGGGAGTGATCCCGAGCGCGTTTTGCATCGGTTTCTGCAGCACGTCGTCATAGGGCCCGACCAGCGTATCTGCGGGGGTCATGCGAAAAACCCCGGTGGTCCCGTTCATCAGATATGTGTCGAGCTTGTTGTAATCGGGCTGTCCCTCGGCGCGTTCGGGCGGCGCGATATGATGACAGACCGCGCAGGAGATGCCCTCGCGCGCAAGATTGCCGTATTCGTGATAGGGAAAGCTGCCATCCGCGATCTGACGGTCTTTTTCGTCCTGTGTAAGCGGGGTGTGCAGCAGGGTGTAGGACATCTTGAAATCATTGCCATCGAGGCCGAGGTCCGGCTTCGCGTGGGCGTCTATCTCAAGCTGACGCTGGCCCATCGCGCCGTGACAGGACAGACAGGTTGTGCCCAGATTGGCGGAGAGTTCCCCCGCACCCGCCGCCTCAAGCAAGGCAAATTCGGATTCGAGCTGGGCATAGAAGATCGGGTCGCGCCCCGCGAGCCCCATGGGCGACCAACGCCATTCGCCATATTCCGATATGTTGTAGCCCGCGCCATATTCTGCGCCGTCCTTGACGAACATCGTGACCCCGGATGGCGCGCCGCCCAAGCCGCCGTGACAGCCGACGCAATTGTCGGATGTCAGGAAGTGCTGGGTGTCGTCGGGGCGTGGAGGAACGGCGTCGAGCCATTCGCTTGGCAGGGTCTGCAGCTTGGAGCGGGGGATGTCGATGCCGCCAGTCGCCGGGAACATTGCCGCAAAGGTGGGGTTTACCGCGACCGGCGACGCCTTGGCCGCCGCGGCATGGGCCGCACGTTGCGTCGCAGGATCGTGCGCATCGCCGAGATAGCTTTTGATCATGTCCGGGAGCGTGGCGCCGAAGGCGGGCTTTTGGGCGTCGGGAAGGTCACGCCAGCTTTCGTCAATGCGAAAGACCAGAGGCTCGCCGGGATAGCCCTCGATATTGGCCAGCGCGGAAAAGATGAGCTCTTCGGCGGCAGAGGCGTGGCAGCGCATGCACATGCCGTCGCCCGCGGCTGCGAGCGGTGGGCTGAATGGCGGCTCGAACCTGTCGATAACCGGTTTGCGCGCCTGCATGTCGGTCTTGTTGGCGAAGTAGACGGAGGCAAAGAACCACCCCCCGTGAGACACGGCGCTGTCCTTGACCAGCACCGTCCAGTTCAGCCCGCCGCTCTCATAGGCATATTGCGCCATTTCGGCATCGATGCGCGCGGCATCACCCGGGAATTTGGAAACCAGTTCAGCGTGATAGGCGTTGTAGGGGCCCGATGGTGGGGTAACCATCTCCTTGATCACGATGGCGCCATCGGCGATCTCGCCTGTCCGGCCACCTTCGAGCCAGGCAATGATTTCGGGGGAGTAATACATGCGCACTGCGGGATGAATGCCGAAGCTCATGTTGAAAACAAACGGCCCCGTGTCGCGCCAGCTTTTGTCACGCTTCCAGCCGAGTTGCTCATAGCGGCGATTGGCGATCCACGGAAAGAGCAGGTCTTCGTAGTCGATCAGAGGCATGGTGCTGGGGAGCGGCAAGTCGGCGGGACGCGCCTGGCCGGATTGCGCTTGTGTAAGTGCGGGCAGGACCAAGAGCAGCAAAGGGGCAAGTGCCGGAAAAAGACGTGCAAGGAGCCGCATGATCATGTCCGATTCAATTTAGAGTGGTAAATTTGCGTTTACTATCGCTCAAAAAGAGATTCGTGTGAACCAAAACATCGTGGCCTTGCGGTCGGGCCCTGGGTGACGCTGGGTCTGGCCAAATTCAAACGGCGAGAGCTGTCACTTGTCGGTCTTGACTGGCGGTCATCGGCGTTTTCGGCGCCGTGGGCGGAAAACCGGGGCTTAACCAATGTTCGGGGGTTTTCTCTTTCGATCCATGTCTCGTAACGGATTTTTCAGGTTCATGCGGTTACCTGCGCGCAGGTTTCTGGTGCAGGTGGCTCATGAAAAACGCATTCAACAGATTGGATTTACAGATTGGACTTGGTGTCGGCATGCTCCTGTGCGGACTGGCGCTTGGATTGTTCGCTGTCCTGTTCAATCAATCGCGCAATGCCCTGATAGACGCGGCCGAAACGCGACAAACCATGTCGATCAAGATCCTTGTCAATGAAATGGCGCAAGTGCAGGATTTTGCGGTGGAAACGGATGTAAACGGTGACGTCGTCAAGCTGACTGCGCCGTCCATTGTCGAATTCGAGAGCCACGAATTGATCGATACCGTGGGGGCGATCTCCGGCGAGACGGCCACCGTGTTTGTCTGGGACCCGGCGCAGTCGGATTTTGTGCGTCGGACGACCAACATCATCAAGGACGATGGCCAGCGTGCGGTGGGGACGGTGCTGGGGCAGGCGAACCCTGTTTATGCGGCGATGCTCGACGGTGACGTGTTTCGTGGAGAGGCCGTTATTCTTGGCAAGGAATACTTCACAATCTATGTGCCGGTCTTCACGCCCGCGTCTGAGCCGTTGGGTATCTTCTATGTCGGCGTTGCCAAGGCGGATTTGACAGCCGCCATTTCCGGGATGCGGCTCAAGGGCTTGCTGACATCGGGTGCCGGGCTCATGCTGGCGCTTCTCCTGACCGTCATTGCCTTGCGTTTCATGCTCCGTCCGATCAAGGGGCTTGAGAATGCGGTCAATGCCATCGGGGATCAGAAATTCGAAACAGAGGTGCCGCATACCCATCGCCGGGATGGCGTCGGCGCGGTTGCGCGCAGTGTCGACCAGTTTCGTGAGAAACTTCGGCAGGCGGCTGAAGCCGAAAGCATGAGCAAGGAAAAGCGCGCACGACAGGATGCCGCCATTGCCCGGCTTCAAGAGGGAATGGAGTGTTTGGCGAGCCGAGACCTTTCCCATCGTATTGGCCCCGATGCCGGGTTTCCCGAAGAATACGAGGGCTTGCGCAGGGATTTCGATACGGTGGCCGAAAGCCTCTCCGAGGCAATGGGAGAGATTGCCAGCGTTTCGGAAAACTTGCGCGGCTCTGCGGGGCAGGTTGGGGCGATCTCGTCGGATTTGTCGCGCCGGGTCGAACAACAGGCCGCAACGCTCGAACAGACGGCAGCCGCTCTCGAAGAACTGAACCGCAGTGGGCAGAGCGTCTCCGAACGCGTGCGGGAAGCGGACAGTCTTGCGGCGCGCAGCACGGACGTATCGCGCCGCAGCGGCGAACAGCTTGACGAGGCCGTGGCGGCGATCGGTCAGATCGAAAAGGCCTCTGAGGAAATCGATACGATTGTCGACCTCATCGAGGATATCGCGTTTCAGACAAACTTGCTCGCCCTGAATGCCGGGGTCGAGGCCGCGCGCGCTGGCGAGGCCGGCAAAGGCTTTGCGGTGGTCGCCACCGAAGTCAGAAGCCTCGCTCAACGGGCATCGGACTCCGTTGGCGAAATCCGTGGCCTGACACAAGACAACATCAAGCAGGTTTCCGAAGGCTCGCGGCTTGTTGGGGTGACGGGTGACTCGATCCGGGCGGTATTGGCCCAGATCAACGATCTGGGCGGCTTGGTGTCCGATATCACATCCGAAGTGCAAAGCCAGATCCAGGGTCTGAGCGAGATAAACGCCGCCGTGCGCGAGTTGGACACGGCGACACAAAAGAGCGCCGCCGTCGCCAACACGGCGGATCGCGAAAGCGGCGGCCTGAAGGGCGAAGCCGAACGGCTTGCGCGTACGGTGGCCAATTTCAGGATTACCGGCTCGGATGCGCCGGACAACCGCTTGGCCATCGCGGCGGAATAAGCGGGTGCGTCACGTGATCGGGTTTGCATGCCAATCCGGCCATCTCTCGATTGGGCTTTTCCGCAACCGTTCATGCACTGCCTTACGGGGCGCGGTGGGAAGGATCGGCTGCGGGATACAGTGTCCCGCCGATTGAGAGGAGCGCCGCTTACGCGTAAGGTCAGTTGGTCGATTCTACCGCTTGCGCTGCATGCTGGTCCACAGCGGGTAGACCGGTGCCTCCAGGCGCTGGTTTTCCGTCATGGAGATGTTTGTAAGACAGGGAGAGCATGACGTCTTTCCGTCTGCCGATGCAAAGCGCCCCTGCGTAACGATTGACTTGAAGCCTCACTCCGCTCTTCTCTTTGGCTCCAGGACAGATATCGCTTTGAGAGGGCGCCATGAGCATTGAACTTGATTTCCAGAGGCTGGCCTATTTCGGGGACAGTTTGACCGATAGTGGCGCTTTTTTCGATGCGAGTTCCGCAGTGGCCGTGGTGGGCATTCCGCCTGCCGCCGCGGGCTATACCGGGCAGTTTTCGAATGGCGATGTCTATGCCGATTTTGTCCCTGACCTTCTCGGCGTGACCGGGGGGGCAGCGTTGAATTATGCGGTCGGTGGCGCGCGTGCCTTGCCCGAACGCAGTTTGGGCGACGTCTTGGCGGGCAGCGGGCTGCTGCGCCCGGATGCGGCTGACGAAGATCTGGGTTTTGTTGTTGACCTTTCGGGCCAGATTGACCGCTTCCTGGCGGATGAGGCGGGCGGGGATCTCGCTGATACCGCGGCGTCGATCCTCGTCGGTGTCAATGATTTCAATGATTTCGAGCCCTCGAGCGTTGCGACCGTTATCCCGGAGGCACTTGAATTCGCGGGCTCGATCGCGACGGCCATCATCGAAGACGCCGCCGCCCTTGTGACGGCGGGGGTCGGTACGATCGTGCTCAACACGCTGCCCGATATCAGCGTCTTCCCAACGTTCGACGATCTCGATCCCGGTGAGCAACAGCTCGCACCGCTGGTTGTTGCCACATTCAATGGCGGCCTTGGACTCGGGGCACAGGCGCTCGAAGCGCTGGGCGCAGATGTCGAGATCGTTGATTTCGGCGCCATGTTTGAAGAAATCATTGCCGATGCGCAAAGCTTCGGATTTCAGAACGTCACCGACCCGGTCGTGTTGGGGTCAAATGGCGCTGACGGGCTGAACCCCGCAATTGTCGGGCTGCCAATCGATCAGCTCGGCTTTTTCGATGACGTGCACCCGACCACGGAAATGCATGAGATTTTTGGCGTGTTCCAAGCCGAACATCTGAGCTCGGTTGTCGATGTGCTGGGCGGCGATGACGACAGGCATTTCAGCCTCGGAACCGACGATTTGGTGCTCGGACGCGCCGGTGCCGATACGATCACCACAAATCGCGGTGAAGACGTGTTGCTGGCGGGACTTGGCGATGACCGCCTGCGCGGCGGGTTCAACGACGATGTTCTCGCCGGTGGCGGCGGTGCGGACGTGCTGTTTGGTCAGGGCAGCAACGATATCCTGCATGATGGCGCGGGTGATGATACGGCGTTCGGCGGTCCGGGCGATGACCTCGTGATCGATGGACCGGGTCGGGACTTTTTGCTGGGTGGCCCGGGTGACGATGTGCTTGTTTTCACGCAGGAAAGCCTTCTTGGAGGCGTCAGCCGGGACGGCAATTTCTTTGCCGGCGGAGCGGGGGACGACACGATCGTCCTGCGTCTTGAGGATCCCGCGATGGCGCAAAACACGACGGAATTTGGCATGGTGACCCGCTACCACGATCTTGGCATCGTTACGGTCGGTATCGAAAACGTCCTGGTGGTCGAAGGCACCGGGTTGCCCGAGATCGACGATCGTGAAGAGGCGCTCAACATCGCGGAGCTCTGGAACTTTCTCTGACAGGGTTCACCGCGCCCACTCTCCGGGGCGCTGCGCCGTGCCCCGGATGTTCAAGGGAGACGACCGCGCCTCAAGCGCCGCGCGGTGTGACGTCAGGCGTCCCCAGAAACCTGCCGCGCTCACGGGCATGGATTTGATGTATGTCAATTAGATTAGACACTCTTTGTGTAATCTTTAGTTTACATGCGGAGGTCTATCCATGCGGATTCTATTTGTTCACCCAAACTACCGCTCGGGCGGTGCAGAGATTGCCGGCACCTGGCCGCCTGCCTGGGTTGCCTACCTGACGGGCCATTTGCGTCAGGCCGGGTTCGATGATGTGCACTTCATTGATGCCATGACCGACAACTTGTCGGATGAGGTTCTGGCACAGAAAATGCAAGCAGTGGCGCCCGATGTCGTCGGCGTCACGGCGATCACACCCTCCATTTATCGCGCCGAGGATGTCTTGAGGATCGCGCGGGACACTGTCCCGAATGCCGTGCGGGTCATGGGTGGCGTGCACGCGACCTTCATGTACAAACAGGTTCTGTCCGAGGCACCGTGGGTGGATGTGATCGTGCGCGGAGAGGGCGAAGAAATCTGCGCCGAACTCATGCGCAGCATCGAATCGGGACGCTTTCAGGAGGACCGCAAGACCATCAAGGGGCTGGCCTTTGTCGATGGCGATCAGATCGTTGCGACCCCGGCCGCGTCGACGGTCAAGGATCTCAGCAAGATCAAGCCGGATTGGTCGGTGTTGGAATGGTCGAAATACATCTACATCCCTTTGGGCACGCGCGTTGCGATCCCGAACCTCGCGCGGGGATGCCCCTTCACCTGCTCGTTCTGTTCGCAATGGAAATTCTGGCGTGACTACCGCGTCCGGGAGCCGAAGGACGTGGTCGACGAAATCGAGGATCTGGTGGAAAATCACGGGGTCGGATTTTTTATTCTCGCGGATGAAGAACCCACCATCAACAAGAAGAAATTTGTCGCCTTCTGCCAGGAACTGATCGATCGGGGGCTGCCGGACAAGGTCAAGTGGGGCATCAACACCCGGGTCACGGATATCTACCGCGACAGGGATCTGTTGAAATTCTACCGCAAGGCCGGGTTGGTGCATGTGAGCCTTGGCACTGAAGCCGCGGCGCAGATGAAGCTCGACATGTTCAACAAGGAAACCAAGGTCGAAGAAAACAAGCAGGCCATTCGCCTTCTGCGTGAGGCCGATATCCTGATCGAAGCTCAATTCATCGTCGGCCTCGACAATGAAACGCCCGAAACGCTGGAAGAGACCTACAAGATGGCGTGGGACTGGCAGCCGGATCTTGCGAATTGGTCCATGTATACGCCATGGCCTTTCACGCCGCTGTTTCAGGAACTCAAGGACCAGGTCGAGGTGTTCGATTTCAGCCGCTACAACTTCGTGACCCCGATCATGAAACCCGCCAAGATGGAGCGGGGCGAACTGCTCGATGGGGTGATGAACAATTATCGCCGCTTCTACATGAAAAAGGCGTTGTTCCATTACCCGTGGCGGGGCACCGGTTTCCGGCGGCGCTACCTTCTGGGGTGCCTTTATGCCTTCCTTAAGGCGGGTGTCGGACGGACCTTCTACGACCTTGGCAAGGTTGGCTATACCGGGCCGCAATCCAAGAACAAGCTCGACTTCCATTTTGACGAGACCCGCACCATTGCAGAGGCGCAGATGGAGGATTGGGAGGCTTCAGCCGACAAGGCGGCGCGTGCTGCAGAGCGGCGCGAGGCGCTGCGCGCGCAGGGCAAGGAGCGGGC
Organism: Cognatishimia sp. F0-27; assembly: GCF_020667845.1. Classification (GTDB taxonomy): domain Bacteria; phylum Pseudomonadota; class Alphaproteobacteria; order Rhodobacterales; family Rhodobacteraceae; genus JAFMPQ01. The sequence goes on from NZ_JAFMPQ010000003.1 coordinate 65,083, forward strand.
TCAAGACCGCAAGGCCGCCTTCAAGATGCCAAACGGGGCAGAGGTGAAGGCTTGCGGTGGCGGCGACCAGCAGTTGGAAGATGCCTGATCCGTCGGCGGCAACCGGGCTGATTGGACCGAACGCGATCCTGCAGCTGCTCCCGGTTCTCGACCGATGGGGCGGACCCGAGCGGCGCGACGCGCTTCTGACGCAGGCGGGGATCATGGCGGTGCCGGATGGCTCTTGCATGATCCCCGAAGAGACAGCCGCGCGGTTGCATCATGCGCTGCGCGTGACCGATCCTGACAATGCGCCTGCGCTTGCACGGGACGCGGGGACCGGGACGGCGGATTATATCCTTGCGCATCGCATTCCCGGTCTGGCGCAGCGCGTGCTCAAACGCGCCCCCGCGCCCATCGCCGCGCGCCTGCTGGCCAAGGCGATCGCCAAACATGCCTGGACCTTCGCCGGGTCCGGGCGGTTCACCGTGCGCAGCCCGTGGTGTTTCGAAATCGAGGACAACCCCCTTGTGCGCGCGGAGCGCGGCGCGACCTGCCTCTGCCACTGGCACGCGGCGGTTTTTACGCGGCTCTATGCGACGCTCGTCGCCCCTGATGTGAGGTTCCGCGAAACCGATTGCGCCGCCCTCGGCCGCGGGCATCGCTGCCTGTTCGAAGCCACAAGGCGTGCGTAGCGCGGCCCGGTGGCACAATGCGAGGCGTCAGTTGAGATCCTCAAGCAGCCGACCGTGCTTCCGTGTCTCCGTGATGAGCGCGCCGAACGTCGTCAGCCCACGCCCTTCGAGCAGCGGAATGAGCTTGACGAGGGCTTCTGCCGTGGCGCGGGCATCGCCAAGCGCGGTATGGCGCAGAGCATCGGGAATGGTGATCCCCAACCGGTCGCACAGCGCATCGAGCGTATGGCTTTCCGTCGTGCCGAACACCACCGCAGAGAGCAGCACCGTATCCAGCACGGGGTGATCCCATTCAAGACCCAGCCGGTTTTCGTATCGGCGCAGGAAGGCGATATCGAACGGCGCATTATGGGCGACCAGAACCGCGTCCCGCGCAAAGGCATGGAACGCGCTGCAGGCCTTCGCGAAGTCGGGCGCGCCCGCCACATCGGCGTCGCAAATGCCGTGAATCCGGGTGGAGGCCGCTGGGATCGGCCGGCCCGGATCGACATAGGTATCAAGGGTTTCGCCGTCCACGATCCGGCCGTTCAGCACCCGCACCGCGCCAAGCTGCACCACGTCGTCCTTTTGCGGATCCAGCCCGGTCGTTTCGCTGTCGAAGGCCACAAAGCACAGGTCACGCAGGGCTGTTTCATGGATATCGCCGGTCTCGACCGCGTCCATCAGCGCAAAATCATAGACCAGCGGACGCGATTCGGCGGGGCGAAGCGCCATCGCGGCCGTGTCGATCACCAGAAGGTAGCCTTCGCCTTCCAACGGTTTGAGCTTGGCATCGAAGGTTTGTGCGCCGCTGCGGTCGCGCAGATCGAAGGCGACTTCCTTTCTGGTCTGGCGCAAGGTTTCACGCGCCTGAGCGATGTTGTCCGCGTCGAAATAGTCGCTCAAGGGGGCCTTGAGCCGGGGCGGGGCGATTTGCGCCAAGACTTCGGCGGCTTGCCCGTCATAGAGGACGATGCAATTGGAGGGGTTCACGAGGATCATGGCGACGGGGATCTCGGTCAGCAGGGCCGTAAGCCGGGCTGCTTCGCCCTGAAGCCTTTCGGTCTCCCGCGCGACCTGCGCCGCACTGTCGAGAACCGATGCGTTGAGCGAGGTGGTCACCGCTTCGGCGGCCGGGGCAAGATCGCCAAGGTATTTCGCCACGGACGTGTCCACTGCCCGGTCCACCCCTGCATGCGCCCGCAACCGCAGTTCCGAGGCGAGCCGTTCAATCGGTTTGGCAACGTTCTCGTCGAAGAGCAACCAGACCGCGAGCGCCAGACCCGTGTTGAGAAAGGCAAAGGCCGCAAAGGCCGTGATGAACCCGCTGGCCGGAACCGGCGGGTCGGTGCGCGACCAGCCAAACCAGAGCGCAAGCCCCGCCAGCGCTGCCCCACCCAGCGCCAGAAGGCAGAAGAACAGGAAAATGCGCAGGCGAAGGCTCAGGCTCGTCAACATGTCAGGTCTCGCAGACTAGGGTCAGGATCGGGTCATCCGGTGGCATGGTTTGCCACGCGGCATTGGCGACGGAGCCGTCATCGGCAAACTCGGCCCCATCGACGAGGATGGCAGAGCGCGTCTGGGCGCAATCAAAGAGCATCGGCACCTTGTTCACCGGCGACCAGCGGCCAAAGAAATAGAGATCGACCAGCCGTTGTTCCGGCAGGGCGGGGTTCCGGCGCGCGGTGCCGGTATCGGCGGCGGCAAACCGTTTAGTGTAAGGGGCCACCTTGGTCCATGGGCGCATCCAGCTTTGCTCTTCCACGGTCATGGCGATCTCGACGCCTTCGGGGAGGCGTTCCGCCGTGCGTCCGAACCAGGTGTATTCGTTGGAGATCGTCATGCCGATCATGCCCAGACCGGCGGCGACGGGCATCAGCCATTTCGGCAAACGCCGTCCGAGGATGATGTTCACCAGCATGACAATGCCGGCGCAGGCGATCCCTGCAAAAACGGTCGCGATCAATTCGATAAACATGGTCTAGCCCAACATCCCTTTGCCCGATCCCACAGAGGCTTGCATGGTTTTGACCACGACAAAAGCGTCGCGCAGGTGCGAGCGTTCAAAATCCGACAATCGGGACGGGTCGAGGAAGTTGTCGGGAGCCTTGCCGTCCTTGACCTGTTGTGCCTGATGTTCGAGCCGGGTGGTCGCAATCAGGTCATAGGCATCCAGCAAATCGGCCCCGCCGGTTGCGGACAGGACACCGGCGGCCCGGGCCGCTTCGAGCCGGGCGCGGGTGTTCGCGGCGGTCAACCGGCCCTGCAACGCATAAACGCGGCCAAGATCCACAATGGGCACCACGCCGTTATGTTTGAGATCGAGATGGTTGCGGTTCTCCCCGGATCGGATCGTTGCCAGTCCCCGCAACAGGCCAAGGGGAGGCTGGTGCTTGAGCGAGTTGGAAATCATATGCGCGGTGAAGATCGAGTTTTTGGCCGCATTGGCGAGGGTTTCGGCCTGCAGGTCGGCAAAGAGCGACTCCGTGCCGCCGATCGGGCGCAGGTCAAACATCACCGAGGCCAGCATCTGCGCTTCGGGGTCGGGTTTGGCGATCCACTTGGCGAAATAGCCTTTCCAGACCGAGATCGGCTGGCACCAGCGCGGATTGGTCGCCATCATGTCCCCTGGGCAGTAGAAATATCCGCAGGTGTCGAGCCCGTCGCAGACAAAGCGCGCCAAGGCTTCGAAATACGCCATGTCCGGCGGCGTCGCGTCATCGGAGAGGATCAGGCAGTTGTCCTGGTCTGAAACGCCGGTTTGCTCCTGTCGGCCCTGCGAGCCACAGGCCAGCCAGAGATAGGGAACGGGGGGCGCTCCGAGGGTTTCTTCGGCCAAAGCGAGAAGGCGGCGCGTTGCGGTATCCGCGATGTCGGTGATCAGGCGGGTGACAACCTCGTGGCGATTCCCGCTGCCCACAAGCTGCGCGAGCAATTGCGGGATGTCGGCGGTCACCTTGGCCATCGCCGCCGCGTCGCGTGCCCGGGCGATGCGCCCAACAAGGTCGGCGGAGGACATGGCCTGAAAGCGGGTGAGGTCGGTCTGGGTGACGATGCCGACAAGACGGCCCGCCTCGACGATGGGCACGTGGCCGATGCTGCGCTCCATCATCATGTGCAGCACATCGGTGCCAAGCGCATGCGGCGGCAGGGTCAGCGGATCGGCCGTCATGATGGTGGACACCGGTGCGGACGGGTCGGCGCCACGGGCCACCACCTTGCCGTTGATGTCGCGCACCGTGACGATGCCGCGGAACCCGGCAGGTTCGACAATGCAGATCGAGGAGATGTGGCGGGCATCCATCAGCTGCGCCGCGTCGCGGATTGACGCGTCGGGCAAACAGGTGACGGGACCGCGGGTCATGAGCTGATCGACGGGCAGGGTCGTGAGATCCTTGCGGTCGGGACGCGCGGCACCACCGCGGTCAAAGAACCGTGCAACGGGCGGGAAACGGTCGATCAGATCGAACAGAAGATCGGCCGGCAGCGCGATGAGGATCGCGTCGCCTATGGTGCGGGCCGTGCGGGTGGCGATACCGCCACGGGTGAGCGCGCGTTCGCCAAAGGAATTGCGCGATCCCAGAAGAGAGAGCTGTGCGCCGGTTTCGTCGGTGATCTCGATCTCGCCGGAAACGATGATGAAGAGTGTCTTGACCGTGTCGCCATGCTCGAACAGGGCGGTGCCGGTTGCGGCCTCCATGGGCGAGCACTGCGCGGCAATGGTTTCAAGCGTCTCCGTCGGCAACGCATCATAGGGGTGCAGGGATGCGAGAAACCGGGTGTGATCTTGCGAAAGGGCCATGAAACGGGGGCTTTCTTGTGAAAAAGACCTGCCCACCGGAGGGGCGGACAGGTCCGGATTTCAGGAATGGCGGCGCCGTGCGGAGGAGATGCCCGGCGCAACCTTGGATCAGTGATCGGCAGCCGCAGCGCCTGCTCCGCGCGGGATGCGGACGCTTTCGACAAGATCCTTGATCTCCTGCGGGGTCTCCTTTGTCATGCCGGCAACCGTGAAGGCGACGATGAAGTTCACCAGAGCGCCGATGGCACCGAAGGAGGTGGACTTGATCGGCCCGAGAAGCGGGTCGGCATCCGTGAAGAGGTTGGTGTCAGGAATGAAGAACCAGCCCTTGTGCAGGAAGATGTAGAGCAGCGTGACCACGAGGCCTGCGAGCATGCCGGCGACGGCGCCCACGTTGTTGATGCGGGTCGAGAAGATCCCCATCATCAGCGCCGGGAAGATCGAGGCCGCCGCGAGACCAAAGGCCAGTGCCACAGTCTGGGCCGCGAAGCCCGGCGGGTTGAGCCCGAGAATGACCGCCACCACGATCGCCGCAGCCATCGAGATCCGCGCTGCCATGAGCTCGGACTTCTCCGACATGTTCGGCGTCAGCTGACCCTTGAGAAGGTCGTGGCTTACCGCCGAGGAGATCGCCAGCAACAGACCCGCCGCCGTGGACAGAGCCGCCGCGAGACCACCCGCAGCCACAAGACCGATCACCCAGCCCGGAAGGGATGCGATTTCGGGGTTGGCCAGCACGAGGATGTCACGGTTGAACTTGGTCAGCTCGTTGCCGGTCCAGCCATTGGCTTCCGCCTTGGCCTGAAGATCGGCATTGGCATCGTTGTAGTACTGGATCATGCCGTCGCCGTTCTTGTCTTCCCAATCGAGAAGGCCGGTCTTCTGCCACGTGGCCATCCACGCGTATTCCGGGTCGTTTTCGATCTGTTCGACCGAAACCGCCGCGGCATCCGTGCCATTCGGCCACATCAGCTCGGAGATGTTCAGACGCGCCATGGCACCAACAGCCGGAGCCGTGAGGTAGAGCAGGGCGATGAACACGAGCGTCCAGCCAGCGGACCAACGGGCGTCGGACACTTTGGGCACGGTGAAGAAGCGCATGATGACGTGGGGCAGACCGGCGGTGCCGATCATCAGCGACAGGGTGAAGAGCACCATGTTGATGGTCGAGCCATGGGCCGCGGTGTATTCGGCAAAGCCGAGGTCGCGGACGATCTGGTCCAGCTTGGCCAGAAGCGGCTCGCCGGATGCAGTGTGCTCGCCAAAGAGGCCAAGCGCCGGGATCGGATTGCCCGTCAGTTGCAGCGAGATGAACACGGCCGGGATCGTGTAGGCCGTGATCAGAACGCAATACTGTGCGACCTGCGTGTAGGTCACGCCCTTCATGCCGCCGAACACGGCGTAGGCAAACACAACGCAGGAGCCGATGAGCAGACCCCATGTGGTGTCGATCTCGAGGAAGCGGCCAAAGGCGATGCCCACACCCTGCATCTGGCCGATCACGTAGGTGATGGAGGCCACAAGCAGACAGATCACGGCCACGAGGCGCGCGGTCTTGGAGTAGAAGCGATCCCCGATGAATTCGGAGACGGTGAACTTGCCGAACTTGCGCAGGTAGGGCGCGAGCAGCAGGGCAAGCAGGACGTAGCCGCCGGTCCAGCCCATCAGGAACGAGCTGTTGTCATAGCCGGTGAAGGCAATCAGGCCCGCCATGGAGATGAACGAGGCCGCCGACATCCAGTCAGCCGCCGTTGCCATCCCGTTGGTGACGGGGTGAACACCGCGCCCAGCGGCGTAGAATTCCGACGTGGAGCCCGCACGGGCCCAGACGGCGATGCCGATGTAGAGTGCGAAAGACGCGCCCACAAACAGCAGGTTGAGGGTAAACTGATCCATGTGTCTTATTCCTCCTCGACGCCGTATTCACGGTCGAGCTTGTTCATCCGCCAGGCGTAGAAGAAGATCAGCGCGAGAAAGACGATGATGGAACCTTGCTGCGCGAACCAGAAGCCGAGATCCGTTCCTCCGACGGAAATCCCCGACAGCAGCGGTCGCAGAACGATTCCGAAGCCAAAAGAAACCACGGCCCAGATCACGAGGCAGATGGTAATGATGCGAATATTGGTGCTCCAGTAGCCGGCGTCGTCATCTTTCGCCTTGGCTGGAGTCTGAGCTGACTGATCCACCATGTGGGTGTCCCTCCTCTTTGTTGTTCAGCATTTATGCGGGGTGCCGGCAGGCGTGGGAGCACACCTGCCAGCGGGTCTTTTCTTGATCAGGCGCCGCGCACGATTTGCGCGATATCCTGTCCAATCCGGTCGATGCTCCCCATCGCATCGACGCGACGCAGAGCAGCTTTCTGCTCGTAGTATTCGATAAGGGGTGCCGTTTTTACATGATATGCATCAAGGCGCGACATTGCGGTTTTCGCATTGTCATCGGCGCGGTGCGTCATGCTCGTTGACCCGCAAGCATCACAAACTCCAGGCTTTTTTGTCGGTTTGAAGTCTTCGTGATAGCCCTCACCGCAGTCGCCGCAGGTAAAGCGCCCTGCGACACGTCGTACCATCTTGACGTCGTCGACCTCCAACGAGATCGCCGCCGTGATGGTCTGACCGGAGCGGGCGAGCATCTCGTCGAGCGCTTCGGCCTGCGCGGTGGTGCGCGGGAAGCCGTCGAGCACGACGCCCTTGGCGCAGTCCGCATCTGCCAGCCGGTCGGTGAGCACGGCAATGACGATCTCGTCGCTGACCAGCCCACCGGCCTTCATCACCGCATCGGCGGCCTGGCCGGCCTCAGTGCCCGCCGCCACAGCGGAGCGCAAAAGGTCGCCCGTCGAAAGCTGCACCAGGCCAAACTGCTCTTCGAGCATCCGCGCCTGGGTGCCCTTGCCGGCGCCCGGAGGCCCCAGCAAGATCAGCACGGGTGCGGTAACGGGGGTTTGTGCACCATCCATCATCGCTCAGGCCTCCGTTGCCGCACGGTTCATGCGGTTCTCGATCAGATCGTCGACCACGGACGGATCGGCCAGCGTCGAGGTGTCGCCCAGAGCGCCGAAATCGTCTTCGGCGATCTTGCGCAGGATACGGCGCATGATCTTGCCGGAGCGGGTCTTGGGCAGGCCCGGCGCCCATTGGATCAGGTCGGGCTTCGCGATCGGACCGATTTCCGTGCGGACCCAGACCTCAAGCTCCTTGCGCAATTCGGGGCTTGGCTCTTCGCCGTTCATCAATGTCACGTAGGCATAGATGCCCTGACCCTTGACCTCATGGGGGTAGCCCACCACGGCGGCCTCGGCGACCTTGGCGTGCGCAACAAGCGCGGATTCGACCTCTGCGGTGCCCATCCGGTGGCCCGAGACGTTGATCACGTCATCCACCCGTCCGGTGATCCAGTAGTCGCCATCCGCATCGCGGCGGCAGCCGTCGCCGGAGAAGTAATACCCTTTGTAGTCGCCAAAATAGGTCTTCTCGAACCGCTCGTGATCGCCCCAGACAGTGCGCATCTGGCCCGGCCAGCTGTCCTTGATGCACAAGACGCCCTCGACGCCATTGCCTTCGATTTCAACGCCGCTTTGCGGGTCGAGCACGACGGGCTGCACACCAAAGAACGGCTGTTGCGCCGAGCCGGGTTTGAGCGCGGTTGCGCCGGGGAGGGGGGTCAGCATGTGGCCGCCTGTCTCGGTCTGCCAGAAGGTATCGACAATGGGGCAATTGCCCTTGCCGACCACGTTGTAATACCAGTTCCAGGCTTCGGGGTTGATCGGCTCGCCAACCGAGCCAAGCAGGCGCAGCGAGGACAGGTCGTGCTTTTCGACCCAATCGTTGCCTGCGGCCATCAGGGCGCGGATCGCGGTGGGCGCGGTATAGAACTGCGTGACCTTGTGCTTGGCGCAGACTTCCCAGAAGCGGCCGGCATCGGGGTAGGTGGGAACCCCTTCGAACATGATGGTCGTCGCGCCGTTGGCGAGCGGACCATAGACAATGTAGCTGTGTCCCGTGACCCAGCCGACATCGGCCGTGCACCAGAAGATATCGCCATCGTGATAATCGAAGGAATACTGATGCGTCATCGACGCATAGACCAGATAGCCTCCGGTTGAGTGAACCACACCCTTGGGCTGCCCGGTCGAACCCGATGTGTAGAGGATGAAGAGCGGGTCTTCGGCGTTCATCTCGGCCGGGGCGCAGTAATCAGATGCCTCCAGAACCATCTCGTTGTAGTCGTAGTCGCGGTCCGTCCATGTGGTCTGGCCGCCGGTGCGTTTTACAACGAGGCATTTGACGTCGTCCTTGCAGTGCAGCAGGGCGGCATCGGTGTTGGATTTGAGCGGCGTCGAGCGGCCGCCACGGGGGGCATGGTCGGCGGTGATGACCACCTTGGCATCCGAGCCGTTGATCCGCGCGCCAAGCGCGTCGGGGGAGAAGCCGGCAAAGACGATGGAATGGATCGCGCCGATCCGGGCGCAGGCCAGCATCGCATAGGCCGCTTCGGGGATCATCGGCAGGTAGATCACCACGCGGTCGCCTTTGCGCACGCCGAGCGTTTCGAGAATATTGGCCATCTTGCAGACCGATGCGTGCAGATCGCGATAGGTGATGTGCAGTGTTGGCGTGGTATTGGGATCGTCCGGTTCCCAGATGATCGCGGTCTGATCGCCCCGGGTTTCGAGATGCCGGTCGATGCAGTTGGCCGCCACATTGAGCGTGCCGTCCTCGAACCAACGGATGTCAATCGCGCCGGGTTCAAAGGACGTGTTCTTGACCTTGGTGTAGGGCTTGATCCAGTCGAGCCGCTTGCCTTGCTCGCCCCAGAACGCGTCGGGATCTGCAACGGAAGCCGCGTACATGTCAGCATAACCTGACGCGTCCAAATGGGCGCGTGCCACGGTGTCGTCGGATGGCGGATACACGGTCTGGGTCGGGTTGGCTTGGATATTCATGCGGTTCCTCCTCGCTGAAGCGCTTGAGCCTCACTGTGCAATGACGGGTCCGGATGGCCCAATCTTGCCGATGGAGTCAGCATAAGTGGGTATGTAAACAATGGAATACGGCCATGGTATTAAACAGATTTTTTGTAAACAATTTTTCTGGTCACGCTGTTAAGCAGTCAAGAATTTTGCTGGATCGCATTTTTCCCAAGGTTTATGGGGTGCTGCAACATCGCTTTTGAGATGCACCTTTTCGGGCCGGGCCGATGTTAGCGCCAAGACCCGTGACCTTGCGGCATGTGACATATCGTCAACATTGCCTGACAGAGTGCAAATCCTGCCGATCACGCCGCTGTGAGCATGTGTGAAGACCGTGTGTCAGGGGCTCCCCGATTCGCCTCTGGGGCGAGGTGCCGTGGCGGCGCGCATGGAATCTGACCGCGGGAATCGCTGTCCGCATGAGTCCGCGAGTCCGACCCTCCACAAGGGCGTGAAGGCCGTTGGCCGGTGGACTTGGCGCGCTGAAGCCATATGTGCTGAGGTGCGGTCGGCGCGGCGGCGCCTCAAACCGTTTCCATTGTGCCACAATATGATGCGAATTGATGATTTTTAGGCATCTATTTGCGTGATGCGGCAAAAACCACAGGCATTTTTGCTGGGTTTTGATATTCCGAGACATAGTTGTTATGCTGCACTGCAGCAAAGTATTGAAAGGAAAGTCACACGATGTCTGCCCCTGTTCGCACTGCCATTTTTCCGGTTGCCGGTCTCGGAACGCGCTTCCTTCCAGCCACCAAGGCCACGCCCAAAGAGTTGCTGCCGGTTGTGGATACGCCGCTGATCCAATTTGCGATCAACGAAGCGCGGGAGGCCGGTGTCGAGCGGATGATCTTTGTGAGTCACCCGTCGAAAGCCGCGATCGAGCGCCACGTGATGGACGACGCCGATCTGCGCGCGACGCTGACCGCACGCGGCAAGACAGACATCGCGCAGGCGCTTCACGAGACCGCGCTTTGCCCGGTGGGCGATGACGTGGTGTTCACGATGCAGCACGAACCGCTCGGTCTCGGTCATGCAGTTCTGTGTGCGCGGGAGCACGCGCTGCCCGGACCGATCGCGGTTCTGCTGCCCGACGATCTGATTCTCGGAAAAAGCTGTCTCGCGGAGATGGTCGACGCCTATGCGCAGGCGCCGCAGGGCCATATGGTTGCCGCGATGCATGTGTCGCAGGAAGAAACCCGGAAATACGGCATCCTTTCGGTCACCGGCCGCGACGGGCGTGTGGTGCATGCCGATGGCATGGTCGAAAAGCCAAAGCCGCAAAACGCGCCCTCGCGCGAAGCCGTGGTCGGCCGTTACGTGCTTGACGGTTCGATCTTTGACGATCTGGCAAACCAACCGCCCGGCGCCGGTGGTGAAATTCAGCTGACCGACGCGATCTCGCGCGGGACGGAGCGGCTTGGCCTTGCCGGTTTCCGGTTCAGCGGCACCCGCTACGATTGTGGCTCCAAGGGGGGCATGCTGCGCGCGACCCTCGATCTGGCCGCGCAAGACCCCGAATGCGCGGAGGTTCTCGAAGAGGTGCTGTCATCGGGCAAGATCGCGTTCCGCACGTCCAGCGCGGCATAGGGGGCGACCTCTGGTGGCAAGGTCCATCGGCGCGCCGCTCCGGCGGACCTGACGGACGATCGGCCACCGCCGCCACGCAAGCGCATCGCCAGCAACGACAAGCGCCGGTGTCTCGAAAGAGCGCCGGCGTTTTTGTGCCTGCGCACGGCGCGACACCGCTGACCCGCCGCTTTTGACATGCCAGCGCTCTGCGGGGCGGGGCTGGTCAAGGCTCCCGTCACAACAGAAAACCGGCGACCGCTTCTGCGACCGCCGGTTGAGTTGGTTCATGCCACGCGCCACAGGATGTGGCGGGCGCTTATTCCGCAGGGGCCATGGCCCGCCGCCATTGCTTCGGTCCGGTCTGATGGATCGAGTTGCCTTCGGTGTCGACAGCCACGGTCACGGGCATGTCTTCGACCTGAAGCTCGTAGATCGCTTCCATCCCGAGATCCTGGAAGGCGATGGGTTTGGCTTTCTTGATGGCTTTCGACACAAGATAGGCGGCGCCGCCAACGGCAATCAGATACGCGGCCTTGTGTTTGGCAATGGCTTCGAGCGCCACCGGGCCGCGCTCGGCCTTGCCGATCATCACCTTGAGCCCGGTTTCTCCGAGGATCTGATCGGTGAACTTATCCATCCGCGTGGAGGTGGTTGGACCTGCGGGGCCGATGGCTTCGTCTCCGACCGCGTCCACGGGGCCAACGTAATAGATCGCGCGGCCCTTGAGGTCGACAGGCAGCGGCTCGCCTGAGTCCAGCATTGAAACCATGCGCTTATGCGCCGCGTCGCGCCCCGTGTAGAGCGTGCCATTGAGCAGCAGCGTCTGCCCCGGTTCCAGCGAGGCAACGACCTCATCGTTGAGATCGTCAAGGTCGATCCGCCGCGCATGGGCGCTGGCCTGATCGAGCAGGATCTCCGGCCAATCGGCCAGATCCGGCGGCATGAATTCCGCAGGGCCGGAGCCGTCGAGCGTGAAGGTCACGTGGCGCGTGGCCGCGCAGTTCGGGATCAGCCCAACCGGCAGAGAGGCGGCATGGGTCGGGAAGCTCTTGACCTTGACATCGAGGACAGTGGTGACGCCGCCCAACCCTTGGGCTCCGATGCCAAGCGCGTTCACGCGATCGGCAATTTCGAGCCGCAGTTCTTCGGCCTTGTTGGACGGGCCACGGCGGATCAGGTCTGCCATGTCGATCGGCTCGTTGAGCGCGGCTTTTGCAAGCTTCATCGCCTTGTCGGCGGATCCGCCGACGCCCACCCCGAGAATGCCGGGCGGGCACCAACCCGCGCCGAGCGTTTCTACGGTGTTCACCACCCAATCGGCCACGGAGGCCGACGGGTTTAGAATGGTGAATTTCGACTTGTTTTCGGACCCGCCACCCTTGGCGCTGACCGTTACCTTTACCTTGTCGCCGGCGACGATTTCCGTTGTGACCATGGCCGGTGTGTTGTCGCCGGAATTCTTGCGCTCGCCGAACGGGTCCACAACGATGGAAGCGCGCAACGGGTTGGTATCGAGCTTGTAGGCCTGGCGCGTGGCCTCGTCCGCGATCTCCTGCATGGAGCGTTTCGAGGCGATGCGCGCTTCGATGCCGACCTCGACAATCACGTTGGCGGTGCCGGTGTCCTGACAGATCGGGCGACGGCCAATGGCGCACATGCGCGAATTGACAAGAATCTGGGCCATGGCCTGCTTGGCACCGGGGTTTTCCTCGCGCTCATACGCAGCGGCCATCGCCCGGATGAAATCCGGCGGATGGTAGTAGGAGATATACTGCAGCGCTTCGGCGATCGAGGCGATCAGGTCGTCTTCACGGATGACTGTCATGGCTGTCCTCACTCGGGCATTGTATGCTTTGGCGCACAATCGCGGGATTGGCGCTCGTCTGCAACAGTGGATAATGCCGCGCCCCGGGACGTTCTGACACGGGTTTGCGCTATCGGCGCAGGGCTTGCGCTTTGCTGCACCGACATGTGCGGATTTCGACTCCGTGCGGGGGGCAGACGCCCGGAAGGGCGCGCCTCACGACAGCGGGCGGTCGGTGATTTTTCTGGCCCCGTGCATCGGAGCGAGAGACCGCGCGCGCCCGAATACCCTGCGCGCGGCCCGGATGATGGGCCTTGGAGACCTTCGCCGGGCCGCGTGCGGTCAGAGACCTGCGGCGGATCGCAGGCCCTTTGAGCGCGCGGGCCTGACCGGCGCACACAGGCCCGAAGGACGTCAGGCCGCCTTTGCCATCCCGCCAACCGCCAGAGGCGCGGGTTTCACGCTTTCCGCCACGGACGCGGCGACAAGCCGTGCGGTCGCGGCGGAGAGCGTCCAGCCCAGATGCCCATGACCGGTGTTGTAAAACACCCCCGGTTGGCGTCCGGCGCCCACACGCGGGAGCATGGACGGCATCATCGGGCGCAGACCGGCCCAGGGCGTGACGGTTTCTGTCGATACGCCGGGGAAGTAGCGCTCGCACCACGCCACAAGCGGCTGGATGCGGTCCGCGCGGATGTCCTTGTTGGCGCCGTTGAACTCTGCCGTGCCGGCGATGCGAAAACGGTTTTCGCCAAAGCGCGACGCGACGATCTTGGCACGGTCATCGAGAAGGGAAATCCAGGGCGCGGCGGCGCGGCTTTCGGCATCGTCGAGCGACACGGTGATCGAGTAGCCCTTGACCGGGTAGATGTTCACGCGGTCACCCAGCTGCCGGGCGAAGTCGCGGCTGCGGATGCCCGCGCTGACCACGACGGCATCAAACCGTTCGGTGCCGTTTGCGGTCACTTCAACCGCGCCGTCGCGCGCCTTGAGGCTGTGCACATCGGTGCCAAACCGCAACGCCGCACCGCGACGGGCGCAGGCGCGGGCCAGACCCATGGTGAATTTGTGGATGTCGCCGGAGCTGTCGGACGGGGTGACAAAGCCGCCGACGAAATCGCCGCTCAGGGCCGGTTCGATCTCGCGCATCTCCTCGGGGGATACCTCGCGCCGATCAAGACCGCCCTCGGCCAGCAGCGCATTCACGCGCCGCGCATGGGCCAGATCCTTCGCGTGTCCGTAGAAATGCAGGATGCCGCGCCGTTCAAGGTCGAAATCGATGCCCTCGCGCTCGGCCATCTCGAAGAGCACGGCGCGCGCGGCGATCGCCATGCGCACGGTTTCGACCGTGTTGCGCTTGTAGTTGGGAATATTCGACAGGAATTCCGCCATCCACCGCATCTTGTGCAGGGTAGGGGCCGGGTTCACCAGCAGCGGCGCATCCGCCGACAGCATCCACTTGAGCCCTTTCAGGATCGTGCTCCACTGGGTCCATACTTCGGCATTGGACGCCGAGAGCTGGCCGCCATTGGCAAAGCTCGTCTCCATCGCGGCGTAGCGGTTGCGGTCGAAGACGGTCACTTCGAAGCCGCGGTCGAGCAGCTCGTAAGCGGTGGTCAGGCCGGTCACGCCGGCGCCGATAACGGCAACATGTTTGGTCATCGTTTCAGTCCTTGCACGGGGCGGCATTCCTGAGCCGCGTGCCCCCTCCGTGCCTGGAACCTGAGAGCTTCACCCATTCTCACAAAATGCGAGAGCGGGTTTTCTCCTACGGTGGACGTGTTGCCACGCCGCTTTCCGGAGTGTTGCAGCCATACCGGTCCTTGGACCTGAGAGTTTCCGGGGCGGTTGCTCCTTCGGCGACGGTGTAAGCCGTCTTCTCCCGGTATCGCTGTCGTGAGGCTCGCCTAGTGCAAAGCGGTGATTCGATCAAGCGCCGTTCGCAACACAGCGCGCAGCCCTTGGCAGGGCGTGGCCGCGCTGGATCAGGCCGGGCGCTATTCGGCGGGGGACACGCTTTCGGCGACCCGGATACGCGAGGCGCGCCGGTTCAGGATCTGCTTGCGGATAAAGGCGGCGATGAACATGGCCGTGAGGATCAGGATGATCGTTGGCGCTGGCGCGCTGTCGATCCAGAAACTGGCGTAAATGCCGGTCATCATCGCGGTCACGTTGACGAGCACGGCCACCCACAGCATCGTCGAAAAGCGGCGCACCAGAAGGAAAGCGATGGCACCGGGCGCGATGAGCAGACCGATTGCAAGGATCAACCCCGCCGCGGTGAGCGTCGCCACAACGCAGAGCGAAAGCGCCGCGAGCAAACCGTAATGCAACCAGCCGACCGACAGCCCGGCCGCCCGGGCCTGTGCCGGGTCGAAGCTGTGCAGCAACAGGTCTTTCCATTTCAGCGCCAGCCCGGTGGCCACAACAAACGAGATGAGGCCGGACGTCCAGAGATCGGCCGCGCCGACGCCGAGGATATTGCCGAACAGGATATGATCGAGATGGGCGTTGGTCTCGACCGAGACATAGAGCACGATGCCAAGCCCGAACATGCCGGAAAACACGACGCCCATGATCGTGTCCTGCTTGACCCGGCTGTTGCCTGCAAGAAAGCCGGTCGCGACGGCGCAGACCATGCCCGACACAAACGCACCCAGGATCAGCGGCAGCCCGACGATATAGGCCAGAACGATCCCCGGCAGCACCGCATGGCTTACCGCGTCTCCCATGAGGGCCCATCCCTTGAGCACCAGAAAGCAGCTCAGGAGCGCGGTCGGCACCGCGACGATGGCGGCAATCAGGAACGCGTTCTGCATGAAAGCGAACTGGAGCGGCAACAAGAGGGTCTGAAGGTCCATCACAGAACCGCCCCCCGCCGGATGGGCATGCGCGTCTCAAGCCGGCCGGTCATCCCCGTGTCTCCGGCTCGAAGGCCGCGGCACGGGCGCGCGCAGCACCCATGGCGCTGGTCTGGGCCGCCGTTGCCTCCGGTGCATCCCCGGCGGGTGCGGAAAGCGCGGCACGGGCCTTGGCACGGCTGGCCAGCATCCCGTGCTTGGGGGCAAAGACAAAGGCCAGAAGAAAGATCAGGGTTTGCAGCACCACGATGATCCCGCCCGTGGCCCCGTCGAGGAAATAGCTCGCGTAGGCCCCGACAAAGCTCGTGGTGGCGCCAATCGCCACAGAGGTCGCGATCAGCCGCGGGAACCGGTCGCAGAGCAGGTAGGCCGTGGCCCCCGGCGTCACGACCATGGCGATGACCAGAAACGCGCCCACGGTCTGCATCGCCGCAACCACCGAAGCCGACAGCAGCACGAAGAACACCGCCTTGAGCACGCCGGGCCGCAGACCGATGGTGCGCGCGTGGGTTTCGTCAAAGAACGTGACCATGAGGTCTTTCCACTTCGCCAGCAGGATCGCCAGCGACACCGTTCCGATCAGCACAAGCTGGAGCGTGTCTTCGGGCGTTATGGCAAGGATGTTGCCCATGGTGATGGTTTGCACCGAGATCGAGACCGGGTTCACCGACACCATGAACAGCCCGAGTCCAAAGAAAGAGGTGAAGATCAGCCCGATGATCACGTCCACCTTGAGCCCGGACCGTTCCGACAGAAACAGCATCGCGCCCGCGGCCAGCCCCCCGGCGATAAACGCGCCCAGTGCAAATGGCAGCCCGAGCATATAGGCGCCGGCCACACCGGGCACCACGGAATGGGCCAGTGCGTCGCCGATCAGCGACCAGCCCTTGAGCATCAGGTAGGCGGAAAGAAACGCACAGACCGCACCGACGAGCGAAGAGACCCACATCGCGTTGGTCATGTAGCTGTAGGTGAAGGGTTCGAGCAGCGTTTCGATCATTCCGGGGTGACCTCTCCCGCGGCCTTGTCGGTTTCGGGCGCCGCGCTCTCGGCGTCGCGCGCCTCGGCGTCCTTGCGCTTGCGCCGTTCGCTTTGGGTTTCGCCGGCATATTGCACAAAGGGGCGCTCGTCATCGGTCAGGATGGTGACTTCGCGCGCGTCCTCGTCATCATGCAGGGTGTCACCGCCCAGCGTGAAATGCCGCAGAACCCCGCCAAATGCCATTTCGAGGTTGCTGCGCGTGAAGACGTCCTCTGTCAGCCCATGCGCCAGAACCGTCCCCTTGACCAACACCGTTCGGTCGCAGAATTCCGGCACCGACCCGAGATTATGTGTCGAGACCAGCATCACACGCCCCTCGCGCCGCAGGGCGCGCATAAGCGTCACGATCTGTTCTTCGGTCTTGACGTCAACGCCCGTGAACGGCTCGTCCAGCAAGATCACCTGGCTGTCCTGCGCCAATGCGCGGGCGAGGAACACCCGCTTGCGTTGCCCGCCGGAAAGCTCGCCGATCTGGCGCTTGCGGAAGTCCAGCATGTCGACCCGTTCCAGCGCTTCGCGAACGGCTGCGCGGTCGCGCGGGGCGGGCCGGCGCAGGAAGCCCATATGCCCGTAGCGCCCCATCATCACCACGTCTTCGACGAGGACGGGAAAGGCCCAGTCCACGTCCTCGGATTGCGGAACATAGGCCACGAGGTTGCGCTTGAGGGCGTCGCGCACCGGCATTCCAAAGAGGCTGATCTCGCCCTGCGCCACCGGGACAAAACCCATGATCGCCTTGAAGAGCGTGGATTTTCCGGCGCCATTGACCCCGACAAGTGCCGTGACGGTGCCGCGCGGGATCGCAAAGCTCGCGTTCCACAGGGCCGTGTGGCCGTTGCGGTATGTCACCGTCACGTCGCGCGCGGAAAGCCCGTCGTCGGACGGTGGCGCTGCGGCGTGTGACGCCGGTCGGGATGAGAGTTCGAGCATGTCAGTTCATGGCCTCGGTAAGCCCTTTTGCGATGGTGGAGGCTGTCACCTCCAGAAGATCAAGATAGGTCGGCACCGGGCCACCGTCATCCGACAGCGAATCCACGTAGAGGACACCGCCATAGGCAACGCCGGTCTCGCGCGCGACCTGCTCGGCAGGGGCGGTGTTGACAGTGCTTTCGCAGAACACGACAGGGATATCATTGTCGCGCACCCCGTCGATCACGGCACGCACCTGCTGCGGCGTGCCAACCTGATCGGCGTTCATCGGCCAGAGATAGAGCTCCTGCATGCCAAAATCCCGGGCCAGATAGGAAAAGGCGCCTTCGCAGGTCACGAGCCAGCGCTGATCGGCGGGAATTTCGGCCACCGCGGCGCGCAGCGGCTCGATCGTGTCGCGCAGGCGCTGGGCGTAGTCTGCGGCGTTTGCGGTATAGATGTCCGCGTTCTCGGGATCGGCCTCGACAAAGGCATCGCGAATGTTGTCGATATAGATCAGAGCGTTGTCCAGACCCATCCAGGCATGCGGGTTGGGCATGCCCTCGTATGAACCCGAGCGGATCGGGATCGGGTCGATGCCCTCGCTCACGGTCACAGATGGCACATCGCCAAGGTTGGCGAGGAATTGCTCGAACCACAATTCGAGGTTCATGCCGTTCCACAGGATCAGGTCGGCATCCGAGGCGCGCACGATGTCGCGCGGGGTGGGCGAATAGCCGTGGATCTCTGCACCCGGACGGGTGACGGACACCACGTCGGCTGCGTCGCCGGCGACCTGTGCGGCCATGTCGGCAATCACCGTGAAGGTGGTGACCACCTTCAGTTTCTCATCGTCGGCCGAAGCTGGCATGGCCGCATTCAGGGCCAGCAAGCTGGTCAATGCGCCCACGGCAAACAGTCTGGTCGATCGGGTCGTCATGAAGTCCTCCCACGCTCGCGCATATTGCGCAATTGCAACTCACTCGCAAGAACTAGGGCAATGCCCTGTGCCTTTCAATGGGCATGGAGCCGCGACCGACAGATGGCGCGTGCTTTTCTCTCGGAGCAGGTGGGAACGCGGCCCGGACCTCTACCGGACAGGGCGTCGGTGAGGGCTTTGAACTGTCGACGCGCTTGCCGCCTGATGGCGCATTGTGCCTCCTGACAGCCGAAGGCGGGGCATCGCCGCGCGCCCGGTCTGGCCGCTGCCCGAGACCCCGCAACGCGCCGATCCGCCCCTCCGGTCCCGTCGCCGCAAATCGAGGACATGAGACAATTTGGGTATTGAACCGTCCCGATGCTGCGTGCACGCTAAACGCGATGGTGACCGCTGCGGCGGTCTGAAAATGGGAACGGGGTGCGTGCCGAAACACGGGATCGGCGCAATTCCCCGACTGCCCCCGCAACTGTAGGCGGAGAGCCTGTTTCGCAATCGTCCACTGGGCCGCCAAGAGCCCGGGAAGGCGCGATACAGGCAATGACCCGCAAGTCAGGAGACCTGCCATCGCGCCGATGTGCCATCCCGGCCTCGGCAAGTTTCAACCCGGGCGGGGTGCCCCGGCAGAGGAATGGTATCGGTCCCGTTGTTTGACAGCGACCGTTGTGTTGCCTTTGTCAGTGTATCACGAGCCTCTTGCGCGGAGGGCGCAATGCAATTTGACAAGACCCTGAACCAGATGCTGGTCGGTTTCTGCTCGCCGCGGCGCGCGGAGGAGATCGGCCAACTTGCCTACATGCAGTGGCTCGGCGCCTTGCCGGGCGCGGCATCCTATGAAGAAGAAGCGGTGCTCGCCTACCTGTCTGCGGTCAATTACCGGATGACCGACCCGCCGGTTGCGGTGTTCTGCCGTCTTATCGAGGCATCCCTGCGCAACCCGCTGAAACCGCTGGACTTGAGCCTGCCGACCCCGCGCAGACGCGGTGGCGCGGCGAAACGCCGGGCCTACTGATGGGAGCGCGGCCTTGAGACGGCGAAGTCGGGCCATGGAGCGGCGCGGCACAGACGACAGCCAACGCGCGACCGGGGGCTGGCTCCTGTCGCCGCTCCACCGCGTAGCGGAAGCGGGGCGGCCACATGGACCACGGGATCGTCGGAGGTTGGCCCCAATCCGCCGCGCTTTGGCGGTGATACCCTGCGGGCGCGCCTCCTGTGCATTGCGGTGTCAGACCGGACGCCGGGCCTATGCTCAGACGGACAAGGGACGTGGCTCGAAGCGGTGGGCCAGCGCGCGCGGCGTGGTCAGCCGGACAGAGTCGCGGGAAGCCAGAGCGCCAGGCCGGGGATCGCAATCAGCGCGGCAACCATCACCAGCATGGCAATCACGTAAGGAATGGCGCCGACCATGACGTCTGACATCGACCCGCTGGAGCGCGCGCCCTGCACCACGTAGAGGTTCAGGCCTACCGGTGGGGTGATCAGCGCCATTTCGATCAGCACGATCATCAGAATGCCGAACCAGATCGGGTCATAGCCCAGTTCGATCACAACCGGAACGATGATGGGAATCGTCACCACCATGAGCGAGAGCGTCTCGATGAAGAAGCCCAGCACGATGTAGATCATCACGATGACCATCAGCGTCCAGAAGGGTGTCAGGCCAAGCCCGGCCAGGAAATCCTCCAGCTCACGGCCCAGACCCGCTGACGCCAGCGTGAAGTTCAGGAAGGACGCGCCGATGACCACGAGCATGATCATGGCCGTCACCTTGACCGTGCCAAGCAGGGCGTCGCGGATCATCTCCCACCGAATGCCGGAGGTGAGCGCGGCGATCAGAAGCGCGCCGGCCACACCGACGGCGGCAGCTTCGGTGGGCGTCGCCCAACCGCGGTAAATCGTGCCGATGATGATGGTGAACAGCGCGACGATCGGCAGCAGTTCGGCCAGCGCGCGGATCATGTCGCCCAAGGGGAAGAGCCGCCGTTCACCACCAAGCTCGGGGCGCAGCGTGCAGATCAAGGCCGTCATCATGAGAAACCCGAGTGCCAGCAGCAGACCGGGAAGAAGGCCCGCAAGAAAAAGCTGTGGGATCGAGGTCTGGGTCAGGAAACCATAGACGATCAGGTTGATCGAGGGTGGGATCATGATCCCCAGCGTGCCCCCCGCGGCGATAGCACCGGAAAAAAGCCTCTGGTCATAACCCAGCCGTTCGGCCTGCGGCATCGCAACCGTTGCCACAGTCGCGGCCGTGGCCACGGAGGAGCCGGAGGTCGCCGAGAACATCGTCGCCGTCGCAACATTGGCGTGGATCAGGCCGCCGGGTAGCCAGGAAAACCAACGGTCCAGCGCCGAATAGGTGCGCCTAGCGATGCCCGAGCGGACGAGGATTTCACCCAGCAGGACAAAGAAGGGAATGGCGATCAGGGTTGCCGAATTGGAGGCGGACCAGACCATCTGTCCCAAACCACGGATCAGGGGAAAGGGGGAGAAGAACTGATCGACGCCGAAACCGAGCAGGAAGAGCACGATGCCCACCGGGATCGACAGGGACAGCAGACCAAGCAGCGCGACGGAGACATAGGTGATCATGCGCGCGGCTCCAGCGTGTGAGGAGGGTCAGACATGGCAGGTGGGGCAATCGGGGCCCTGTGCGGTGCGGGCAGTCTCATTCGTGCACCTCGGCCATTTCCGCTTCGCCAAAGGCGCCGATGTGGCGCTCGGCGGACTCGTATTCCCGCCGCCATACAAGAAGCAGCGCGGCCAGGAACGTCACCCAGGCCATCAGTGCAAACCAGATCCAGCCCGCCATCCACGGCATCTGCACCCACCACAGGGGCGTCTCCAGCGGTGTGTTGGCACGGCTGCTGTTGGAGAGCGATTTCTCCAGCACTGGCCAGCACTTGACCGCGATCAGCGTGATCGAGGCCGAGAGTACCAGCAGCGAGAACAGGTCGAACAGCACGCGCCCGCCCTGGGCCAGCCGCGCGCGTAGAATATCGATGCGCACATGGCCCAGCTCGAGCATGGCATAGGCCATGCCCCAGCTGGATGCGATGGCCATGGCATAGCCCGAAATCTCATCCGTCCCACCGAAGCTCGACCCGACCTGCCGCAGCAGAATGTCGGCAAGCACAAACAGGGCGGTGCCCAGAAGGCCGAGACCCACGATCAGCGCGACAGCGCGATTGATCGTCTTGAGACGGGTGAGGATTTGCTCTGCCATGGCCGCTGACATCAGTTGGTCATGCCGATCTTGACGCCCACCGCTTCGCCCACGGAGGCATTCCAGCGTTCGGCCCAGTCACCGCCGGCGCGTTCGGCCCAGTCGGGCAGCACCAGACCGACCAGCACGTCCCGCGCTTTGGCCATGTCCGCGTCGGAGGCTTCGACCAGTGTCATGGAGCGGGCATCACCCGACGGGCAGTCCCCGTTGCCGGTCAGACAGGCGATGTCATTGACCAGCGCGCCCTGTGCCGTGGCCCATGCGGGCTCTTCGAAATCGGACTTGATCGTGGCTTCGATGGTGGCCTTGGTCGCGTCGTCGAGGCTCATCCACTTGTCCATGTTCACGGCCGTGACCACCGGGTCCCATCCGCCCAGCGGGATCGGCAGCAGGTGGGTGGAGACTTCCCACCACCCGGCGGAGTAACCTGAGCCTGCGCCCGTAACTGCGCAGTCTACAACGCCTTTTTGCAAGGCGCCGGGAACCTCGGAAAAGGCGACGTTGACGCCTTCGGCGCCGAGCGCTTCGAGGAATTTTGCGGTCATGCGGCCGGAGGCGCGAACCTTGAGACCGGCGAGATCGTCCAGACCCGAGATCTCGGCGTTGCAGAACACGACCTGCGGCGGATAGGGCGCGATGGCCAGCACGTGGCTGTTGAACCGGTCGCGGTAGATGTCGGAGACCATGGGCCGCGCGGCGTCGACCATCATGCGGGCCTTGTCCGCGTCAACGGCGATCATCGGCACGTCGAGCCCTTCGAGCTCGGGCGCATCGGCCACAGCGTAGTCGGACACGGTCATCGCGACGTCATAGACGCCATCGCCGAGCAAGCGGAAGACGTCGCCGACACCCAGACCCATCTGGTTATGCGTGGTCAGCGCCACATTGACGTCGGCGGCGGCCGGGAGTTTCTCGGACCAGTAGGGGGCCTCGTATTCCTTGTGCAGCGGCAGGCCGGACCAGCTTCCGACAACCGCGAGGTCTTCGGCGAGGGCCGGTGCCGCGATCAGGGCAGATGTGGCGAGAAGGGCAGAAAAGCGTTTCATATCAGTCTCCTTGTTGGCGTTTTTCATTGATCTTTTGCGGTCGGAGCAGGCTCAGTCGACCGGGGTGAGGATGGGAACCTCGGCTTCTTCAGGCACGTCCGAAATCAGCATGTGACCGGGGGCGTGGGTGATCGCCAGCGGCAGTTTCGCGCGCATGACTGCGGATTGCGGGGTGACTCCACAGGCCCAGAACACCGGCACATGTCCGGACGGAACCGGAGCGGGATCCCCCCATTCGGGCTGTGATATGTCACGGATCCCAATGGCTTGCGGATCGCCGCTGTGGACGGGTGCGCCATGGGCGAGCGGGTAGCGGGCGGAAATCTCCGCCACGCGGGCAACATCGGCCTCGGGCACGGCGCGCATGGAGACAACCATGTGGCCGCCAAAGGGGCCCGCCGGGGTGAGCGGGATCGTGGTCTGAAACATCGGAACGGTGCTGTCATTGTCGATGTGCCAGACGGGTATCCCGTTGGATTGCAATGCTTTTTCAAAGGTGAACGAGCAGCCGAGCGCAAAGCCCACCATGTCGTCGCGCCAATGGTCGGTGATATCGGCGACGGTTTCGCTGCGATGGCCGTCGCGGTAGATGTTGTAAGCGGGTATATCGCTGCGCACATCCACGTCCTGCCCCATGGTGCGAAACACCGGGTCCCCGGTCTCGGTCACGCCGACGAGTGGGCAGGGCTTTGGGTTTCTTTGGCAAAACCGCATGAAATCCAGCGCATAGGACTCCGGCAGGATTACGATATTGGCCTGAAGACAGCCCGCGGCGAGACCGGCAGTGTGCCGGGCATAGGCCCCTTCGCGGATCGCCTTGCGCGCGTCGGGCGCGCTCAGCTTGCGCATCGCAGCAAAATCCATCGTCATTGAACCCCCGTGGTTGGGTGCAGCGTGGCCGGGGACGGCTATAAAGGCAAATCAAAAGAATTGAGCCATGGGCATAGAAATCCGTTATGACTGGTTGCGCTTCAGGCTGTGCATGTTTGTCAGGATTTGAGTGGCTGCCCGGCTTTATGCGCAAAATTGCGGATGCACATCCCATGCACAACCCATGCGCATGCGATGTGGAGGGCGATGAAAGGCGGGTTGCGCGCGCGGTGCATCGCTTTGGCGTGGTCCGGGGATTGCGACGCGCAGCCGGGAGACCGCGCGGAGAGGCACCGCAGCAGCCGAGACCGCACCGGCCATCGCACCGCCCATCTGTCGGCGCGCGCGAAGAGACCCGCGCGCCGCAACCGTTCCGGCGCGCGGGGCCGGCGTCAACGGGGCGGCATGGGCGCTTGGCACGGTCTGCCGGGGTGCGGTGGGGGCGCATGACAGAAGCTGCCGGTGCGGCGAAGATGTGGGGCGCATGGCTGGGGCGGCCGTTCGGGCGAGAGTGGCATGCGACAAGCGCGGTCGGGGGGCGGGGGCATCCCGTTGGGGGCATCCCTGCGCGCGGCGAGGCGCGACCGCGCGCCACCGCAGGGCAGACGGCGAAATCACTCAGCTGGGATCGGCGCCCTCGGCGGTGTCGGCGGTGGCGCGGGCCAGCTCCGCGGCCTGAACCACGATGGGGCTGGGCGGATCGGCCACGTAGGAGGCGGTGAAGCTGAGCGGCGTCGGGCGCCAGCCGGGATCGAAGAGGTCGAGCCGGCCCGAAGACAGGAATGGCCGCGCCAGTGTCAGCGGCAGGGCCGCCACGCCGAGACCGCTTTCCACCAGCCGGAACGCCGCCGAAAGCGACGAGGAGGGAAAGATCGGCACGTCCGGGCCGACCCGCGTGGCCACCGCGTCGCGAATCTCGCGGAAGGGCCGCGTGCCGCGCGCATAAGTAATGACGGGCTTGTCGAAGAGTCGCTCCGGCGCGCCCCCGGTGCCGGTTGCCACGACCCAGGCCAGATCGAAGGCGGGCAGGGCGAGGTTGTCCACCGATTGCTCCGAGACCGGGCCGAGCAGGAAGGCGAGGTCGATCTCGCGGTTGAGCAGCCCGTCGCGCAGATTGGTGGAGACATCGACATTCAGCTCGATCTGGACGCGCGGGTGGCGTGCATGCAGGGCGGAGACAAAATCCGGCAACCAGCTTTGGGCCACGGTTTCGGACGCGCCGATGCGGATATGGCCCTCGATGCCGGACGGGTCGACGATGTCGCGTTCGATGGCCTGCGTCAGCCGCTCCAGCCGTCCGGCATATTGCAGCAGCATCTCGCCGCGCTTGGTCAGGCGCATGGCGCCGCCCTCGCGGTCGAAGAGCTGGGCGCCGAGCGTTTCCTCGAGATTGCGGATGCGCGCGGAGATGGCCGGCTGGGTCACGTGCAGCGCCTGCGCGGCCTTGGCCACGCCGCCGGAGCGCACCACCATCAGGAAACTGCGCAGCTGATCGAGATTGAGTCGCATCCTGCCCCCTTGTCCGGGCTTGATGAAGGCCCGGACCGGCGGCGCTTTGCAAGGCGGAATACGGCTGCGGCCTGCGGGATCAGGTCTGGACAAGCCCGATGGTTTGCGGTCCGATGCCGCATGGAACGCCCCGCGGCAAGACGGGGCGGCTGAGATGATGCGGGGCCGTCCGAGACGGTGCCGTGATCCAAAGGGAGAGACACATGACTTTTGAGAACACCACGCGGCGGCGCGTTCTGGGCTCTGTCGCGGCGGCGGCGATGGCGGTTGCCGGGCTGGGCCTGAGCCCGAAGGCGGCCGAGGCGCAGGAGGTGACGCTGACCCTGCACCAGTTCCTGCCGGCGCAGGCCAACGTGCCGAAGCTGATCCTTGACGTCTGGGCGGACAATATCGAGGAAGCCTCGGACGGTCGGATCGCGATCCAGCGCTTCCCGGCGATGCAGCTTGGCGGCACGCCGCCGGAGCTGATCGATCAGGCGATCGACGGGGTGGCCGATATCGTCTGGGCGGTGAACGGCTTCACGCCGGGGCGCTTCCCACACACGGAAGTGTTTGAACTGCCGTTCATGACGGAGAATGCGCGGGCGACGTCCTACGCGTTCTGGAAAATGTATGAAGAGCATATGGCGGATGCCGATTATGCGGATGTGAAGGTTCTGGGCACATGGGTCCACGGGCCGGGCATGCTGCACACCAAGGAGCCGGTGGCTTCGCCGGAGGATCTGCAGGGGATGAAGATCCGCGGCGGCTCGCGGATGGTCAACCAGTTGCTGGAGCGGGTCGGGGCGGAGCCGATCGGCCTGCCGGTGACGGCGATCCCGGAGGCGCTTTCGAAAGGCGTGATCGACGGCACGACGATCCCGTGGGAGGTGACGCCCGCGCTCAAGGTGCCGGAGCTGGTGTCGAACCACACCGAGTTCGACGGCCCGCCGCTGTACAACCTGACCTTCGTTCTGGCGATGAACAAGGACAAGTGGGAGAGCCTTCCGGAGGACCTTCAGGCGATCATCGACGCCAATTCCGGGCTGGAGTTCTCGGTTTTTGCGGGCGGCACGCAGGCGGATGCGGACGGGCCCGCGCGACAGATCGCGGTGGATATGGGCAACACCATCATCACCGTGTCCGAGGAAGACGCGGCTAAGTGGGAAGAGATGGCCGCCCCGGTCTATGACGCGTGGATTGCGGATGTGGCGGACAAGGGCATGGACGGTCAGGCGCTGATCGACCAGGCCAAGGCGCTCATGGCGGAGTATGACGCGGCGAACTGAGCGTTGGCGTGACAGGCCGGGCACCGCTTCCCACGCGCTTGGGGGGCGGTGCTTTCATGTCCGGAACGTGTGCACGGGGCGACGGGCGGGGGGCGCTGCCCCCCCGCACCCCCCGGAGTATTTCGGGACAGAAGAAACAGGGCGCGCGCGGGGGGCGGACCTGGTGCGGGGTGCGGGAGACGCGAGGCGTATGGGCGCCCGGCCTCCTGGCGCCTTAATGGGGGATCGGGGAGCGGTTGTGCCGCCAAGCGGGTTCCCGGCGCGGTGTGGATATGCCACAGAGCCTGCCGAACGGTCATGCAGCCGGGCAAGCGGCGTGGCGGCGAGAGCGCGGGGGCGGGCCAGCCCCGGCACGGATGACGGCGGGGTGCGGCGGGCATCGCCTGTTCCCCCGCACGGGGTGGGATGAAAGGGCAGGGAATTGCAGAAGGTGCATGGGTGGATGATCCGGCTGACGCGCGGATTTGCCGGACTTGGCGGCGTGGTTCTGTTGGGGCTGATCGTGCTGGTCTGTCTGTCGGTGGCGGGGCGGGCGATCAACACGTGGTTGCATGGCGACTGGATCACCGCCGTGGCGCCGGGCTTTGCGGAATGGGTTCTGGCCAGCGGCGTGGGGGCGATCCGGGGCGATTTCGAGCTGGTCGAGGCGGGGATCGCGTTTTGCATCTTTGCCTTCATTCCCTATTGCCAGGTCACCGCGGGGCATGCGTCGGTCGATATCCTGACCAATGCGTTCGCGCCGGTTGTCCAGCGGCTGGTGGTGTTTGCGGCGGAGGCGCTTTTTGCCGTCGCGCTTGTGGTGATCGCGGTGCAGCTTGAGAGCGGGATGGCGTCGAAGATCCGCTCGGGCCAGCAGACGATGCTGTTGCAGCTGCCGATCTGGTGGGGCTATGCGGCGAGCCTTGTGGGGGCGAGCCTTGCGGCTGCGGCGGGCGTCTACATGGCCGGGATCCGGTTCTACGAGCTGTTGAGCGGGCGCGACGTGGTCGGCAGCGGCTTGACTGCGGCGGAGGATGTGGCGTGAGCACTCTCGAGATCGGGCTGTATTCCTTTCCGGCGCTGCTGGTGATGATTTTCCTGCGCGTGCCGATTGGCCTGGCGATGTTTGTGACCGGGTTTGCGGGGCTATATCTTGTGACCGGGTCGCCGAACATGGCGCTGGCGCGGCTCAAGACGGAGGCCTACACCACGTTTTCGAGCTATTCGCTGTCCATTGTGCCGATGTTCCTGCTGATGGGCTATTTCGCGACGCTGGGCGGGATGAGCCAGGCGTTGTTCCGGGCCGCGGAGAGCTTCCTCGGGCATCGCAAGGGCGGGGTTGCCATGGCGGCGATCGGGGCCTGTGCGGGGTTTGGCGCAATCTGTGGCTCGTCGCTGGCCACGGCGGCGACCATGAGCCGGGTCGCGCTTCCGGAGCTCAAGGCCTATGGCTACAAGGGCGGGTTCTCCACCGCCACGCTGGCGGCGGGGGGCACTTTGGGCATCCTCATTCCGCCCTCGGTCGTTCTGGTGATCTACGCGATCCTGACCGAGCAGAACATTGCCAAGCTGTTTCTGGCCGCGTTCATCCCGGGCATCATGGCGGCCATCGGCTACATGATCGCGGTGTCGGTCTATGTGCGGCTCAACCCCGGATCGGCGGGGGTGCGGGAGGCGGTGCCGATGCGCGACCGTTTCCGGGCGCTGTGGTCGGTCTGGCCGGTTCTGGTGGTCTTCGTTGCGGTGGTCGGCGGGATTTATGGCGGGGTTTTCACCCCCACCGAAGGGGCTGCGGTGGGCGCGCTCGGCACGGGGCTCATCGCGCTGATGAATGGCGGTTTGACGCGGGCCACGCTTTTTGCGGCCTTTGCCGATACCGGGCGCTCCACGGCGATGATCTTTTTCATCGTGCTGGGGGCGGCGTTCTATAACGGGTTCCTGGCGTTGACGCAGGTGCCGCAATCGCTCAGCCAGATGGTTGTCGAGCAGGGGTTTGCGCCGATCACGGTGCTCTGCGTCATCCTGCTGCTTTATCTCGTGTTCGGCTGTTTCATGGACAGCCTGTCGATGATCCTTCTGACGGTACCGATCTTCTTTCCGGTGATCTCGGCGCTGGATTTCGGGATGAGCGCGGAGCATGTGGCGATCTGGTTCGGGATTCTTGTCCTGATCGTCGTGGAGGTTGGATTGATCACGCCGCCTGTGGGCATGAACCTCTTTGTGATCAACGCGATGGATCGGGCGACGCCCATGGTCGAGACCTACCGCGCGGTGCTCTATTACGTCGCGTCCGATCTGGTTCGGGTGGTGATCCTTGTGGCCTTCCCGTCGATCACGCTGTTCCTGTTGTAGCCGGGGCGCGGTCATGGTCACACCCATGGCAGGGGCCCTGTGCGGCAGGGCGACAGGTCTGGACGGGACGGAAATGCTGTGCGGCGGGGGCGCTGCCCCCGGACCCCCGGAGTATTTTGCGACAGAAGAAGCGGGGGGCGGTGCTGTGTGCTGCCCGGTGGAAAGGTCGGGATGGGGCGTCGAGGTGGGCGTTGTGCGGCGGGGCGGCGCATGGCCGGTTGGGGCGCGGTGGACTGAAGGCCGGTGCGGCGGGGGCGCTGCCCCCGGACCCCCGGAGTATTTTGCGACAGAAGAAGCGGGGGGCGGTGCTGGGTGCTGCCCGGTGGAAAGGTCGGGATGGGGCGTCGGGGTGGGCGTCTCTCGCGCGCGACAGGGCGCGGGTTTGCGAACAGAAGACGCATCGGCCAGATTGGCCATGCGAGACGGATCATGGGTTGATTTGACCAGAGAGGGAGAGCGACATGCAGTGTGACGGATTGGTGGCCGTGGTGACCGGCGCGGCCAGCGGGCTTGGAGCGGCAACGGCGCGGCGTTTGGCGCGTGAGGGCGCGCGGGTTGCGATCCTCGATTACGACGCTGAGGGGGCCGCACGGGTCGCCGGTGAGATCGGTGGGATCGGGATCGGCTGTGACGTGGGCGATGCCGCGCAGGTTGCCGCAGCGTTTGAGCGGATCGGTTCCGAGCTTGGCGCGGTGCGGGTTGCGGTCAACTGCGCCGGGATCGGGCTTGCGGCGCGGGTTGTGGGCCGGGACGGGACCCTGTCGACGGACCTGTTCGAGCGCACGATCCGGGTCAACCTGATCGGGTCCTTCCATGTCATGGCGCATGCCTCGCGGATGATGATGGCCGAGGCGCCCCTCGAGACCGGCGAGCGGGGCGTCGTGATCAACACCGCCTCCATCGCCTATCAGGACGGCCAGGTCGGGCAGACCGCCTATGCCGCGTCCAAGGGGGGCATCGCGGCCATGTGCCTTCCGGCGGCGCGCGAGATGGCCAAGCAGGGCGTGCGCGTGATGGCGATTGCGCCGGGGCTGTTCCACACGCCGATGATGGAGGGGCTGCCGGAAGAAACCACTGCGGGAATCGTCGCGAACATTCCCTTCCCGCACCGGCTCGGTGATCCGGATGAATACGCTCTGATGGTCAGCCAGATCGTCGCCAACCCCTATCTCAACGGAGAGGTCATCCGGCTGGATGCGGCTGTGCGGCTGCCGCAGCGGTAACCGGTGCGCGCCGCGGGATATGCCGGATCGGGCCGCGCTCCGGCGCGGCGCCGTGTGGTGTGCGTTGCATCGGCGGGGCGCGTCAGGAGGGGAGCACCGTCTTGGCGGTTGAAGCGGGGCCTTCGGACAATCGCGGTGCGTGCAAGTGCCCGTCGCCTGTTCCGCGGGAGGCGGAGAGGGGTTGCGCCGGGCGACAGGCGCGCTAGGCTCTGCGCCCAAGGCGGGACAAACCGCCGCACAAGAACGACATATCAAGGGAGGGGCCCATGCCCAGTATGACAGCAAAACTGCTGACCACGGCGATTGCCATGACTTTTGCCACCGAAGCGCTCGCGACCGAGTGGAACGTCTCCGTCTGGGGCAAGCGCCGCGCCTTTACCGAGCATATCCACAAGCTTGCCGAGCTGGTCGAGGAAAAGACCGATGGCGCGTTCACCATGAACATCTCCTACGGGGGCCTGTCGAACAACCGCGAGAACCTTGACGGGATTTCCATCGGGGCCTTCGAGATGGCGCAGTTCTGTGCCGGATACCACCCCGACAAGAACCGCGCGATCACGGTGCTGGAACTGCCGTTCCTCGGTGTGGCCAATCTCGAGGAAGAAGTGGCGGTGAGCCATGCGGTCTATGACCATCCGGCCGTCGCCGAGGAGATGGCGCAGTGGAACGCCAAGATGCTGATGACCTCGCCGATGCCGCAATACAACATCGTGGGGACCGGTGACGCGCGTGATGAGCTGTCCGAGTTCGACGGGATGCGGGTGCGCGCGACAGGCGGGCTTGGCCGTGCCTTCGAGGCGGTGGGCGGCGTGCCGACCTCGGTGACCGCAACGGAAGCCTATCAGGCGATGGAGTCGGGCGTTGTGGACACGGTGGCCTTTGCCCAGCACGCGCATCTGTCCTTCGGCACGATCAACCAGGCCGATTGGTGGACCGCGAACCTCAACCCCGGCACGGTGAACTGCCCGGTGGTTGTCAATATCGACGCCTACGAGATGCTGAGCGATGCGGAACGCACCGCGCTGGATGAAAGCGTTGATGAGGCGATCGCGCATTACCTCACCAATTACGCCGAGCTGCTTGAGCGCTGGGACAGCGTCCTGGCCGAGAAGGGCGTCCAGAAGGTCGAGATCTCCGAGGACGAGCTGGCCAAGTTCCGCGAAGTGGCGGGCAAGCCGATCCATGATGCATGGCTCGAAGAGATGGCCGCGCAGGGCATGCCGGCGCAGGAGCTCTACGATCTTGTGATGGGCACGCTCGAAAAGGCGCGCATGTCCAACTGATCTTGGACAGGCGGCCCCGGCGCGTGCAGTGCGCCGGGGCCGGTTTGACTTTCTGACAGGGTGGGGAGGCCGCGATGGCCGGATCGGCATCGGTTCTGAGCGACGACAGCACGCTCAGTCGTCTGGATCGAGCGTTGCGCCGGGTGGAATGGGGCATGGCCTTCGTTTCCGGGATCGGGGCCTTCATGCTCATGGTGCTTGCGGTGGTCTCGGTCACCGGGCGCGAGTTCTTCGAGGAGCCGCTGCGCGGCTACGTGGACTGGATCGAGGCGGCGATGCCGCTGATCGCGATTTTCGGCATTTCCTACGTCATGCGCGAGGGCGGGCACATCCGGATGGATATCGTGGTGGGCCAGCTCAAGGGGCGCTGGCTCTGGGCGGCGGAATTCATCACCACCTGCGCAATCCTGATGCTGATGGTGCTATTGGTCTGGGGGTCCTGGGCGCATTTCGACCGGTCCTTTGACTTCAGCGCGCCGAACTGGTCACGAGACAGCTCGATCGATATCGGCCTGCCGATCTGGCCGGCAAAACTTGTCGTGCCGGTCGCGTTCTCGGTGATCTCGCTGCGGCTCGTGCTGCAGCTCTGGGGATACGGGCGGGCTTTCCTGCGCGGTGAGGAGCGCCCCGTGGCGGTGCCGCTGGTGCAGACCGCAGCGGAAATGGCGGCCGCCGAGGCGGCTCAGGTGAAAGGGCACGATCTATGACCCGGCGCGAGATGCGGGTCCGTGCGGCCCGGACGGAGAAGCGAGGGGCGCTCTAAATGGACAGCGTCGAGATTGGCCTTTGGGTCACGGGCGGCATGCTCGTGATGGTGGTTTTGGGGATGCGGGTGGCCTTTGCCGCCGGGCTTGCGGGGCTTGTCGGCCTGATCTGGATCTTCTGGGCGCGCTCGGATTACGATCCGGAGCGGTTTTCCTGGGCTCTGGGGGTGGCGGTGAAAACCGCCGGGCAGGTGCCGCATTCCAAGGTGTCGAACCAGGCACTGAGCCTGATCCCGACCTTTATCCTGATCGGCTATCTGGCCTATTACGCGGGGCTGACACGGGCGCTCTTCGAAGCGGCCAAGCGCTGGATCGCCTGGGTGCCCGGCGGGCTTGCGGTCTCGACCGTGTTCGCCACCGCCGGATTTGCGGCCGTCTCCGGCGCGTCGGTGGCCACGGCGGCGGTGTTTGCGCGGATCGCGATCCCGGAGATGCTCAAGATTGGCTATGACAAACGCTTCGCGGCAGGCGTCGTGGCGGCAGGCGGCACGCTGGCCTCGCTGATCCCGCCAAGCGCCATCCTCGTCATCTAGGCGATCATCGTCGAGCAGGATGTCGGCAAGCTGCTGCTCGCAGGCTTTATCCCGGGCGTGTTTTCCGCGCTGGTCTATGCGGCGCTGATCATCGGCATGGCGCTCACGATCAAGGGGTTCGGCCCGCCGGTGGGCGGCTTTACGTGGAAACAGCGCTTCGCGTCGCTGCCGCCGGCGCTGCCCATCGTGGCGGTGGTCGTGATCATCATCTTCTTTGTCTACAACCCCTTCGGCGGCGACGCCTGGGGCACGCCGACCGAGGGCGGAGCGGTTGGCGCGTTCATCGTGTTCTGCATGGCGCTCTATCAAGGTATGCGCCTGCCGGAGCTGCGCGACGCGTTGGTGGAGACGGCAAAGCTCTCGATCATGATCTTCTCGATCATCTGGGGCGTGCTGATCTATGTGCGGTTCCTCGGGTTCGCCGATCTGCCGAGCGCGTTTTCCGACTGGATCACCGCGCTGCCCTATTCGCCGATGCTGATCCTCGTGTGTATCCTTCTCGCCTATGCGGTTCTGGGCATGTTCATGGACGCCATCGGCATGTTGCTCCTGACGCTGCCAGTGGTCTATCCGGCGGTCATGGCGCTGAACGGGGGCGAGTTCGTCGCCGCAGAAGACAGTGCCTTTGGCATGTCCGGCCCGATGTGCGCCATCTGGTTCGGGATCCTGGTGGTGAAGATGGCGGAGTTCTGCCTGATCACACCACCCATCGGGTTGAACTGCTTCGTAGTGGCGGGCGTCCGGCCCGAAGTGTCGGTGCAGGACGTGTTCCGCGGCGTGACCCCGTTCTTTGTGGCCGATGGCGTGACCATCGCGCTGCTCGTCGCCTTCCCGTGGATCGTGCTGTGGCTGCCATCGCTGGCGTGACGCCGGTTTGTCAGGGGGCGTGATCCGCCTGCAAGCGCCCCGCGGCGCCGGGGCATCTTTTGCGCGCCTTTGGCCCGCAAACCCGCCCGGCGGCATCTGCGCCGCCGGCCTATGCTGTGACGGGAGCGCCCTCCGCATGATCGGTCCTATTGGCGCGCCGCGCCACCACGCGCGCCCGTCCTGTTTCTTTGGGCTTGAAATATCCCGGGGGGTCCGGGGGGCTGGCCCCCCGGCCATGGTGCCTTTCGGCAAAACGGCATCCGGCGGGCGTGCCGTCCCGGTTTCCGCGGTCCCGCAGCGCCTGCCCGGTCGCGAGGCGCAGGGACTGATCCGATGCGCGCCGGTGCCGCACGCCCCGAGGGGCGGTTTTCGGCCAACGCCATTCCGGTTCCCGGCAGGCCCGTGCTAGGATCCCGCGCGGCCTGCCGCCTCAACGTCCCAGACCGGTTTGACCCGATGATCCGACCCGCCTTGTGTCTTGCCCTCGCTGTATCAGCCCTGCTGCTGGCCCGTCCGGCCATGGCAGAGCTGGAAGTCTGTAACGAGACGGACCTGGCTGCCTCGGTGGCAATCGGGTATTCCGACGCGGGAACGTGGACCTCCGAGGGTTGGTGGCGCATCGCGCCGGGCGCATGCCTGCCCGTCGTGACCGACCCGCTGGCGCAGCGCTACTACTACTGGCGGGCCACAAATGCCCATGGCACGTTCCGCACGGGGGATTACTTTTTCTGCACCTCCGAGCAGGTCTTTACCATCGCCGGGGACGACGCATGCCAGGAGCGCGGGTTCGACCGCCTGCCGTTTGCCGAGGTGGACACAGGCACGGCGCGCCGCTTTACCGTGACCCTGGATCCTGCGGATGCGCCCGAACTGCCGGTCCAGCCGGATGCCCTTGTTGCCGACGGCGCGACCGCGCCCGGCGTGCTCGAGGAGGCGGGCCAATCGCGCATCGAGGGGCAGGGGGTGTTCAGCCATTGCGACGCGGGTGACTGCATGATCGTGGCTGAGGGGCGGCGCGTTCTGGTCGGGTCCGGTCGGGCGCAGCTTCTCAGGCTGGCCCGCAACACGCCGATCCGCTTTGTGGGCCGCGTGCATTCCCGCGAGGGCAGCACCGACCGCATTGCCCTTGCCAGTTTCGAGGAGCTGCCGCGCGACCGGTTCGGCCCGGTGCGCGACGCGCTGCAGGGGCGCTGGCAGGCCCTGCGGTCGCCGGGGGCGGTGTTCGAGATCACCGGTGGATTGCGGCAGGACATGATCCTTGGCACGCCGGTCTTCGAAGCAACGCTGGATGTGGTGGCGCGCTGCGATGGCGGCGTGGTGGGTCCCGCGCTGTCTTTCGTCTATTTCTCGGGCGGCAATGACCGGCTGTGCTGGGAAGTGACCTTGCTGGAACCCGACACGCTGATCGTGCTGGAGCCGGGCAAGATCGAGGAAACCGTCTTCCTACGCATGAACTGACACACGCGAGACGCCGCGGCCCGTCGTGGGGGGCGTCCCGCGCGGTATGGCGTTCAGGCCGCAGTGCGGACGCGTGGTGCGGTGTATGCCCGCGCCTTCGGGACGGGCAGGACGACTGATGGGGCCGACAAACGACGCGTACGGGAACCGGTGGCACCACGCATGGGATCTTGTGACACCACGCATGGGATCCTGTGGCACCACGCTTGGGATCCCATGGCACCACGTATGGGATCCTGTGGCACCGCGCTTGGGATCCCATGGCACACGCATGGGCTCTTTTTGGCACCACGCTTGGGATCCCATGGCGCCACGTATGGGATCTTGTGGCACCGCAGTTGGAAACCCGCGCACTGGCTATGGGAATTCATGGCCCCGCTATTTCGCAATTCCGGACTCCGGGGCCGGAAAGGCCTGAAATTCCGATTCGGCGTCGAATCTCGGCCTGAATCGGCCCGGATTCGGCGCAGACAGACCTTGCAGGCCGGCTGAAACTCAAGCAAAACGCCAAATACCGGCCAGGGTGGGGGATTTTGTGGGAGATTATGTCCTCCATCCGGACTCTACAACATTTTGTGCTCCTGATGGCGTGGCCTACCTGATCTGCGCAAAATTCGCTCAAGAGGGCACATCATCTTGTTTTGAGTGGGGGTCGAAAACAGGATCTTGTGTCAAATTCCCCTAAAAAACTATTGCGTCCCATGCTTTCCCATGGCATCCATAGTTCACACGATGAGGAACGGACGCGGGGCACCACCAAAACGACCCCACACCGATTACCAAAAACAAAAAACTGAGCAGGTATCATACAGGCACCGCTCTTCATCGTGACAAAGAATCCGGCGCGCGGGCGAGCAGACATCCCCCCAGGTGGCGCGCGCAGTCGGAGATACCCGCAAACGCGGGTCACGCGGCGGGTTGATCAGTGGCAGCAGATCAACCCGCCGTTTTTCCGTTTCAGGGGGCAAGGCAAGGGCAGTCAGGGACAGTGGGCCGCAAGCTAAGGTTCAGAGGCGAATTTCGGCTTAAGGTCGACGCGAAGGGGCGGATGTCCATCCCTTCGAGATTTCGCGGTGTCCTTGGCGCGGGCGACCCGGACTGGGATCCCGCCAGCAAGGAAAACGCCAATCCCCAATTTGTGATGGTCTATGGCAACCACAAGGTGCCTTATCTGGAGTGCTTTACCGTCGCCGAGATGGAGCGCATCGAAAACCGCATCGACGCGATGCCGGCCGGTGAGCGCAAGCGGAAGTTGCAGAAAGTCTATTCCTCCGGATCGGTCGATGCGTCTCTCGACGACACCGGGCGGATCGTGATCCCGGCGAAGCTGCGCAAGCGCTACGGGATTGAGAGCGAGGCCTATGCGGTGGCGAGCCTGAATACCTTTCAGATCTGGGCGGCGGAACGCTACGTGCCGACCGATGCGGTCGATGAGGACATGCTGTCCGAAGACCTACCGGAAGATCCGATGGAGTGGCTCAACGACGCTGAGGCGCTCTGAATGTCCGGTCCGGCGGTCCATACCGGCGGCGCGCCCCATGTTCCGGTTCTTCTGGGGCCGCTGCTTGAGGCCGTGGCGCCGGTTGACGGCGTGTGGATCGACGGCACGCTCGGGGCGGGCGGCTATACGCGCGGCCTTCTGGAGGCGGGCGCGGCGCGCGTGATCGGGATCGACCGAGACCCGCTCGCGCTGGAGCTTGCGGCGAACTGGGCCACGCCTTACGGCGACCGGGTTGCGCTGGTTCAGGCCAATTTTGCAGAGATGGACGCGCATGGCGCGGAGGTGGACGGGGTTGTGCTCGATCTCGGGGTTTCCTCGATGCAGCTTGACCGCGCGGAGCGGGGCTTTTCGTTCATGCGCGACGGGCCGCTCGACATGCGCATGGGGCAGGCGGGCCGGACGGCGGCGGATCTCGTGGCCGAGGCCAGCGAAACCGAACTGGCCGACATCCTCTATATCTATGGCGAGGAACGCGCCTCTCGCCGGATTGCCAAGGCGATCGTCAAGGCCCGCGAGGTCGCGCCGATCACCACCACCTTGCAGCTTGTGGACATCCTCGAACGCTGCCTGCCGAGGCAGAAACCGGGGCAGAGCCACCCGGCCACCCGCAGCTTTCAGGCGTTGAGGATCGCGGTGAACGGCGAATATGACGCGCTGTGGCAAGGGCTGATGGCCGCGGAGCGCGCGTTGAAGCCCGGCGGGCGGCTCGCGGTGGTGACCTTCCATTCGGTCGAGGATCGCATGGTCAAACGGTTCTTTCAGGCCCATGGCGCGCCCAAGGTGAAGGTGAACCGCTACAGCGATGCGCCGCCGCCCGAACCCGACGCGCCGTTTGAAATCCTGACCCGCAAGGCGGTGGGGCCGGACAAGGACGAGCTGGCGGCAAACCCGCGGGCGCGGTCCGCAAAACTGCGGGTGGCGCGGCGCACAAGCCAGCCGGCGCAGGCCATCGCAGCCGACGCCATCGCCATGCCGGACGTCCCGGACCGGCGGGCATCACAGTCGAAATCGAGCAGACCACGGAGGCGCTAGGGACAATGCGCAGTTTTCTCTATCTTCTGACAGCGTTGGCGGTGATCGGCACCGGTTTCTGGGCCTATCGCGAGAATTACACCACGAAAGAAGCGCTCGATCGTGTCGATGCGCTCAACCGCGACATTCGCGAAGCGCGCGAGCGGCTGGCCATCCTGAACGCGGAATGGGCCTATCTCAATCGCCCTGACCGGCTGCGCGATCTGGCGGAGCTCAATTTCGACCGGCTGGGGCTGTTGCCGCTGCGCTCGGATCAGTTCGGCATCGCCGAGCAGGTGATCTTTCCGACGCCGGAGCCGGTGGATTTTGACGGGGCCATCGACGTGACCAGCCTTGGCGCGGCACAAGGGAGGGCAGAGCCATGATCCGGACACCGCTGCGCCCGTTGGCGCGAATCCTCGAGGCCCGTGAAAAGGGCGAAAATCCGGACGCCATCGAGCGCGAGAACCTGCGCCTGCGCCACGAGGAAATGCGCGACCGCGCGCGGCATCGTGCGGAGGGCCGTTTGCTTGTGCTGGGCGTAATGTTTGTCTGTGCCTTCTCGGTTGTCGGCGCGCGTATGGGCGTGCTGGCCGCATCCGACCCGGTGGAGCCGCGCGCACAGGCCACGGGCTCGTCGATCATCGCGAGCCGGGCGGATATCACCGACCGGCACGGGCGCATCCTTGCGACCAACATGACGACCCATTCGCTCTATGCCCATCCGCAGCAGATGATCGAGCCGATCCGCACCGCCAAGGCGCTGGCGGAGATCTTTCCCGATCTCGACGAGGAGCGGCTGATCGAAGATTTCACCGGCAAGCGCAAATTCCTCTGGGTCAAGCGCAAGCTTAGCCCCGAGCAGCGTCAGGCGGTGCATGACATCGGCGAGCCGGGTCTGTTGTTCGGGCCGCGCGAGATGCGGCTCTATCCCAATGGCGCGTTGGCGGCACATGTTCTTGGCGGCGCCAGTTTCGGCCGCGAAGGGGTGCATTCGGCCGAGGTCATCGGCACGGCGGGGATCGAGAAATACCTCGATGCGGAGCTGCGTGACCCCGCGCGGGAAGGCGCGCCTCTGGCGCTGTCCATCGACCTGACGGTGCAGGCCGCCGCGGAACGGGTGCTCGATGCGGGAATGAAGCTGATGAACGCCAAGGGCGCGGCATCCGTGCTCATGGATGTGAAGACCGGCGAGGTGATCTCCATCGTGTCGCTGCCGGATTTCGACCCCAACGATCGCCCGCGCCCGCCAACCGAGGGCGAGCCGGGCGACAGCCCGCTGTTCAACCGCGCGGTGCAGGGCGTTTACGAGCTTGGATCGGTCTACAAGATCTTCACCGCCGCGCAGGCGGTCGATCTTGGCCTCGTGAGCAGCGACACGGTGATCGACACCAAACCGCCCATGGTGGTGAACGGGCACCGGATCGGCGAGTTCCGCAACAAGAACTACGGCGCGCTCAGCGTGTCCGACATCATCGTGAAAAGCTCCAACCGCGGGACCGGCAAGCTGGCCCTGTCCATCGGCAAGGCGCGCCAGAAGCAGTTTCTCGCGGATCTCGGCATGTTCGAGCCGACTCCGCTTGAAATCGTCGAGGCGCGGGGCGGCGCGCCGCTCTTTCCCAAGCAGTGGAGCGACATTCACGCGGTGACGATCTCTTATGGTCACGGTTTGTCGACCTCGCCGCTGCATCTTGCGGCGGGCTACACGGCGATTGCCAATGGCGGGCGGATGTTGCAACCGACGCTGCTACGCCAGGACGGGCCGGTAGAGGGTGCGCGCGTGATGTCCGAGCAGGCCGCGAAGGCCGCGCGGTCCATGTTGCGCAAGGTTGTGACCGAAGGCACGGCGAGCTTTGCGCGTGTGCCCGGCTACAAGGTGGGCGGCAAGACGGGGACCGCGGACAAGCCGCGCCCGCGCGGCGGTGGCTATTACGACGACAAGGTGATCGCGACCTTTGCCTCCATGTTCCCGGCGGATGATCCCAAATACGTGCTGGTCGTCACGCTCGACGAGCCGGTGGAGACATCGGGCAGCAAGCCGCGCCGCACGGCGGGCTGGACGGCGGTGCCGGTGGCGCATGAGATGATCGCGCGTATCGCGCCGCTGCTTGGGCTGACGCCGGAATATCCGCCCATGTCGCTTGAGCGCCTCATCGAAGTCTCACGCTGAGCACCGGATGCAAGGCGCATCTGGTGCGTGGCGCCAGATTTGCGTATGCCCGACACGGGAGTTGCCCGGTCCGACGCCCTGTGCGCCAAAAGAGATTCGGCGTGGCGGCTCCGGATTTGGGGAACACGCATGATCGGCGCGCATGATCCGGGGCTTTGCCCGCCGCGCGCTGCCTGTGCGGATGACAGCGGATTGGGGAAAGCATGGTGGAGACGGCGACGAAATCCTTGAGCGAACTGGGGCTGACGGCGCGCGGCGGGCGCGATGTGCGCATCACCGGGCTGACCGTGGACAGCCGCGAGGTCAAGGACGGGTTTCTCTTTGCGGCGCTTCCCGGCACACGGGTGCATGGCGCAACCTTCATCCAATACGCCTTGCGGATGGGGGCGGCGGCGATCCTGACGGATGCGGCGGGCGCGCGGATCGCGCAGGCGGAGATCGACGCTTCTGATGCGGCGCTTGTGATTGCCGCCGATCCGCGGCAGGCGCTGGCCTTTACCGCGGCATTGTGGTTCGGGGTGCAGCCCGAGACGGTGGTCGCGGTCACCGGCACCAATGGCAAGACGTCGGTGGCGACCTTCACCCGCCAACTCTGGCAGGAGCTTGGCGTGCGCGCGATCAATCTCGGCACCACCGGCATCGAGGGCGACTGGCAGGCGCCACTGGCCCATACCACACCCGAACCCGTGACCTTGCATGGCGCGCTGGCGGAGGCCGCCCGCGCCGGGGTGAGCCACGTGGCGATGGAGGCGTCCTCGCACGGGTTGGACCAGCGTCGGCTGGACGGGGTGACGCTCAAGGCGGCGGCGTTCACGAATTTCACCCAGGACCATCTCGATTACCACGCCAGTTTCGAGGATTACTTCGCCGCCAAGGCGGGGCTTTTTGTGCGCGTGCTGTCCGAGGATGGCACCGTGGTGGTCAATATAGACGACCCGCGCGGGGTCGATATTCTGGCGATGGCCAAGGCGCGCGGTCAGGATGTCATCACGGTCGGGCGGGAGGCGGCGGATCTCTGTCTTGAGCGTCAGCGCTTCGATGCGACGGGCCAGGATCTGAGGCTGAGTTACCGCGGAACGGTGCGTCAGGAGCGGCTCAACCTCATCGGCGGGTTCCAGGCGGAAAACGTGCTGATCGCGGCGGGGCTCGTGATCGCCTGCGGGGCCGATGCCGATGACGTGTTCGACATGATTCCGTTGCTGGAAACGGTGCGCGGGCGCATGCAGCTGGCCGCGACACGGGAAAACGGCGCGGCGGTGTTCGTGGATTACGCCCATACGCCGGACGCGGTGGCGACGGCCGCACAGGCGCTGCGCCCGCATGTGATGGGCCGGCTCGTTGTCATCGTCGGGGCGGGCGGAGATCGGGACGCGGGCAAACGGCCGCTGATGGGCCGCGCGGCGGCACAGGCGGCGGATATGGTCATCGTGACCGACGACAATCCGCGCTCCGAGGATCCGGCGGCGATCCGCGCCGCGGTCATGGCCGGTGCACGCGAGGCCAGCGAGACGGTGACCGAGGTGGGCGACCGGGCCGAAGCGATCCTGCGCGGGGTCGATGCGCTGGGGCCGGGGGATGCGCTGCTGATCTGTGGCAAGGGGCATGAAACCGGACAGATCGTCGGCGACACGGTCTATCCGTTTGACGATGCCGAGCAGGCCAGCGTCGCGGTGGCGGCTCTTGACGGGAAGGGGCTCTGAGATGGCGTTGTGGACCTCGCAGGAGGCAGAGGCGGCGACCGGCGGACGGGCGCTCGCGCCCTTTGCGGTGAGCGGTGTCAGCATCGACACGCGCACGCTCGGGCGCGGGGAGATGTTCGTGGCGCTCAAGGCGGCGCGTGACGGGCATGATTTTGTCGCGCAGGCGCTGGAGGCGGGCGCGGGGGCGGCCTTAGTGTCGCGCATTCCCGAGGGCGTGCCGGAGACCGCGCCGCTGCTGCTCGTGGACGATGTGCAGAGCGCGCTGGAGGCTTTGGGTGTTGCCGCGCGCGCGCGTTTCGAAGGCCGAGTTGTCGCGGTGACGGGTTCGGTCGGCAAGACCTCCACCAAGGAGATGCTGCGCACGGTTCTGGGCGCGCATGGCCGGGTGCATGCGGCCGAAAAGAGCTACAACAACCATTGGGGTGTGCCGCTCACGCTCGCGCGGATGCCGCGCGACGCGGATTTTGCGGTGATCGAGATTGGCATGAACGCGCCGGGCGAGATCGCGCCGCTGTCGCGCATGGCGCGCCCGCATGTGGCCATGGTGACGATTGTCGCCCCGGCGCATCTGGCCGCGTTCGAAAGCCTTGAGGGGATCGCGCGCGAAAAGGGCGCCATCTTCGAGGGGCTTGAGCCGGAGGGGATCGCGGTTCTGAACGGTGATCTGGACGTCTCGGCGATCCTGCATGACTGCGCGGCGGGGGCGGCGCGGGTTCTGGCCTTTGGCGAGGCGCCCGGGCACGCCTTTCGCGTGGCGTCTGTCACGGTGGGCGATCAGCAGACCGTGGTGCAGGCGGAGATCGCGGGCGCGCCGGTGCTTTACAAGGTGCCCGTGCCGGGGCGGCATTTCGCGGTCAACGCCATGGCGGTTCTGGCCACTGGCGAGGCGCTCGACCTTGACCGCGCGATCAGCGTTGCGGCTCTGGGGCGCTGGTCGCCCGGCGCGGGGCGCGGGGCGCGCGAGGTGATCGAGCTTGATGCGGTCGATGACCGGCTGACGGTGGAGCTGATCGACGACGCCTATAATGCCAATCCAGCCTCGCTCGGCGCGGCATTGGAGGTGCTGGCTGCGGCGGAGCCCCGTCACGATGTCGGGCGGGTCTCGCGCGGGCGCCGGATCGCCTATCTCGGCGACATGAAGGAGCTTGGCCGCACCGAGGAGGCGCTGCATCGCGCGATTGCCGCGCTGCCCGCGATGGCGCAGATCGATGCGGTGCATTGCGCCGGTCCGTTGATGCGCGTGCTCTGGGAGGCGCTGCCGGAGGAGAAACGCGGCCGCTGGACCGAAGATGCGGAGGGGCTGGCGGAGGGCGTGCATCATGATCTCGACGCCGGGGACGTGGTGCTCGTCAAGGGGTCTTTGTCGATGGGGTTGGCACGGGTTGTTGACGCCATCCGCAAAATGGGCCAAGCCGCAGGCTCACGAACAAGGCCGCAGGGCTGACGGGGGACGCAGATGTTATTCTGGCTGACAGAGCTGAGCGATGGCGGTGATTTCTTCAACCTTTTCAGGTATATCACCTTTCGGGCCGGTGGGGCTTTCCTGACTGCGCTCTTGTTTGGCTTTCTGTTTGGCCCGCCATTGATCAACGTGCTGCGCCGCACGCAGGGCAAGGGTCAGCCGATCCGTTCCGACGGGCCGGAGGGGCATTTCGCCAAGGCGGGCACGCCGACCATGGGCGGGTTGCTCATTGTCGGCGCGCTTCTGACCTCGACCTTGCTATGGGCGCGGCTCGACAACCCCTTTGTCTGGATGGTTCTGTTTGTGACCATGGGCTATGCGGCGATCGGCTTCGCGGATGATTATGCCAAGGTCTCCAAGCAGAACACTGCCGGTGTGTCGGGCCGGGTCCGGCTCGGGCTTGGCTTTCTGATCGCGGGGATTGCGGGCTATTGGGCCGCGCAGTATCACCCCGAGCCGCTGGCGGGGCATCTGGCGTTCCCGGTGTTCAAGGACACGTTGCTGTATCTCGGGTTCCTGTTCGTGCCCTTTGCGATGATCGTCATCGTGGGCGCGGCCAATGCGGTGAACCTCACCGATGGTCTGGACGGGTTGGCGATCATGCCGGTGATGATCGCCACCTCGACGCTTGGGGTGATTGCCTATGCGGTGGGTCGGGTCGATTTCACCGAATATCTGGATGTGCATTACGTGCCCGGAACCGGAGAGATCCTGATCTTTGCGGCCGGTGTTGTCGGCGGCGGGCTTGGCTTCTTGTGGTATAATGCGCCGCCCGCGGCGGTGTTCATGGGAGATACCGGCTCGCTCGCCCTGGGTGGCGCGCTGGGTGCGATCGCGGTGGCGACCAAGCACGAGCTGGTGCTGGCGATCGTGGGCGGGTTGTTTGTGGTCGAGGCGCTGTCGGTGATCGTGCAGGTGCTCTACTTCAAGCGCACCGGCAAGCGGGTGTTCCTGATGGCGCCGATCCATCACCACTACGAGAAGAAGGGCTGGGCGGAGCCACAGATCGTGATCCGGTTCTGGATCATATCCCTGATCCTCGCGATTATCGGGCTTGCCACGCTGAAGGTGCGCTGACGCGTCCGGAGCGCCGGGCGCGGTTTGTGTCCCGTGTCGCATGCGGATTTGTCTTGGGTGCGGGTGTGTGCGGTTTGTCGGTGAGCACGGATAGCGGGCGCGCGCCGTTGGGCGTTGGGCGCCGGTCTATGCGGCTTGTCGATGCGCGGGTTGGGGCCTTGAGGCCGGCTTTTCGGGTCTCTTGGGCGCAGGTTTGATTGCGGTGGCCGTTCTGGGCGAAGGGGGGCGCTGCCCCCGTCACAGCAAGCTGTGACTCCCCCGGAGTATTTCAGGACAGAAGAAACCGGGGCTGCGGCAACGGAAACCGGGCGGGGCGCGAAGGCTCTGGCTCTGCGGTCATGTGTCAGCTATGGTTGACACTATTGAAGTTGACACGGAGGCGGGCATGGACGGGTCTGGACGGGGCATTCTGGTGCCGGAGATCGGCGGCGCGCCGCGCGCGGGGCTGTGCACCGATTGCGGGATCAGCCGGATCGGCGACGGCCGGGCCTGTGGCCGGGCCTGCCAGTTTATCCAGCCGGATTACCCCGGTCTCGAGGCACGCGTGCACGGGCGGGCCGCGCAGGACGGCGGCGAGGAGGCGTTCTTCGGGGTCACGCAGGCGATGCATCGGGCGCGACGGGTTCCGGCGGCGCCGGGCGCGCAGTGGACCGGATTGACCACCGGTCTTGCCGAGGCGTTGTTGCGCGCGGGCGCGGTGGATGGCGTTCTGGCCACAGCGCCGGACCCGGAGGATCGCTGGAAGCCGATGCCGGTGATCGTGACCGACCCCGAGGAATTGGCCGGATGCCGCGGCATGCGCATGG
Source organism: Cognatishimia sp. F0-27 (assembly GCF_020667845.1). Classification (GTDB taxonomy): domain Bacteria; phylum Pseudomonadota; class Alphaproteobacteria; order Rhodobacterales; family Rhodobacteraceae; genus JAFMPQ01. The sequence goes on from NZ_JAFMPQ010000003.1 coordinate 109,733, forward strand.
GGTTCGGGCCGCTTCTGGCACTGCTGGAGCCGGCGCGGGAGATGGGGCTCAGGCGACTTGCGGTGATCGGGGTACCCTGTCAGGTACACGCGCTGCGGGCGCTGGAGGCGGAGCTTGGGTTCGAGCAGCTCCTGGTGATCGGCACGCCCTGTTCCGACAACACCACCACGGCGCGGTTTCATGACTTTCTCGCGCGGCTCGATCCGAAGCCGGAGACGATTTCCTATCTCGAGTTCCGGGCCGATTACCGGGTTGAACTGCGTTTTGAGGATGGGCGGCCCGCGCGGTTCATCCCGTTCCTGAAGCTGCCGCTCAGCGATCTGCCGGCGGATTTCTTTCCGATGACCTGCAAGACCTGCGTGGATTACACCAACCGTCTCGCGGATATCACGGTGGGCTATATGGGAGGGGACGGCGATCAGTGGCTGATCGTGCGCAACGCGCGCGGTGCCGCGATGCTGGAGCGCCTTGGCGAGAGCGTGGAGCTCCGCCCCTTGACCGACAAGGGCAAGCGCAAGGCGGCCGTTGCCGGCTTCATGGCCAATACCGCGCGCGCCGCGGGCGGGTTGCCGTTGCGCCGGATGCCGGATTGGGTGCGGCCCATCGTGGCGTGGCTGCAGCCGCGCACCGGGCCGCGGGGCCTTGAATTTGCCCGCGCGCGCGTCGAGATGAAGGCGATCGAGACCGTGCTGCATTTGCGTCGGGCGCATCCGGCGAAGATGAAGAACATGATCCCGGAGCATGTCTGGCGTCTTGCGGCGCGCTACGGCCTTGTCGCGGAGGAGGGCGAGCGGCGCTGACCCCTTCCGCCCCGGGGCGCTTTGCGGTAGCGCTGGGGCAAATTGCGGGAGGTCGGCATGATCGAGGTTGTGGGATATCGGGGCGCGCGTGTCGGGGTGCTCGGGCTGGGGCGCTCGGGCCTCGCTGCGGCGCGGGCGCTGGTGGCGAGTGGCGCGGATGTGACCGTCTGGGACGATACGCCGGGCGCCCGGGCGGCGGCGGAGGCCGAGGGTTTGCAGGTTGCGCCCCTGAGCGGCGATCTCATGGCGGCGCTGGCCGTGCTCGTGGTGTCGCCGGGTATCCCGCATCTCTACCCGCAGCCCAACCCGGTGATTGCGGAGGCTTTGCGCAAGGGGGTGCCGGTCGACAACGATATCGGGCTCTTCTTTGGCTCCATGGGGGCCGGGTGGGATCGGTTCGACCGTGTCCCTCGGGTGATTGCCGTGACCGGGAGCAACGGCAAATCCACCACCTCCGCGCTCATCCACCACGTGCTGACCGCCTCGGGGCGCGACAGCCAGCTGGCGGGCAATATCGGGCGTGGGGTGCTGGACATCGATCCGCCGGGAGATGGCGCGCTGGTGGTGCTGGAGCTGTCGAGCTATCAGACCGAGCTTGCGCGCGCGCTGACACCGGATGTGGCGGTGTTCACCAACCTTTCGCCGGACCACCTTGATCGTCACGCCGGGCATGGCGGCTATTTTGCCGCCAAACGCCGATTGTTCGCCGAGGGCGGGCCGGATCGTGCGGTGATCGGGGTGGATGAGGTCGAGGGCCAGTTCATCGCCAACCAGCTTTCCATGGGCCGGGACGATGACCGGGTGATCCGTGTGGCCAGCGGCGGCAAGGCGCCGGATGTGGGCTGGCATGTGCTGGCCAAGAAGGGGTTCCTCAGCGAGTGGCGCAAGGGGCGGCAGGTCGCGTCCATTGACCTGCGCGAGATCGCGGGGCTTCCGGGAGCGCATAATCACCAGAACGCCTGCGCCGCCTATGCCGCCGCGCGGGCGGTGGGACTGGCCCCGCGCGAGATCGAGGCGGCGCTGCGGTCCTTTGAGGGCCTGCCGCATCGCAGCCAGCATGTGGGCGACATCAACGGCGTGCGCTATGTCAATGATTCCAAGGCGACAAATGTCGATGCAGCCCTGCAGGCGTTGCGCGCGTTCCCGCGGGTTCGCTGGGTTTGCGGCGGCTTGATGAAGGAGGGCGGGCTGGACGCGCTGCACCCGGCGCTGGATCATGTGGTCAAGGCCTATGTGATCGGGCGGGAGGCGCAGGCCTTTGCGCTTCAGATCCAGGATGTGGAGGCGGAGATCTGCACCACGATGGAGGTTGCCGTGGCGCGGGCGACGGCGGAGGCGGAACCCGGCGACGTGGTCTTGCTTGCGCCGGCAGCGGCGAGTTTCGACCAATACGACAATTTCGAGAAGCGGGGCGAGGATTTCAGCGCGCAGGTGGCGAAGCTGATGCGCTAGGGCGCGCGGCGTTCCGTCGACGTCACCGTGACCGGGCGACGCGGCCGGCAACGCGGTGTGCCACGCGCGTGCTGCCTCGCCGGGCGCGACGGATCCCTAGCGGATCCCTGAGCCCGATCCGTTGCGACAGTCCGGTGGCGCGCGGCGCGGCGCTGTCCGGAGCGCGGGCGGAATCACGTCAGGCGGGATTTGCGCAGGGCGATGAGCGGGTTTTCGGCCATCGCCAGGGCATGCACCACGCCGAGCTGCGCGGGCATTTCGGTCAGTTCCAGAATACGGGCAATGGCGAAGCGATGTGCGCCGCCACCTGCGCGCAGCAAGGTTCCGTCGCGGCCGATATGGATCAGCACGCCACCGGCCTCACGCCGGAACATGTCGGGCAGCTCGTGCTGCGCCAGAAGCCGGCCGCGTGCGCGGGTCTCTTCGAAGATGGCATCCAGCGCCGCGGCGCGCGCGTCCAGATCATCGAGGCTGCGCATGCCGTCGGGAGCCTTGCCGGCGGCGATTTCGGCACGGTGGCGGGCATGGATCGGCGTGTCTTCCCACTTGGCGCCCTGTTGCCAGCGCATCCGGCAGGATTGCAGCTTCATGTTGGCTTCGATATCGCCGCGCGCCTTGTCCCAATCACCCGCCAGCACCCGTCCGCTGGCTTGCCGGCCCAGATCGAACCGGGATGCCTTGCCCAGAAACTGGTGATGGACGCGACAGGGGTCCACGTAGATGCATTCATCCGATTGCGGGGCATCGGGACCGAAGCGCAGCCTGTTGAGCCAGTCGCGCGCCGCCTTGCGCGGCACATGGGCCTCGATGGCGCGGCGCCAGTTGCGCGGATGCAGGGTGGGGTGTCGGGAGAGGGTCATGTCGCGCTGCCGGATGACGGGTGCCGCACCGGTGTACGACAGTTTCGCGACAGGTCAACCGGTTCCCGCGATATGCCGCCCGGCGGCGACTCCGGAGGCCCAGGCCCACTGGAAGTTGTAGCCGCCGAGCCAGCCGGTCACATCGAGCGCCTCGCCAATGGCATAGAGGCCGGGATGCGTCTTGGACATCATGGACTTGGAGGAGAACCCGGCGGTGTCGATCCCGCCCAGCGTGACCTCTGCGGTGCGGTAGCCCTCGGTGCCGGTGGGCTTGAGATGCCAATTCTGGAGCGCATCGGTGATGGCGGCGATCCGTTTGTCCGACAGATCGGCGAGATTGCCGGAGAGGTCGGTCTGTTCAGCCATGTGATCGACCAGCCGGGCGGGCAACAGATGCGCCATTTCGGTTCGGAGCGTGCGGCGCCCGTCGCTGCTGCGCACGGATTTCAGGTGGGCGGCGAGATCGGTGCCGGGCAGAAGGTTGACGTGAACGGGTTCTCCCTCGCGCCAGTAGCTGGAGATTTGCAGCACCGCCGGACCGGACAGGCCGCGATGCGTGAACAGGAGGCCCTCGTCGAACTGGATGCGCGCGTTGGATACCACCGTGGGGCAGGACACCCCCGCGAGCGCGCCGAACCGGTCCTTTTCGAAGGTGAAGGGCACGAGGGCGGGCCGCGTTTCGGTGACCGCATGGCCAAACTGGCGCGCCAGATCATAGGCCAGCCCGGTGGCCCCCATCTTGGGAATCGACTTGCCGCCGGTGGCCAGCACGAGGTTTTGCGAGGTCACGGTGACGTCGTGACCGTCGCGATCGAGCGTGGTTACAAAGCGGCCATCGGCCCGGCGGACAGCCTTGACGGATGTGCGCAGCCACAGATCCGCGCCGGACTGCGCCATTTCTTCCAGCAGCATGGCGATGATCTGGGTGGCTTTCCCGTCGCAGAACAGCTGACCAAGGGTCTTCTCATGCCATGCGATGCCATGCCGGTCGACGAGGTCGATGAAATCCCACTGGGTGTAGCGGGCGAGCGCCGACTTGTGGAAATGCGGGTTTTCCCCCAGAAACTGGCTGGAATCGCAGTAGAGATTGGTGAAATTGCACCGCCCGCCGCCGGAGATGCGGATCTTTTCGCCGGGGTTCTTGGCGTGGTCGATGACCAGCACGCCGGGGCCGGCATGCGCGGCGGCCATGAGCCCGGCGGCGCCGGCGCCAAGGATGAGGGTGCGGATTTCCATGCGCGTTTCTTGCGTTTTGCGCGCCCCGGCGCAAGGGGCCGTCGCCCATGCCGGCCATGGCGCATCCCGGCGTGCTGGCCGGATGCGCGCAGCATGTCCGCGGCGGGCCGGCGTGGTTTGCGACGGCGTGCGTGAATTAAACTGGTTTTGAGCGAATTTCCGCGCTAGAGTGCGTCTCAGACCCGGAAAACGGGCGTTTTGAGGCAGTGTCGAGCGGTGGTCCCATGACAGAGATGGTGTATGGCACGGTTCCCGTGCGCGATGTCGAACCTGTGTTGCCGAAATGGTGGCGCACGGTGGATCGGTGGTCGCTTTCCTGTGTGCTGATGTTGTTCGGCACGGGGATCCTGCTGGGGCTGGCTGCATCGCCGCCCCTTGCGGAGCGGAACGGATTTGGCGCCTTCCACTACGTCCAGAAGCAGGCGGTCTTTGGCGGTCTGGCGTTGATCGCGCTGTTTTTCACATCCCTCATGTCGCCGGTTCTGGTGCGGCGGTTGGCGGTGATCGGCTTCTTTTTCTCTTTTGTGGCGCTGGCGCTGCTGCCGTTTTTCGGCACCGATTTCGGCAAGGGGGCGACCCGGTGGTATTCGCTGGGGTTTGCGAGCATCCAGCCTTCGGAATTCCTCAAGCCGACCTTCATCATTGCCGCCGCATGGATGATGGCCGCAGCGCAGCATCTGGGCGGGCCGCCGGGGCGGCTCTACTCGTTCCTGCTGACGGTGGCGATTGTGCTGATGCTGGCGTTGCAGCCGGATTTCGGCCAGGCCTGTCTGGTTCTGTTCGGCTGGGGCGTGATGTGGTTTGTGGGTGGCGCGCCTATGATCCTGCTGTTGTGCCTTGCGGCTCTTGTGGTCGTGGGCGGGGTGATCGCCTATGACGCCTCGGAGCATTTCGCCCGCCGGATCGACGGGTTCCTGAGTGCCGATGTGGCCCCGACCACGCAGCTTGGCTATGCCACCAACGCGATCCGCGAGGGCGGGTTCTTTGGCGTTGGGGTCGGCGAGGGGCAGGTGAAATGGAGCCTGCCGGATGCGCATACGGATTTCATCATCGCGGTGGCCGCGGAGGAATACGGGCTGGTGCTCGTGCTGTTCATCATCGCGCTCTATGCCACGGTTGTTGTGCGCTCGCTGATCCGGCTGATGCGGGAGCGTGACCCCTTTATCCGGCTTGCGGGCACCGGGCTGGCGGCGATGTTCGGCGTGCAGGCGATGATCAACATGGGGGTCGCGGTGCGGCTCTTGCCGGCCAAGGGCATGACCTTGCCCTTTGTCAGCTACGGGGGCTCTTCGCTGATTGCCGGTGGCATCGCGGTTGGCATGTTGCTGGCGTTCACGCGGACCCGGCCGCAGGGCGAGATCGGGGAGCTTCTGCGCGGGCGTGTGGCGCGTCCGACCGAGCCCTCCCGGCTTCGGCCGGTGGACTAGGCGCGGCCGCCTGTTCGTGGGTGCGGTGCGACCGAGGAGGCATGGCGCGCGCGGGGGCAGCATGACACGCCCGGAGGCGGGCGGAGGAAGAAGGAGACGACGCTCCGGCGGGATAAAGCCGATCGGCGCGCGGAATGATTGCCGGGGCGGTGCGGCTGGTATACAGCGCCGCCAGTTGGGTGATGAGGACAGGACATGACGCAAGGCAAGCCTTTGGTCGTGATGGCAGCGGGTGGCACCGGCGGGCACATGTTCCCCGCGCAGGCGTTGGCCGAGGTGTTGTTGCGCCGGGGCTGGCGGGTGCGGTTGTCGACCGACGCGCGGGGCGCGCGCTATGTCGGTGGGTTCCCGCATTCGGTGGAGATCGAGGAGGTTGCGTCGGCGACCTTTGCGCGTGGCGGGATCGCGGCAAAGGCGGCGGCTCCGTTCCGTATCGCCGCAGGGATTGCCTCCATGGCGGCGCGATTCCGGCGCGAACGGCCCCGCGCGGTGATCGGCTTTGGCGGCTACCCGTCGATTCCGGCCCTGTCGGCGGCGCATCTGCTCAAGATTCCCAAGATGATCCACGAACAGAACGGCGTTCTGGGTCGGGTGAACACGTTTTTTGCGCCGCGCGTCGACGTGATGGCCTGCGGCACCTGGCCCACCGATCTGCCTGAGGGCGTCGAGGGGGTGTATGTGGGCAACCCGGTGCGCGCGGCGGTGAAGGATCGCGCCGAGGCGCCCTATATCCCGCCGGGGCTTTACCCGATGGAGATCCTTGTCATTGGGGGCAGCCAGGGCGCGCGCATCCTGTCGGACGTGGTGCCGCCGGCGATTGCGAACCTGCCCATGGCGGCGCTGGAGCATCTGCGGATCGCCCACCAGGCCCGCGGCGAGGACCAGGCCCGTGTCGAGCAATACTATGCCGAGCATGGCATCGCGGCAGAGGTGCAGCCCTTCTTTCAGGACCTGCCACGGCGCATGGCCGACAGCCAGCTGGTGATCAGCCGCGCGGGGGCCTCCTCGGTCGCGGATCTGTCTGTGATCGGGCGGCCGTCGATCCTCGTGCCGTATCTGCACGCCATGGACGACCATCAGACCGCCAATGCGCGCGGGCTGACGGAGGCCGGTGCGGCGATCCGCATGCCGGAGAGCAAGCTGACGGTGGAGGCGATGAGCGAGGCGATCCTCGCCATTCTCGACAATCCGCAAGGGGCCGAACAGATGGCGCGGGCCGCGCTGTCGGTGGCACGGCCCGACGCGGCAGAACACCTCGCCGATCTGGTCGAGGGCTTGGGAACACAGGACAGAACCATAACAACAGAGGGCACGGGCGATGAAAGATCTGGCGAATGACAGGGCCATGGCGATGAACGGGGCAACGAAGCTTCCGATCGACGTGGGCGCGATCCACTTTGTGGGCATCGGCGGCATTGGCATGTCGGGCATTGCCGAAGTGCTGTTGAACCACGGCTACCGCGTGCAGGGCTCGGATCTCAAGGCATCGAAGATCACCCAGCGGCTTGAACAGCTGGGCGCGGTCGTCTTCGAGGGCCAGCGCGCGGAGAACCTCGAAGGTGCCGAGGTTGTCGTGATCTCCTCCGCGATCAAGCCGGGCAACCCGGAGCTGGACGAGGCGCGCGCGCGCGGTTTGCCGGTGGTGCGGCGTGCGGAGATGCTGGCCGAACTGATGCGGCTCAAGTCGAACATCGCCGTGGCCGGAACCCATGGCAAGACGACGACGACCACGATGGTGGCGACCCTGCTGACATCGGGCGGCTACGATCCGACGGTGGTGAATGGCGGCATCATCCACGCCTATGGCTCGAACGCGCGGATGGGGCAGGGCGAATGGATGGTGGTGGAGGCCGACGAGAGCGACGGCACGTTCAACCGTCTGCCCGCGACCATTGCCATCGTGACCAATATCGACCCTGAGCACATGGAGCATTGGGGCACGATCGAGAACCTGCGCGCAGGCTTTGACGATTTTGTCTCCAACATCCCGTTTTACGGCCTTGCGGTCTGCTGCACCGATCATCCGGAAGTGCAGGCGCTGGTCGGGCGGATCAGCGACCGGCGGGTGATCACCTATGGCTTCAACGCGCAGGCCGATGTGCGGGCGGTGAACCTGACCTATGAGGGCGGGCGCGCGCATTTCGACGTGCGCTTTGCCTCGGGCGAGGAACTGGTTGGGCTGGTGCTGCCGATGCCGGGGGATCACAACGTCTCGAACGCACTGTCGGCGGTGGCCGTGGCGCGGCATCTGGGCATGACCGGCGACGAGATCCGCACCGCGCTGGAAGGGTTCGAGGGGGTCAACCGCCGCTTCACCCGTGTTGGCGAGGTGAACGGGGTCACGATCATCGACGATTATGGCCATCACCCGGTGGAGATTGCCGCCGTGCTCAAGGCGGCACGGCAGGCCATCGGCGGGCCGGATGCCAAGGGGCGCGTGATCGCGGTGCACCAGCCGCATCGCTACACACGGTTGAGCCACCATTTCGAGGCGTTCTGCACCTGTTTCAACGAGGCGGACGTGGTGGCGATAGCCGAGGTTTTTGCCGCCGGTGAAGAGCCCATCGCCGGGGCGTCGCGCGATGACCTCGTGTCTGGCCTGGTGCAACACGGGCACCGCCATGCACGCGCGATCCATGACGAGGACGATCTGGAGCGGCTGGTTCGAGAGCAGGCGATGCCGGGCGACATGGTGGTCTGTCTCGGGGCCGGCACCATCTCGGCCTGGGCGAACCGTCTGCCGGAGCGCTTGCAAGGCTGATCGGGCAGGGGGGCGCTGCCCCCCGGCTGCGCCTCCCCCCGGAGTATTTCCGGACAGAAGAAACGAAGAGCGCGCGCTTGAACCGGCGGGCGCTTTTTGCCGTTGGGGGCGCGCTCAGCCGATGGGCAGGGGCGCGTCTGGTTTTGTCTGGTCCATCACGATCTGGCTTTGCACCCTTGCGACCGCGGGATGGGCGAGGAGCACTTCGTGGATCAAGCGATTGAGGGCGGTGAGGTCCTCGCAATAGACACGCAGCAGGTAATCCGCTTCGCCGGTCATGGTCCAGGCGGAGACGATTTCGGCGCGGGTGCGCAGCAGCCGGGCGATGGAGGCGCCGTGTTCGGCGGAGTGGCGGTCCAGCCCGACCTGAACGAAGGCCTGCACCGTGAGGCCAAGGCGCAGCGGGTCGAGCCGGGCCCCATAGCCGCGGATCACGCCGGTCTCCTCCAGCCGTTGGCGGCGGCGGCCGGCCTGGCTTGCTGAGAGGTTGAGCGCGGCGCCGAGTTCAGCGCTGGTGGCGGTGCCGTTGCGCTGCAGATGGGCGAGGAGCGCGATATCGGTCGGATCAAAGCTCATGCGGGGATTGTGTGTCTCTGTGTTGTTTTGCGCGTGAATCGTGCGGAATTGGGCTCTTGGCCGTGAACTATGCGCAAAAGCCGCAGGCGGGTAAAGATATATTCCATCCAGATCAACCCGAGACGGACACAACAGAGGAGAGCCGCGATGGGACCGTTTCCGCATGACGCGCCGCAGGCGCAGATCACTGACCACAACCCCGCCGGGACCGACGGGTTCGAATTTGTCGAGTTTGCCCATCCCGATCCGCAAGAACTTCGGGATCTCTTTGCCCGGATGGGCTATGCGCATGTGGCGACGCACAAGACAAAGGCCATCGAACTTTGGCAGCAGGGCGACATCACCTATGTGATCAATGCCGAACCCGGCTCCTTTGCCGCGCGCTTCGTCGAGGAGCACGGGCCGTGTGCGCCGTCCATGGCATGGCGCGTTGTCGATGCGCAGCACGCGTTTGAGCACGCGGTCGCGCAAGGGGCGGAGCCGTACGAAGGTGCCGACAAGACGGTGGATTGGCCGGCAATCAAGGGGATTGGCGGGTCGCTGATCTATTTCACCGACCAATATTACGACACATCACCCTACAATGCCGAGTTCGACTGGATTGCGGAATCAAAGCCGCGCGGTGTGGGATTCTATTACCTCGACCACCTGACGCATAACGTGTTCCGCGGCAACATGGACAAGTGGTTCCGGTTCTACGGCACGCTGTTCAATTTCCGCGAGATCCGGTTCTTTGACATCGAGGGCAAGTTCACCGGGCTTTTGTCGCGGGCGCTGACGTCGCCTTGCGGGCGCATCCGCATTCCGATCAACGAGGATCGCGGCGAGACCGGGCAAATTGTCTCTTATCTCAAGAAATACAAGGGCGAAGGCATCCAGCACATCGCCGTTGGCGCGCGCAACATCTATGACGCAACCGACGCGATTGCGGAGCGCGGCATCCGCTTCATGCCGGCGCCGCCGGAGACCTATTACGATCTGTCCTTCGACCGGGTGCAGGGGCATTCCGAGCCGGTGGAGCGGATGAAGCGGCACGGCATCCTGATCGACGGTGAGGGTGTTGTGGATGGCGGCGAGACGAAGATCCTGCTGCAGATCTTCTCCAAGACGGTGATCGGGCCGATTTTCTTCGAGTTCATCGAGCGCAAGGGCGATGACGGCTTTGGCGAGGGCAATTTCAAGGCGCTGTTCGAGTCGATCGAGGCCGAGCAGATTGCCAACGGGGAGCTCAAGGCGAGCTGAGCCAAGACAGCGGCCAACCGCCCGCATGGCGGTCGGCTCGGGAAGGACAAGGGAGGGGTCGTCGCTCGAAAGGGCGGAGGGCCAACGGGAAAGGGGCGCCAGCGGGCGCCCCTTTGTCGTCTGGCTTGGCCGGAGCGCTCAGGCGTGGATCGCGCCCGAGTTGCAAGCCAGCGCCGCCTCGCGCACCGCTTCCGAATAGGTCGGATGCGCATGGCAGGTCAGCGCGAGATCTTCGGCGGAGGCCCCGAATTCCATCGCCACGCAGATTTCGTGGATCAGGTCACCGGCCATCGGGCCGATGATATGGGCGCCGAGAATGGTGTCGGTTTCCTTGTCCGCGAGGATCTTCACAAACCCGTCCGCGGCAAAGTTTGCCTTGGCGCGGCCATTGCCCATGAAGGAGAACTTGCCGACCTTGTAGGCCCGGCCTTCCTGCTTGAGCGTTTCCTCCGTGGCGCCCACATTGGCCACCTCCGGGTGGGTGTAGATCACGCCGGGGATAACGCCGTAATTCACATGGCCATGTTTGCCCGCGATCACCTCGGCGGCGGCCATGCCTTCGTCTTCGGCCTTGTGCGCCAGCATCGGACCGTCGATGCAATCGCCGATGGCGTAGATGCCGGGCACATTGGTGCGCCATTGCGCATCGGTCTTGATCTGGCCACGCTCGGACATGGCGACCCCCAACGCGTCGAGACCAAGCCCGTCGGTGAAGGGGCGGCGGCCGGTGGCGACAAGCACCGTGTCGGCGTCGATCACGTGTTCGCTGTCATTCTTGCGCAGGGTGAAGGTCACCTTGGCCTTGCCGCGGCTCACATCGACCTTTTGCACGGCGGCGCCAAGGGTAAAGTTCAGCCCCTGTTTCTTGAGGATGCGCTGGAAGGTCTTTGACACTTCGGCATCCATGCCGGGGGTGATGTGGTCGAGGAATTCGATCACCTGCACCTCCGCGCCGAGACGGGCATAGACGGAGCCAAGCTCCAGCCCGATCACGCCTGCGCCGATCACCACCAGTTTCTTGGGGATCTTGCCAAGCTCCAGCGCGCCGGTGGAGGACACGACGGTCTTCTCGTCAATCTCGACGCCCGGCAGGGTCGATACCTCGGAGCCGGAGGCGATGATGATGTTCTTGGTCTCGTAGGTGTCGTCACCCACCTTGACCTTGCCGGCTTCGGGAATGCTGCCCCACCCCTTGAGCCAGTCGACCTTGTTCTTCTTGAACAGGAACTCGATGCCCTTGGTGTTCTGGCCGATCACCTCGTCCTTGTAGGACAGCATCTGGGGCCAGTCGACCGAGGGGCTTTTGCCCTTGAGGCCCATCTTGGCGAAGTTGTGCTCGGCCTCGTGCAGCTGATGCGTGGCGTGCAGCAGCGCCTTGGACGGGATGCAGCCCACGTTGAGGCAGGTGCCGCCAAGCGTCTCGCGGCCTTCGACACAGGCGGTCTTGAGACCAAGCTGCGCGCAACGGATCGCGGCAACATAGCCGCCGGGGCCGGAACCGATCACGATGACATCGTATTGGGACATGGGGGGGACTCCTTTGCGGGTCAGTCTTGAGTGCGAATGGTCAGCGTCATGCTGTGGGACGGGCCGGGGGCGGGGCGATGCCCCCGTCTTTGCAGGCAAAGACAGGCCCGGAGGTTTGGGGCAGGATGCAGCCTGCGCGGGTGCGGGATGACACAGGACATGATCAGAACAGCGCCATGACAAAGAGCAGGTTGGTGGCCAGAAAGCCCACCAACCAGATCACGGAGCGCCATGGCACCCAGTCGAAGAGATAGGCAGGCAGGTAGAGCCCGCGTGCGAGCAGATAGACAAGGCATGCGAGCGTTGTGCGCGCATTGCCCTTGTCGGCAAACGTGATGACAAGCGTGGCAATGGCAAACAGGATCAGACCTTCGAAGCTGTTCTGCATCGCGCGTTGTGCGCGGCCCGCGGTGCCGGTGAGCTGGCGCGGGGTGTCGCGCGAGGAGGCCGCGTATTTCGAACCGACCTGTTTTTGCGCCAGAACGGAGTAGAGCGCAAAATGCACGGTCTGCCAGAGCGCGGCCAGCACGAGGGCGGTGAGTTCGGGTGTCATGCGCCGGCCCCGTTTGTGCTCAGGGTTGCGCCGAACACCGTTGCCTTGAGCTGTCCCTGCGCGCGCAGGACCGCGGCCACGGCGTGCTGGTTGGTGTCGATCTCCATCAGCTGCACGCCATCAATGGCTGCGAGGCGGCGCGCGTGTTGGCGGTCGGTCTCGTGGCGACCGGCATAGACGATGACGGCATCCGCGATCTTCCGGGTGCCTTGCAGGTGGTCGTGCAGATCGTTTTCGGGATCATCGAAATCAAAACCCGTTTCATGCGCCAGCTTGGGACGGTTCCCCGCAAAGACCGCCTGATCCACATAGGTTTGCGGGCCAAAGGCCACCACACGGTCAGCCGTCATTGCATGGCCGAAGAACAGGGCCGCATGACCGCCCGCCGAGGACCCGACAAAAATCCATGGCCGCGGCAAGTCGCCGAAGCGGTCGGCCAGAAGCGCCAGCGTTTCCGCGCGGGACCGGGTCAGGCTCAAGAGGCCCTTCTGATACCAGCAGAGGTGAAAGTCCTTGAGGTAGACCACGTTGCACGCCGTCCCGCGCAACTGGCCATGAAACTCGCGGATTGGCATGGTGAGCCCATGGGACATGCCGCCGAAGGCGAAGACCGTGGCCTCCGCATCCGCGACATGGGTGTATTCGATCGGCGCGAAGCGTGCCTCGGGATGGGTGGTCTCCAGCACCGGCGGGATGTGGCGTAGCAGGATCTGGTGCATCGCCAGCGTGTGGTCGGCCTGCTTGATGATGCGCGCCTGAAGAATGCCGACAGCTGTGTCGGGCGGCGCCAAGTCGGGGCGCGGTTGGCGGCTGGCGGTGGCACTCATGCAAGCACCCCCGCCGGGGCGCGTGGCGCGGTCACCCGACCCTGTTCTTGCGCCGCAGCCGCCAGAGATAAGCGGCGATCACCAGAAGCATGATGACGCTGGCCACGCGATACGTGATGAAAATCACGATCATTGCACCGGGAAGGTCCGGCAAGGTGGGGGCGGCGACAACCGCCTGGCTCCAGCCGATGAGCTTGACCGGCACCAGAAGCAGGGCAATCCAGAGCGCGGCGCCCCGGCGCTTGTAGGCCAGCCACGCCAGCGCCAGAAACAGCAGCGCCGAGATAGCAGAATGCACGGTGACCAGCGTGGAGCGGACGGGACGTATGTCGCCCATCGTGGCGGCGGGATCCAGAAGCCAGATCCCGGAGGCCGCAAAGGCCTGCCACAGGCCGTTGAGCGTGGCGTAAAGAACGATCAGCCAGAGAAGCAGGGGTGTGCGTGTCGACATGAGCAAACTCGATATGGGAGGTTTGCCGGTTCAACGCAGCCCAGGCGGGGATGGTTTCAAGTGTCTGTGCGTGTCTCTGACGCGGGAGTGAGGCCCGATCACCGCACGCCATGCCCCAGCGATGCAGGATGCCCTGTGCGCACACAGCGTCGGAAAACGCTCTGCGGATCGGGGTCTGCGCTCTGCGGGTCGTCGGGGCGATCATGAGAATGGGGCCAGTGGGTGGTGAGAGACGGTGCGCATCACGGACGCGCCTCGCCCGGGAGTATCGGCACGCCCGTCACAGGACAGGCGCGCCACGAAAGGGTCGGGATCGATCCGCCGGGAAGCGATCACAGATCCATCAGCAGGCGGCGCGGATCTTCCAGCGCTTCCTTCACGCGCACAAGGAACGTCACGGCGCCTTTGCCGTCGACGATGCGGTGATCGTAGCTCAGCGCGAGATACATCATCGGGCGGATCTTGATCTCGCCATTGATGACCATCGGCCGATCCTGGATCTTGTGCATCCCGAGGATACCCGATTGCGGCGGGTTCAGGATCGGCGAGGACATCAGCGAACCATAGACACCGCCGTTGGAGATCGTGAACGTACCGCCCTGCATCTCCGCCATCGACAGCTTGCCGTCACGGGCGCGCTTGCCCTTTTCGGCAATCGCCTTCTCGATTTCGGCAAAGCTCATCTTGTCGGCGTCGCGGATGACCGGCACCACAAGACCCTGCGGGGTGCCGGCGGCGATGCCCATATGCACAAAGTTCTTGTAGACGATATCGGTGCCGTCGATCTCTGCGTTGACCTCCGGAACCTCCTTGAGCGCATGGCAGCACGCCTTGGTGAAGAAGGACATGAAGCCGAGCCGCGCGCCGTGCTTCTTCTCGAAGAGGTCCTTGTATTCCTTCCGCAGCGCCATGGTCTCCGTCATGTCCACCTCGTTATAGGTGGTCAGGATCGCGGCGGTGTTCTGGGCGTCCTTGAGGCGGCGCGCGATGGTCTGGCGCAGGCGCGTCATCTTCACCCGCTCTTCGCGGGCCGCATCATCCGCGGGCACGGGCGCGCGCGGTGCTGCTGCCGGTGCGGCCGGAGCCGGCGCCGCGGCGGCAGCCACCGCCTTGGCAACATCGGCCTTCGTGGCGCGGCCATCGCGGCCGGTGCCGGTGACCTGATCGCGATTGATGCCGGCTTCGGCCATGGCTTTCTCAGCGGCGGGGCCGTCCTTTGCGCCGGACGCGGAGGCCGGGGCCGCTGCGGGAGCGGGTGCGGCGGCAGGCGCCGCTGGCGCGGCGGCAGACGCACCGGCGCCCGAAGCGATGATTGCCAGTTTGGCATCCGCCTGCACCGTGTAGCCCTCATTTGCGATGATCTCGGTCAGGGTGCCTGCGGCAGGCGCGGGCACCTCGACAGAGACCTTGTCGGTTTCCAGTTCGCAGAGCATTTCGTCCTGGGCAACGGTGTCGCCGACTTTCTTGAACCATGTGGAGATGGTCGCTTCGGTGACGCTTTCGCCCAGGGTCGGCACCATGACGTCCACGGCGGCACCGCCCGTTTCGGCCTCCGCCTCTGGGGCGGATTGGGCCGCCGGCGCCGCGGCAGCGGCGGGGGCCGCAGCCGCTCCGGCGCCTTCGGAGATATTGGCCAGAAGCGCATCGACTCCGACGGTTTCGCCTTCACCGGCCACGATATCGGAGAGCGTGCCAGCAACGGGCGACGGCACTTCGACGGTCACCTTGTCGGTTTCCAGCTCGCACAGCATTTCGTCCACGGCGACGCTGTCACCGGGCTTCTTGAACCATGTGGCCACTGTCGCTTCGGTCACGGATTCCCCGAGCGTGGGGACGCGCACTTCGGTCATAGTCTCAGTCCTTTTCCGTTGCCCCGCCGCTTGTTTGCCTGGGGTCTTTTTTGTTTGCCCTCCCGCTTCGATGCGTCAGGGCCAGAGAATTGCCTCGCCGCATTCCTGCTTGAGGCTTTGTTGATCACCCCGCCACATCGCTGCGTGAGGGTTTTGTGTGTGCCCGTTTGCATTGCTGCATGCGGGGGTGTTCTGTGCCCGGCTGCGTTGCCGCCTGCTTGTGGTGTCTGTCTGCCTCGACACCGTGCCGCGTGAGGCGGCGTTTGCGGCCCGGGCCGCGCGGCGCAAGGGTGCGGATGCCCCAACGCCGCACGGGCTCAGTCCTTTGTGATCGTCAGGGCCTCGTCGACGAGCGCCATCTGCTGGGCCTTGTGCTGGCTTGCCAGACCGGTGGCGGGGGACGCAGAGGTGGCGCGGCCCACATAGACCGGGCGCTTGTGCGCGGCCCCGATGCGGCCCAGGACCCATTCGAGATTGGGTTCGATGAAGCTCCACGCCCCCTGGTTCTTGGGTTCTTCCTGACACCAGATCATCTCTGCCTGCGGGAAGCGTTCGAGTTCCTTGACCGCCGAGATCGCGGGGAAGGGATAGAATTGTTCGAACCGCAGCAGGTAGATGTCGTCGATCCCACGGGCATCGCGTTCCTCCAGCAAGTCGTAATACACCTTGCCCGAGCACATCACGACGCGCTTGATCTTGTCATCCGCGACCAATGTCGTGTCCGAATTGCCCTTCTGGGCATCGTCCCAGAGCACCCGGTGGAAGCTCGACCCGTCGGTGAAATCCTCCGCGTTGGAGATGCACAGCTTGTGCCGCAGCAGCGACTTGGGCGTCATCAGCATGAGCGGTTTGCGGTAGCTGCGATGCAATTGGCGGCGCAGGATGTGGAAGTAGTTTGCCGGTGTCGAGCAGTTCGCCACGATCCAGTTATCCTGACCGCAGAGCTGCAAGAAGCGTTCCAGCCGCGCAGAGCTGTGCTCCGGTCCCTGTCCCTCGAAGCCGTGCGGCATCAGGCAGACCAGCCCGGACATGCGCAGCCACTTGCTTTCGCCCGAGGAGATGAACTGGTCGAACATGATCTGCGCGCCATTGGCGAAATCGCCGAACTGCGCCTCCCAGAGCACGAGGGCGTTTGGCTCGGCAAGGCTGTAGCCATATTCGAACCCCAGCACCGCGTATTCCGACAGCGCGCTGTCGATCACCTCGTAATGGGCCTGACCCTCCCGGATGTGGTTGAGCGGGTAGTAGCGCTCTTCGGTTTCCTGGTTCACGAAGCCGGAATGGCGTTGGCTGAACGTGCCGCGGGTGCTGTCCTGCCCGGCAAGGCGCACCGGGTAGCCCTCAGTCTGGAGCGAGCCGAAGGCCAGCGCCTCGGCCGTGGCCCAATCAAACCCCGATCCCGTCTCGAACATCTTGGCGCGCGCCTCCACAAGCCGCCCGACGGTCTTGTGCAGCGGGAAGCCGTCGGGCACGCGCGTCAGCGCGGTGCCCACATCGGCCAGCGTTTCGGGGGCGATGGCGGTCTTGCCGCGCTGGTATTTGCCCTGCTTCTGCCGGTCGAGATGCGACCAGCGCCCGTCAAGCCAATCGGCCTTGTTGGGCTTGAAGTTCTTGCCCGCTTCGAATTCCTCGTTGAGATGCGCCTGGAACGCGGCCTTCATGTCCTCGATTTCGCCCTCGGGAATCAGGCCGTCCTTGACCAGCCGTTCCGTATAGAGAGAGAGCGTCGTCTTGTGGCCCTTGATCTTCTTATACATCACCGGGTTGGTGAACATCGGCTCGTCGCCTTCGTTGTGACCAAAGCGGCGGTAGCAGAAGATGTCGATGACCACGTCCTTGCGGAATTTCTGGCGGAACTCCGTGGCGACCTTGGCGGCATGCACCACCGCTTCCGGGTCGTCGCCATTGACGTGGAAGATCGGTGCCTCGACCACCAGCGCGTTGTCGGTGGGGTAGGGCGAGGAGCGCGAGAAGTGGGGCGCGGTGGTAAAGCCGATCTGGTTGTTGACCACGATATGCATGGTGCCGCCGGTCTTGTGACCGCGCAGACCCGAGAGCGCGAAGCACTCCGCCACAACGCCCTGACCGGCAAAGGCAGCATCGCCATGCAGCAGGATCGGCATCACGCTTGTGCGCATGGCATCGTTCTTCTGGTCCTGCTTGGCGCGGACCTTGCCGAGTACCACCGGGTTCACCGCTTCGAGGTGGCTGGGGTTGGCGGTCAGCGACAGGTGCACCGAGTTGCCGTCGAACTCGCGGTCCGACGAGGCGCCGAGGTGATATTTCACATCGCCCGATCCATCCACGTCCTCGGGCTTGAAGCTGCCGCCCTGGAACTCGTTGAAGATCGCCTTGTAGGGTTTGCCCATCACGTTGGCGAGCACGGACAAACGGCCGCGGTGCGGCATGCCGATGACGATTTCCTCGACGCCCAGCGCGCCGCCGCGCTTGATGATCTGCTCCATCGCGGGGATCAGGCTCTCGCCGCCATCAAGGCCGAAGCGCTTGGTGCCCATGTATTTGACATGCAGGAACTTCTCGAACCCTTCGGCCTCGACCATCTTGTTGAGGATCGCGCGACGCCCTTCGCGGGTGAATTTCACCTCCTTGCCGAAACCCTCGATCCGCTCCTTGAGCCAGGCCGATTGTTCGGGGTCGGAAATGTGCATGTATTGCAGCGCAAACGTGCCGCAATAGGTGCGCTTCACGATCGAGACGATCTCGCGCAGCGAGGCAATCTGAAGGCCCAACACGTTGTCGATAAAGATCGGGCGGTCCATGTCGGCCTCTGTGAAGCCGTAGGATTTCGGATCGAGCTCGGGATGATCGGAGTCGTTGCGCATGCCCAGCGGGTCCAGATCGGCGGCGAGATGGCCCCGGATCCGGTAAGCGCGGATCAGCATCAGCGCGCGGATGCTGTCGAGCACGGCGCGCTGGACCTGATCGTCGGTCACGGTCACACCCTTTTCCTCGGCCTTCGCCGCGATCTTCTGGCCCGCGCCTTTCGCCTCGGCGGGCACCATCGGCATCGGCCATTCGCCGGTCAGCGCGGCGGTCATGTCATCGGTGGGCTGCGGCGGCCAATCCTGGCGCGCCCAGCTTGGACCGGTGGCCTCTTTCTTGACGTCCATCTCCGCATCGCCAAGCGCGCGGAAGAACTCCTGCCATGCGGCATCGACCGCATTGGGGTCGTTGGCGTAGCGGGCATACATCTGTTCGAGATATTCCGCGTTGTGCCCCTGCATGAAGGAGGAGGCGTGGAACTGGTCGTTGGGGGATTGGTCGGTCATGGGGACACCTCGTTGGGATTGGGACCGTCTTTATGGAGACCGGGAAGGACGGAGGGGACAGGCGGGATAAGCACGATCATGCTGTCTCTCCAAACAGCATGTCGTGACAGGTCTGAACCGCCGATTTCGAAGCGAGCAGATAGGACTGCGGGTTTTCCGCGAGCGCCGCGTCGCGGGCGGCCTCGGCGCTGGCAATGGCAGGGCGCACATGAACGAGATGCGGGTCGTCGCGGCGGCGCAGCCCGGCCATGTAGTCCTGGATGGTGTCGAACTGTGCCATAAAGGCAGGGTCTTGTGTGCCTTGCGCGTGAAGATGCTGGTGCAGCGCCACCGCGTCGGCATTGCATGCGATGCGCGCGAGAATGTCCGCGTCGTCGGCCTTGCGTGGCCAAAGCGCCAGCACGGTGATGAACACCGCCATGCCAATGGCCCAGATCAGACGGCTCGTGGGGCTGCGCGTGCTCATGACGCTCCTCCCTGCGGGGCCGGTCCGTAAGCATTGGGGCCGGGATCGGAGGGTGCTGCGAGCCACGTGCCGAAGATCGCCGCGGCGAGAAAGGCAATGCCCGTTGCCCCGAGGAAATACCGGTCGTCATCCAGAAGATCGACCCGCACCGCAAGCGCTGCGGCCGCCGACGCGATCCACACCATGAGCCAGGCGGGTAGAACGATCGCCGGCAGCAGAACCCACCAGCCAGTGCGGCCCATGTCATGCAGGCGCCGCACGGTTGCTGCCGTGCCGGGCAAGGCGGAGACCAGCAGGAACGCGCCGCCGAGCATCGGCGCCACAAGGGTCAGCACGATCAGCGCCACCAGAAGAAAGACGGCAAAGGTCCAGAACTCCGGCCGCGCGGTGCGACCGGTGAACCGGGCATAATTGCGATAGCCCGCAAGGATATGTGCGCGCATGTCCATGACGAGAACTCAGGTGACGGGCGGAGGCCCGTAAGGGTTGGGCCCGTCCTCTCCGGGACGTGACAGCCACCAGATCAGCAAAACAAGCAGCACAAGCTGCACGAGCGACAGGATCAGGATCCCGGCACCGCCAAGCAGGACCGCGCCACCCCGCAACGCATCAGGGTCCGCCCCTGCATTTTCCATCTGCGTGAAACCGGCGACACCAAGAAACAGCATGGCAAACCCCACAATATTCACGACGTAGGGCAGCAGAAGATACCAGCCCGGTCGCCCCGTGTCGTGCATGCGGCGCCAGCCCGAGGCCATCACCGGGATCAGGATCGCGAGCGAATAGACCATCGAAAGCGGCTGTGACGCCGCTTCGCCCTCGTCTGGCACGCCAAACAGCGCGCTTTCGATCAGCGAAACAACCAAAGCGCCGATAAATACGGCCAGCATGAACCACCAGTATTCCGGTCGTGCGGCGCGGCCCGAAAAGGTCGCGTATTTCGAGAGATTGGTTTTGACGGCGTCAACGATTTTCATCGCACTCTCCTCCCTGATATCGGGCCTCCCTTGATATCGGGCCTCCCTTGGTATCGGGGGCCGCGTTGCGGTGGCCCCCGAAATCCGTTTCCGGCCCTGCCTAGCCGATGGCTTCAAGCACGGCCTCGCCCAGCGTCGCGGGGCTGTCGGCGACCACGATGCCCGCTTCGCGCATGGCTTCGATCTTGCTCTCCGCGTCACCCTGACCGCCCGCGACGATGGCACCGGCATGGCCCATGCGGCGGCCCGGAGGGGCGGTGCGCCCGGCAATGAAGCCTGCGGTGGGCTTCCAGCGGCCTTTCTTCTTCTCATCGGCGAGGAACTGTGCGGCTTCTTCTTCCGCCGTGCCGCCGATCTCGCCGATCATGATGATGCTCTGCGTCTCGTCATCCGCAAGGAACATTTCCAGCACGTCGATATGCTCGGTGCCCTTGATCGGGTCGCCCCCGATGCCCACGGCGGTGGACTGGCCAAGCCCGCTGTCCGAGGTCTGCTTGACCGCCTCGTAGGTGAGCGTGCCGGAGCGCGAGACCACGCCGACTGAGCCGCGCTTGTGGATATGGCCGGGCATGATGCCGATCTTGCAGGCATCGGGCGTGATGACACCGGGGCAGTTCGGCCCGATCAGGCGGCTGGAGGAGGTCTCCAGCGCGCGCTTGACCTTCATCATGTCGAGCACCGGGATGCCTTCGGTGATGCAGACGATCAGCTCCATCTCCGCGTCGATGGCTTCAAGGATGCTGTCCGCGGCGAAGGGCGGGGGCACGTAGATCACGGAGGCATTGGCCCCGGTCACATGCTTGGCCTCGTGCACGGAGTTGAAGACCGGCAGGTCGAGATGTGTCATCCCGCCTTTGCCCGGTGTGACCCCGCCAACCATCTTGGTGCCGTAGGCGATGGCCTGCTCGGAGTGGAAGGTGCCTTGCGAGCCGGTGAAGCCCTGGCAGATGACTTTGGTGTTTTCGTCGATGAGGACGGCCATTTCGGCGTTCTCCTAAATTCGTGCGGCTTACCCGCGTTGTTTCCTGGTCTGGATGATCCCCGGGCCCAGCCCGGTCACAGCTTGAAAGGTCCGCTGGACCTTTCACCGGCTATGCCGAAACGCTGCTCACCCCTTGACCGCCTTCACGATCTTCTCCGCGCCGTCCTTGAGGTCGTCGGCGGCGATGACGTTGAGGCCGGACCCGGAGATGATCTCCTTGCCCTTCTCGACATTCGTGCCTTCGAGACGCACAACGAGCGGCACCTGAAGGCCAACTTCCTTGACCGCGGCAACAACGCCCTCCGCGATCACATCGCAGCGCATGATGCCGCCGAAGATGTTCACGAGGATGCCTTTGACGTTGGGGTCGGAGGTGATGATCTTGAATGCCTCTGTGACCTTTTCCTTGGTCGCGCCACCGCCCACATCGAGGAAGTTGGCAGGCTCCGCACCATAGAGCTTGATGATGTCCATCGTCGCCATGGCAAGGCCCGCGCCGTTCACCATGCAGCCGATCTCGCCATCGAGCGCGATGTAGTTGAGGTCATACTTGGACGCCTCAAGCTCCTTGCTGTCCTCTTCGGTCACGTCGCGCAGCTCGGAAAGATCCGCGTGGCGGTAAAGCGCGTTGCCGTCAAAGCTCATCTTGGCGTCAAGGCATTTGAGATCGCCGCCATCGGTCACGATCAGTGGGTTGATCTCCAGCATCTCCATGTCTTTTTCGGTGAAAAGCTTGTAGAGCGTGCCCATGAGCGCCACGCATTGCTTCACCTGCTTGCCAGTCAGGCCGAGGTTGAAGGCGATGCGGCGGCCGTGAAAGGCTTGATACCCGGTGGCCGGATCGACCGAGAAGGACAGGATCTTTTCCGGGGTGCTCTCGGCCACTTCCTCGATATCCATGCCGCCTTCTGTGGAGGCGACAAAGCTCACGCGGGAAGTCTGGCGATCCACGAGCAGCGCGAGATACATCTCCGTCTCGATGCCGGAGCCGTCCTCGATATAGATGCGGTTGACCTGCTTGCCCGCGGGGCCGGTCTGCTTGGTCACAAGCGTGCGCCCCAGCATGCGCTTGGCTTCCTGCTCCGCTTCCTCCACGGATTTGGCAAGGCGCACGCCGCCCGCTTCGCCGGCATCGGCTTCCTTGAAGGAGCCCTTGCCGCGGCCACCGGCGTGGATCTGCGCCTTGACGACCCAGAGCGGACCGTCGAGCGCGCCTGCTGCCGTCTTGGCCTCGTCCGATTTGAGCACGACGCGGCCATCGCTGACCGGTGCGCCGTAGCTGCGCAGAAGCGCCTTGGCCTGGTATTCGTGGATATTCATGGGTTCACTGTCCCCCGTTTTTTTGAATGCGGTTGACGCCGACTATGCCGGTCTACCATCGCATACTAAGGGAGAAATTGCCGCAGGGCGGGCAATTCACGGTTTTTCCGACATTTGTGATCACAGCTGTAAATCGTGTGATCACAAACGGTCTTCACTGGTTGCGGAAACAGGCGCGGGTTCGAGAATCAAACGGTTTTCCGAAATTCAGAGGCACCGGTCGAGATGGCGTCAGAAGACCTTTGCATCATCGCAGGCATGCGCCAATCCAAACGCCTTGCCGCAGGCGCATTGCCGGGGACGCCCGGGTTGTTGCGCGGAGGCACGGGCCCGGCCTGGTCCAGTCTGGCCCGGCACCGCGCGCGATGACGTTTCTTCTTGCGATACCGTCAAGAACGCGTCGCCGGTCACCCACCGCCGACCGGGGCTTATGGGGCGCGCCCTAGTGCCGTCCCGCGTCCTCTCCCGAACTCTGCAACCCCGTGGCGGCTGGACATCACGTGCAACCCGTTTCCCGGATGTTGCCGGTCCGGGCGCCCGTCCCGAAGCGGCGCGGCCCAAGCGGCGCGGTCCATGGCGGCGCAGTCCCCGGCGCCGCGGGAGGTGCGATTGTCGGACGTGTGGCCCTTACGGGTGGGGCGCAAGTTCGCTAGAACCACATGCAGGCAGACCCGGAGGCCCGCAAATGCAGCCAAACGCAGCGCCAAGCTGGAGCGTCGTGGCGACGGTGGCCGAACCGCTGCCGCTCCTGATGGCCTTTGTGGCGCATCACGTGTCGCTTGGCGCGCGGGAGGTCATCTTGCATCTCGATACGCCGGACGCGGAGGCCGAGAGGGTGCTTGGCGCCGTGCCCGGATGCGTGATCGTTCCCCCCGGTGATCGCGCGGCGGGGGTGCACATGCCGACGCCGATGCGGCAGGCCCGCAATGCCACGCAAACCTACCGCACGGTGCAGGCCGAGTGGCTGTTGCACATCGATGCGGATGAATTCCTCGTCGATATCGACCATGTGATGCGCGCCCTGCGCAGCGCACCCGCGGAGGTGATGGGTGTTGGGGTCCGGCCATGCGACCGGTTCTGGCTTTCCGAGACGCCGCCCGAGACGATTTTCGACGGTCAATTTCGCACCGTTCCGCACCCGCCGCAGCCTTTTGACGTAGAGGCGGTCTATGGCGACGCGGCGCGCTATCTCGACCTCGGACTGTCTGGAAATGCGGCGGATAAATGCTTCACCCGGACTGGGCAAGCGCTTGATATCGGGGTGCATCGCCCCGCGCGGCCAGATGGCACGCCGGTGCCCATTCACGTCATGTCGCGCGCGACGCTCCTGCATTTCGACGGTCTGACCCCGGCGCATTTCATCGCCAAAATGGCGCGCAAGATCGAGCAGCAGCCGAACTGGAGCGCCTTTCCGGCGCCGGGCCGGCGGGCGCAGCTTGTCGCGCTCTGGCAGGCCGGGAGAGATCAGGCCGTGCGCGATCGGCTCGTGCGGGACACCAAGTGCGTGACGCCGGAGCAGCGCGCGGCGCTGGCGGAGGCAGGGCGGCTCGACGCGCGGTCTTTCGACCCGACGCCCGCGCTCCGCGCGGTTTTCGGCTCTGTCCCGGATCTCAGCGTCGCTGCGTTTGATGCCCGTGCGCTCCCCGCTCGGCGCATCGGCGCGTTCGAGCGACTGCGCAACACGGTGCGCTCCATGCGCCGGCTCAAACGCAAAACGCCGGGCGCGTGAGGCGGCCCGGCGTTTCACAATCATGTGGTCGCGTGATGCGGATCAGGCGAGGCTCTCGTCGATCCCCTTGCAGGCTTCCACCAACCCTTTGACCGCGTTGACGGAATTGTCGAACATCGCCTGTTCGTCCTTGGTCATCTCGATATCGATGACGCGCTCCACGCCACCGGCGCCGATCACCGTCGGCACACCGACATAAAAGCCGTCCAGGCCGAACTGGCCGTCGCAATAGGCCGCGCAGGGCAGCACGCGCTTCTGATCCTTGAGGTAGGATTCCGCCATTTCGATCGCGGAGGTGGCAGGCGCGTAAAAGGCAGAGCCGGTCTTGAGCAGGCCGACAATCTCTGCGCCACCGTCGCGGGTGCGCTGCACGATTGCGTCGAGGTTTTCCTGGCTGGTCCACCCCATCTTGACCAGATCGGGCAGCGGGATGCCGCCCACGGTCGAATAGCGCACCAGCGGCACCATCGTGTCGCCGTGGCCACCCAGAACGAAGGCGGTCACGTCCTTCATGGAGACATCGAACTCAAGGCTGAGGAAGTGGCGGAACCGCGCGCTGTCAAGCACGCCGGCCATGCCGCAGACCTTGTTGTGGGGCAGCCCGGAAAATTCACGCAGCGCCCAGACCATCGCGTCGAGCGGGTTGGTGATGCAGATCACGAAGGCGTCCGGCGCATTGTCACGAATGCCTTCACCCACGGATTTCATCACCTTGAGATTGATGCCCAGAAGGTCGTCGCGGCTCATGCCGGGCTTGCGCGGCACGCCAGCGGTCACGATGCAGACATCGGCGCCAGCGATATCGGCGTAGTCCTGCGTGCCTTTGAGCCGGGCGTCAAACCCTTCCGACGGGCCGGACTCCGCGATGTCGAGCGCCTTGCCCTCGGGCGTGCCTTCGGCGATGTCAAAAAGGACAACGTCGCCAAGCTCTTTCATTGCTGCAAGGTGGGCGAGCGTGCCGCCGATCTGTCCCGCGCCGATCAGGGCGATCTTGGGTCTGGCCATGGATTTTTCTCCGGTCCGTTAGAGCGATTTTTCGGCATGGCGTAAGGAATAACTGGGCCTGACGCAAGAGTGCCGCGCTGCGGCGTGGCGGCGCGGTATGTCTCGCATCTGTCGAATGTTGGGGCTAAGGCTATGGGAGTGGATGATTTTTAGAGACAGGACGGGACATGGAGATACTGAGCTGGACTGTCTTTGCCATTGCCGTGCCTGCGGTGATCTTTGCCGGGATTTCCAAAGGAGGCTTCGGGTCGGGGGTGGCTTTTGCCAGCGCCTCGATTCTGGCGCTGGTGCTTGAACCGCGGCTGGCGCTGGGGTTGATGCTGCCGCTGTTGATGCTGATCGATGTCTCCTCGCTGCCGTCCTACTGGAAGCTCTGGGATTGGCCGGCCGCGCGGGCCCTGCTGATCGGCGCGGTGCCCGGCACGCTGATCGGCGCGGTGTTTTTTGCGGTGGCGGATGCGGATCTGATCCGGCTCCTGATCGGGCTTGTGGCTGTCGGGTTCGTGCTGTGGCAACTGGCTCGGTCGCTGGGTCTGATCAAGCTCGGCACGCGCCGGGTTGGCCCGCTGGGCGGGGCCGTGGCCGGTGTGGGGCTGGGGTTTACCAGCTTCATCAGCCACGCCGGCGGCCCGGTTGCGGCGGTTTATCTGTTGGGTCAGGGGCTGAGCAAAACCGCCTACCAGGCCACCACGGTTCTGGTGTTCTGGGCGGTCAACCTGATGAAGGTGGGCATTTACGGCGGCATGGGCGTCTTCACCCGTGAGACGCTGCTGCTTGGATTGGGTCTCGCGCCCTTCGCCCTGATCGGCACTTGGCTGGGCATCAAGGCGCATCACCGCGTATCGGAACGCCTGTTCTTCGGGATCACCTACGTGGCGCTGACGCTGACCGGGAGCAAGCTGATCTGGGATGCGCTCACCTGATCCAAGCGCCGGGTGTGACCCTGACCGGGACCCGCGCCGGGGAGCGGGTTGGCACCGGATTGAAGATCCAAACCAGGCTCCGCGCTCGCTCCTGACGCCCACCATTGGGCTTGTTTCTGAAGCCGATGCTCCGGGATTGTCTCCCGCGCTCCGGGGACAGGTCGGGTTGACGCAAGAGCGTGTTGCAGAGCGATTCCCGCGGTGTCGCGCGGCTGGATCGTTGTTGGCTGACGCAGCACCGTTTGCAATTTCGCGGCGCAGGGCCCGGTGCCCGGGCCTGTCTGTTGCGCGATGCGCGCGTCATGCAGAAACCGGCAGATCGGCTCTTCCACCGGGCCATCCGGCCCGGTGTCATCGCTGTCAGGCGGGATCGCCCTGCGCGGGCAAGGCTTCGGCCAGTTCTTCGAAGGCCTGGCCGCTCGCCACGAGGCAGGTCATCCCGTTGACCAGTGTCACCGTGATGGTCCAGGAGCCGGATTCGTCCGAAGCGAACACTTCCATCACGGCATTGTTGTGGCCCAGCCCCATGGATTGACGGGTCTCGCCATATTTCTCGGCAAGACGCTCGACCACCACCGCGCGCGGGGCGCAGTTGCCTTGCTGTGCATGTGCCAGTGTCGCGGCACCGAACACCAGCCCGGTCGCCAACATGATTGCAGTCAATTTATCCTTGTTCATCGTCTAGCCCTTTTCGGTGCTGCGTCCGGGCGTGTGCGACTTCGCCGCCGCCCCGACTTGGTGAGCCCCCTCCGACGGCCACCCCCGGCCCTGATCCGGTTTGCCCTCCCTCTGCCGCTTTGCGATCTGTGACCAGTCTCGGAGCCGAGCAACCAACAAAAGGTTAACCCGGCGTGCGTTGCCTCCAATGCTCCCTATTATCCTGAGGTTTTGCGCGATGCGTGACCAAGTTCAGGCAAAAAATTCTGCACTGCGGCAAATCAGGCCTTGAACAGAGCGCAAAAAAATGGCCCTTTCCGCGCAATAATGTTTCGCAAAGGACAATCGTCATGGACATGCGCGCGCGCCCCTACCGTTCCGTTCTCTACATTCCGGGCTCCAGGGAGCGGGCGCTCGAAAAGGCGCGCGGTCTCCCGGTGGATGCGGTGATTTTCGATCTCGAAGATGCCGTCTCCCCATCCGAGAAGGTCTCCGCCCGCGCCACGTTGAGCGCCGCATTGACGCAGAGTTACGGGCAGCGGACCCGCATCGTGCGCATCAACGGGCTGGACA
The DNA here is from genome assembly GCF_020667845.1 of Cognatishimia sp. F0-27. GTDB lineage: Bacteria > Pseudomonadota > Alphaproteobacteria > Rhodobacterales > Rhodobacteraceae > JAFMPQ01. The sequence continues at coordinate 137,217 of NZ_JAFMPQ010000003.1, forward strand.
CCGAATGGGGCGCCGAGGACGCCCGCGCTGCGGATACCATGCAGTGCGACGCCGTGCTGCTTCCGAAGGTCGAGACAACCGCCCAGCTCGATGCGCTGGCGGCGATCACCGACAAGCCGCTCTGGGCGATGATGGAAACACCGCTCGGTATGCTCAACGCGGCCGGGATTGCCGCGCATCCACGGCTCGCCGGCATGGTGATGGGGACCAACGATCTCGCAAAGGAGCTGCAAAGCCGGTTCCGTCCGGACCGTTTGCCGATGATGCCGGGGCTCGGCCTCTGCCTGCTCGCGGCCAAGGCGCATGGCGTGGTGATTGTCGACGGGGTTTACAATGCGTTCAAGGACGCCGAAGGGCTCGAACGCGAATGCGCCCAGGGCCGGGACATGGGGTTTGACGGCAAGACATTGATCCATCCCGCGCAGGTCGAAATCGCCAATGCAGCCTTTGCGCCGTCCGAGGAGGAAATCGACCTGGCGCGCCGCCAGATCGAGGCATTCTCGGCCGCGGAGGCCGCAGGGCAGGGGGTCGCCGTGGTCGATGGCAAGATCGTTGAAAACCTGCACGTGGACACGGCCCGTGAAACTCTGGCAAAAGCGGAAGCAATTGCCGCTTTAGCCAAGGAGTAACTCCATGTTTTTCATATTGACCGCCGGTCTCGCGCTGTGGATCGTTGCGCATCTGTTCAAACGGATCGCGCCCGATGCGCGCGCGCAGATGGGCGATCGCGGCCGCGGTCTCGTCACGGTGCTGATCATCGTCTCGCTCGGGCTGATGATCTGGGGCTACCGCGGGGCGGAGTTCATCCCGGTTTACACACCGCCGCTCTGGACGGTGCATCTCAACAACCTGTTGATGCTTGTGGCGGTCTTTGTGTTCGGCATGTCGGCCACCACCGGCCGGCTGCGGGGCAAGATGCGCCACCCGCAACTGACGGCTGTCAAGATCTGGGCGGTGGCCCACCTTCTGGTCAATGGCGATCTGGCCTCGGTCCTGCTGTTCGGCACGCTGCTCGCCTGGGCCGTTGCCGAGGTTGTTATAATCAACAAATCCGAAGAGTGGGTTCGCCCCGAACCGGGTGAGGCCAGGAAGGACGTCGTGCTCGTCATCATCACCCTTGTCGCCTTTGGCGCCATGACGGGCATTCACGCCTGGCTCGGTGTCTGGCCTTTCCCTGGATAAGATCATGAAACTCTACCGCCTGCTTACAGAGGACGATACGTCCGCTTTCTGCCACAAGGTTTCGGCCGCACTTGCCAAGGGGTGGGAGCTCTACGGCGATCCGACCTATGCTTATGATCATGCCAATGGCGTCATGCGCTGCGGTCAGGCGGTCACCAAGGAGGTCCCCGGGGATTATGCGCCGGACATGAAGCTGGGGGATCAGTGATGACAACCGCACAGAGCAAGACCAACGCCGGACGCTTCTTCGAGGATTACCGCATCGGTCAGGTGATCGATCACGCGGTGCCCCGGACTGTATCGGGGGGGGAACGCGCGCTTTACCATGCGCTCTATCCCGCACGTCACGCGCTCTATTCCTCCGATGCGTTTGCGCAAGACTGCGGTTTGCCGGCATCGCCGATCGACGATCTCGCCGCGTTCCACGTGGTCTTTGGCAAGACGGTGCCGGATGTGTCGCTCAACGCGGTGGCCAATCTCGGTTATGCCGAGGGTCGCTGGCTCAAGCCGGTCTGGCCTGGTGACACGCTGCGCTCCACGTCCGAAGTGATCGGACTGAAGCAGAACTCGAACGGCAAGACCGGCGTGGTCTATGTGCGCACCCGCGGACTCGACCAGAACGGCAACACGGCGATGGAATATTGCCGCTGGGTCATGGTGCGCAAGCGAGACCCTGACGCTCCGGCGCCCGAGACCGTGGTGCCGGCATTGCGCGAGTCGCTCGATGTGGCGGATCTGGTGATCCCGCAGGGCCTCGATTTCACCGGCTACGATTTCGATCTGGCCGGGGAGCCGCACCGCTGGGGCGACTACACAATCGGCGAAAAGATAGATCATGTCGACGGCGTGACCTTGTCGGAAGCCGAGCACATGATGGCCACCCGCCTCTGGCAAAACACGGCCAAGGTCCATTTCGATGCCACAAACCGCGCTGATGGCAAGCGGCTGATTTATGGCGGCCACGTGATTTCCATGGCCCGCGCGCTGAGCTTCAACGGTCTGGCCAACGCCCAGATGATCGTCGGGCTGAATGCCGGGGCCCACGCAAACCCGGCCTTTGCGGGGGATACGGTGCGGGCGTGGTCCGAGGTGCTCGACAAGGCCGAAACCGATGCACCCGGCGTCGGGGCGATCCGCTTGCGGCTCGTCGCGACAAAAGGCGGCACGCCGCTGTCATTGCGCGGGGATGACGGGAAATACTTGCCGGAGGTCTTGCTCGATCTCGATTACTGGGCCTTGATGCCGCAGTAAAACGTTTTTCGGAGTATAAGAGAAAAATGAAATTCTTGAAGGAAGGGGCCGCATTTGCGACGGGGCTCGTGGCGATGGCTGTTTCTGGCACAGTGCTTTTCGACTGGGCAACCAATACGAGCATCAAGACAATTGATGACGTTGTTGCCAGTCTCAATGGGATAGCCGAAGCGGTTTCGCAAAGTGAGTTTGACTCAGCGTCAGATCAGGAACTGGAAGAAAGCCTTGCGGCGCTCGGCGCGGTCTCGCAGGCATTGGTCGAAGCTGCCCCGAATAGTGGCGAAAGCGGCTCTTACCTGCGTGTCTTTTCGGGCGTTTTCGATCTGCCGCCCGGCAGTGCGGTGGATCTAGATGCCCCTGACGGCAGTTTTGCGTCGCTCGGGTTTCATCGCTTCAAAAGAGGAAGCGAGACATGGGCCGGCACCTATTTCAATGGGAAGGAAGTCGGTCTTCTGCCAGGACAAATTCTCGAGTTTCCCGAAGAAGATCCTGTCTGTCAGGTCATGTATGTTGGACCGGTAGACGACGCTCTCAGCGGCGCACGGTTTCGCTTCCGGTGTCGCAGTTGAAGCCGGGATGCACTTCTAGCCTCCGCACCTTATTGCTCAGCACTACGCTGTGCCTCATGGCACAGGACTCCCGGGCGGAAAGCCCGGCGCAGACAGACCGCGAGGCCTTCCTCCGGGCCAACATCCTGTCGATCCTCTATCACGAGCTTGGCCATGCGGTGATCGATCTCGAAGGCCTGCCGGTCTTCGGCAAGGAGGAGGACGCCGCGGATGTGGCCTCCGTCCTTCTGGTCGAGCTTCTGCACAGCCCCGAAGACGCGCTGCAGATCGCGAGAGCCAGTGCCGAGGGCTACAAGGGCGAAGACATCCTGCGCGCGAAGGCCGGAGACGAGATTGCGCTCTGGGGTGAACACAGCCCCGACATGCAAAGGCTCTACAACCTGGTGTGTCTGCATTACGGTGCCGACCCTGACGGTCGCGCGGCGTTTGCCGAGGCTTTTGCGTTGCCGGAAGAGCGCGCGTCGCTCTGCGAGGAAGCGTTCGACCTTGCGTGGGACAGCTGGACGCCGGTGTTCGACGCGATGCAGGCCCGGACGGATGGCGCGCCGATCACCTTGCATACGGACCGCGACGGCCCGATCGCGGACCTTCTTGCCAAGGAGGTCGCGTTGCTCAATGCGGCCTATGCATGGCCTGAGCCGCTGGCCATGCATTATGAACGCTGCGAAGAGGTCAATGCGTTTTACGATGCGGATCTGCGCGCTGTGATCTTCTGTGTCGAGTATGTTGATCATCTCGACAGCCTGTATGACGTCGTGAACTGACCCGGGGTGGGGAGTTGTCCGCGGGCACAGCGCCGAGCGGCGTGAACCGCGGCGATTCTCATGTTACCGTTCACAGGAGATCGGTTTGTGATCACACGCCATAAAGTGTGATCACAAACTTTCGAATTTCTGCTTGATTGCGCCAAAAAACCGCGCCCTGCGGCTCTCTGTGCCCGTGACTTGGATGGGAAAAGCTTTACAAAACAGGCCCAAGGATAACGAAGGGACGCAGAACATGGCCGACGTCAATCGTGGGAACCGACCGCTTTCGCCGCATTTGCAGGTGTATCGGCCGCAGCTTAACTCAGTCACATCCATCCTCACCCGCATCACCGGCAACGCGCTGCTGATCGGGTCGTTGATGATCGTGTGGTGGTTTCTCGCCGCTGCAACCTCAGAGGAGTATTTCGCCGTCGCCAATGGGTTCGTGACCTCGTGGTTCGGCGATCTGGTGATGTTCGGGTCTGTCTGGGCTTTGTGGTATCACACGCTTGCGGGCGTGCGTCACCTGATCTGGGACAACGCCAAGATGCTGGATCTCGACAGCGCCGAGAAGCTCGGCTGGGCGGTTGTGATCGGCTCGGTTGTGCTCACCATCCTCACCGTCATCGCGATATAAGCGGGAGTAGAACACATGGCATTCCTGACAGACCGCAAGCGCGCAATGGGCTGGGGCTCGGCCAAGGCCGGGACCGAGCATTTCTGGTCGATGAAAAAATCCTCCGTCGCGCTGCTGATCCTCATCCCGTTCTTTGTCTTTACCTTTGGCGCGGCGCTCGGCGGCACCTACGAAGAGATCCTCGCCTATTACAGCCGCCCGTTCCCGGCGATCGTCGCGGCATTGACCATCGTGGTCGGGTTCAAGCATTTCAACGACGGGTTCCAGACACTGGTCGAGGACTACGTGCATGGCACGATGGAAAAGGTGCTGATCCTTCTGATGACCTGCGTGAGCTACGGTGCGGCAGGCGTCGGTCTCTTTGCCATCGCACGGCTGGCGCTCTGATCGATCTAGGATTTGTCTAATGGCCATTATTTCTTGCCCATCTTGTGGGAACGATGTGTCGGAGAAGGCTTTCGACTGTCCGAAGTGTGGACATCCTTTAAGAAAACCAAAACGCGGATTTTTCGGGGTGCTTATCAAATGGACCTTTATCCTATTCAATATTTTGATGTTGGTTTGGTTGGTCGGTGGAACTGGAGCAGCCGTTGATACGCAGGCCGGATTATCTGGAGCAGAACTTGCCGGAGCACAAATAGGCACCGGGATTGGAGTTGCACTGATCCTTTCCATTTGGGTGATCGGTGACATAATTCTTGGGCTTTTGGTCCTTTTTACGCGGCCCAAAAAGTGAAGCAGAGACGATGAAGCCAACACTCTCTTTGACCGCATTCATTCTCGTACTAAGCCATGTTCCTTCGTTCACGGCGGCTCAGTCCTTTGACAGTATGCAGAAGGCTCAGGAATTGGGTTCTTTGCTTGCTTCAGAAGAGTTCTGCCAGCTGCACTATAATCAAGATGCGATCGAAGTGTGGATAGACGGTAATACTGATGGGTCGGATATGGGATTTCCGAGTAAACTCCGCATGATGACTGATGGTGCCTCGTTCGACCTTCAGAGCATGAGCGAAAGCAGCAAAACCGCACACTGCCGAAGTATAGAGCGCACAGCTCGTCACTTTGGTTTTGTGGAATAAGGTAAGGAAAGCAATCGAATGGCTGCATATGAATACGAAAGCCACGACTACGACGTGGTTGTGGTGGGCGCGGGCGGCGCCGGTCTGCGCGCGACGCTGGGCATGGCCGAGCAGGGGTTGCGCACCGCTTGCGTGACCAAGGTTTTCCCGACCCGCTCGCACACCGTCGCCGCACAGGGCGGCATCGCCGCGTCGCTGTCCAACATGGGCCCCGACAACTGGCAGTGGCACATGTATGACACCGTCAAGGGCTCCGACTGGCTCGGCGATACAGACGCGATGGAATATCTCGCCCGCGAGGCCCCAAAGGCGGTCTACGAGCTTGAGCATTACGGCGTGCCGTTCAGCCGCACCGAAGAGGGAAAGATCTACCAGCGCCCCTTTGGCGGCCACACAACCGAGTTTGGCGAGGGCCCCCCGGTGCAACGCACCTGTGCCGCCGCCGACCGCACCGGCCACGCCATCCTGCACACGCTCTATGGCCAGTCGCTCAAGAACAACGCCGAATTCTACATCGAGTATTTCGCCATCGACCTGCTGATGGAGGATGGTGAATGCAAAGGCGTGCTCTGCTGGAAACTCGATGACGGCACGATGCATGTGTTCAACGCCAAGATGGTCGTGCTCGCGACCGGCGGTTACGGGCGCGCCTATTTCTCGGCCACCTCCGCGCATACCTGCACCGGCGACGGCGGCGGCATGGTGGCGCGCGCGGGCCTGCCGCTCCAGGACATGGAATTTGTGCAGTTCCACCCCACGGGCATCTACGGCTCGGGCTGCCTCATCACCGAAGGCGCGCGCGGCGAGGGCGGCTATCTCACAAATTCCGAGGGCGAGCGGTTCATGGAACGCTACGCGCCCAACTACAAGGATCTCGCGCCGCGCGATTATGTCTCGCGCTGCATGACGATGGAAATCCGCGAAGGCCGTGGTGTTGGCACGGGTGGGGATCACATCCACCTGAACCTCTCGCACCTGCCCAAAGAGGCGCTGGCCGAGCGTCTGCCGGGTATCTCGGAAAGCGCGCGCATCTTCGCCGGTGTCGATGTCACCAAGGAACCGATCCCGGTCCTGCCCACGGTGCACTACAACATGGGCGGCATCCCGACGAACTACTGGGGCGAGGTGCTCAACCCCTCCGAGGAAGACCCCAACGCCATCGTGCCGGGCCTTATGGCCGTGGGCGAGGCGGGCTGTGCCTCCGTGCACGGCGCGAACCGTCTGGGCTCCAACTCGCTCATCGACCTCGTGGTCTTTGGCCGGGCAGCAGCGATCCGCGCGGGCAAGGTGGTCGATCCCTCTACCGCCGTGCCCACCGCACCCGTCTCCGAGATCGACAAGGCGTTTGACCGCTTCGACACGGTGCGCCATGCCGATGGCGCGTTGCCGACTGCGGAGCTGCGGCTGGAGATGCAAAAGACCATGCAGGAAGACGCCGCCGTGTTCCGCACCTCCGAGACATTGGCGCAGGGTGTCAAGCGGATGACCGCCGTGGCCGAAAAGATGCGCGACATCAAGGTGACAGACCGCAGCCTGGTGTGGAATTCCGACCTGATGGAAACGCTGGAGCTGACCAACCTGATGCCCAATGCGCTTGCCACCATCGTCTCTGCCGAGGCGCGCAAGGAAAGCCGTGGCGCGCACGCGCATGAGGATTTCACCACGCGCGATGATGACAATTGGCGCGTCCATACGGTTGCGCGCGTCGATGACGCCGCCGTGCAGCTGACGCACCGTCCGGTCATCAAGGATCCGCTGACCGAGGAGTCGCAGGGCGGCATCTCGCTCAAGAAGATCGCGCCGAAAGAGCGCACGTTCTGATGGCGACCAAGGCGCAGCAGGCAACCAAGACAGTGTTCGTGCATGTCGGATTTCCGAAAACCGGCACCTCGACCTTTCAGGCCATGCTGCGCCATAATGCCGGGCGGCTTGCTGCCAGTGGCCTTGCCGTCGTGACAGACTCGCCCGAGCTGGTGGATTTTTCAAAGCAGGCGGGCCGCATCGGCAACCCGCGCCGCAACGCGCTTGCCACCCGTCTGCACCTGCGACGCTCTGCACGGTCTCTCGCGGACAGCGTGGCCCGGCTCAGGGAGCCGCGTGTCCTTATCTCGCACGAAAACCTGCCGGGTTGGCGCGTGAAGAACCTCTACAACACGCCGTTTCACAAAGGCCCCGTGAAGGCGATCTCCGCCGTCGAAAGCGCCTTTGGCGAGTGCCGCCTCACATGGATGCTGATGACCCGGGAGGCGGCGGCGCACCAACGCTCTGCCTACAAGTTCTTCTCAAGGCGGAAGGGCACGGCCGAGAGGTTCGAGGATTGGGTCGCCGCGATGGGACCGGCGGAAAATCTCGACCGGATGGTGGAGGACGCACGCGCCTATTGGGGCGAGAGGCTCATGGTCTTTCGCATGGAAGACGAAATTGCCTCCGGTGATCGTTGGGGGCATGGCATGCTCCGGGCGATCGGGGTGCCCCAAGACGTGCTCGATACGCTGGAAGACGTGCCCGACGAAAAAGTCGGCCTTCCGCCCAGCTTGCTGCCCTTTGCCCATCGTATCAATGCGTTGGGCCTCGAAAAGCCACTGCGTCAGGCGCTCGTTGAAATGCTGCCTGAAGTGCGCGATGCCGTTCTGGAAGAACATCACCGCGCATCATCGAAAGACACAAATCCGCCCGCGTCTCCACACGCCGAGAGACGCCCGCAATGATCGTTTAGCGAAAGGCTCCGACATGGTTCAATTCACACTGCCCAAGAATTCCACCGTGCGCACCGGCAAGACCTGGCCGAAGCCGCAAGGCGCGAACAACATCCGCAAGTTCCAGATCTATCGCTGGAACCCGGATGACGGGGAAAACCCGCGGGTCGACACCTATTGGGTCGATATGGACAGCTGCGGGCCGATGGTTCTTGACGCGCTGATCAAGATCAAGACGGAAATCGACCCGACGCTGACCTTCCGCCGCTCCTGCCGGGAGGGGATCTGTGGGTCCTGCGCGATGAATATCGACGGGATCAACACGCTGGCCTGCATCTACGGTCTCGACGAGATCAAGGGCGATATCAAGATCTACCCGCTGCCGCACATGCCGGTGGTCAAGGATCTCATTCCCGATCTCACCCACTTCTACGCTCAGCATGCGAGCATCATGCCCTGGCTGGAAACCAAGACCAACCGGCCCGCAAAAGAGTGGCGCCAATCCATTGAGGACCGCAAGAAGCTCGACGGGCTCTATGAATGCGTGATGTGCGCGTCCTGCTCCACGTCCTGCCCGTCCTACTGGTGGAACGGCGATCGCTACCTCGGACCGGCGGCGCTGCTGCATGCGTATCGCTGGATCATCGACAGCCGCGATGAGGCAACGGGCGAGCGTCTCGACGAGCTCGAGGATCCGTTCAAGCTCTATCGCTGCCACACGATCATGAACTGCGCGCGGACCTGCCCGAAAGGTCTCAACCCCGCGCTCGCGATTGCCGAGATCAAGAAGATGATGGTGGATCGCGCCGTTTGACGGAAAAATGGAACAATCCGGACGAGCTTGAAACGCTCCTCAAGACCTGTTCGGCGCGGATGCATTACGTCAACCGCGTCGCAGGCGGCGAGAGCAAATACTTCTGGTGGTATGCAGAGCTGATCCGTGCGGCGTCCAAACTGGCCCAAAATCTCGACGATCCCGATATCCGGGCTGATTTCGGAGATGGCTACAAACAAGGCCGCGTCGCGGATCCGAAGGCGGAGATCCTCGCACTGCTGGCGCAGCAAATGCGAGATCGCTGAGGCGCGAGAAAGCCGGGCCCGGGCCCGTGCTGCGGGCTGCCGGGCATGGCGAGAGATGACGCGCGTGGTTATCGCGGGTCGGCGATGGCAAAAACCACGGTGACCGCCGCATAGGCCTCGATCTCGCCAGCCTCGATAGGCACGCTCGACGCCGCGTCGGCGATAAACGCGCGTTCGGCCATTCTTGGCTGCGGCTCGCCCGAGGCCGGAATATCCGAGATTTGCACCACCGGACCAAGCGGCACGTCTGCGGCATCGGCATAGAGCTTGGCTCGAGCCAGCGCGTCGGCGACCGCAAGCCGCCGCGCCTTGTTTTCGAGTGGTGAGGGGTCCTGCAGGCCAAAGTGAAGCCCTTGCAGGCGGTTGGCGCCCTGATCCAGCACGTCCGCCAGCACGCGGCCGACCAGATCGAGGTCGCGCAGCCGCACTGTCAGCGTATTGCGCGCCTCGAATCCAATCGATACCGGCGCGCCACGATCCTGATCGAAGCGTTCGCGCTCGGTCAGCATCAGGTTGGCGGTTTGCATGTCCCTCCCGGCGACCCCGAGCGCTTCAAGCTGGGCGATGATGCTGCGCAAGGCGGCAGAGGTTGCATCCATCGCCGCAACGGCATCCTTGTCCACATGCACCGCGCCCAGCGTGATCGTGGCCATGTCCGGACTGGCCGAGACCCGTGCCTCGCCGCGCACGGAGATCGTGCCCGCAGCGGCCGTTTCGGCGTGGACGGGATCGGACAGGAGCGCCAGCGCAAGCCCGGTTGCCAGCGCCGCGCGCGAGACCTGCGCCTGTGCCATGCGGGCGGTCTCGCGCAGTCTCGCAAACACCCCGTGGCACCGGGATTGGCGGTTGATTTGCAGCATAGCCGATGTCGCCATGAGGGCACTCCCCGGTTGATCCGTGCGCGCCGGCTTGCACCGGCCGACGCAGATCCTATCTTTGCCTGAAGGGGCATGCGCAGCAAGTCCTTGTCCGACGCGGTTTTCTTTGCGTCGGCAGCAACTTGCCCTTACACTGGCAGCAAGGGGGCACCGGACTCCCCTCTGACGCGGCAGACTGCTAACAAGGCGCTCATGAAGCTGAATTTCGCACTCTCCCTGTCTTTCGACGGCATCCAGTTCCTGCGGCGTATGCCGAAAGGCTGGGCCATTCTTGACGAGATCACCCTCGACCCCGAGAGTCTCGACGAGGGCATGCAGCGCCTGAAGAGCCGCGCCACCGGGCTGCATCCAAATGCCAATCGGCTGGGCCTCATCATTCCAAACGCCCAGATTCGCTACCTGTCGATTCCGGCCCCGGCGTCGGATGCCCCCGAGGTGGTCACGCAGGCGGTCGAAGCCGCGCTTGACGGCGCGACACCCTATGCCGTGTCGGAGCTTGTGCACGACCACGAGATTGCCGGCGGCACGATGCATGTGGCCGCTGTGGCGCGTGAAACGCTGGAAGAGGCGGAAGGCTTTGCCAAGGCGCACGGGTTCCTGCCGCAAGCCCATCTGGCCATCGCGCCGGACAACGCGTTTCAGGGTGCCGTGTTCTTCGGTGCGGCCGAAGACTGGAGCGGAAAGCCGCCCGAGCGGCCACGCAGCGCCATTGTGGCCATTCCTGCGGACGAGGCGGCGCTGACGCCGACCAAGCTGGCTCTGGAGCAGGCCGCGCGATCGGATGCCGCGGACCAGACCGCCGAGGATAGCGCGGACCCTGCTGATCTGGAGGCTACTGGCCCGGAGCCGCAAACCGAAGCGCAGACGCCCGAGGCGCCAACGACCGCGGTTCCAGACGCGGAACCGCGCGGATTTACGGAGGCCGAGGGGTCTCTCTCTGAGCCGAGCCAGACTTCCGGGTCGGATATCGCGGTGCAGGACCCGCCCGGGGCGAGCCCTGATCGGTCGGACACGGGCGCCACCGCTGTCGGCGCCGGGACCGGAGAGCAGGAAGAGGTGTCGGGCCTTGATGATGCGTCCGGCGCGGATGCGTCATCGAAGGCACAGCGCGGGGACTCCGCAGCCGGGCCGGCACACACAGGTGAGCCGACGTCCGCAGATTTCCGGCCTGCCGAAACCGAGCCCGCCGCAACGGAACCACCCGCAACCGAAGCCCCCGCAACCGAAGCCCCCGCAATCACAGCCGATGAATCCGAAGCCCCCGCAACCGAAGCCCCGGCAATCACAGCCGATGAATCCGACCCCAAAGCATCCAAGCCCGAAGAAGCCCGGATAGCGGGGTCAGCCTTGTCCGAGGGCGCGCCCGTCTCGGGGTCGGAACAGAAAGACAAAGGCGATCTCCCGGCGCCGCCGGCCGTCGATCTGGCAGCCGCGCGCACGAGTGGCGGGAAAACCGATGAGACCCTCGCCAAAGAGGCGTTCTCCGCTCTCGAAGAGGCACGCGGCCCCAAGGACGCGCCAAATTCTGAGCGCGATGGCAGCGCGCTCTTCGTGGCAGAGACCGGTGCCCCGGAAACCGATCTCGAAGAAACGGACATCAGTTTCGAGGATGTCTACGAAGCGGTGCCAGACCCGCTGTCGGCCCCAGTGTCCCCACCCGAGGACGGTTCGGCCAAAACACAGGGTGATGACGCGGATAATGACGCAAGGACTGAGGCAAAAGACGCGGAGGAGGGGACAGAGGCCGAGCAGGCGATAAAGCCGACCTTCTCCACCATTCGCGCAACCCGCGAGCCGGGTCGCGATCGGGCAATCCCCCGCGCGCCCCGGCCGTTCCGGCTTGGCGCAAAGCCAGACGAAACCGCCGACAAGGGCACGGAAACAACCGCAGGCGTGACCAGTGGCGGGATCGAACCCGCAGCCCCCAAGGCACGGAAATCCTTGCTGGAACGCTCCGGTGGGCTGTTCAGCAGAGGGGGCACGTCACAAGCCAAGGCAGACCCGCGCGCCGAAGCGCCGCCTCCGCCGGACCGTGTGCCCGTATCGCCTCCGCACCCGGCGCATGCGCTGCGTCAGAAGGTGGCGCAGGCCCGCAATCTGGGCCGCCGCACCGGGCCGGAGGAAGATAAAACCGGGGCTCAACGGAGCGCGCCAAAAGACGGACCCACCGTTGCGAAACCGATCGTGGCAACGCCGAAAGCCCCGACGGTCAAAACGCCCTTGGCAACCGCGGCAGGGGGCGACACCAAGCAACCGGATGCCCTGATTGCAAAGGCGTCCCTGCGTCCGGGCGCGGCTGATGACTCCTCAAGCGCGGCACCGAGCCTCACGGCAACCGGTGGGGCCGCCGCGATCGCAAGCTTCGTGGACGATCCGGACAATGAGCGCGAGCGCATGACGGTCTTTGGTGCGCGGGGCCGGGATCGGGTGGGGGGCAAACCGCGTTTCCTCGGGTTGATGCTGACAGCCGGGTTGCTTCTGTTTCTTGCCGGCGTCGCGGCTTGGGCCTCGGTATTCCTCGACAACGGTCTTGCGCGGTTCTTCCGCTCAGAGCCCGAAGTTGAAGCGGTGGCGCAACTGCCGGACGTGCGTGAGACGGCCCCCGTGGCGCTGAGCAGTCCAGAGGAGACGCCCGAGGACGCCACGCTTGACGCTGTGACCGAGGCAGATGGGTCCGGTGCCGCCGAAGAAGCAGAAGACACGTTGATTGCCGCGCTTGACGAGGCGGCCGACGCAATGCCCAATGCCCGGCCCGGCCTTGATGCCCGGCCCGGGCTTGCGGAGCCGGTCCAACGCGAAGCGCTGTCGCCCGAGCAGGCCGCGGCCACCTATGCCGCGACGGGGATCTGGCAACGCGCTCCCGCTGCGCCGCTGAACCTGCCGACAGGCGGTGTCGATGATGTCTATGTCGCGTCGATCGATCCGGATGTGCAGCAGTTTGACGCCGTCGCTCTGCCCCAAGCGGTTGAAATTGCGCCGGAAGCAGGGCTTGAGGACCCCGGGTTGCCTCCGCCTGCCGGGATGCTGTTCGATTTCGACGCCCGCGGTCTTGTGCGCGCCACGCCGGAGGGCGCTTTGTCGCCGGAAGGCTTGCGGATCTACACGGGGCGTCCGCCAGTGACCCCGCCATTGCGCCAGCCGCAAGCCACGCCGGATCCGGATGGCGAAGACGGGGCGGATGCCGGGGCTTTGGGCGATCCGGCGCTGCGCGACAAGCGGCCCGAGGCGCGCCCGTCCGATCTCGTCGAGCAGTATGAACGCGCCGAATTGCAGGGCATCTCGCGGAGCGAACTTGCGGCTTTCCGTCCGGTCATGCGCCCGGTGACGGCGCAGGAAGAAGCCGCGCGCAACGCACCGCAGGCAACCGAACAGGCGGTGGTCGCGTCGCTGCCTCCGGTCACCCGGCCCCGCAACATGCAGGCCATCGTCGAGCGCGCCCGCGCGCGCGCGGAAGCCAACCCGGCTCCGGTACAAACAGCCTCTGCTGTGACTGCCGCCGCCGCGCCGCGCGTGGTTCAGCCGCGTTTGCCAAGCAGCGCATCGGTTGCGCGGTCCGCGACGGTGCGCAATGCCATCAACCTGAACCGGATCAGCCTGATCGGCGTCTATGGCACGCAATCCAATCGCCGGGCGTTGGTGCGGATGCCGAACGGCCGGTATGTGAAGGTCAAGGTGGGCGATACGCTCGACGGGGGGCGGGTGCAGTCCATCAACACCTCCGAGCTGCGCTACCGCAAGGGCAGCAGAAGCCTGTCCCTCAAGATGCCGCGCGGATAGCGCCATTGTGGGCCTGACGCCCCGCTGGGCTCGGGGTAAAACCGCGCTGCACAATCCATGCACATGTCATGCACATCGCATGCGCATGAATGCGCAAAGGCGCGTGGGATGGTTCGGGCGTTTGAACCGTCTGACCGCGCGTTGAATGCCGGTGAAAGCCCCTGCGGACCGGTCAACGCGAAAGCGCCTTGACCGGGAGATGTGCGGCCCGTTGGGCTGTTTGGCACCTCCCGACAATTTAGCCGTGGCGGTCTGGGCGCTGGGCGCTGGGCGCGATCGTCTGTGTGGTCACAGGGTGGCGTCTCTATCTGGCGGGCGCTTGCGCCGCGCTGCGGTGGTCGGGCGGATCGCCGCCCGGGGGCGGGACTTGGTCGTGAGATCCCCGACCTGATGCGGCGATTGGGGGCGTGCTGCAAAGAGTGGGGTGGCCTCCCGCGCGCGAGGTGATCCTGTGATACCCTCCACCGCGGATATGGTGCGGGACAATCCCGTTGACGGCGCCGTGATGGCAGGGCGCCCCCGGGGCGCTCCTGTGATCCGAGGCAGGTGCTCCAACGCGCTTGTGGTCGGGTTGACACCTGGATGGATAGGGCGGGATGGGGCAGAGCCGGGGGGCGCAGCCGGGCGGCGCGGACTCCTGTGTCAGTCCTGCGATCTGACCGATGGCGCGAGCAGCGGTCAGACGAAGACCGTGCTGCCGGCCCCGATGCAGTTCGCTCACGTCCCGCTGCGATGTCCACAAAGACGCGGCACGGGGCGCAGGTTTGGACACGTGGGCGCGCGCCAGTCATTGGTTGACCGGCGCACGCGGTTTTGGCTGCAAGACGCCGGCCCGGCGCCTTGCGAGAGGACCCCAATCAGGCCGAGGCTTTGGCCAGCGCCTGATCGAGATCGGCGATCAGGTCCTTGGCATCCTCGATCCCGATGGAGATCCGCACGACGTCCGGCGCGGCTCCGGCCGCTTCCTGCTGCTCTGGCGTCAATTGACGGTGGGTGGTGGATGCCGAGTGAATCACGAGGCTGCGCGTGTCGCCAAGGTTGGCCACGTGGCTGAAGATTTCGAGGCTGTCGACAAATTTCACGCAAGCCTCGTAGCCGCCCTTGAGCTTCACGGTGAACAGACCGCCGGCGCCTTTCGGGCAGATCGTCTTGACACGACCGTGATAGGGCGAGGAGGGCAGGCCCGCATAGGTGACCCCGGCCACCGCGTCATGCCCTTCGAGCCAGCCGGCCACCTCGACCGCGTTCTGCACATGGCGCTCCATGCGCAGCGACAGGGTTTCGATGCCCATCAGCGTGTAATGCGCGGCCTGCGGGTTGAGCGTCATGCCCAGATCGCGCAGCCCGATGGCAATGCCGTGGAAGGTGAACGCCAGCGGGCCGAAGGTCTCGGCGAACTTCAGGCCGTGATAGGCGGGCTCCGGCTCGCTCAGCGAGGGGAATTTGCCGGAGGCTGCCCAGTCGAACGTGCCGCTGTCCACCACGACGCCGCCGGTTACGGTGCCGTTGCCGGTGAGGTATTTCGTCAGCGAATGCACCACCAGCGTCGCGCCATGCTCGATCGGGCGGCAGAGGTAGGGCGTGGCGGAGGTATTGTCGACGATCAGCGGCAGACCGGCGGCGTCGGCAACCTTGGCGATCGCCTTGAGATCGGTGATGTAGCCGCCGGGGTTGGCGATGGATTCACAGAATACCGCGCGCGTGTCGTCATCGATGGCCGCCGCGACCGCATCGGTGTCGTCGAAATCGACAAACTTGGCGGACCAGCCAAAGCGCTTGATCGTCTGCGAGAACTGCGTGACCGTGCCACCGTAGAGACGGGTGGAGACCACCACGTTCTTGCCCGGCCCCATCAGCGGGAACAGCGCCATGATCTGCGCCGCGTGGCCCGAGGAACAGCAAACCGCGCCGGCGCCGCCTTCGAGGGTGGCAACCCGTTCCTGAAGCACGGCGACGGTCGGGTTGGTCAGGCGGGAGTAGATGTAGCCCACTTCCTGAAGGTTGAAGAGCGCCGCGGCGTGCTCTGCGTCCCGGAACACATAGGCCGTGGTCTGGTAGATCGGCGTCTGACGGGCGCCGGTTGCCGGGTCGGGGCGGCTTCCCGCGTGGATCTGTAGCGTGTCAAAGCCAAAAGACGGAGCGTCGGACATGGGTGTCTCCCTGGTTCTGTGGTTTTTTCTATGGGTAGACCCAACCGTCTCCCGCGACAACCGGATCACTGGTGCCGCGCGTGAAAAGGCGGATGTTCTGCGCAGGCGGGTTAATTCGGAACGGCGCAGGGCCTGTGTCGCACCCTTGGGTGACAGCGTTCCCGCAATGGGAGGCTTGATGACCGGGGGCGCCTTGGGCAGGCCGTGGGCACGCGGGGCGCGGCGCATGACCGGGGGCGCCTTGGGCAGGCCGTGGACGCGTGGGGCGGGGCGCATGACCGGGGGTGCCTTGGGCAGGCCGTGGGCACGCGGGGCGGGGCGCATGACCGGGGGTGCCTTGGGCGGGCCGTGGGCACGCGGGGCGGGGCGCATGACCGGGGGTGCCTTGGGCGGGCCGTGGACACGTAGGGCGCGGCGCGTCCGGATGCGCCATGCCGCGATTGCGCGGCGGGTCATGGGGGGAGGGCGTGCAAACGGCATCCGCGCGACGCCGTGGCATCGCGCGCAAAGATCCGCGCCAACGGTCAGGCGGTGATCGCCTCCACGCAAAGCACGGTTGGCAGATGTCGGGCAATCTCCATGAAGCTGTCACCCTCGTCCAGCGTGGCAAAGATCGATCCGGTATTGGTGCCGAAATAGAGCCCCGCGGCCTGGTGGGCATCCACGCTCATCGATTGCCGCAGCACCGTGAAGAAACACGCCTCCTGCGGCAGGCCCCGGCGGCAGGCCTCCCAGCTGTCGCCGCCATCGCGGGACCGCCAGACCGCCGCGCGCGCATCGGGCGGATACCGCCCGGCGCTGTCGCCGTTCAGCGGCAAGGTCCAGATCGTGTGCGGCTTGCCCGGGTGTACCGCGATGGGAAACCCGAAGGTCGATGGCAGCCCGTCGGTGATGTCGTCCCAGCTGCGCCCGTCATCGCGGGAGCGATAGGTGCCGTGGTGGTTTTGTTGATAGAGCGTCGTGCCATCGCCCGTGCGCACCATGTTGTGCACGCAATGCCCGGTCTGCCCGTCGCTTGGGGCGGCCGGGTGGGGCGGGTGCGACGCACACCGCTCGGCGTTGGAAAGCCGGTTGCGCCGGGTCCATGTGCTGCCGCCATCCTCGGTGGCAAAGACCCCCGCGGCGGAGATCGCAATCCAGAGCCGGGCGGGATCGGCCGGGTCGGGCACGATCGTGTGCAGCGTCATGCCCGCCGCGCCGGGGTTCCAACTGTCGCGGCTTTCGTGGTTGCTCAGCCCGGTGACCTCGGACCAAGTCTGTCCGTCATCCCGGCTTTCGAACAGGGTTGCGGGCTTGGCGCCGGCATAAAGCGTGTCGCCCGCGCGCGCCACGGACCACAACGCGTCGACCTGACCGGTGAAGGGCGCGGGCGGTTGTGGCTCGACGCCGAACAGTGCGGCAGCGTCGGGGTCGTTGCGGATCCAGGCGTCCATCTCGCCATCCGCCAGCTTTTGGCTCGCGAAGCTGGCGCCGCCATCGGTGGATCGCCAGACACCCGCGCCGTGCCACTCATTGCCTCCCACGGCCCAGATCCGCCCGGTGTGCGCATCACCGGTTGCGTGGTTGATCGTCCATCCGTCGCAATGCGGCCCGGAGACATGCCAATGTGTGCGGTCCGCGCCGCCGGTGACCAGAAACAGCCCCTTGGTTGTCCCCACAAGAAGGGTGACCGCGCCGGGGTCGCTGGGCATCGTTTTTGGTTCTGGCTGCGCCTGTGTGCCGGCGTCTGACGTAACGTCGATGGGGGCGTGATCTTCCATGGGCCACCTTCCGGTTTTGCTCCCATCCTAGCATGAATTTGGGTCTCATCCTAGCATGGCGGCGGCGTCATCGGTGGGCTTGACGGTGCGCGCAGGGGGGCAGGCCAGAGTGGTCGGGCCTGTGTGGGCCGGTCCGTTTCGGCGGTCAGGTTTGGTCAGCCTTGTGTGGCGCGGCACCCGTGTTCGGAGGGGTGAGCTTTGCCGCATGGGGGTGCTGGTCAGGGGGCCTTACGGGCCTCCTTAAGTCGCGCAGCATCTGTGTTCCGGCATATGTGGGCGGGCATGTGCAGGCAAGCCCGTGTGGCCGGGCCTGTCCGGGCAACCTTGTCCGGTAAGGCACGGATGTTCGGGCGCGCGTGTTCATCCGCGTGAGGTCGGGCCCGGGCTGGCGAGGCTTATGTGGTGCGGCACCGGTGCTCCGGCATGTGTAGGCGGGCCCGCGGGGGCAGGCACGATTGGGCGAGGTCACCGCATCCAGTAGCCGGCTTTCCGAAGCTGGTTGCGGAGCGTCTTTTCCCGCTTGGGTAAGGCCGCGCGGTCGAATAGCGCGCGCGCCTTGTGACCGCGCCCGTGATAGATCATGTGCCGAAACGGCGCGTAGCGCTTGAGCTGTTTCTTGACCCGGTTTGGCGCGGCCAGCGCTTCAAGCAGCGCAACGGTGCTGTCGGCTTCGCGCGCATAGAGCAGCGGCAGGCTGCGATAGTGGCAGCTCACCGTGCCATCGAGCAGCCCGCTCGGCAAGGTGTCGCGCCCGCCGCCAAGCCCGTGGATCACCAGCGGCAGCGCGATCTGATCAAGCCACGGCTGTGTCGCCTGACCGGCCAGTTGGGCGGGGGGCGCATCGCGGATGCGCAGCGCGGTTGCGAGAAACCGCGCGCCGAACAGCCGCGGGCAGCGATAGAAGAAAAAGCCCGCGTTGAAATAGAGATAGCGGCGCCAGTAACCTTCGGGCTGACCCCGGTCGAGACTGGTTTCGAAATCGAGCCCTTCCTGATCGTAGAGCGCGCGCCAGATTTCGGTGTAGCCCGGCCCGTAGAGCGTGATCTTGGGCCAGGTGTCTTCGCAGTTCAGCGACGCGGTGGGGCGGTCGAAATCGAAGGGCACCGCCGCGAGGTCGGAGAGGATCAGCGTATCGGTGTCGAAGAAGACGAAGGGCTCTCCTTCGGGCAGGGCGGCCAGCGCTTCGATCTTGTTGCCGATAGGGTAGGTCGCGCCGAAATGCCGGCTTTCAAAGGGCACGATCCGTGCGCCGAACCCCGTCAGAAGATCCCGGATCGCTGCGTCCGCGATGCGCGGATCCTTTGGCCAGAGCGGACCGGGTTGCGGCTCCGCCACCCAAAGCCGGAAGCGCCCCGCGCGGTTGAACCGCGCGAATGAGGCCGCAAAAAGCACGGCCTCAAAGGCAAGCCGCCCGTCCTGCGCGACGATGAGCACGTTGACCGGTGCGTTGCGTGCGGAGGGTGGCGTTGCGGCGGCGGTGTCCGTGTGCGGGGGGAGCGCGGCTGAAGCGCTTGCGTCGCGTGGCCCGTCAGCGGGGCTGCGCGGGCGGCTCCCGGCGGGGTGCGCTCCGACGGCAGCGGTTGTTGCGGCGGGCGCCCCGGTGGCAGCGGTTTCGTCGGGGTCCGCCGCTTGGGCGTTCATCCCTGTGGTATCGGTTTCCGCTGCGTCGGTTCCGGTGGTCTTGGTTCGGGTGGCGCCGGTCTTTGTCGGGTCGGCTCCGGCGGCGTTGGTCCAAGTAGCGCCGGTCTCTGTCGGGCCGGCCCGGGTGGCGCCCAGCCCGGTGCCTTCGGTCGCAACTTGGGAATCCCCTTTTTCCGTGGTCCCGGCGACGATCCCGGTTGCATGCATCCCGGTTGCATGGGGCCGGACGCGGTGGCCGCTCGCAAAGGTGCTCCCGGCGGCCTTCGTCCCGCCGCGATCGGGATAGCCCGGGCGCGCGGTGCTGTTCCGGTGCGCGGGCAGGTCGGGAGATGCCGACTTCCGGGGCTGGGTCATTCGTGCCATCCTGCGACTGATCCGACCGTGCAGCCATGCTGCGTCATGGGCAGAGACAGGGTTAGGCCGAAAAAGCTGTGAATTTGTAAAGAAGGGGTTTGAAATGATCGATATTCTTCTGATCGGGATTGCCGTGGCGCTTGGCGGCGGCGGGAGCGCCCCGGAGGCGGGCAGTGTCGTGGGCGCCGCGGACGCGGGCGACTCGGCAAGCGTTGCAGTGGCGCCCGTCGCCGAGGCGCCGGCGCAGCGACCGCAGGCCGTTGGGGCGGCGGAGGCGTCAGGCGGGCAGGCGCGCGCGCGCTCCGCCTTTACCGCCGAGCCACAGGAACCCACGGGGCGTTTCACCACCGCTGTCGAGGTCAAGCCGATCCTGCAGGCAACCCAGGCCAATTGGGTGGCGGTGCGCGACTGGGACGGTCAGGACCTGCTTTACATGACCCATATCCTTGCGTGGCGCTGTGGTCTCAAGGCGGCGCATGTGGGAATCAATGGCGCGGCGCCGGAGGCGTGGCCGCTGCCGCCCTGCCTTGAAGAGACAAACGCCCCCAATGCGATCCCGCAGGATGCGGTGATCTATCAGCGCTTCCCGGCGGGGTCGATCGAGCGGGTGGTGGTGGAATTGACCTATGACGACCTGTCCACCGGCCGCGCGGAGTTCGAGCGCAAGATGATCCAGATGCCCTGACGGCGCCGACCGATCGCGCCACGCGCCGCGATGCGCGACGCGGCAGAGAGGCCCCGTGGGGCGAAGCGGCATGGCCCGGCAACGGGCCGTGGTTCTGGCGCGGGATCCTGACGTCAGCGCGGGCCACGGCCCTCTGCGCTAGAGTTGGATGGGCTTCATCACGTCCGGCTCGATGACGTCCACCCCGGGCAGTCCCGCCTTCAGTCCCTCCGCCGATTGTTCCAGAAGCGGGAAGGTCTTGTAGTGGCACGGGATGACGGTCTTGAAATCGAAATAGCGGCGCGCGGCATAGGCAGCCTGTGCCATGTCCATGGTGTAGTGACCGCCCGCCGACAGGATGCCGATATCGGGTTTGAAATAGTCGCCCATCCAATCCATGTCCGCCATGATCCCGGTATCGCCGGAGACATAGATCATATGGCCCTCGCCGCTGATCATGAATCCCGCCTCGGTGCCTGTGTAGACCGGCTTGTCATCCATCACGTAGCTTGAGCTGTGCGAGGCAGGCACCATTGTCACGCTGACCCCGTCGAAATGCACCGTGCCGCCCATGTTGAAGCCGGCACCCTCCGCCGCGCCTTGCGCGGTCAGGATCCCGACCAACTCGGGAATGGCATAGACCGGTGCGCCGGTGGACTTGGAAATCGGTGCGATTTCCGTCGCATGGTCGAAATGCCCATGGGTCACGAGAATGCGTGTCGCCCCTGCGGTCGCGGCCTCGGCGTCATGGCCTTTCATCATTGGATTGGCGGTGATCCAGGGATCGACCAAGAGCACCTCCTTGCCGATTTCGATTCGAAATGATCCGTGCCCAAGCCAGATGATTTGCATGATGTCCTCCGCGGTTTGGTCTTGGCCGACAGTCTAACGGGCGGGCGCGCGGCGTCCAGAGCGGCGCGCGGAGGGCAGGGCAGGATGGCCTGCGCGACGGGTTGACGGGGATCACGCTGGTCTGGGTCCGGGGCAATTGCGGCAGGCTGGCCGGTCCCGGAGTTCTGTTGGGTCGCGGGCGCAGGGCTGGTCGGAGTGGCAGGGTCTGACGGGAAGGAAGGCCGGTCCCGGTGCCCCGTAAGGATCGCTGTGGCAACGCCGGTCGCGGAGGTGAGGCCGGTCGCAAGGGCAGGGTTTGTTGGGGGGGCTGGCCGGTCCCGGAGTTCCGTTGGGTCGGGAGGGCAGGGCCGGTAGGACTGGCAGGGCCAGGGGGGAGGCTGGCCGGTCCGGGAGCCCCATTCGGTTGCGAGAGCAGAGCTGGTCGGAGTGGCAGGGTCTGATAGGAGGGAAGGCCGGTTGCGAGGGCAAGGCCGGTCGGGGAGGAAGGCCGGTCGCAGAGTTCCGGAAGGCTCGCTGTGGCAAGGCCCGTCGCGGGCGCATGGCCTGTTGCAGCGGCATGGCGGATCGCCGGGCGGGGTGTGTCGCGCGGGCAAGGCCCGCCGCGGGGGAAGGATTGAACGCCGTGGCGTTGCCGGTCAGGGTGCTGACGGCGTAGCAGTCGGTGGCGTCATATGCCCGCGCCGGAGCGGCCGCCATAGATGCAGCCGCGTGGACAAGAGACCATACCGATGGATTGGACAAGACCGATTGATGGCTATTGCGAACGGCTGGGCCCGGGATTGTGGGCCGAACCGGTCAACGCGATCACCAACCTCGCCTTCGGGATCGTGGCCCTGTGGCTCTGGCGGCGGACCGACGGTCTGGGGCGGGTGCTCTGTGTCTGTCTGGGTGCGATCGGGCTTGGCTCCACGCTGTTTCACACGGTGGCGCAGCCCTGGGCCGCCTTGCTTGACGTGGTGCCGATCCTTGGCTTCGTGCTGATCTATGTCTTTGCCGCGACGCGCGACTTCTGGGGCGTGTCACCGGGGCGTGCCCTTGGCATCACGCTGCTGTTTTTTCCCTACGCGGCGCTCACGGGATGGGGCTTTGCCCGGATCGAGGCGCTGGGCGGATCGGCGGTCTATGCGCCGGTGCCGCTTCTGATCGCGCTCTACGCGCTGGCCTTGCGTCAGCGCGCGCCGGAGGTGGCGCGGGGTCTGGCTATCGGGGCGGGGCTTTTGGTCCTGTCGCTGACGGCGCGGACGCTCGATGCCCCGCTTTGTCCGCTGTTGCCCCTTGGCACGCATTTCCTGTGGCATCTGCTCAATGCGGTCATGCTGGGCTGGATGATTCACGTCTGGACGCAAGCCCGCCTTGCGACGCGCGCGCACCCAATGTAGACGCGAGGCCAATATTGCCGGTGGCCGCCTGCGCCCCGGAGAGCTTCATCGCCCAAGAGGACCGAGACCCATGTCCATTGATACCAGCACCGCTGCCCGCGTGGCCAAGCTTGCACGCATCAAGGTTGAAGACGATGCGCTGCCCGGGCTTGCGGAAGACTTCAACCGCATCCTCGGCTTCATCGAGGAACTCAACGAGGTCGATGTCGAGGGCGTCGAGCCGATGGTGTCGGTGGAGCCGATGCGGCTCAAGCGCCGCGTGGACGGTGTGACCGATGGCAACCAGCAGGACAAGATCCTGTCCAACGCCCCCGACGCGCGCGAGGGCTTCTTTGCCGTGCCGAAAGTGGTCGAGTGAGCCAGCGAAACAGACAGACGGGCCGCCGTTTGAGAGGGATGACGAGATGAGCGATCTGACGAAACTGACCATTGCAGAGGCACGCGACGCGCTGCGCAAGGGCGAGACCACGAGCGCGGCGCTGACCGAGGCCTGCCTTGCGGCCATCGAGGGCGCGGGTGCGCTCAATGCCTTTGTCCATCACACGCCCGAGATCGCCCGTGCGCAGGCGCAGGCGGCGGACGCGCGGATCAAGGCGGGCGATGCGCCGGCGCTCTGTGGCATTCCGCTCGGGATCAAGGACCTGTTCTGCACCAAGGGTGTGCCCTCGCAGGCGGCGTCTCGGATCCTCGAAGGCTTCAAGCCGGAATATGAAAGCACGGTGTCGAGCCAGCTTTTCGAGCGTGGCGCGGTGATGCTTGGCAAGCTCAACATGGACGAGTTCGCCATGGGCTCATCCAACGAGACCTCGGTTTACGGCAATGCGGTCAACCCGTGGAAACGCGGCAATGACGAGGCGGAACTGACGCCGGGCGGCTCCTCCGGCGGCTCCGCGGCAGCCGTGGCGGCGGATCTGTGCCTTGGCGCGACGGGCACCGATACCGGCGGCTCGATCCGGCAGCCGGCGGCCTTTACCGGGATCACCGGGATCAAGCCGACCTATGGCCGTTGCTCGCGCTGGGGCATCGTGGCGTTTGCTTCTTCGCTCGATCAGGCGGGTCCGATGACCAAGGACGTGCGCGACGCCGCGATCATGCTTGAGGCGATGTGCGGACATGACCCCAAGGATTCGACCTCCGCGGACCTGCCCGTGCCCGATTTCGAGGCGATGCTGACGGGGGACATCCGGGGCAAGACCATCGGCATTCCGCGCGAATACCGTATGGAGGGCATGCCGGAAGAGATCGAGACGCTCTGGGCCGAGGGGCGCAAGATGCTGGAGGATGCCGGTGCAAAGATCGTCGATATCTCGCTGCCGCACACCAAATACGCGCTGCCGACCTATTACGTGATCGCGCCCGCAGAAGCGTCCTCGAACCTCGCGCGCTACGACGGCGTGCGCTATGGCCACCGCGCGACGCTGGCGCAGGGCGACGGCATCACCGAGATGTATGAAAAGACCCGCGCAGAGGGCTTTGGTAACGAAGTGAAACGCCGCGTGATGATCGGCACCTACGTGCTGTCGGCGGGCTTCTATGACGCCTATTACAACCGCGCCCGCAAGGTGCGCACCCTGATCAAGCGCGACTTCGAAGAGGTCTTTGCACAGGGGGTTGATGCGATTCTGACGCCCGCAACGCCGTCTTCGGCCTTCCCGCTGGGGATGGAGATGGACGATCCGGTGCAGATGTATCTCAACGACGTCTTTACCGTCACCGTGAATCTTGCCGGTTTGCCCGGCATCGCGGTTCCGACCGGAACCGACAAGCATGGGTTGCCGATGGGTTTGCAGCTCATTGGACGACCTTGGGAAGAGGGCGATCTGCTGAACACCGCCTATGCGCTTGAGCAGGCGGCGGGTTTTGTTTCCAAGCCCGCAAAATGGTGGTAAATCCCCTGAAAACGGCGAGTGAGCAGGTAAAGTGATGCGCGTAATTCTGAGTGGTTTGGCCCTGATGGGGTTGGTGGCCTGTGAGCCACAGATTCCCGACAGCGCAGCCGGCGTGCCCGATCCCGGCCGCGGCGTTGGATTTGGCGATTACGACGCCTACCAGCAGCAGCGCGCGGCGCGCGATGCGCAGCTCGAAGGACGCACCACGGTGCAGCCGCCCGCAGCGGTGCAGGGCTCGACGCTCGATGCCGCAGGGCAACAGGTGGACCCGGCGCGCACGGCCGCGCTCAACTCCGGGGTGACGCCGCTGGAGGCCAGCCCCGGCAACCCGGCACCGCGCGTCGTCAACAATGCGGCCGGGATTTCCGGTGAAAATGATTTCGACAGCGTCGCCGGACAGCGCGATATCGAGGCCGATGCGCGGCTGATCGCGCAGAACCGCGCCCAATACCAGTTGGTCACGCCGACGGACCTGCCGCAGCGTCCGGGCAATACAGGGCCCAACATCGTGGCCTACGCGTTGCAGACAACGAACCCGGTCGGCACGCCGCTGTACCGGCGCAGCGGTCTCAATCAGGAAAACAAGTTCCGGCGGGCCTGTGCGCAATACACCTCCTCCGATCTCGCGCAGGAAGACTTCCTCGCGCGTGGCGGCCCGGAACGCGACCGGCTCGGGATGGATCCGGATGGCGACGGCTTTGCCTGTTCGTGGGATCCGACGCCCTTCCGCAAGGTGCGTGGCGGCTGATCCGGCCAATGCCGGACATGGATGAGCGCGCAGCCGGGCCGCCATGCGACGCGGCCGATGCACTGTGGTGCCCGTCGGAGAACCACGGGCCCCGGCGCTGCGGCGCCAGGCCGGATATTGTCCTTTTGCATTACACGGCGATGACCGACGCGGTTGCCGCGCGGGACTGGCTCTGCACGGGCGAGTCGCAGGTCTCTGCGCATTACGTACTGGCCGAGGATGGGCGGCTTTGGCAGCTTGTCCGCGAAGAGCACCGCGCCTGGCATGCGGGGGCAGGCGCATGGGGCGGCATCGATGACGTGAACTCCGCCTCCATCGGCATCGAGATTGCCAATGACGGCTTCTCGCCCTTTTCCGAGCCGCAGATGGCGCGTCTGGAGCGGCTGATTGCAGAAATCATGGCGCGCTGGTCGATCCCGCCGGAGCGGGTGCTGGGCCATTCGGACGTGGCGCTGGGCCGCAAGATCGATCCGGGGCGCCGGTTCGACTGGGCGCGGTTGGCCCGGCGCGGGCTGGCGATCCGGCCACAGCCTCAAGCGATCGAAGCACAGGCCCGCATCATGGCCGACGCGCAGCCGGCAGACGGGTTCCTGAGCGATGCGGCGCGCTTTGGCTATGTCGCAAGCGCGGATCAGCAGGACGTGGTTCTGGAGGCGTTGCGCCACCGGTTCCGGCCCTGGGCCTTCGGTCCGATGGACGCCACGGACCGCGCCATCATGCGCATATGCGCGGCAAGTTGGCCGGTGTCCGCCGCCAAGCGTTGACGCCGGTGATCCTCGGCCCGTGCCGCCTCGACAGGCGCGCATCGGTGGGGCGGTGTGGCGCGCAGGCGGGCTTTCCGAGAAGACGGGGGCTTACATGCAGTATCGGGGTCGGCGCGCCCGGACGGCAGGGGCGCTGTGGCGGTGACGGTCGCGCGCGGGATCTCTGCGGGTGCAGTTCCCGGAGAGCGGCGATGCTCGGAACACGCCGCCGGGTTGCAGGGCCGATGCGGCGATGGGCGGAGTGGGACGCATGCCAACAAGGCCAGTCCCCCACGAACCGAAGGGTCGCCGTGGAGCCAGCCCGCCCCCGAACCAAGGGATCAGTCCCCGCTGCGCGGGACCGCGGAGACGCGCGGTCTTGAGGCAAGATCGCGTCTGGTGGTGCAGCGGAACGGCGTGACGTGCCGCCGGTCCGAAATCGCGGGGGGCTGTTGTGCCGGGCGGGGAGGCGATCAGACCTGTTCTACGAGCACGCCATCCTGCGCATAGAATGCAAGGTGATCCTTGATCTCGGCCACCGCATCCTTGGGGGCTTCATAAGACCAGACGGCGTTCTTGTAGGTCTGGCTCTTCGACATGATCGAGAAATAGGAGGCGTCGCCCTTGTGCGGGCAATGGGTGCTGTGATCGGTCCGTTCCAGAAACGCCATGGCGATGTCCGTGCGCGGAAAATAGATCACAAACGGGGCGCTGCCTTCGGTCAATTCGAGCGCATTCGAGGATTCGCCCAGCACGGCGCCTCCGGCACGCACAACCCAGGTTCCTTCTGCAGGGCGGATGCGAATGTGATCGGCCATTTGGTCGTCTCCTCGGGGGTCATTTGTCAGGATTTTATCGGTCTGGGTGATTAGATAGCCCGACAGGCATCGGATAGCCAGTGCCGCGTCGCGGCATCGAGTGCCGGCCCGATTTCGCCAAGCACGCGGGCGTGATACGCGTTCAGCCACGCCTTTTCGGAAGGCTCCAGAAGGTCCGGCGCGATCAGGCGCGTGTCGATGGGCACAAGCGTCAGCGTCTCGAATTCGAGCAGGGTTTCGAGGGTCTGACCCGGCTGTGGCTCCGCCTCGCGCACGGCAATGAGATTCTCGATCCGGATGCCAAAGGCGCCTTCGCGGTAGAAACCGGGTTCGTTGGACAGGATCATCCCGGGTTCCAGCGGCACCGTGCCGGTGCGGGCGATACGGGCAGGGCCTTCATGCACCGACAGGTAGGCGCCCACGCCATGGCCGGTGCCGTGCCCGTAGTCGAGCCCGGCCTGCCACAGCGCGGCGCGCGCAAACGGGTCGATATCGCGCCCGGCAAGCCCGGCGGGAAAACGCAGCCGCGAGACCGCGATCATCCCCTTGAGCACTCGGGTGAAGGCTGCCTTTTCCTCCGCGCTTGCAGCGCCAATGGCGAGAGTGCGGGTGATGTCGGTTGTGCCGTCCTGATACTGGCCTCCGGAATCGAGCAATAGCAGGCTGTCGCCGGCCAGGGGCCTGTCCGTGCTTTCGGTGACGCGGTAATGCACGATGGCGCCGTTCGGGCCGCTCCCCGAGATGGTTTCGAAAGAGATGTCGCGCAGGGCATTGGTGGCGCGGCGCTCTTCCTCGAGCCGCCGGGCGACCGCGATCTCTGTCAGATCGCCGGGGGCCTGCGCGTCCAGCCAGGCAAGGAAGCGGGCCATCGCCACGGCATCGCGGTGATGCGCATCGCGCGCGCCCTGCAATTCGGCCGCGTTCTTGCGCGCCTTGGGCAGGAGGCAGGGATCCGGCCTGTGCAGGATCTCGGTTTCGCCAAGCGCGTCGGTCACAGCCACGGGGCAGGAGGCGGGGTCGAGCGCGACGGGACCATCGAGCGCCGCGAGGGCCTGTTCAAAACGCTCGGGCAATTGCACGCGCACGGTCTCGCCAAGATGGGCGCCGAGCGCGGTGAGCTTGCGCGGATCCATGAAGAGATCCACATGACCCGCCGCATGCAGCAGCACGAAGCCATGCGCGACCGGGTTGCGCGGAATATCCGAGCCGCGGATGTTCAGCAGCCAGGCAATGGAATCGGGCAGGGTGAGCACGCAAGTCTGCGCGGGCCCAAGCGCTTTTGAGAGGCGCGCGATCTTGTCCGGGTGGGCTTCGCCGGCGAGATTTTCGGGCTGTGCCATGACGGCGCCAAGGGGCGGGGCGGGTTGATCGTCCCAGATCGCATCCACCAGATTGGCAACCGGACAAAGCGTTGCGCCTTTCAGCCGGGCCTCGAGCGCGGATTTCTGGTCGACGGTCAGCAGCCACGGGTCAAAGCCGATCTTGCCCGTGGACAGGCTGTCATTGATCCAGTCCGCAAGGCCGGTTTCGGGCCAGTTCACGGGCTCGAAAGGGGCGGCCACCTGGCTGCGGACCTGAAGCCGGTAACGGCTGTCGACAAACACGCCCGCGCGGTCTTCAAGCACCACGGCCCAGCCGGCCGAGCCGGTAAAGCCGGTGAGCCAGGCGAGCCGGTCATCGCGTGCGGCGACATATTCGCCCTGATGCACATCGGCCCGAGGGACAAGAAAGCCCTCGACCCCGGCGCGCGCCATCGCGTCTCGCAGGGCGGAGAGCCGTGGCGGGCCTTGCTCGGGGCTGGCGCTCTCGTCGAAAGTCTGAAACATTTCCTGTCCTTACATCCCTCGCGTGGCATGCCGGCGCAGGCCTCGCGCATTTTGGAGTTGGTGCCGGGGCACGCTTTGGTCTAATCGTGACGTATTGATGCGAAAGGTTTGTGATGGGTGCAAGTTGGATCAGCGCGGATCTTCTCGTCCTGATTGCGGCGGGGTGCCATGCTCTGGGTTATCTTGCGCTGAATCAGGTCGTGTTGCGGCTGTTTCTGCTGGCGGGGACGGGGTTTTACGTCTGGTATTACTGGGCCGCCGCGGAGGCGCCGCTCTGGGCGGCAATCAACACCTCCCTGGTGCTTGGCGCGGCGAACCTGATCGGCTTGTCGACCCTGTTGATCGGGCGTTCCATGGTTGCGGTGCCGCGGGCGCATCGCGACATCTATGCCCAGTTCCATGACATGCCGCCGGGAGATTTCCGCGCGCTTGTGCGCTGTGCCACGCGACTGCGGCTGACCGATGCGCGCAAGGTCACGACCGAAGGCGTGGCGGTGAGCCAGCTCTATTACCTCATCGAGGGGCGCGCGCGCATCGAGAAACGCGGCACGCAGTTCACCATGCCTGCGGGGATCTTCATTGGCGAGGTGGCCTACCTGACGCGGCGCGCGTCGTCGGCCAGCACGTGGATCGAGGAAGGCTCCGAAGTGCTTGTGTGGGATGTGGTGGCCTTGCGGCGACATGCGGCGCGACGGACCCGGTTCAAGCTGGCGCTGGAGGCGATGATTTCCAAGGATCTGGCGACAAAGGTGGCCTTTGCCGTGGCGCCGTCCGATCGTGAAAAGGCGGAAGAGGAAGCCCGCGCGATGGTTCAGTATCGCTGAGCGAGCCTGCGCCGCGCGCCCCCCGGTATCGCAGCGTCGTGAAGCGGCCCGGGCTTGTCAGGATCGTGGGATGGCTCTTGTTGGGCGCGCAATCCGCAAGAGACCCTGGAGGCCAGCGGCTTGGACCACAGGACGGCGGGGGGCAGCCCCCTAGACAGCAGGACAGCTCGGGGGCCAGCCCACCAGACCGCAGGATGGCTGGGGGGCCAGCCCCCCAGACCACAGGACAGCTGGGGGGCCAGCCCCCCAGACCACAGGAGAGCTGGGGGGCCAGCCCCCCAGACCCCCCGGAGTATTTCCGGACAGAAGAAAACCAAAGCCGCTCTTTGGCGTCTGTGCGCGCCTGGTGTTGCGAAACGCGGCGCGTGGTTGCGGGCGGTCGGGCGGTGCCCGGTGTCGGGCGGTTGTCATCGCCCGGTCCGGCGCTGATGCGGGACCGGGCGCGCGCGCGCCGTCCGGTCGGCGCGATCAACCTGCGCGCTTCATCCCGGCGAAGCGCGCCCGCGCCCGCGGGTCTGTGTCAAACAGGGCGGCGAGTTGTTCGGTCATCGCGCCGGCGAGCTGTTCCACATCGGTGATGGTCACGGCCCGCTCGTAATAGCGGGTGACGTCATGGCCGATGCCGATGGCCAGAAGTTCCACCGCGCGGCGCCGTTCGACCATCGCGATCACATCGCGCAGATGTTTTTCGAGGTAATTTGCCGGGTTCACCGAGAGGGTCGAATCGTCCACCGGCGCGCCGTCGGAGATCACCATCAGGATCTTGCGCGCCTCGTGCCGGGCCACCATGCGCCGATGCGCCCATTCCAACGCCTCGCCGTCGATGTTTTCCTTCAGCAGCCCTTCTTTCATCATTAGGCCGAGATTGTCGCGCGTGCGCCGCCACGGCGCATCGGCATGTTTGTAGACGATATGACGCAGATCGTTGAGACGACCGGGCTGCTGTTCGCGGCCCGCATTCAGCCACGCTTCGCGGCTTTGTCCGCCTTTCCACGCGCGCGTGGTGAAGCCGAGGATCTCGACCTTGACCGAGCAGCGCTCCAGCGTGCGCGCCAGAACATCCGCGCAGATCGCCGCGATGGAGATCGGACGCCCGCGCATGGAGCCGGAATTGTCCAGCAGCAGCGTCACAACGGTGTCGCGGAACTCGGTGTCTTTCTCGACCTTGAAGCTGAGCGGCGTGGTCGGGTTCGCCACCACGCGCGCCAGACGCCCTGCGTCGAGAATGCCTTCCTCGCGGTCAAACTCCCAGGACCGGTTCTGCTGCGCCTGAAGGCGGCGTTGCAGCTTGTTGGCCAGTCGGCTTACCGCCCCTTTGAGCGGTTCGAGCTGCTGGTCGAGATAGGCGCGCAGACGTTCCAGCTCGATCGGCTCGGCGAGCTCTTCGGCGGCGATTTCCTCGTCAAAATCCTGCGTGTAGACTGCGTAATCGGGGTCGGCCTCGGAAATTGGAGCCGGGGGCGGCGGGTCGAGCGGGGCCTCGCCTTCCGGCATTTCGACCTCCTCGCCCATTTCCTGATCGGCGGCGTCGTCCATGGAGACCTGCGCCTGGCTCGGGTCGGCGGTGTCTTCCTGCGATTGTTCCGGGCTGGCGTCGGCATCTTCGGACTCGTCGTCATCCTGACCGGTGCTGTCGGGCTCCTGATCGTCGGCGCTGTCTTCCTCGCCCTGGTCGTCGCTGTCATCGTCGAAATCGTCAGGATCGTCGCCAAGCTGATCGCCATAGCCGAAATCGGAAATCACCTGGCGGGCGAATTTGGCAAAGGCGGCCTGATCGGAGAGCGTGTCTTCCAGCGCGCCGAGGGTTTCCGAGGCGTGGTCTTCCATGAAGCCGCGCCACAGATCCATGACATTGGCCGCATCCGCAGGCAGGTCGCGCCCGGTGGCGAGATGCCGGATCAGGTAGCCCGCGGCCACCGAAAGCGGCGCGTCGGACGAGTCGCGAACCTGGCCGTAGCCGCGCCGTGCGGCTTCATGGCCGATCTTGGCGTCGATATTGCCCGCCGTGCCCGGCATGTCGCGCGCGCCCATCGCCTCGCAGCGGGCGGTTTCCATCGCCTCGTAGAGCTCGCGTGCCATGTCGCCCTGAGGCACGTAGCGGGCATGGGTCGCGCCATCGTGATAGCGCCGGTAGAGCGCCAGCGCATCGGCGGTGCCGCGCGCTAGCATCACCTCGTCACGCGTCATGCGGCGCGAGATTTGCGGCAGGCGCATCGCATCGCCGGAGACCCCCGAGGGATCGACGGTGTAGCTTACCGACAGGTCCGGGTCATCCGCCATCACCTTGGTGGCTTCGGCGAGCGCTTTCTTGAAAGGATCGGCGGGGTTGTCGGAGGGTTTCGACATGGTGCCTCGGGGCGTTGATTGGGGCTTGGGGATGTCTAGCCTGTCCGGATCGGGAAAGCCAGTCGAAGCGCGGCTGGCCCGTGCCACATTCCGAGCGCGTGATGACGGGCCGGATCAGACCGGTTTTCGCGCCCCGATGCCCATGACTGGCGACGCCATGCCCCGGCTGTGGGTCAGCGTGACGGGCCGGACAGGGCGGTGTCAGACCGGGGCCATCGCATCGCAGACCGCCAGCAGGCGCTGCGCATTTTGCCGCGCCTGCGCGGCTCGGGCCGGGTCGGATTCGATCTGGGCCACCCGCAGCAACCGTTTATGCGCGATCTGTGTCTCGGCACGGGTCATGGCCTGCGCGGCCAACCCGTATCCCGCCGCGCGCGCATCGAGATCCACGGCGATGAGCAGATCCACATAGAAGGCCTGTCGCGCGGTGAGCCCGTCCGTGGCGTTGTCATGCGTTACGCCGCCGTGGCGTTTGGCATGCGACAGCTCGGCGGTGTAGCGCCCGATACAGCCGGAGAACAACGTCGCGCGATCCACCGCGTCAAAGGGCACGGCGCGGGCCGGGGGAGGGAGCAGGCTCGCGCAAAGGGCCAGGAAAAGCGTCGCGAGGCGCCAACGGAGCGGAACAGATAGCAAGCAGTTCATTTGCGTCAAAATGGCGCATAATCTCAGGTTTCAAGGGGTAATCCCGTGAGCGCGGCGCGGAGAGTTTTGGCAAATCGAGACAAATTGAGCGGAAATTTCGAGCACCCTGTGAACGCCTGTTCCGGTCTCGGTGATCTGCCGGAACCAGTCTTGCCTAGCATGGGGGCTGATCAGACCGCGCGCGCTCACAGCGCTGTCTCGGGACACCAAAAAACGGGCGCGCCCTGTGGCACGCCCGCTCTTCCGGGTCGATCAGCGTGGGTCGGTTCAGCCCAGCGACAGGCTCGCGGCGCTCTCCGGGAGCTCGTCATCGAAGCAGCGCTGATAGAACTCGGCGACGGTCTGGCGCTCCAGCTCGTCGCATTTGTTGAGGAAGGACACGCGGAAGGCATAGCCCACATCGCGGAAGATCTCCGCGTTCTGCGCCCAGGCGATCACGGTCCGCGGCGACATCACGGTGCTGAGCTCGCCATTCATGAAGGCGCGGCGCGAAAAATCGGCGACGGTCACCATCTGGCGGATCGTCTTGCGGCCCTTCTCGTTGTTGTAATGCGGGCATTTCGCCAGCACGATCGCGGTTTCCGCGTCGATCGACAGGTAGTTCAGCGTAGCGACCAGAGACCAGCGGTCCATCTGGCCCTGGTTGATCTGCTGGGTGCCGTGATACAGGCCGGTCGTGTCGCCAAGGCCCACCGTGTTGGCAGTGGCAAAAATCCGGAAATACTTGTGCGGCGTCAGCACCTTGTTCTGATCGAGCAGGGTCAACTTGCCGTCGGTTTCCAGCACCCGCTGGATCACGAACATCACATCCGCGCGGCCCGCGTCATATTCGTCGAACACGATGGCGCAGGGGTTGCGCAGGGCCCAAGGAAGAATGCCTTCCTGGAACTCGGTGACCTGCACGCCATCCTTGAGCTTGATCGCATCCTTGCCGATCAGATCGATGCGGCTGATATGGCTGTCGAGGTTGACGCGCACCGCCGGCCAGTTGAGCCGTGCGGCCACCTGTTCGATATGGGTCGATTTGCCGGTGCCGTGGTAGCCCTGGATCATGACCCGGCGGTTGTTGCGGAACCCCGCCAGAATCGCCAGCGTCGTGTCCGGGTCGAATTTGTAGGTCGAATCGAGCTCGGGCACGCGGTCGGTGCGCTCGGCAAACCCGTGCACAACCATGTCACTGTCGATTCCAAACACCTCGCGAACCGACATTTCCTCGGTCGGTTTCGCGTTGAGATCGATCGTGCCGTCCGCCATGGTCTCTGTGTCCTTCTCATCGGGGCTCGCTTCTGCGCTACGTGCAACATATCGCGGCAAGGAGCAAGGGAAAGCGGGGCATTCGGTTGCATCTCGCGCCCGCATCGGCGCGGCCCGCGCACTCGGGCGGCACGGCCTGTCCCGACCGGGCGGGGTGCGGCGGGTCCTGCGGGCGCGGCGGCGGCGTCTCTCCCGGTCGTGTCACGCCAAGGTGTTCGCGCCGCCCTTGTCGGGTGGCGGCTGGACGCGCATCTTGTCTGGTACGATGATCAGGGAGGATCTCATGAACCGACGCAATTTCATCGCCACCACCGCCGCGCTGTTCGGGATCGGTGCGCAAGCGCGGGCCGCCGAAGGCAGTTTCGAGGTCACACGCAGCCGCGCCGAGTGGAAAGCCATGCTCACCGCCCAGGAATTTTCCGTCATGCGCGAAGAGGGCACGGAGCGCGCCTTCACCTCGCCGCTCAACAACGAAAAGCGCGCGGGCACGTTCCTGTGCAAGGGCTGCGCGTTGCCGCTGTATTCCTCCGAGCACAAGTATGACAGCGGCACCGGCTGGCCGAGTTTCTGGCAGGCGGTTTCACCGGACGCCATCGGCACCAAGACCGACCGCAAGCTGTTCCTTGCACGCACGGAATGCCATTGCGCGCGCTGCGGCTCCCATCTCGGTCACATCTTTGACGATGGGCCGCAGCCGACGGGCAAGCGACATTGCATAAACGGCGTGAGCCTCACCTTTGCTCCCGCCTGATCAAGGGCGCGGACCCCGGCGGCGGCGCGCGTCACCCTCTGTCCGTCTTGGAGG
This sequence comes from Cognatishimia sp. F0-27, assembly GCF_020667845.1. Classification (GTDB taxonomy): domain Bacteria; phylum Pseudomonadota; class Alphaproteobacteria; order Rhodobacterales; family Rhodobacteraceae; genus JAFMPQ01. The sequence continues at coordinate 171,810 of NZ_JAFMPQ010000003.1, forward strand.
AGGGGGCGCTGGCCGCGCCGCGTTCCGCAATCAGAGGTAGAGCTCGCGGCAAAGGAAACGGGCGCCCGGATTGACCGAACGCCCGTTCACGTGAGCGGTGCCTTTGAAACAGGCGCAGCGCGTGAACGCTGCACCATGGTACGATCATAGGTGACAAAAGTGACATGCGTCCATCCCTAACACCAGATGCACGCCAGCGCGTCACTTGAAGCTGCGGCTGTCCTTGATCTGATCCCAGGCCCAGACGACCTGTTGCAACTGGTCCTCCTGGCTGCGGTCACCGCCATTCATATCCGGGTGCAAGACCTTGATAAGGGCTTTGTAAGCCTTGCGAATTTCCGCCTTGGTTGCGGTGTCCGCCGCCTCGAGGATCTCCAGCGCGCGCCGTTCGGTCGGGGGCAGCTTGCGCCCGCCTGCGACCCGCTTGCCCGGATTTCGGGTCGCCTTGTCGCCAAGGACCTGGTGCGGATCCTCGATCCCCAACCGGGCCCATGCCTTTGCCTCCGGGTCGCGCCACTCCTTGGTCTTGCGTTCCCACACCTTGTCGGAGCTGGCCTGCGCGTTCATCTCTGCTTCGGTCATGCCGTCAAAGAAGTTCCACTTTAGATTGTATTCGCGCACATGGTCCTTACAGAACCAAAAGAAATCGTCCAGCACGTCGGGCGCTTTCGGTGCGCGAAATTTCCCCGGTTCATCGCAGCCATCATGGTCGCAAACGCGCACGGAGGTTTCCTGCTCCCCACTCATGCTCTTGCGGCCGCGCGGATTTTTCTTCTTCGCGGACTTGATGGACATATCGAAACCGAAGGGATCTGGTTTGCTCATCTCGAACCTCTTTTCGACTCGGAGGCCAGAGTTTAGACTAGCTTTCAAAGCAATGTGAGGGGGCAGTCGGGAAAAATGTCAAAGTCCGACCAAATAGAAGACCGGTTGCGCGCGGCGTTTGATCCCAGCGAACTGACCGTTCGGGACGATAGCGAACGTCATCGGGGCCATTCCGGTTACCAGGAGGGCGGCGAGAGCCATTATCACGTGATTATCCGCTCAAAGGCGTTCGAAGGCCAGTCGCGCATATCCCGCCACCGGGCCGTGCATGCGGCCCTCGGGCAGGAGCTTGTGGCTTCGATTCACGCGCTGTCGCTCGATCTCGCTCCCTGATTGCGCGAATCGATTCGGACAGGCCGAATCGCTTTGCCGCGCTCAAACAGACCTTTCGCGCTCGTTTGCTCTGCGCCCTTGGGGTGACAGGCCTCACAGTGTATTCATCTTTGGGTTGTTTAGGGGGTGTGCAGGCAACCTGTGCAAGCGGACCGGTCCTGTTTTGAACGCGCGCCAATGCCGCCCGGGATTTTGCCATTTGGTCAAAAGGTTAAGCGCTGAGCCGTCCTGTGCCGGTCAAATGAAAAAGGGCGGGCCTTTCGGCGCCGCCCTGATCGATGGAAACAAACGGAATAAAACCCCCTGTCTCAAGCAGTGTCTTTTCAATCGCTTTCCAGCGCCCCGATTAATCCGTGGGACTGTCGCCCAATTCAGTGGCGATGAAACTACCGTAGCGTAATTCCGCCAAAATTTGGAGTCCGGAATTCCGGACCGACGCATAAACACGGCCGGACAGGCCACTTTGACAGCTGTCAGGAGGGGATGGCCGCGACGGGCGCGGCCGTCCGATCACAGACCGAGTTTCTGTGCCACCAGCGCGTTGACCGCCTTCGGGTTCGCCTTGCCGCCGGTCGCTTTCATCACCTGTCCCACAAACCAACCGGCCAGTTTCGGGTTCTGCTTGGCCTTTTCCACTTGTGCGGGGTTCGCGGCGATGATCTCGTCAACCGCGGCCTCGATTGCGCCGGTGTCGGTCACCTGTTTCATGCCGCGCGCCTCGACGATCTCTTCCGGGTCGCCGCCTTCGGTATAGACGATCTCGAAGAGATCCTTGGCGATCTTTCCGGAGATGGCGTCGGACTTGATCAGCTTGATGATCCCGGCCAGTTGCCCCGGCGTCATCGGGCTTTCGGTTATGTCGCGATCGTCCTTCTTGAGACGTCCGAACAATTCGTTGATGACCCAGTTCGCGGCGAGCTTGCCGTCACCGCTCGCATCGGCCACCTGTTCGAAATAGGCCGCGTTGACCACTTCGGATGTCAGCACGCCGGCGTCATATTCCGACAACCCGTAATCGCCGACAAAGCGCGCCTTCTTCTCGTCGGGCAGTTCCGGCAGGGACGCGGCGATCTCGTCGACCCAGCCCTGTTCGATCTCGAGCGGCAGCAGGTCGGGGCAGGGGAAATAGCGGTAATCATGCGCCTCTTCCTTGGAGCGCATCGACCGGGTCTCGCCCTTGTCGGGATCGTAAAGACGGGTTTCCTGATCCACGCTGCCACCGGCTTCGACGATCGCGATCTGGCGGCGCGCCTCGTATTCGATGGCCTGCTGGATGAACCGCATGGAGTTCATGTTCTTGATCTCGCAGCGCGTGCCCAGATGGCTGAAATCCTGCGTTTCCTGATACTTTTCATACGCGCCGGGACGGCAGATCGAGACGTTCACATCCGCGCGCAGGTTGCCATTCTGCATGTTCCCGTCGCAGGTGCCGAGATAGCGCAGGATCTGGCGCATCTTGGCGACATATGCCGCGGCCTCTTCGGGTCCGCGAATGTCGGGGCGGGAGACGATTTCCATCAGCGCCACGCCGGTGCGGTTGAGGTCGACAAAGGACATGTTCGGGTCCATGTCGTGAATCGATTTGCCCGCGTCCTGCTCCACGTGGATGCGCTCGATGCGCACCTTGCGCGCGATACCCGGCTCCATGTCCACAAGCACTTCACCCTCGCCCACCAGCGGGTGGTAGAGCTGGCTGATCTGGTAGCCCTGCGGCAGGTCCGGATAGAAGTAGTTCTTGCGGTCGAAGGCCGAGCGCAGGTTGATCTGCGCCTTCAGGCCAAGCCCGGTGCGCACCGCCTGCGCGATGCAGAATTCGTTGACCACGGGCAGCATGCCCGGCATGGCTGCGTCCACGAAGCTCACATTGGAATTGGGCTCTGCGCCAAAGCGGGTCGACGCGCCGGAAAACAGCTTGGCCTCGGAGGCCACCTGCGCGTGGATTTCCATCCCGATGACAAGCTCCCAGTCGTGCTTGGCGCCGGCAATGATCTTGGGCTTGGGCGTCTCGTAAGTCAGGTCAAGCATGGGTCGTGTGCCTCATCCGTCGCATGGTCCGCGGCGGTCTACGCGACGCGCGCCCGCAGGGCAATAGGCAGCGGCGGTTGCGACACGGCCGGGCCGGGGTTTGCCGCGCGCTGCGCGCTGCTTGTGCGATCTGGCCGCGGCGGGCGGGTGCCACAGGGCGACAGGTGGCCGGGCCGGGGAGCGGTGCAGGGAATGCCACGCATCCGGAAGCCGGGCCGGAAGGAGAAGAAACCGGGCGATTGCCGGAGCGGCGCGCGCCCGGGTGGATTGGCGCCGAGACCGCCCGCCGCGATCTGTCTGGCGTCACGCCACCTGCAAGCCCGTTTCTCCGACGACGAGATACCCGCTCCGTCCCATCTGGGCCTCGAACTGGTCCGCCAGCGTGGACAGGGCCCGCGCCTTGCCACACGACACCAGCTCCTCCGGGAGCATGCGCCCGGAGGTCGGCTGTCCGGGCAGGGCGGTCTCGGCCCAGACCAGCGGGTGAATCTCGCGCAGGTGATTCTGTGCGATCCAGCCGAAATTGTCGCCGACCGACTTTTCGCGCGCGTCCACGATCCGCGCTGGCGGCAGGACCAGACCGGTCAGAGCCGCGAGCACGTTGACCATGTGCTGGTCGCCATGACGGTCGAGAATGTCATGCAGTCCGGCGGCGAAGAGATCGACGTCGAGGCGCCTTTGTGCGCCGGAGCGTGTTTGCATCGCCCCGATCCAGATCCACGCATAGGCGCCAAGACCCCAGAGATCGCCCGTGCGCGCGGCGGTGCGGCGGGCATTGAGATCGAGCGCCTCCCACGACCCGAACCGGTGCGGGTGCAGGTCGCGTCCCAGCGCCATCATGTGACCGGGATTGCCGGGATCGAGGTCGATCAGATCTTCGTAATCATCGGCGACGCGCGCGCCGGGCATCGGATCGGCCTCCAGCACCGCGCATCGGATCGCGGCCCAGAGCGGGGAATCGCATTCGAACGGGTCGAACTGGTCCACGAGCCGGGCCGCTTTGGACATGTTCCGATCATGCCATGTGCGGCGCATGGTTGCGAGCGCGCTCAACGCGGCATTGCCCCGCCAGAGCTGTGCGACGTCCACATGCGTCAGCGCCAGCACCGCGGCGAGCCCGGGCGATTCCGGAAATTCGGCGCGGGTCTGTTCAAGATCGGCCACCGCATCATGCACCGTCTTGGGCGCGTTGCGCGCGATACCCTCGCGGGCGGCGTTCAACACGTCGAGCCGCGCGCCTTCCGCCAGAAGGGCCGCCGCCGAGACAAGCCCCGGCGTCAGAACGCGCCGCCTGTCGAGATCGAGCAGCCTGTCGGACAGCCGGTCCCACCGGTCCTGACGGGCCAGGTGCTGGCCCTGCTCCCGCAGCTCTTCGCGCGCAAGATGTTCCTCGCCGGGGATCACGAAGGGGATGTCGACGCGCGGAGCCGCCATCGGCGAGACCGGCTTGACGGGACGGGAAACGCGCCGGGTGCCGGGCCGCCGCACGGGGCGCTTCGGCACGGGTGCGGCTGCCTCGGCCTGCTCGCTCGGCAGGGGCGGGGCGTCGGCGCTCGCCTCGTCATGTCCGGCGACGGCCGGCGGCGTCGGGCGCGCGCCCTGTGGGGCGGGGGCGGCCGGTTGCGTCGCGGCGGTGCGAACCGGCGCGACGGGTGCGACCGTGTCGGTCGCGGTGGGGGCGGGACCGTCGACAACGCGCGCGACCACGGCAGCAGCCGCCTCGGCCATCGGTTCGGCAGCATCCCTCACACGCCGAAGCGCGCTGGGGACGGAAAGGAATCGCAAAGTCTTGGATCGCATTTCGGGCAGCTCATTCTTGCAGATCATGGACCAAGGAATGCCCGCGCTTCTTGACCAAAACGGGGCAGGATGGCGGAGCTTCGCGGGCCAAGGGTTAATATCCGCGAAATCCCGCCCATGATTGTTTGGGCCTCGCGGGGTAATGCTGCGCTGGCACGCGGGATTGTCGCCCGCCTGTGCATGGCAAGGTTTCGCCGATGCCGCCTGTGCGGGGTGGGAGGGTCTTTTGGTCACGCTTGCCAGCCCGCGGCGATGCAGGCAGAGTCCCGCGCCATGATCCGAACCATTTTCCTGATTGCTGCGCTGTCCATCCCGGTGGTCGCTCAAGCCAATCCAGCCACGCCCTTGCCGACCGGTGCGCGCGTGGACACAGCTGCCCATTCGACCCAGGCGGTCACGGAATCGCCGCGTCCCAAGGCGCGGCGGGTTGTCGTGCTGCCAGACGCGCGCTGGGGCAACCGCGGCGCGCGCCGCAACTGGACGCGGGCGGCCGTGCAGGCGCTGCGCAGCCATGCCGATGTCCTACCATCCATCGTCCCGCGCGACATCGCCACGTGGTGCCCGGCCTATCCCAGCGCGGGGCCCGCGCAGCGCGAAGCGTTCTGGGTCGGGCTGATCTCGTCGCTGGCCAAGCATGAAAGCACCTTCCGTCCCACCGCTGTTGGTGGCGGCGGCCGTTGGTTCGGGCTGGTGCAGATCGCGCCCGCCACCGCGCGGGGCTATGGTTGCCGCGCGCGCAGCGGCGAGGCGCTCAAGGATCCAGAGGCCAACCTGTCCTGCGCGCTGCGCATCATGTCGCGCACCGTCGCGCGCGATCGTGTGGTGAGCAAGAGCATGCGCGGTGTCGCCGCCGACTGGGGACCGTTCCATTCCTCGCGCAAGCGCGAAGACATGCGCCGCTGGGTCAGCAATCAAAGCTATTGTGCCGGCCTGTCGCGCTCGCTGCGCCCGGTGCTGCGGCCGGTCTCGCTTGTCGATGCGCCCGCGCCGGATACCGGTTTGCGCGATCTGGTGCCCGGCATCGGCGATGCCTCGGGTCAAGCGGCGCAAGCGCAGGCAAAGATCGTCGCGCCGCAGGACAGGCTGTCGCCGGAACCGGTCGCGCTCTCCGATCCGGACAGCTGATCCCGGACGGGATCAGGCCCGACCGGGCCGCAGCGACGAGTCGATCAACGAAACGGTGGCGGCATGCGTCGCACCGCCAAGCGCCAGCGTCGCCCGCCGCAACATCGCGATCCCGTCCTCGGACCGGTCCGGCAGGGCCGCCGCCGAAATCGGCTCGCCCACGGTGATCTCGAAAGGCTGGCGCGCCTTGTTCAGGGTCTCGTGGAACAGCGTGATGTCCCGCAGGGTCGGATGGATGAGGTCGAAAATATAGAACAGCGCGGAATTGCGCGCGCGGATGTTGACCGGAACCACCGGCAGATCGAACTTGCGCGCGATCATCGCCGCAGACGCCATCCAGGGCCGCTCATGCAACCGCAGCCCGCGCCGCTTGGCCAGCCGTCCGGACGGGAAAATCACCCCAAGCCGCCCCGCCGCCACCGCGCGCCGGGTATAGAGCATCGTCTCGCGGGTCTTGGCATGGCTGCGCCTGTCTTCGCGCCATTCCACCGGCGCAATCATGTCCGTCATCTGCGGCATCACCCGCAAGATATCATGGTTCGCGAAGAAATACGCATCCTGCCGGACACGGCTCAACACATGGTTCAGAACGATCCCGTCGGCGATCCCGGTGGGATGGTTGGCGACCACAAGCGCGGGCCCGTGGCGCGGCACGTGATCGAGCCCGCTCACCGTCAGCTCCCGGGCCAGCAGCCGACCGAGCCGATCCATCAAGGCGGCCGAGGGCAGCGCGGAGAGCGCCTCCCCAAGCCGCAGCGTGTCGTCATAGCGCAACATGCGGTGAAGCCCGGTGCGCAGCATGCCGGTTCCGACCCTGTCGGCAAACAGCCAGGGAGCCCGGTCGGCAATCAACGGATCGATACGGGAGCGGATGGAGTCTGTCATGCAGCGGCCTTTCGCATCTCAATCTGACAAACGCGTGACAAGAAACATACGATCATAAAACGCCGGCCGATGCGTATGGGTTCAGGCAAACCTGTGTTTTTTGGGCTTCTGTTCGCCGAAATGCCGCACCGGCACCGGCTCAAAGCTGCCGATCCGGGCGGGGCGCAGCACGCCGCGCGGGCAGGGCGCGCGCTAGAGGAGGCTGAACGGGTGGTGCTGCACGCTGTAGCCGGCGTCCCGCAAGGCGCTTTCAAGGATCTCGGACCGCGGCAGGCAAGCCTGCGGGATCGTCATGCGCTTGCCCGAATCGAGCGTGACGCGCGCACGCATCGTCATGTCGAACCGCCGTTCGAGCCGCACATGCGCGATCCGCCCGGCGGCCACATCGACCTCCTGTCGCCCCGATCCCCAGCGCAGCAGGCCCGGCGTGATCTCGATCCAATCCCGGCGGTCGGTCGCAAAATCCAGCGTCGCCGGAACCGTGAACAGTCCCAGCAGCGCGAGGATCCACGGGGCCGCGTCCAGCCCGAGCCACAGCACCGCCAGCCCCACCCAGTAAAGCGCGATGACAAGCGCCACCCGGGGCCTGCGGCCCTGTCGCTCGAAGCGGAACGCCATGGCGGTCAGGACAGGATCCGCGAAACCATCTCCGAGGTGTCGCGACTCAGCCCGTCCTTGGCCATGATGCGGCCGAGCGCCGCGCGCATTTTCTCCTGCCGCCCGGCATCGTAGCGCGACAGCGTCTGGAACGCCGAGCACATGCGCGCCGTGGTTTGCGGATTGAGGTCGTCAAGCTTGATGAGCCAGTCGGCCAGCACGTCGTAGCCCGCGCCATCGGCGCGGTGAAAGCCCGCGTGGTTCATGGTCAGCGATCCCATAACCGCGCGGAACCGGTTGGGGTTCTTCCAGTCGAAATCCGCATGCGCCGTGAGCCGCTGCACGGTTGCCACCGCGTCGGCGGGCGGGGCGGCGGCGACCTGAAGCCCGAACCACTTGTCCATGACAAGCCGTTCGTGCCGCCACTGCGCTTCGAAGGCGGACAGCGCGTCGCCAGCCTTGCCTGCGCGCACCAGCGCCGTCAGCGCCTGCATCTGCTCGGTCATGTTGGTGGCCGCGTCATACTGCTTCTGGGCCGCCGCGCCGCCATCGAGCCGCGATTGCAGCGCCAGCACGGCCCCGCTAAGGGCGCGCTTGCCGCATTGCGCGGCGTCCGGCGCATAGGGCGCATCGACCTTCGCTTCTGCCGCGAGTCGCGGCAACAGATCGACCCAGCGTTCGGCCATCACCTGCCGCAAGGTCTCGGTCGCGTCCCAGATCGCGTCCGGGTCCGGAGTCACGCCGCGCTCATAGAGCACCTGCGCCAGCTCCGACTGCGTCGGCCCGCCCATCATCAGCGCCCGATAGGCCGCGTCGAGCCTGTCATCGCGCAACACCCGCTCCAACCCGTCGAGCCAGGCCTCATCCGGCCCGGCCCCCTCGGTGATCATCGCTACAAGGCTGTCGCGCGCCAGTGCCCGCGAGGCATCCCAGCGGTTGAACGGGTCGGTGTCATGGGCCAGCAGGAAGGCGCGCTCCTCACGGCTCACGTCCCGGTCGAGCACCACCGGCGCGGAGAACCCGCGCAGGATCGACGGGGTGGGTTTGGCAGCCAGCCCGGCAAAGACAAAGCTCTGTTTGGCTTCCGTCATCTCCAGCACGGTTGTCGGCAGCACTTCGTCGCCATTGGGGTTGAGCAACCCGACGGCAATCGGGATCACCTGCGGCGCCTTGCTGTCCTGCCCCGGCGTGGGGCGCGTCTCCTGCGTGAAGGTCAGCGTGTAACGCCCGTGACCCTCCTCGCTGACGGCAATCCCGTCGCCGCTCGCCGCTCCGGTAACCGGTGCGTCTCGCTCCGGCCCGTCCCCGGAGTCCCAATGCTCCGAAACCGTTACGCGCGGCGTGCCGGATTGGCTGTACCAGCGCTTGAACTGCGTCAGGTCGCGACCCGTCGCATCCTCGAACACCTTGAGCCAGTCCTCGATGGTGGCGGCATCGCCGTCGTGCCGGTCGAAATAGAGATCGCAGGCCTTACGGTAGCCCTCCTCGCCGACGAGAAGATGCAGCATGGAGATCACCTCCGCGCCTTTCTCGTAGACGGTCGCGGTATAGAAGTTGTTGATCTCCTGAAAGCTCTCCGGGCGAACCGGGTGCGAGAGCGGCCCTTGATCCTCCGGGAACTGGCGCGCGCGGATCATCATCGCGTCCTCGATCCGCTTGACCGGGGCCGAGCGCATATCGGCGGTGAACTGGCGGTCCCGAAACACCGTGAGCCCCTCTTTCAGGCAGAGCTGAAACCAGTCGCGGCAGGTGATCCGGTTGCCGGTCCAGTTGTGGAAATACTCATGCGCGACAATCGCCTCGATGCGCTCGAAATTGCCATCCGTCGCGGTCTCGGGCGAGGCCAGAACGCAGGAAGAGTTGAAGATGTTCAAACCCTTGTTTTCCATCGCACCCATGTTGAAATCGTCGACCGCGACGATGTTGAACACGTCGAGATCGTATTCGCGCCCATAGACCTCTTCGTCCCAGCGCATGGATTTCTTCAGCGCTTCCATGCCAAAGGCGCATTTGTCCTCGTCACCGGGCCGCACGTAGATGTTGAGCGCCACATCCTTGCCGGACGCCGTGGTGAAGCTGTCCGGGTGCGCGACCAGATCGCCGGCCACCAGCGCAAAAAGATAGGCCGGTTTCGGCCACGGGTCATGCCATTCGGCCCAGCCGTCGCCGCTGGCCTTGGGATTGCCATTGGACAGCAGCACCGGCAGGTCGCTTTCGATCCGCACGGTAAAGGTCGCCATCACATCGGGACGGTCTGGATAGAAGGTGATCTTGCGGAACCCCTGCGCTTCGCATTGGGTGCAGAACATCCCGTTCGACAGATACAGCCCCTCCAGCGCGGTGTTTGCGTCGGGCGCGATCTCGACCTCGGCCTCCCACTGGAAGCGCCCCTCGGGCACGGCGCAGCGCAAGCCCTTTGCGGTGATCTCCGGGGTGATCTCCGTCCCGTCGATCGCCGCGCGGATCAGGGTGAGCTCTTCGCCATCGAGGAAGAAGTCCTGATCCGGTGCGTCTGGATTTGGCGCAAACTGGATCCGTGCGAACACCCGCGTGGCCCCGGGCGACAGCCGGAACGTGAGATGCACATCCTCGATCTGCCAGCCGAACGGGGTGTATTCCGCGAGATAGACGGTTTCAGGCTGGCTTGCGGCGGCGGCATCTTTCATCGGGAGCATCCTGTTGTTGCGCGGACCCGGCGTGGTCCGATGCGATAGAGGTAGGCCGTGCCCGCCCCGGCTGCAATGGCGGGAGGGGTCACCCGGCTCTGCGCCGCGCGTTCGCGCGCCGGCCTGTGCGACACGCGCGCCGGAGGCGCGGGGTGGGCTGGACTCCGCGACGCCCGCCCTATCTGTCGCTCATGGCGACGATTCTTTGGTTCAAACGTGATCTGAGGCTTGCGGACAATGCCGCGCTGTTGCGGGCGGTGGCGCTGGGCGACCCGATCCCGGTCTTTATTGTCGAGCCCGACTACTGGCAGCTCCCGGATACGTCGGGGCGGCACTATGCCTTTCTGCGCGAGACGGTCCTGTCGCTGCGCGAGGCGCTGCGCGCATGCGGCAGCGATCTGGTGATCCGGGTGGGCGCGGCGGTCCCGGTGCTGGAGACGCTGCGGCGCGAAACCGGGGCAAGCGTGATGGTGAGCCACGCGGAAACCGGCAATGGCTGGACCTTTGCGCGGGACCGGCAGGTGGCGGCCTGGGCGCGCGATCGCGGGGTGCGCTGGGAAGAGCTGCCGGCAAGCGCGGTGATCCGTGGTCCGCATGACCGGGACCGCTGGGCAGCCCATCGCAACGCGGTGATGGCCGCACCGGCCCTCGCCGCGCCTTGTGCGCTCCCTGCGGTTGCGCTGCACTCCGATCCGTGGCCCGAAACGGCGCGTCTCGGTTTGCACGACCCGTGCCCGGAGCGGCAGCCCGGTGGTCATGCGGCGGCAAACCAGACGCTGGAGAGTTTTCTCGACAGACGCGGTCAGGACTATCGCCGCGCCATGTCCTCGCCCCTGTCCGGGGCCACCGCCTGTTCGCGGCTTTCGCCGCACATCGCGCTTGGCGCGCTCTCCATCCGCCAGATCACGCAGGCGACGGCCGCGCGTCAGCGGGCCGTCAAGGGGACGCGCACGGGCTGGTCGGGCAGTTTGTCTTCCTATCAGTCGCGGCTCGCCTGGCGCGATCACTTCATCCAGAAGCTCGAGGACGAACCCGCGCTCGAATGGCGCGCCCTGCATCGCGCCTATGACAGGCTGCGCCCCGAGACGCCCGACGCGGCAAGGCTCGATGCCTGGGCCGCGGGGGAGACCGGCGTGCCGTTTGTCGACGCCTGCATGCGCTCCCTCCGCGCGACGGGGTGGTTGAATTTCCGGATGCGCGCCATGGTGACGAGCTTTGCCTCCTACCATCTCTGGCTGCCCTGGCAGGCAAGCGGCACCCATCTTGCGCGGATGTTTACCGATTATGAGCCGGGCATCCACTGGAGCCAGATCCAGATGCAGTCCGGCACCACCGGGATCAACACGCTGCGGATCTACAACCCGGTCAAGCAAGGGCGGGATCAGGATCCGGACGGGGTGTTCACCCGTGCCTGGGTGCCGGAGGTCGCACATCTGCCCGATGCCGTTCTGCAGGAGCCGTGGCGCGCCGAGACACCGCCGGCGCGTTATCCGCCGCCCCTTGTCGATGTCGCCGAGGCGGCGCGTGCGGCGCGCGCGGCCATCGGCGCGCTGCGGCGGGATCCGGCGCATGGGCCCGAGGCCGCGCGGGTGGTGAAGAAACACGCCTCCCGGAAGGATCGCCATTTTGTCAATGACCGGGCGCCAAAGCGCCGGGCACGGGGTGAGGACAACCCGGCACAGGCAAGGTTCGATTTCTGATGCCGAAGGGGGTGAAGAAATCGGACTTGCCGCGCAAGACCTGCGTCAGCTGCGGTCGACCGTTTGTCTGGCGCAAGAAATGGGCGCGGGTCTGGGAGGATGTGCGCTATTGTTCGGAGCGCTGCAAGCGGCAGCGCAAACCCTGAGCCCGCGTTGGTGTGATCGCTCCTGAAGGGGCGCCCTGAATTGCATCCCTGGTGGCTCCGGCCGCAGGCGCCCGGAGCGCAGGGGGCCAGCCCCCTGACCCCAGGGGGCCAGCCCCCTGACCCCCGGAGTATTGCGGGACAGAAGAAGCATGGCGTGACGCGTCAGGTTGGGCCGCCTTTTCGGCGGGTTTGGGCGACAGGGATAAAAGAGGCCCCGCCGGAGCGGCGGGGCGTTCCGCGTTATTCGGCGGCGCGCAGCGGGCGCTGCGGCACGGCGGGTGGGGTTGTGGCCTCTTCGTCCCAGATGATTTCCACCGATTTGATGCGGCGGGCCTCTCTTTGCAGCGCCCAGTCCCGCGCCACGCGGCTGCCGCGCCCGAAGGAGAGGCGGCCAAGCAGCCGTCCGAGCCAGCGGGCATAGGTGCTCACCCAGACCCGCAGCGCCAGCATCGACGGGGTGAAGATCAGGGTCAGGACCGTGGCGATGCCCAGGCCGAAAACCACCGCTGTTGCCAGGTTTTTCCACCAGAGCGCGGTCGGGCTGTCGACGGAATAGCCACCGCCGAAGAAGTCGAGCGACAGGCCGAACATCATTGGGGCGAGCCCGGCCATCGTGGTGATCGTCGTCAGCAACACCGGGCGGATGCGGTCCTCCGCGGTGCGGATGATTGCCTCGATCCGGGGCATGTAGCGGCTGTAATCCTGGTAAGTGTCGATCAGCACGATGTTGTTGTTCACCACGATGCCCGCCAGGGCCACGATCCCCGTGCCGGTCATGATGATGGAGAAATACTGATCCATCACCAGCATCCCGATCAGCACCCCGGTGGTCGAGAGCACGACCGCCAGCAGCACCAGCGTGGCGTTGTAGAAGGAGTTGAACTGTGCCAGCAGGATGATGAACATCAGCCCGAGCGCGGCGGCAAAGGCCGAGGTCAGAAAGGCCTGGCTTTCCGCCTGGTCCTCCTGGTCGCCGGTCCATTCCCACTCGACGCCTGATGGCAGCGGGTCGGTTTCCAGCCATTCGGTCAGCGCCGCGATCCGTTCCGCGGCGGTCACCGGCACGATCCGCAATGCCCCGGCCGCGGCGCGGTTCTCAAGGATCTCGAGGCTCACGCCATCGGAGAGCGTGTCGATCTCGAACCCCGCGCCGGCAATGTCGATGTCGCCGAGACCGGGCGCCACTTCGCGCGCGGAGGCCAGCCGTTCCGGGGCCTCACCGGGGGCGGCGGCCAAAAGCGTCACGAAGCCGGGCTCCACATCCGCCTTCACGTCGAAATAGCGTTTCTGGTCAACGCGGTTGATCTCCGCGAGTTTCTGCACCGGCGTGCGGGTGATGAAATTCGACAGCGGCACGAGGCCATCGGCGGTGCGGACCTTCAGCGTGTCCAGCGTCGAGAGCACGCGGTCCTGTTCCGGAAGGCGCACGCGGATCTCGATTTCCTCGTCGGAGCTGTCGACCCGCATGGTGTCGAGCAGGATGCCGCGCGTGACCAGCTGCACCATCGCGCCGACCGTCGCCACGTCGGCGCCGAAACGCCCGGCCTTTTCCACGTCCACATCGATCTGCCAATCAATACCGGGCAGGGGGCGGGTGTCCTCGATCAGCCGCAGTCCCGGGGTTGCGTCGAACTGCGCCCGGGCCAGCGCCGTGGTCTCCACCAGCGTGTCGAAATCGTCGCCGCGGATACGCAGGTGGATCGGTTTGGACTGACCGGGGCCTTGTGCCTGCGCGAGGATTTCCACCTCGACCCCGGGCAGCAACGCCATCTCACGCGTCAGCTCTTCGAGCACGAGGTCTCCGTCAAGCTGCGCCAGCGTGATGTCATCACGGCTTGCGGCATAGGCCGCGCGCTCGTCCCACGGGATGGTCTCAAGCTGCACCTGACCGATGGTATCCTTGGGAGCCTGCACGCCGCCATTGTTGGAGTTCAGCCCACCGTCGCCGGCAAAGGCAAAGGCCGATTGCACGCCGGGATGGGCCAGAACGATAGCCTCGGCGCGTCGCACCAGCTCGTCCTTTTCCTCAAGGCTCAGGTTGCCGCGCGCGCGGACATAGACAATCGCCTGTTCCGGCTCGCTGTCGACAAAGAACTCCACCCCGTTGTTGTTCTGGCCGAAATAGCCAAAGACCGAAATCACAAAGAAGATAACGCCCCCGATGGCGGCGATCGGCATGATCGGATTGCCCACGATCCCCGTCATCAACCAGCCAAACGGCGTGCGCTTGCGCCCTGACCTGACGCGCCCCGCGCGCCATCGGATCGCCGCAGCGTCGAGCACGATCGAGGCCAGCGCCGCGAAGACGAGGAACAGGACGATCCCCGGCAGATGCGCGACAAGGCCGCTTCCCAGCGGCTCGAAGAGATAGGCGGGATTCAGCACCATCATCGCGCCGATGAACAGCCCCAGCAACGCCACCGGCACCAGCGCCGCGCGCAGGATCCAGGGCGTGCGCGCGCGCAGCCCGTCCGCGATCCGGCTGATCACGCGCGAGAACCGGCCCGTCACCCCGCCCAGAACCGGCAGGTAGACAAGCGCCACGATCAAGGAGGCCGACAGAACAAAGATCAGCGTGACCGGGAGCATCCCCATGAACTGACCCGGCACACCGGGCCAGAACAGCATCGGCAGGAAAGCGCAAAGCGTCGTCGCGGTCGAGGATACCACCGGCCAGAACATCCGTTTGGCCGCCTCCACATAGGCATGCATCGGCCCCGACCCCTCGGCGATGCGCTTGTCGGCGTATTCCACCACGACGATGGCACCATCCACCAGCATCCCGACGGCGAGGATCAGGCCGAACATGACGATGTTCGATACCGAAATGCCCATCACCGCCAGCAGCGCGAAACATAGCAGGAAGGATGTCGGGATCGCAAACCCCACCAGCAGGGCAGGGCGCGTGCCAAGCGCGGCAAGCACCACGATCATCACCAGCGCAATCGCGGTCAGAACGGAGCCTTCAAGCTGGCTGACCATGGAGGCAACCTGGCGGCTCTGATCGTTCGACGTGCCAAGCTGCAAGGCCGCGCGCAATTCCGGCGGCCAGTCCGCTTCCGCCTGCTCCACCGTTGCGCGGACCTCCTCGACCATGTCGATGACGTTGAAGCCCTTGCGCTTGACCACCTGCAGCGCAACCGTGGTCTCGCCGTTGAAGCGCGCCGTGCCCTCGCGATCCTCGAAGGTGAGGTTGATCGTCGCGAGATCGCCCAACGTCACGACCCGGTCGCCGTTCACCTTCACGGGCAGGTCATAGACGTCGCGCTGGTCGTCAAAGCTGGACGGGATCTTGACCGCAAAGGCGCCCTGCGCGGTTTCCACGTCGCCCGCCGCGATCAGCTGGTTGTTGTTCTGAACCACCGCCAGCAGCTCACCGGCAGTGACGTTGTAGCTTTCGAGCCTGAGCGGATCGATGATCACCTCGAGCATCTCGTCCCGGTTGCCCGCGATCCCGGCCTCCAGAACCGCGTCAAGGCTCTCGATCCGGTCCTGCAAATCCTTGGCGACGCGCGCCATGGTCCGCTCCGGCACGGAGCCGGTGAGGTTCACGATGATGACCGGGAATTCGGAGAAATTGATCTCGTTGATCGTGTATTGGTCGGCCCCGTCGGGGAAATCGGCCTGTGCCTTGATCATCGCATCGCGCACATCGGCCATGATGGCGCTCTTGTCCCAGCCAAACTCGAACTCCAGCGCCACGCCGGCATAGCCTTCGGCCGCGGTTCCGGTCATCTCCTTCAACCCGTCGAGATCGGACAGCTCCGTCTCCATCGGCTTGACCAGCAGGCTCTCGCTGTCGGCGGCGGAAATGCCGGGGAAGTTGACCGACACGAACAGCGCCGGGATCTCGATATCCGGCTCACCCTCCTTGGGCAGCGAGACGTAGGAATAGCCGCCCACCACGAGCGACAGGACGATGAACGCCATGATCATGCGGGCGCGTTCGGACGCCCAGTCAACGATGCCTGTCATTGGATCGGATCCTCAAAGCTCGGGGCGACCGGGACGCCATCGGTGACAAATTCCTGGCCCACGGTGATCACGTCCACCGTGTCCGGCAGTCCGGACAGCCACACCCCCTCGCGCGTGTCGCGCAGCAGCGTGACCGCGTTGAACGCCGCCAGCCCGTCAGCGGAGATCGTCCGCACGCCCAACGTGCCCTCATCATTCAGCGTCATGGCCGAGGCGGGCAGAAGATGGGCTTTCTGGCCCTCTGCCTCGATGGCGATTTCGGCGGTCTGCCCGTCGCGGATCGCGAAATCTTCGTTATCCACCCGAAGTTCGATCCGGAAGGTGCGCGTGACCTCGTCGGCGGAGCGCGACACGAAGCTGACCGCACCGGCAACCACCCGGTCATCCACCAGCCGCGCCGCGGCCATGGACCCGGTTTCGATCCGGGCCACATCCGCCTCGGGCACAAACCCCACGATCTTGATCGGCGAGAGCTGGATCACCGTGGCACAGGCGCTGCCCGCCTGCATCAGCGCGCCAAGCTCCGCGGTGTCGGTCTCCAGAACGCCCGCGAAAGGCGCGCGGATTTCCAGCCGTTCGATATCCTTGCGGACCGAGGCCACGGCGGCCTGTGCCGACTGGATCGTGGTGAGCGCGTTCTCCTCGCCGGAGCGGGCGGATTCGATGGCCGCAAGCGCGCCTTCAAGCTGCGCCCGGGCCGAAATCACCGCCGCGCGGGCGCTTTCCACGCCGCTCAGCGCGGTCTCGACCGCGGCGGAGGCGCCTTCGACCTGACTTTCGGCGCTGGCGATGCCCGTGCGGGCATTCTGAACCTGCGCGCGCGCCGATTCGACCCCGGCACGCGCGGCTTCCACGTCAGAGCGCGCCGAGGCGATGCCCGCCAGCGCGTTCTGGATCTGGGTGCGCGCCGATTGCACACCGGCCAGAGCCGAGGCCACCTCGCTGCGTGCCGCTTCGACGCCGGCGCGGGCGCCCTCGACCTGTCCCTTGGCGGCCTCGATGGCGGCTGTGGCGGCTTTTTGTGCGCTGAGCGCCGATTGCACGCCCGCTTTTGCGGCCTCGTATTGCGCCTGTGCGCCCGCAAGCTGGGTGCGTGCGGTGAAACCGCGGTTTTCCAGCCGCTCCGCGGCGTTGAGGTTGATTTCCGCCTCGCGCACGCGCGCCTCGGCTTCGAGAAGCCGCGCGGCGCTTTCGGGCACGCCGGCTTGCGCCTGCGCCAGCGCGGCTTGCGCCGCGGGGAGCTGGGCTTCCGCCTGCGCCAGGTTGGCTTGCGCCGCCGGGACACGCGCCTTGGCCTCTTCGAGCCGCGCTTCGGTCTCCGGCACGCGGGCCTCGGCTTCCTTCAGGCGGGCTTCCATCGCCGGCAGACGCGCCTCGGCCTCGGCAAGCCGGGCCTGCGCTTCGGGCACGCGTGCGCGGGCCTCTTCAAGCTGCGCCATGGCGGCGGGCACGCCGGCGCGCGCTTCCGCGAGCCGGGCTTCCGCGGCCGGCACCTGCGCCTCGGCTTCGCCGATCCGCGCGCGCGCCGCCGGAAGCTGCGCTTCGGCTTCCGCCAGCCGCGCGCGTGCCTCCGGCACGCGGCTTTCCGCCTCTGCGAGGCGCGCGATTGCTTCCTGCAGGGACGTGTCGCGCACGCCCGGGTCGATTGCGCAAAGCAGCTGGCCGGCCTCGACAAAGGTGCCGCGGCGCAGCGGTTCCGACGCGATCTTGCCGCCGGTCTCTGCCCGCACCTCGACCTCGCGGAGCGCTTCGGTCTGGCCGCGCGTCACCACCTGGCTGTCGATCTCCTGTGCCACCGAGCGCTGCGCGATGACCCGCACCACGCCCTCTGCCAGCGTCTCCTCGACCGGCGCGGCCTCGGGCTCGATGACGGCCGGGGCACCCTCTGCGTCGCTGGCCGCGGCGGTGCTGTCTTCGGCGTCGCCCAGCACGGCGGCGGGGGTCATGTCGCGGGCGAATTGCAGCAGCCGGTCCCGCTCCATCACGAGGGCGTATAGGAAAACCGCCACGATTGCGGCGGTCAACAGGGGCAGAATGCGCATTGTCGTCTCTTTCTTCCAAGGCCGTGCCGGGGCACGGTCCGGTATGTCTCTGGGCGCCTTGCACAGGCCGCAGTGGCGCTGAACCGTTCCGTTCAGTTTAGGGCGACCCAAGGGCAGCTTCAAGGATCAGTTGGTCGTTATACGGGCGCAGAGCGGAAAAAGACCGTTTTTTGACGGTGCATCGATGGAAAACCGGTCACCGCCCCGGCTTGGCACGCCTTTTGCGGCGCTGTAAGAGGGGCGCAGAACATGTTGCGCGCCGGGCCCCCGGGCGCGACGCCCGTCACATCAGGAGCCCGCCGTGAGCGATACCGACAGTTTCATCGAGGAGGTCACCGAGGAGGTCCGCCGCGACAAGCTCTACAAGACCATGCGCCGCTATGGCTGGATCCCGATCCTGATCGTGGTGCTGATTGTCGGCGGCGCGGCATGGCGCGAATATGCCAAGGCGCAGGACGCGGCGCAGGCGCAGGCTTTCGGGGATGCGATTCTCGCGGGGCTTCAGGCCGAGGACGATGCGGCGCGCGCCGCGGCGCTGGATGCCGTTGCGGCACCGGGGCCGGGCGGGGCGGCGATCCTGCAGATGCTGGTCGCCGCGGAAGAGGCGCAGGCCGAGAACCCCGCGGAGGCCGTCGCCCGGTTGCAGGCCATTGCCGACAACCCCGAAATCCCGGGCATCTATCGCCAGATCGCGCAGTATAAGGCGCTGTCGCGCTCCGATGGCGGCCTGAGCGTCGAGGCGCGTCGCGCCGGTCTCGAGTCGCTGGCCATCGCCGGTCAGCCGCTGCGGCTTCTGGCCGAAGAGCAGCTTGGCCTGATCGACGTCGAGACCGGCGAGATCGACGCCGCCATCGCGCGGTTTACCGCCATCGTCGAGGATGCAGAGGCCACGGCGGGCTTGCGCAGCCGCGCTTCGCAGTTGATTGTGGCATTGGGCGGGACGCTGGAACGCGGATAACCGCCCCGGCCGCGCTTCCGGGGATCCCGGCACAGCGCTGCGCGGCCCGGCAGGCAGGAGGAGAGACCGATGGGTCTTGAGGCAGCACGAAACCGGCGCTTGCGCCGCGCAACGCCCCGCAGCGGGCTCGCTCTGGGACTGGGCGCGCTGATCGCGCTGGCCGGGTGCACCGATCCGGAGGAGATCCTGCCCGGAGAGCGGCTGTCGGTGCGCGATGTGCTTGAAACCCGCGTCGATCCGCTGGCCGAGGAACCGGACACGACCGGGGCGCGCGCGATTGCGCTTGGCACGGCGCAGGCCAATGCAAGCTGGCCGCAAAGCGGCGTGTCCCCCTTTGCGCGGGTCTCGCACGCGGCCTTGAGCAGCGCGCCTGCGCTCGCATGGTCGGTCGATATCGGCCAGGGCGACAGCCGCCGCAAGCGGCTGAACGTGAACCCTGTGATGGGCGGCAACGCGATCTTCACGGTCGATGCGGACCATATCGTGCGCGCGGTGTCGACCGGCGGCGCTCTGCTGTGGAGCCATGACCTCACCCCCACGCGCGACGAGGCCTTCCAGGGGCAGGGCGGCGGGCTGGCCTATGCGGATGGGCGGCTCTACGTCGCCTCCGGCTTTGGCAAGGTTTCGGCGCTGGATGCGTCCAGCGGGGCCGAGATCTGGTCGCAACGGCTCGGCAGCACGGCCACCGGCGCGCCGACCGTTTCCGGTGGGGTGGTCTATCTCACCGCCGGCGACAGCACCGGCTGGGCGATCGAGGCCGATGACGGCCGGGTGCGCTGGCAGATCGAAGGCACGGGGGATGTGAACAACGTGGCGGGCGCGCCCGCGCCGGCGCTTGGCGCGCAGCGCGTGGTCTTTGCCTTTGGCGGCGGCAGCGTTCAGGGCGCGTTCCGCGAGGGCGGTTTGCAGCTGTGGAATGCCGATATTCTCGGACGGCGCAACGGCATCGCGCTGGCCACGATCGACGATGTGACCGGCGATCCGCTGATTTCCGGCGATACGGTGTTTGCGGGCACCCATTCGGGCCGCACCGTGGCGCTCAACCTCTATGATGGCGACCGTCTCTGGACCGCCCGGGAAGGCGCGCTCGGGCCGCTCTGGCCAGTTGGCGATTCGGTGTTTTTCGTGTCCGATCGCAACCAGCTCATCCGTCTCGATGCCGGGACCGGCGCGGAGATCTGGAAGGTGGCGCTGCCGGGCTACAAGCCCTCGGCGCGACCGAACCGGCGGCGGGACGAGTCGTTTGCCAATCACGGCCCGATCCTTGCCGGTGGCCGGCTCTGGGTGGCCAGCAGCGACGGGCTGCTGCGCGGCTTCAGCCCCGAAGACGGCAGCCTCGCGGTGTCGGTCGAGATCCCGCGCGGGGCCACGACCCGGCCCATCGTTGCCGGTGGCACGCTCTACGTTGTCGCCACGGACGGGGTCTTGCACGCGTTTCGCTGAACCGCGCGCGGCGCCCCGCGGAGGCGGCCGGGCCGGCGGTGGCGCGTCGGGGTCACCGGCGCTGGGGCGCTGCCCCGTCGCAGCAAAGCTGCGACTCCCCGGGATATTTGAGGCCCAAAGAAACCGGGATGCGCGGCGGGCGGGCCGCTCGCGCGCGGGGTCTTTCGATTGGTGGCGAAATGCTGTAACCCGGCGCTCTGATCTCCGGAGCCTGTGACCGATGTCCTTCACCCTCGCCATTGTCGGCCGCCCCAACGTGGGCAAATCGACGCTGTTCAACCGTCTAGTGGGCAAACGCCTGGCCCTGGTCGATGACCAGCCCGGGGTGACGCGCGACCTGCGCGAAGGCGATGCGCGTCTGGGCGATCTGCGCTTCACGGTGGTCGATACGGCGGGGCTCGAAGAGGCCACGGATGACAGCCTGCCGGCGCGGATGCGGCGCTTGACGGAGCGCGCCGTGGATATGGCGGATGTCTGTTTGTTCCTGGTGGATGCGCGGGCGGGGATCCTGCCGGCGGACGAGGTGTTTGCCGAGATCCTGCGCAAGCGGTCGGCCCATGTGATCCTTGCGGCCAACAAGGCCGAAGGGGCCGCGGCCGATGCCGGGGTGATCGAGGCCTATGGGCTTGGCCTGGGCGACCCGGTGCGGCTGTCGGCAGAGCATGGCGAGGGCATGACCGACCTGTATGCCGCGCTGATGCCGCTTGCGGATGCGTTTGCGGAAGAGGCCCGGCGCCGCGAAGAGATCATTGCGAGCGAGGCACCGGAGACCGATGTCGCGGTGGCGGAGGACGGGGCGGAAGCCACGCGGGTCATCACCGCAGACAAGCCCTTGCAGATCGCGGTTGTGGGGCGCCCGAATGCCGGGAAATCCACGCTGATCAACCAGTTGCTTGGAGAAGAGCGGCTGTTGACCGGCCCCGAGGCGGGCATCACCCGCGATGCGATCTCGGTGCAGATGGCGTGGGACGGCACGCCTGTGCGGCTGTTCGACACCGCCGGGATGCGCAAGCGCGCCAAGGTGCAGGAGAAGCTTGAAAAGCTTTCGGTGTCCGACGGGATCCGCGCGGTCAAGTTTGCCGAGGTGGTGGTTGTGCTTCTGGATGCGGCGATCCCCTTCGAGACGCAGGATCTCAAGATTGCCGATCTGGCGGAGCGCGAGGGGCGCGCGGTTGTGGTGGCCGTCAACAAGTGGGACGTGGAAGAGCACCGGCAGGAGAAGCTGCGCGCGCTCAAGGAGAGCTTTGACCGGCTGTTGCCGCAGCTGCGCGGCGCGCCGCTGGTGACCGTGTCGGCGAAGACGGGCCGCGGGCTGGACCGGCTGCGCGATGCGATCCTGCAGGCGCATGAGACGTGGAACCGCCGGGTGTCCACCGGCGAGCTCAACCGGTGGCTGTCGGGCATGGTGCAGCGGCATCCGCCGCCCGCGCCGCAGGGCAAGCGCATCAAGTTGCGCTACATGACACAGGCCAAGACGCGGCCGCCGGGCTTCGTGGTGATGTGCTCGCATCCGGACAAGCTGCCGGAGAGCTACTCGCGCTACCTAGTCAACGGCCTGCGGGAGGATTTCGACATGCCGGGCACGCCGATCCGCCTGACCATGCGCGGGCAGGGCGACAAGAACCCCTATAAGGGGCGGCGTCAGAAGAATGCCGGCGCGCTCAAGAAACATCTTGGAAAATTGCAGTCCAAAAAGGGCTGAGGGCCTTGGCCGTCCGGATGGGGGGCATCGGGCGAGGGAAAAGAGGGGGCGCTGCCCCCGTCACAGCAAAGCTGTGCCTCCCCCGGAGTATTTCGAGACAGAAGAAAACCCGGAAAGGGACATCAAACCCGGCAAATCAGGGACGGGTCCGGTGAGGAAGCGCGGTCATGGGCGCGGGGTTGCCCGCTCCAGCGCCAAGCCGTTGCCCCATGTGCCATGCAGCGCGCCATCTTCCCGGATCACATAGATCACCGGATGGGTATCGCCCCAATCCACCGTCAGCACACGCCCATCGCGTACGCCGCGCCCGGAATAGCTGTCCGCACCAATGCTCCAGCGCAGGATCACGCCGGCCCCGTCCGGTGTGATTGTCATCGTGCCGGAATAGGCGGAGCCTTGGAGATTGCGCCCCTCGACCACGTAGGATCCGGAGAGAGCTGTGGCTGCGCTTTCCAATTGCGGCGCTTGTGATTGCGCGTTGCTGATTGTGGCGGCCCAGACCAGGCCGGTGGCGAGGAACCCTCGACGGAAGAGTGACATGGCGCGGCCTTCCTTGTCCTGCGTGCGTATCGCGTCAGCCTAGCGATGCAGCGTGCGGATCGGCAAGTCTTTACTCGGTATCCGTGCCGCGGAGCGCCAGGATCGCGATGATCCCGATCAGCGCCAGCCCGGCGACCGCGGCATTGAGCGGAGCGGCGTTTGCCACGATCACCGCAACCAGCGCCCAGATCACCGTGATGCCGTATTCCGGTGCCCTGTGCAGCCGATACTGCACCACCAGCGCGATCACCAGCGCCACCGAAAGCGCCACAAGCGCCGCGGGTGTGGCCGGCAGCCAGCCATATCCCGCCAGCATCAACCCGATGGAGACCGAGGAGGCGGCGGTCAGCCAGCCGGCATAGATCGCCACGGGCGCCTGCTGCAGCCAGCGATCCGTGTCGCCGACGCGAAACAGCGACAGCAGCGCCCC
This sequence comes from Cognatishimia sp. F0-27, assembly GCF_020667845.1. Lineage (GTDB taxonomy): Bacteria > Pseudomonadota > Alphaproteobacteria > Rhodobacterales > Rhodobacteraceae > JAFMPQ01. The sequence continues at coordinate 195,002 of NZ_JAFMPQ010000003.1, forward strand.
GCCCAGCATCACCCAGATCATCACCGTCGCAAGCGCCGGTGACCACTGTGCCGCGGGCAGCCAGAACATGCCCACCGCGAGGGAAACCACAAGCGGGCCGCGCATCGGCGCCCAATCCGGATCGTCGGCGCGCCGGATCATCCCGAAGCCGGTGCCGGCGATCAGCCACAGATAGATCAGGCCCCAGATCGAGAAAGCATAGCCCGCAGGCTGCACTGGCGGGTTCTCCTGCGGCACCGGAAACTGCGCCGGTTCAAACCCGTTGAACCCCTGCGAGACAAACGGCGACGCCGCAAACCCGACTGCCACGAGGAAAAGCACAATTGCCCAGAGCCGGGTCATTCAAGCCCCCCCTCTGCCGTGATCCGGCTCTTGCCACGCAGATAGGGGTGCAGCACGTCGGGAAGGTCCACCGATCCGTCCGCCTGCTGCCCGTTCTCCAGCACGGCGATCAGGCAGCGCCCGACCGCAAGCCCCGAGCCGTTCAGCGTATGGACAAATTCCGGCTTGCCGCCCGCATCCGGCTTGAACCGCGCATTCATCCGGCGGGCCTGGAAATCGCCGCAGACCGAGACCGACGAGATCTCGCGGTAGGTGTTCTGTCCGGGCAGCCAGACCTCGATGTCATGCGTCTTGATCGCGCCGAACCCGATATCGCCGGTGCAGAGCACCACCGTGCGGTAAGGCAGACCAAGCGCCTGAAGCACCGCCTCGGCGCAGCCGGTCATGCGCTCATGCTCTGCCATCGACTGGTCGGGATGGGTGACCGAGACCATCTCGACCTTCTCGAACTGGTGCTGGCGCAACATGCCGGCGGTGTCCTTGCCCGCCGAGCCCGCCTCGGAGCGGAAACACTGCGTGTGGGCGACAAAGCGGCGCGGCAGCGAGGCCTCCTCCACCGTCAGCCCATGCACGATGTTGGTCAGCGTCACCTCGGCGGTGGGCACAAGCCACCAGCCATTGGTGGTCTGGTAGCTGTCCTCGCCGAATTTCGGCAGTTGCCCGGTGCCGCGCATCATGTCCTCGCGCACCAGAACCGGCGTCCATGTCTCCGACAGGCCGTGCTCTTCCACATGCAGGTCGATCATGAACTGCGCCAGCGCCCGGTGCAGCCGCGCCATCGCTCCGGTCAACACCACGAAGCGCGAGCCCGACAGCTTGGCCGCGGTCTCGAAATCGAACCCCGGCTTCGCACCCGGGATCTCGAAATGCTCCACCGGTGTGAAATTCATCTCCCGCGGCGTGCCCCAGCGGCGGATCTCGACATTGTCGTCTTCGTCTTCCCCGTCCGGCACGTCGGCATGCAGCACATTGGGCAGGCCCATCAGCATGTCGGTCAGCTCCGCATCGAGCGCCTTTGCACGCTCCTGCATCTCGGCGACCTCGGCCTTCTTCTCGCCGACCAGCGCGCGCAGCCGGGCAAACTCCGCCTCATCGCCGCTGGCCTTGGCCTTGCCGACCTGTTTGGAGGCGGCGTTCTGGTCGGCCTGGGCGGTCTCGGCGGCATGGATCGCTGCGCGCCGCGCGCTGTCAAGCTCAAGGATCGTGGAAGACATCGGCGCCACGCCACGGCGCGCCAGAACGGCGTCGAACGCCTCGGGGGCCTCACGGATGGTGCGGATGTCATGCATGTCCTTGATCCTTCTTGCGACTCGCGCGCCTTATGCCTCATCGCCACAGCAAACGGTAGGCCCTGATCGGGGCGAGGTCAAAACGCGCACATGTGCCGGTCCCGTCCGCCTCCAACCCGCATGATGGGTGAAAAACGCAGGCAGAGGGCGGGCGGTTCCAGCCGGGTTGTCCCGCCCGCGCGGCAGGAGCGCGTGGCGGGCGCGCGCGCGGCCGCCCGATTGCGGCGCGGCGTGCCGACCGCGGCGCGATGACCGGGCGCGCTGCGTCCGATCCTCGACGCGTGGCGACGAGCGGGAGCGACGGGGCAAAGCGCAAAGCCTGGCTGATGCGGCATGGCGCAGATCTTGGCGCAGGCAGCATGGCGCAAGGGCAGGTCCCTGCGGCGTGCCCCCGACGCTGGCTCAAGCGCGCTCCCGGTGTCGCGGGACCATGCCAACACCTTGGACGCGGACTCCGTCCACCGACCCACAGCACAAAACCGTGCGGCGGACCCATGGCGCAGCGCAAGGGACTCGTGCCTGACCGCCAACCGCGTGAACAATCCGCCTCAGCGCGCTGCCAGCCGGCGCCGCAGCCAGTTGTCGACCGGCACCGCCAGCGCCGCGCCATCGCTGATGCCGATGATCACCGCCACCACCCGTTGCGTGTCGCCTTCGCCGTAAAAGACCGGCCCGCCGGACTGGCCTTTCTCCACGGAACAGCCGATGCGCCACAGCCCGCCGCTGCGCACCCCGTCGCATCCATTCTCGACATAGACCCTTTGCGGCGTGGATCGGGGATAGCCCATGAGGGTAAACGGTCCGCCCGGCGCCGCGCGTCCCACCGGCATGGTCGGGGTTTCGAGCGGTTCGGAAAGAGTGATCAGCGCAAGATCGTGGCGAATGTCGAGCCGCCCGCCCGCATAGGCTTCCGGATGCACTTCCACGGCCCGGACACGCGAGGCCCCGCCATGGCTCTCGCCGTCCCATCCGGCGACAAAGACCATGTCGGCGATGCGCCGGGCATACCCGTCCTCGGGCCGCGTGATGCAATGCGCGGCGGTCAGAACCGTATCGGGCCGGATGAGCGTGCCCGAGCACATCTCAAGCGACCGGTAGCCCGCGATATTGACCCGACCGACGGAGTCCTTGGGGTCCGCAAGGGCGGCAGAGTGGGGCACAAGCGCCAGCATGGCGCAGAGCAGCGATGACAAGACAAGGCGCATGATGGCCGTTCCGATTTGGGTCTTGCGAAGCATAGGCCGGACTCGGGCGCAAACAAGCCGGGTCCGCTTTGCGGCGAGGGATCCTGTCATGCCCCGGGCAGGATGCCGTCACCTGCCGCCGCGCGGCGGAACCGGCGCTGCCATCATCGGCTCCGCGCCTCCCGGCCTCCGTGGCCACTTGGGCCCTGAAGCCGCTGCCGACCCCGAAGCCGTGGCCTCGCATCGGTTTCGGGTGGTGCCGACCCGGCCATGCGCGCGCCGCGTGCACAGCGTCGGGCCGGGTAGGCCTGCGCATAATCATGCGCATGGTTTGTGCATCAAATGTGCATGGGTTGTGCATGGCCAAATTCGCAGCTTCGGTCCTTGCACATCGTCGCCCCCGCGCATAGGTTCCGCCAAATCCAAACCGCCGGGCCTGGCCCCGCGACCCCCAGTTTTTTCATCCGAGGAGCGCCCGATGGACGGTAACGCCTTTGCCCAGTTCGTACCGCTGATTCTGATCTTCGCGATCATGTATTTCCTGTTGATCCGACCGCAGCAGAAGAAGATGAAAGAACACACGAAAATGGTCGAGGCGCTGCGCCGCGGTGACAAGGTCGTGACCCAGGGCGGGATGATTGGCAAAGTGACAAAAGTCAAAGAAGCCAATGAGTTGGAAGTCGAAATTGCAGAGGGTGTGCGGGTGACCGTGATCAAGCACACCATCACGCAGGTGCTCTCCAAGACCGAACCCGCCGAAAGCTGAGCCGTTCTCCCATGTTGCAGATCGACGCCTGGAAACGCATCACGATCTGGCTCACCCTTCTGGTGGGTCTGACGCTTGCGATGCCGAATGCCTTTTACACCCGCGTCGAGACGTATAACGATGCGATGCAGGCCATTGAACTTGGCGCCGACACGACAGAAAATCGTGACGCGGCAAGCGTTTGGCCGGATTTCCTGCCATCCGGTCTGGTCAATCTCGGCCTCGATCTGCGCGGTGGTGCGCATCTGCTTGCCGAGGTCCAGCTCGACGATGTCTATGCCGCGCGCATGGACTCGCTCTGGCCCGACGTGCGCGACGTTCTGCGCCCCGAGCGCGCCACGGTCGGCACGATCCGCCTGCAACCCTCCGAACCCGGCACGCTGCGTGTGCGCATCTCCGAAGAGGCGGGCATGGCGCGCGCGCTGGAGCTGGTGCGCGGGCTGGCCCAGCCGGTCGTGACGCTGACCGGTGTCGGCGCGCAAGATCTCGATGTGAGCGGCGACGGCAATGACATCATCGTGCAACTGTCGGAAGAGGAAAAGCGCGCCACCGACGAACGCACGATGCAGCAAAGCCTTGAAATCATTCGCAGAAGAATCGACGAGGTTGGCACGCGGGAGCCCACGATCCAGCGGCAGGGCGCTGATCGCATCCTGATCCAGGTGCCCGGCATCGGCTCCGCGGCCGAGCTCAAGGAGATCATCGGCACCACCGCGCAGCTGACCTTCCAGCCGGTGATCGGCCGCACCAGCGACGAGAATGACGCGCCCGGCATCGGCAATGAGCTTCTGCCGTCGATGGATGAAGAGGGCATCTTCTACATCCTCGAACAGGCCCCCGTGGTCACCGGCGAAGAGCTGGTGGATGCACAACCCAGCTTCGACCAGAACGGCCGCCCGGCGGTCAACTTCCGCTTCAACCCGTCCGGTGCGCGCGCGTTTGGCGACTACACGGCGCAGAATATCGGCAACCCCTTTGCCATCGTGCTCGACGAGGAGGTGATCTCCGCGCCGACGATCCAGAGCCATATTCCCGGCGGCTCCGGCATCATCACCGGCAACTTCACCGTCGAGGAATCGACCAACCTCGCCGTGCTGCTGCGCGCCGGCGCACTGCCTGCGGAGCTGAGCTTTCTCGAAGAGCGCACCATTGGCCCGGAACTGGGTCAGGACAGCATTGATGCCGGCAAGATCGCGACCATCATCGCCTTTGTCGGGGTGCTGATCTTCATGGCGCTGAGCTATGGTCTGTTTGGCCTATTTGCCAATGTGGCGCTGATCCTCAACATCGCGATGATCTTTGGCTTGCTGAGCCTTGTCGGAGCGACGCTGACGCTTCCCGGCATCGCCGGGATCGTGCTCACGGTCGGTATGGCGGTGGACGCCAACGTGCTCGTGTTCGAACGGATCCGCGAAGAACTCAAGACCGCCAAGGGCCCGGCGCGGGCCATCGAGCTTGGGTATGAAAAAGCCCTCTCGGCGATCATCGACGCCAATATCACCACCTTCATCACGGCTGTGATCCTGTATGTTATGGGCTCCGGTCCGGTGCGCGGCTTCGCCATCACGCTGGGCTTCGGCATTCTCACATCGGTGTTCACGGCGATCTTCGTCACGCGCCTGCTCATCGTGATCTGGTTCGAACGCCGCCGCCCCAAGCAGATCGAGGTCTGACATGCGTCTGAGACTGGTTCGTCAAAACACGAATTTCGACTTCTTCTCGCGCTGGCGGCTGTGGTTGGGCCTGTCTGCGCTGCTGATCGTCGTGAGCTTTGCCAGCTTCCTCTTGCAAGGGCTGAACTACGGGATCGACTTCCGCGGCGGCACCACGATCCGCACCGAAAGCACGGAGCCGGTTGATGTGGGCACCTATCGTGCCGCCCTCGAAACGCTGGCGCTGGGCGATGTGTCGATCTCCGAGGTATTCGATCCGACCTTCGGCCCGGACCAGAACGTTGCGATGATCCGCATCCAGGCGCAGGAAGGCGAAGAGGCGGTCACGGCCACCTTGATCGAAGAGGTCGGGGTTGCGCTGCAAGCGGTGGATCCCGGTCTGAAACTGCCCTTTGCCTCGGTGGAGTCGGTTGGTCCGAAAGTCTCCGGCGAGTTGATCCAGACCGCGGCCATCGCTGTCGTTCTCGCGATTGCGGCGGTTCTGATCTACATCTGGCTGCGCTTCGAATGGCAATTCGCCGTCGGTGCGGTTGTTGCGCTTGTGCATGACGTGATCCTGACCATCGGTATTTTCTCCGAACTTCAGATCAAGTTCGACCTTGCCATCATCGCCGCCCTTCTGACCATCGTGGGCTATTCGCTCAACGATACGGTGGTGGTGTTCGACCGGGTGCGCGAGAACCTGATCAAGTACAAGTCCAAGGATCTCAACGAGGTGCTCAACATCTCGATCAACGAAACGCTCAGCCGGACATTCATGACATCGGCCACGACGCTTCTTGCGCTGATCGCGCTGTTCGTGTTGGGCGGCGACGTGATCCGGGGCTTTGTCTTCGCGATGATCTGGGGCGTGATCGTCGGCACCTACAGCTCGATCTTCGTGGCCTCCGCGATCCTGTTGTGGCTTGGCGTGAAGCGCGACTGGTCCAAGCCGACCGACACGACCGGGAACCAGTTCGGCAATATCGATGCCTGATGCCGCCTGTCCGGCGATGACCTGAGATGCCTGACTGGCTGGTTCTGGCATCACAGACAGACGGGATCGGCTGGGTAGCGGCGGCGGCCTTCATGGCGGGCCTTGTGCGCGGATTTTCGGGCTTTGGCACGGCAATGGTGTTCCTGCCGGTCGCAGGGCAGTTTGTCCCGCCGGTTTGGGCGGTTGTGGTGCTTGTCATCATGGATGCCTTCGGCCCCTTGCCCAACCTGCCGCGCGCGTGGCGCGACGCCGATCTGCCGGATCTGCGCCGCTTGTTGCTGGCGACCTTCGTCATGCTGCCGCTTGGGTTGCTGGTGCTCAATGTCGTGTCGGAAGAGGTGTTTCGCAGCGTGGTCGGCGGTGTCGCGCTGCTGCTGCTGGTCTGTCTGGTGGCCGGGCTGCGCTATCGCGGGACCCTGCGCGCCTCGATGGTCTATGGCATCGGCGCGGTCGGCGGCTTTCTCGGCGGGGCTGCGGGCATGCCCGGGCCGCCGATCATCTTCTTCTACATGGCCAGCCCGCTTGGCCCCGCTACAATCCGGGGCAATACCATGCTCTATCTCTACGGGTTCGACCTGATGCTGATCGGGCTGCTGGCGCTGAGCGGGGGGCTTGTGGCGCAGGCGGTGGGGCTCGGGCTCATCATGGCGATGCCGCTGATGCTTGGAAATCTGCTCGGGGCTGCTATTTTCAGACCGGAACGGGAGCGGCTCTACCGCAGCGCGGCCTACCTGATCATCGCCGTATCGGCGCTGTCGGGTTTGCCGATCTGGGGGTGAGGCCGCTTCATCGCAAGAGACTGGACCGATGCGCATCAATGAAATCGAATTCACCGACGCGGTTCCCGTGGAAAGCTACGGGCCGGGCTTTTTCAAGGCGGGAGGGACCCAGATCGACGGTCCCATGATCATGTCGGGGGCGGGTCCGCGCGCTTGGGGCGGGCTGGAGGATCTTGACGCGCTTCTCGCGCTCGCCGGGCAGATCGACGTGCTTTTTGTCGGCATGGGCGCGGAGATCGCGCATCTGCCTGCCGGGCTGCGCAGCCGTCTTGAGGATGCGGGCCTCGGGGTCGAGGTGATGGGAAGCCCGGCGGCGTGCCGCACCTACAACGTGCTGCTGAGCGAAGGGCGCCGGATCGCCCTCGCGGTGCTGCCGGTCTGAAGCCGGTCTTCGGCCGGTCGAGGGCGGGGGCGCATGCGTTTGCGACGAAACGGCAGGCCACGCGATCCGGGACCGGAGCATCGCGCGGCAAAGCATGCTATGCTGGCGTCTATGAAACCGACGACCATTGATGCCTTTCACGCGGCTCTGCCGCCTGAAGACCGGGTGATCTGTGACCGGCTCAGGGCGATCATCGACGGCGCGTTGCCGGATGCGCAGAGCAAGATCTGGCACGCGCATCCCGTGTGGTTCCTGTCCGGCAATCCGATCGTCGGTTATGGGCGGCTGAAATCCGGCCCGCGGCTGTTGTTCTGGAGCGGCCAGTCTTTCGAGACGGCCGGTCTTGTCCCCTCGGGGCGCTTCAAGGCGGCGGAAATCCGGTATGGCTCCGCTGCCGCGATCAAGGCGGACAGGCTCGAGGCGTGGCTGGACGAGGCGCGCCGGATCCAGTGGGACTACAAGAACATCGTCAAGCGCAAGGGCCAGCTCCTGCGTCTTGTCTGACCGCGTCGAAGCTGGCGGGGACACCGAACAAGGAGGCGTCTGCATGGCCTACAAACCCCAAGGATACACCGATCTTTCGCCCTACCTGCTCGTCAAGGATGCAGAAGCCGTCCTGCAATTCTGCGAGACGGTCTTTGGCGCGACCCGGCTGCGCGTGTTTCCATCCGAGCAGGGCGGCATCCTGCATGCGGAATGCCGGATCGGCGATACGGTCATCATGATGGGGGAGGCCGAGGGGCCTGCTGCCATGCTGCATCTCTACCTCGCCGATCCCGACAGCGCGTTCGACGGTGCGCTGGCCGCCGGTGCGACGGTGCTGCAACCGATGATGGAGAAGGGTGACGGCGACCGGCGCGGCGGAATACGGGCGCCGGATGGCACGCAATGGTATCTTGCCCGCCAGATCGGCAGCGCCCCCGAGGCGTGACGGCGCGGGCCATGCCGCATGCACGGCACCGTTGACCATGCCCGCCGCGCGTGTCATGCCGGGCGGACCGTGATCGCGGGATGAGGGCAATTCATGAAGGTCATCATTTGCGGAGCAGGGCAGGTCGGCTGGCAGATTGCGCGCCACCTGTCGGGCGAGCGCAACGACGTGACGGTGGTCGACAACAACCCCGATCTGGTGCGGCGTGCCACCGATACGCTGGACGTTCAGGGGATCGCGGGGTTTGCCTCTTACCCGGATGTGCTCGACAAGGCCGGGGCGCGGGATGCCGACATGGTGATCGCCGCCACGCATTCGGACGAGGTGAACATGGTCACCTGCCAGGTTGCACACTCCGTGTTTGACGTGCCGCGCAAGATCGCGCGCCTGCGCGCGCAAAGCTACCTGACGGCGATCTATTCCGATCTCTACCGCCGCGACCACATGCCGATCGACGTGGTGATCAGCCCCGAGAAAGAAGTCGCCGAGGCCGCGCTGCAGAGGCTTTCGGCGCCCGCCGCCTTTGATACCGAGCGGTTCTTTGAAGGGGCCGCCCAGCTTCTGGGCCTGACCATCGACGAAGACTGCCCTGTGGTGAACACGCCGCTGCGGCAGCTGACAGACCTCTTTTCCACCCTGCGCAGCGTCGTGGTCGGTGTGCGGCGCGACGGCAAGCTCTTCGCCCCCGAAGCGCGCGACCAGCTGTTTGTCGGCGATGCCTGTTACGTGGTGGTCCATGCCGATGACATCCGCCGCACGATGGAGATTTTTGGCAAGACCGTGCGCAAGCAGGAGCGCGTGGTGCTTGTGGGCGGCGGAAATGTCGGGCTTGCGGTGGCCCATGCGCTGGAAAAAGGTCCGACGCGCATCCGCGCCAAGGTCATCGAAAAGAGCCGGCGCTGTGCGGAGTTGGCCGCCGAGGCGCTGGAGCGCACGATTGTGCTGCATGGCGACGGGCTGGACACGAACCTGTTGCAGGAAGCCGGGATTTCCCGGGCCGATGCCGCACTTTGCGTGACCGATGACGACAAGACCAACTTGCTCGCGGCGGTGCGCGCCAAGGCCGCCGGCTGCCCGATGGCCATTGCCCTCGTAAACGACCCGACGCTGGTTCCGCTGATGGAGCCACTCGGGATCGACGCCTATATCAATCCGCGGGCCACCACGGTCTCGTCGATCCTGCGCCACATCCGTCATGGGCGGGTGCGCGCGGTCTATTCCATCGGAGACGCAGAGGCCGAAGTGATCGAGGCCGAAGTGCTCTCGACCTCGCCGCTCGCGGGGCAGACGATCCGCGAAATCGACTTTCCCGAAGGGGTGCTCGTGGGGGCCGTCCGACGTGGTGAAAAGGTGATGAAACCGACCGGCGGGATGCGCATCGAAGAGGGTGACCAGGTGGTGATCTTCTCGCTGGCCGAGGATGTCCCCGAAGTAGAGCGCCTGCTGCAAGTCTCTATTGATTTCTTCTGAGGGCGCGCCTGATGTCGATGATCTCGCGCCTGCCGATCTTCTTGCTGATGATGGGCGCCGTGTCGGCCTCGATGGCCATCCCGGCGATCTTCGCGCTGGTCATCGAGGATCACTCGGACGCGCGCGCGTTTTTCTATTCCGGCATCGTCGGCGGCACGCTGACGACGCTGGCGGCGGTGGCGCTGGCCAATCGCGAGCATAACCAGAGCCCGCTGCGCCAGCTTCTGGCGCTGTTGGCGGCCTTCGTGTTCCTGCCCGTGCTGATGGCCGTTCCGTTCTGGGAAGCGGTGCGCACCACCACGTTCCTGTCCGCGTATTTCGAGATGGTCTCGTCCTTTACCACCACCGGCGTCACCCTGTTCGACAATGCGCGCCTGTCGGGTCCGGAGCATCTCTGGCGTGCACAGGTGGGATGGATGGGCGGCTTGGTGATGTGGGTTGCGGCGGCGGCCATCATGGCGCCGCTGGCGCTTGGCGGCTTCGAGATCACCGCGCGCGGCGAGCCGGGCCAGCCCGTGGTCGGGGGGGCCGGGATGAACGAAAAGAGCGACCCCGGCCTGCGGGTGTGGCGCTCGGTGATCGCGCTTGCGCCGGTCTATACGGGGCTCACGGGCGCGCTTTGTATCATGCTTCTGGTCGCCGGGGATCCCCCGCTGACAGCGGTCAGTCTCGCCATGTCGGTCATGGCAACCTCGGGCATCGCGCCGGATGGCGCCGTGCTCGGCAGCGCAAGCGGTCTCGCAGGCGAGATGATCCTGTTCTGCTTCTTGTTCTTTGCGCTGTCGCGGGTGACCTTCTCCTCCGATACCAGCGTGATCCGCGAAACACGGCTGCTGCACGACCCCGAATTTCGCCTTGGCGTGCTGATCGTGCTCGTGGTGCCGGTCGCGCTGTTTATGCGTCATTGGTGGGCGTCCTTCGACGTGGGCCAGGAAGAGAACCTCGCTCAGGGACTGCGGGCGTTCTGGGGCGCGCTCTTCACGGCGCTGAGCTACCTGTCGACCACCGGGTTTGTCTCTGCCGACTGGCAGACCGCGCAGAATTGGTCCGGCCTCTCGACACCGGGGCTGATCCTCATGGGGCTGGCTCTGCTCGGGGGAGGGGTGGCGACAACCGCCGGTGGCGTCAAGCTGATGCGCGTCTACGCTCTGGGCCTGAACGCAAACCGCGAAGTCGAGCGGTTGATCCATCCCAGCTCGGTCGGGCGGTCGCGCATCGTCTCCCGTCGCACGCGGCGCGAAGGCGCGTTTATCGCCTGGGTGTTCTTCATGCTCTTTGCGCTTTCGCTGGCGGCGTTTGCGGTCGGGCTTGGCGCGTTCAACGTCCCCTTCGAGCCCGCGCTGGTACTCACGATCGCCGCGTTGACAAATACCGGACCCTTGGTCGAAATGGCATCCGCCACCACCATAGACCTGATCGCGCTGGCACCCGGCGCCAAGCTGGCCCTGTGTGGCGGGATGATCCTGGGGCGGCTCGAATTGCTGGCAATCATCGTGATGTTGAGCCCCGAGGTCTGGCGCGACTGATTGACCGGGGGTGACAATCTGTCAGTCAATTGCTGTCTGCCTAGATTGACATTGGGCAAAAAGCCTGAAATTTCATCTGGAAATTCCATGTCTTGCGCCCCATACTCTTTCGGACGCGGAGCTGCGCACAGCAGTTCGGTCAGTGAATTGACGCTTTAGACAAGACACATAAAACAAAAGGCAACGGCCAATGGCTTCGGACAGACAGAACCTGCAGGACGCATTTCTCAACCATGTGCGCAAGACGAAGGTGCCGGTCACGGTCTTTCTGATCAATGGTGTGAAGCTGCAGGGGGTGATCACCTGGTTCGACAATTTCTGTGTCCTGCTGCGTCGCGATGGCCAGTCCCAGCTTGTGTACAAGCATGCGATTTCGACGATCATGCCGTCGCAACCGATCAACCTCTACGACGGTGAAGAAGGCTCTTGAACGAGCACGACACGCCTTTAACCCGCGCCTGGGTTCTGCATCCCGATATCAAGTCCGACCGCGCCCGACGCGACGCAGCGCCGGCGCTTGAAGAGGCCGTGTCGCTGGCCAAGGCGCTGCCCGACCTTGACGTGGTCGGCGCTGAGGTCGTGCCCCTGCCGCGCCCGCATCCGGGCATGTTGTTCGGCTCCGGCAAGATCGAAGAGCTTGAAAGCCGGCTGAAAGCGGCTGATGTGGAACTGGTGCTTGTGGACGGCCCCGTCACCCCGGTCCAGCAACGCAATCTTGAGAAGGCATGGAAGGTCAAGCTGCTGGACCGTGCCGGGCTGATCCTGGAAATCTTTTCCGACCGCGCCGCCACCCGGGAAGGCGTGCTGCAGGTGGAGATGGCTGCGCTGAGCTACCAACGCACCCGCCTCGTGCGCGCCTGGACCCATCTCGAACGGCAGCGCGGCGGGCTTGGCTTCGTCGGGGGGCCGGGCGAAACCCAGATCGAGGCCGACCGGCGTGCCATCGACGAACAGCTCGTGCGGCTGCGCCGTCAACTCGACAAGGTGGTCAAGACCCGCGACCTGCACCGCAAGGCCCGGGCCAAGGTGCCGTTTCCGATCGTCGCGCTGGTGGGGTACACCAACGCCGGCAAATCGACGCTGTTCAATCGGCTGACCGGGGCCGAGGTGATGGCCAAGGACATGCTCTTCGCAACCCTCGATCCGACCATGCGGCAGGTGGCGCTGCCCACCGGCGCCGACGTGATCCTGTCCGATACGGTGGGCTTCATTTCGGATCTGCCCACGGAACTGGTCGCCGCCTTCCGGGCCACGCTCGAAGAGGTTCTGGCGGCGGATGTCATTGTGCATGTGCGCGATATCAGCCACGCCGACACCGAAGGTCAGGCCGAGGATGTGCGCAACATTCTCGCCTCTCTGGGGGTGCTTGACGAAACCCCGCAGATCGAGCTCTGGAACAAGATCGACCAACTCGCGCCGGAGGATCTGCAAGCCGCGGAGGCCCGCGCCGCACGCGATGAGGCGATCTTTGCGGTCTCCGCCCTGACCGGCGCGGGGCTGGATGCCTTCCTGCAGGCGCTGACGGCCACGCTGGGCGCCGCCAAGACCCGCGAAACCGTGACCCTGCGCTTCGACCAGGGCCGCGCGCGGGCCTGGCTGTTCGAAAAAGGCCTTGTCGAAGAAGAACGTCAGACCGAAAGCGGCTACGCGCTGGACGTGTTCTGGGGCGCGGCGGACAAGGCGCGCTTCGCAACGCTGTAATCCCCGGGCCCTGTCCGGCCGGATCTCTCTTCCCCTAGCGCTTCTTTGGGCCTGAAATATCCCGGGGAGTCGCAGCTTTGCTGCGACGGGGCAGAGCCCCAAATCCATCATGAAAACGCCCCGCCGGCAGCGCTGAGATCGGGGGGGGGGCCGCGATGTCAGGGTTTTGTCAGCCGGGTAATGCCGACGGATGCCGCGCGCGCCAGGCCGATATCGAGCGACATGGGCACATATTCGCCGCGCCGCCACAGCTGACCCAGATCGTCGTAATGCCGCGACAGGAAATGCCCCGACTGCCCGGTTGCGGTGATGAACACGGAACTGTCCGGGTCATTGAAATCATAGACCCCGCGATAGCCCGCACCATGCACATTGTGGAACGGCGTCGGATCCCGCCCCGAGCTGCGCCCGCGCTGCAAGGTGTGATCGCCGCCCGACGTGCTCTGGCGGATATTGACGAAATACCGCAAGACCGGCACCTCGCCGAGGATCGGGTGATCGTGGGTCGCCTGGTGCGCATCGCCCCAGCGCAGCGATTCCAGCGCCGTGCCATAGTTTTCGTCGATCCACAAAAGCGCATCGTCGAGCGCCATGCGCGCAATGTCCGAACAGCTCTCGGTCAGGGTCGAGCGCGCGATGTCACACCACGCCTCCGCGCCGCCCACGCCACGAAACACCCGCTCGATGAAAAGCGGCTCGACGTGCACAAACGCGTCTGCAAGCGGCCCGAGATCGTCGCGGATCAGCCGCTCCTGCACCGCGCGCATCCACGCCGCATAGATCAGCGGCTCGGGCATGTGCTCGTTCATCTCGCCGTTCCATTCCGCCAGCAAGGCCAATGCCCGCTGGCGGGCGCGGGCGGGCGTGCCTTCGGGCGCGGCCTCTTCGGTAAACCAGAGATCGCGCCCCACAAGCGGCAACAGCGTGCGCGCCGCCTGGCTGACCGTGTCGAGCTGGGCTTCGATGAAGCTGTCACGGGTATGGACCTCGCGCCCCTGCATCATCGCCGTCCAGCGCTGCACGCGCTGGCTGTCACCCCAATCAAAGCTCACATGCATCGGGAAGGGGCGGTCCACCACCTTGTTGTTGGTGTTGCCCACGATCCCGCCGGGCGGCGACACGAATTCGGGATTGGCCGAGAATGGCAGCATGCCCTGCCATCGGTTCGCCTCGACCCATCCCGGCGCGGGCAGGCGGCCACGCGTCTCGTGTCCCGGGTCGCGCCGGGGCATGGCGCCCACGGTCTTCATCGCGATGCCGGCTTCGTCGATCATCACAAGGTTCTGTGACGGGGCGATATAGGCCCGCGCGGCATCGAACCCCTCTTCGATCGATTTCGCGGTCATCAGGGCGATGGCACCGGTGATCGAGGTGTCGGCATCCGAAAGCGCGGTCCAGGACAGCGCCATCACATGGCCGGGCGGCGTGATCGCACCGAGGTTATAGACCGACCGGGGCAGGACCGGGCCGTTCTGGGTCCATCGCAGCGTGATGGTGATCGGCTGGGCATCCTTGATCTGGATGATCGACTTGCGCGTCTCGAAGGGCCGCGTGCCATCGGCGGTGCGATAGCGTTCGGGGTTGTCCGGATCGAGCTGTTCGAGAAACAGGTCCTGATCGTCGAGATAGCTGGAGGTCAGCCCCCACGCCAGCGCCTCGCTGCGGCCGACCATGATCGCGGGAATGCCGGGAATTCCCGCGCCGACCACACCGCCGCTCTGAAGTTCCAGCCGGGCAAGATACCACGGTGTCGGCGCGGCAAAACCCAGATGCGGATCATTGGCCAGCAGCGTCCCGCCGCCCGCGGACCGATCCGGCGAGGCGGCCCAGGCGTTGGATGCCCCGGCAAGCCCGCGCGGCGGCACCGGGTTGAGAAAGGCTTGCCGGGTCCGGGTTTCGGTGTAGCGCGGCAGCCCCGGCGCGAGCTGTGCGTATTCCGGCAGGGCGGCCACGCCGGGGCCCGGAAGATCCGGCAACAGATCGGAGAGCCGCGTCGGGTCGTCCAGCGCCAGCGACACCCGCGCCCGCAACACCTCTTCGGTCAGGTGACCGGAAAGCTGGAGCGCCATGAGCTTGACCAGTGCGATGCTGTCAGCCGGTTGCCACGGCGAGATCGGCGCGTTGAACAGGAAGAATTCCGGCGCACCCCGCCCGAGGCTCTGGGCATTGATTTCCTCGATTCGCGCATTGACCCCGGCGGCATAGCTTTCGAGCGCATCGAGCGTTGCGGCGTCCTGCGCCTCGACCGACCGCACCGACAGCGGGTAGAGGTCCAGCCGGCGCAAGAGCGTGTCGGTCTCGACCGTCCGCGCGCCGAACACCTCGCTCAGCCGGCCCTGCACCGTGCGGCGCAGCAAGAGCATCTGCCAGAGCCTGTCCTGCGCATGGACGTATCCAAGCCCGAAAAACGCATCGCGATCCGACAGCGCCATGATGTGGGGCACCGCGTGATTGTCGCGCACGATCTCGATTTCCGCCGTGGTGCCCGACACGGCGAGCGTCTTGTCGTATTCCGGCAAGGATCGCGAGGCCAGGTAATAGATCAGCAGGACGCCGATCACCCCAAACACAAGCGCGGCCGAGACGAGCCGCAGAAGCCATCGAAAGAGAAGCGCCATTTTCCTCGCCTTTCGCATGCGCTAGATCCCGGGGGAAGTAGCCTGCATCCACAAGGAAGCCAAGCGCGTCTTGGCATCGCAGGCAGGCTCTGGCCGGATGCGGGCACACAAGGCTCCACCGCCGGGGATGGGTTCAAGCCGGCCACCGTGCCGGACCACAGGAGGGAAGTGAGGCGTCATGGCAAAAGTTGCGTTTTTGGGTCTGGGTGTGATGGGATACCCGATGGCCGGATATCTGGCGAAGGCGGGCCACGCGGTCACCGTCTATAACCGCACGGCCGCGAAAGCGGCGAAATGGGCCGACGAGCATGGCGGCACTCACGCGGACACCCCGCGCGCGGCGGCTGAGGGGGCGGAATTCGTGATGGCCTGCGTCGGCAACGACGACGATCTGCGCTCCGTCTGCCTGGGCGATGATGGCGCCTTTGCGGGCATGGGCGCAGGCAGCGTCTTTGTCGACCACACCACGGTTTCGTCGAAGGTGACGCATGAATTGGCCGCAACTGGTGCGGACCGGGGTATTGCCTTTGTCGACGCGCCGGTGTCGGGCGGGCAAGCGGGGGCCGAAAACGGCCAGCTTGTGGTGATGTGTGGCGGCGCGCAGGCGGCCTATGACCGCGCGGAGCCGATGATCGACGCCTATGCCAAGCTCTGCCGCCGCATCGGCGACAGCGGTGCCGGACAGATGTGCAAGATGGTCAACCAGATCTGCATTGCCGGGCTGGTGCAGGGGCTGTCCGAAGGGTTGCATTTCGCACAGAAGGCCGGGCTGGACGGGCGCGCCGTGGTCGATGTGATCGGGGGCGGGGCCGCCGGGTCGTGGCAGATGGTCAACCGTTACGAGACCATGCTCGACGACGCCTTCGAGCATGGATTCGCCGTGGACTGGATGCGCAAGGATCTTGGCATCTGCCTCGACACCGCTGACGAGGTCGGCGCGAGCCTGCCCGTGACCGCGCTGGTCGATCAGTTCTACAAGGACGTACAGAAGATGGGCGGCGCGCGCTGGGACACGTCCTCGCTGATCAAACGGCTGAATGCTTTGGGCTGAATACGCCCCGATAAAAAACCCCGAACCGGGCGGCAGGCGCCCGGTCTGAATGGGCGCACCATCCGCAGGACCCTTTGGCCAGCATTGCCAATCCGGACCGTAGGCGTGTCCGCCGCTGGCGCCAATCGTTCGTACAAAAGCGCGCGATATGCGCTTGGCGCGCGGCTTCACCCGCTAAAAAACAAAAGCGTCCGCGTCGATCACGCCGGATGGCGCAACAAGCAGAATGTCCGCATCCGAAATCTTGTCACCGTTGTAATCAATCGACACACGCGTGAGAGCAGCGCCGCTGCGTTCGATTTCCTCAGTCACACGAACATCGCCATTCGCGCCGCCGAACGTCTCTCCGGTGAAGCGCAGCGATTGGTTGCCGCCGACATGCACATTGCCGTCGACAAAAAACAGATTGATCAGATCGCCCTCCGCTACATTGAAATCCGCAATTTTGTCTACGTTGTGTGCGCCAGCGACGAGATCTTCGTTGCCCAGAAATACGAACTGGTCTGCGCCCGGCCCTCCGATCATTCGGTCGTGACCCGGGCCCCCCGCAAGGAAATCGTCGCCCACACCGCCCACCAGAATGTCATTACCGCCCGCCTCGCCATAAAGCCGGTCATCCCCGTCCGACCCGAGCAGAGTATCCGGTCCGCCGCCACCGAGAATGCTGTCATCGCCACCGCTGCCATTGAGCCGGTTGGGGGCATCGTCGCCGTGGATCGTGTCGTTCCATGCGCTGCCAAAGACATTCTCGATATCGATCAAAGTGTCAGTCCCGCCGCCGCCCGTGGCGGTGCCAGCCGCAAGATCGACATGCGCCGCCGATGCCTGTCTGACAAACAGGGCAATATCGACGCCGCTGTCGCCATCGAGCCGGTCATTGCCCGGACCGCCAATCAGCGTGTCGTCATCCGCACCGCCGCGCAGCCAGTCATTGCCGCTATACCCGTCGAGCCGGTCATTGCCGGCGCTGCCCGATACGGTGTCCGAGCCCGCGCCGCCAAGGACGTGGTCGTTGCCGTCATCGCCGATGACCAGATCGCGCCCGCCATTGCCAAAGAGCGTGTCATCGCCGGTGCCGCCCCTGACCGTATCGTCGCCAAGGCTCCCATAGATATGGTCGTGCCCGCCACCGCCCTCCATGTCGTTGCCAAACCAATCGCCAACAAAACGGTCGTCCACGGCGTCATCACCGATGAACGGATTGGCGAAGGCCGTAAATCCGGGCGTTTCGGCATACGCGACATGGTAACTCAGATCGGTCAGGGCGGAGCCCCGCCATCCCATGAAGCTTTCAGTCCCGGCGGTGAAAAAGACCACATCGCGGGATGCGCTGCCGACAAAGATGGACCCGCCGCCTCCCGCAAGGAAACCGTAGGTGGCATTGCCGGTGTCGTGGATCGTCATGGGCGCGCCATTGAAGGTCGCCAGCCCATTGTCCGCCATTGTGAGCAGCCCGTCGCCATCGCCGATCATGCCGGTCAGGGTGCCGAGCGGCGTCGGAACGATAAAGGGATCGCAAAAGCCGCCATCTTCGAGATCGGGCAGAGACACGGGCCGGTATGAAATCAATCCAAAAGGCACGTTGAGATCCTCTTCCTTGAATGTGTGAGATCATCCATAGCAGCCGGGCGCGGCGCCATCTTGATCTGCCTCAAGTGCTGCGGCAAATCCCGGTGCTGCGCAACCGCGTCCGTCCGGAAAAAAGAAAGACGCCTTGCGAACCGTGTGCCCATGTCCTGCGTCCTGCGTTCCGCGTGCCGGTGTCCCGCGAATTACCTGCCTGCGTTCCGCGTCCCGCGTATCGGCCCGATGATCCCGGTCGGCTCTCTCCGGTTCCGGTCCGATCCGGGCCCATGGCCCGTGCAGATCCATGCGCATGGAATGTGCATGCTTTGTGCATGGATTGTGCATCGCGCGTCGGCGCAGTGTTTGGCCCATTGCCAACCCTCGCTCCGGCGGCCCGGATCGCCCCGAAAATGCTCCGCACCCCCCCGGTTTCCGAGATATCGCGGCGCATCAAAACCTGTCCCGAACCGGCTTCGGGCGATTGGGCATTGTCATTTGGGCGTCACGCGCTTTAATGTGAGGGTGAGGAAGCCTGACCACAGGCTCCCCCGTAGAATTTCTCCGACACGTCGGGCGGGCACTGGCTGCGCTTGATCGGTTGGACAGATCGGGCCTTCGGGCCGAGAGCACATTGGATCGACTTGATCCTTGTAGAGACAGGCCAGCAAGCCGCAACTCTTGCGCGATACTGGCTTTGAACCGCGCCCGGACCGCATCTTGCGGCGGGCCAATGAGCAGGCGCCGCTCCCGTATCGGGGTGTGGGCGTCGGAGAAGAAACGCGATGAAGCGCGCATTACATTGGAGGCATGAGGCAGGGGGCAAACAGCCTCCCCATGCCCGCGCGCACGCTATCGCCCTGACAAGACACGGATTTTCAGCGCTTTTCCCGCCGGGAACAGGCGTTGTCGATCCGTGCGCATGGATCACATGGCTAAGAAAATGCTTATCGACGCCACCCACGCGGAAGAGACCCGCGTTGTGGTGGTTGACGGAAATAAGGTCGAGGAATTCGACTTTGAATCAGAAAACAAGCGCCAGCTCGCTGGCAATATTTACCTCGCAAAAGTAACCAGGGTCGAACCGTCGCTGCAGGCGGCCTTTGTCGATTATGGCGGCAACCGTCACGGGTTCCTCGCCTTCTCGGAAATCCATCCCGACTACTACCAGATCCCGATCGCGGACCGGCAGGCCCTGATGGCCGAGGAAGAGGCGCTGGCGAAGGCCGCCGCCGAGGAAGACGAGCAACCCAAGCGCACATCGCGCAGCCGGTCGCGTCGCCGCGCCCCGAAAGCGGAAACCACAAACGCCAAGGATGCGGTCGCAACGGCCGAGCCGGAAACCGAAATTTCCGGTATGGAAACCATCGACCTCTCCGAGGACGACACCGGCCTGTCCGACGAGGGCAGCTCGCCGATGGAGCGCGTCGCGGAAACGCCCGTCGAGGAGCCGCAGGACGATCAGGCGGACGACGCCCGGACCGAGACCGCGTCTGATGCAACCGACGTGGCCGAGACCGAGACCGGCGCCGCCGAGGCAGAGACGTCCGCTTCGGAAGCCGCGCCCGCGCAAGCCGACGGCGCCCAGGAGGACGACGCGTCCACCGCAGACGCCGAAAGCGCGGATCACACCGCAGAGCAATCCGCTGACACGGCTGAAGAGGCCGGCGGTGACTCGGACGACGCCGATTCGGACGAGAGCGCCGATGACGACGATGCCGAGCCGGCGCGCAGGCCGCGTCGCGGACGGCGCGGCAAGGCCGAAGCCGTCGAACGCGACGAGTCGATCGAATCTGTGGCCGATGACGATGCCGAAGAGGACATCCGCCCGCCGCGCAAACAGCGCGCGCGCAAATACAAGATCCAGGAAGTGGTCAAGGTCCGCCAGATCCTTCTGGTGCAGGTGGTCAAGGAAGAGCGCGGCAACAAGGGCGCGGCGCTGACAACCTACCTGTCCTTGGCCGGTCGCTACTGTGTGCTCATGCCCAACACCGCGCGCGGCGGCGGCATCAGCCGCAAGATCACCTCTGCCACGGACCGCTCGAAACTCAAGGCCATCGCGTCGGAGATCGACGTGCCGAAGGGCGCCGGGCTGATCATCCGCACCGCGGGCGCCAAGCGCACCAAGACAGAGATCAAGCGCGATTACGAATACCTGCAACGGCTCTGGGAGCAGATCCGCGAGCTGACGCTGAAATCCATTGCACCGGCCAAGATCTACGAGGAAGGCGACCTGATCAAACGCTCGATCCGCGACCTCTACAATCGCGAGATCGACGAGGTTCTGGTGGAAGGGGAGCGCGGATACCGCATCGCCAAGGACTTCATGAAGATGATCATGCCGTCCCACGCCAAGAACGTGCAGAACTACACCGATCCGCTACCGCTTTTCGCGCGCTACCAGGTGGAAAGCTACCTTGGCGGCATGTTCAACCCGACGGTGCAGCTCAAGTCCGGCGGCTATATCGTCATCGGCGTGACCGAGGCGCTTGTGGCCATTGACGTGAACTCGGGCCGGGCCACCAAGGAAGGTTCGATCGAGGAAACCGCGCTCAAGACAAACCTCGAAGCCGCCGAGGAAGTGGCGCGCCAGTTGCGTCTGCGCGACCTTGCCGGGCTGATCGTGATCGACTTCATCGACATGGACGAGCGCAAGAACAACGCCGCGGTCGAAAAGCGTATCAAGGACAAGCTCAAGACCGACCGCGCCCGCATTCAGGTGGGCCGGATCTCCGGTTTCGGCCTGATGGAGATGTCGCGGCAGCGTTTGCGCCCTGGCATGATCGAGGCTACGACCCAGCCATGTTCGGCCTGTCATGGCACGGGCCTGATCCGGTCGGATGACAACATGGCGTTGCAGGTGTTGCGCCAGATCGAGGAAGAGGGCACACGCCGCCGCTCCCGCGAAGTGCTGGTCAAGTGCCCGGTTTCCATTGCGAATTACCTGATGAACCAGAAGCGTGAGCATGTGGCGCAGATCGAGGCGCGCTACGGCATGGCCGTGCGGATCGAAGGCGATCCGCATCTCGTCGCGCCGGATTTCTCGATGGAGAAGTTCAAGACAGCAACGCGCCCGGTTCCCGAGGCGGCTCCGGTGGTGTCGGTCGATACGTCCTTGATGGACCAGGTGGACGAGGATGCCGCCGCAGAGGCCGCGAGCGAAGACATCGAGGTGGAGGCGGCCCAGCCCGCCGAGGAGGCGCCCGCACCCATTGCGGATGACGAAGAGAAACCCAAGAAGAAGCGCCGTCGTCGGCGGCGTCGGGGCAAGTCGCGCGATGAGAACGGGGAAGCCCGTGACGATCAGGATGGGTCCGAGACCAGCAGCGATGCGAAAACGGAGGCTGCCGAGACACCACCTGCGGACGCAAGCGAGCCGGAGACAGACGGGGTTGCGCCGGTCGCGGAGGTCGCCGAGCCGGTGACCGATCAGGCAGACAGCGTTTCCGAAGACGCTCAGGCTGATGCCGCTGGGACAGAGGAAAAGCCCAAGCCGAAGCGGCGCACCCGCACCCGGACGCGCAAGCCGAAAGCGGAGGCAGCGCCGGATGGTGACGCCGCGGAGGCTGTGGCCGAACCGGCAGACGCCACGCCGGACGCCGCCCCGGCGGCAGACGCCAAGGACGCCGCAGCGGCCGCAGACGCCAAGGATGATGCGCCCGCAGAGTCGGACGAGGAAGCGCCCAAGAAACCGCGCCGGAGCCGTAGCCGGAAACCGGCCAAGCCAGACGCGGCAGCTGTCGACGAGCCCGCCACTCCGGAGCCAGCGGCACAAGCCGAACCCGCGGCGCCGGCTGAAGCCAAAGCACCGGAAGAGCCGTCCGTCGAAACGGTCGAACAGCCCGCAGAGGAACCCGCGTCGGCACCTGCGCCCGCAGCCGAAGAGACACCCAAGCCCAAGCGCACGCGCCGCAAGGCTTCCGAGGTCATCGCTTCGGTGGTTGCCGCCGGGACCGACGTGCAGGTTGCCGAACCCGCGGTGGCCCCGGAGGTCTCAGAGCCGGAACCGGAAGCCGAGCCCGAGACCACCGCGCAAACCGCTGCGGACGACGCGACCGATGACAGCAAACCCAAGAAACGGGGCTGGTGGTCTTTGGGCCGCTAGAGCTGTCACGCCTGTGCGAATATGTGCCGCGCTTGCGGCGTGGTACGCCACATTTGAAGGCCGCTCCGGGAAATCCGGGGCGGCTTTTGATTTGACGCGTGGGGGAAGGGCCGGGACGCGCCCCGATGGGCTTTGCCCGTGCAGGCTCAGCCTTTGCGGATCACCCAATGCATGACCGCACCGTCCTCGCGCGTGTCTTCGAGCACGTGCCCGGCTTCGTTGCAGAAATGCGGCACATCCACCACGGCGGCGGGATCGTCCGTGCTCAGATGCAGCCGGTCGCCGCTTGACAGCGTGCCAAGCCGCTTGCGGGCCTTGAGAACGGGAAGCGGGCAGAGCAGCCCTGTTGCGTCGAGCGTGTTCGTATCAGTCATGCCCTTGATCTAGGCGTCCGGCGTGGCAAGGTCCACAAAGATGTGACGGCATGTCAGGTGACGTGCTGCCCCGGATGGCATAGGGGAGGGGCATGTTTGGAATCGAGATCATCGACGCGTCGCTTTTGCCCGCCATGTTCGTGGCGCTCTTGGCCGGATTCATTTCCTTCCTCAGCCCCTGCGTGCTGCCGATCGTTCCGCCCTATCTGGCCTATATGTCCGGCATGAGCGTGACCGACATGCAGTCCGACGGGCAGGCGCGCGGCCGTGTCACGCTCGCGGCGCTGTTCTTTGTGCTGGGCTTGTCGACGGTGTTTGTCCTTCTGGGGTTCACGGCCTCTTGGCTGGGCATGTTCTTTTTGCAGAACCAGGTGCTTCTCGCGCGCATATCCGGTGTGGTTGTCATCGTGTTCGGTCTGCATTTCCTCGGGATCATCCGCATTCCCTTCCTCGATCGCGAGGCCCGTATGGATGCTGGCGATGCGGGGGGATCGGCATTCGGAGCCTATATTCTCGGGCTTGCCTTTGCCTTTGGCTGGACACCGTGCATCGGGCCGCAACTGGGCGCGATCCTGTCGCTTGCGGCCACGGAGGCCTCCGTTGCACGAGGCACCACGCTTCTGGCCGTCTATGCGGCCGGGCTGGGTATCCCGTTTCTTCTGGCGGCAATGTTCCTCAGCCGGGCGATGGGGGTGATGAACCGGATCAAGCGGCACATGGTCCTGATCGAACGGATCATGGGCATCCTTCTGGTGGCCGTGGGGTTGGCGCTGGTGACGGGCGCGTTTTCGGCTTTTGCCTTCTGGCTTCTGGAGACATTCCCCGCGCTCGGCATGCTGGGGTGACAATGCGGGACGGGCCGCGAGCTGCGTCATGTGTCGCCGCGAGGGCGGACAGTCGCGCGTAGAAAGAGCCTTCCGTTAACCATTTGACATGAACTGGTCGGCCATAGTGTTGCCGGATTGGTCCTGTATGCGGGGTCATCCATCACGAGGGCGCGATGATCCAGAACGGACAGGCACAGGCTGACGTGACACGCCGACGGGTGTTTTACATACCCGGCTATGACCCTTTGCCGCCGCGCCGTTACCGCGAACTCTATCGCCGCGAGGGCGCGGAGCAGGCAAGGCTTTCCGGATACGAGATCGCCATCGCCGCCCATCCGGAAGCGGAGAATTTCGGCTGGCGGGTCGCGACCCGCATCGACGGGCGCGTGACCAAAAGCGATATCGAGGTGCTCGTCTGGTCCGATATTGTGCGTCAGTCAATGTCCGCAACCATCCCCGGAACCTACTGGCAATTGCTCCGCACCTCTTGGGAATACCTGTCATCTGGCACGCTCAAACGCCTTGTCCAGATGCGCAAGGGGCCGGTGATTGCCGCCCTCTACCCGATCGTGATGCTACTGGCGCAGCTGGTCGTCGCGCTGCTTGCAGGCTGGGGCGTCTTCGCTGCCATCGGCATGACGGCGCAGGCCGTGTCTTCCGCCCCATGGGTGCTTTGGCCGGCCACGGCGCTGGGGCTGGCCGCATGGGCCGGGGTCAGCACCGCTTTGTTGCGATGGTTCAAGGCGCAGGATGGCCGGGTCTATGCCTATTACCTGATGCATGACTATGCCTTCACGGCGCAAACGCGCGGCGCCTATCCGCCGGCTTTGGAAGCCCGCATGGCGCGATTCCGGGATCTCATCGCCAATGCCATGCATGACGGCGTCGACGAAATCCTCGTCATCGGCCACTCGTCGGGCGCGCATATTGCGGTTTCGGTGCTGGCTGATCTTGTCCGGTCCGGCAAAATGCCAGCCCGCGGCCCGCGGCTGGCGTTCCTGAGCCTCGGACAGGTGGTGCCAATGGCGTCTTTCCTGCGCGATGCAAAACGGCTGCGGGCAGATCTGCGCTTCCTGTCCGCGTCCCGGCGGCTCACCTGGGTCGATGTGACCGCGCCGGGGGACGGCGCGTGTTTTGCGCTTTGTGACCCCGTTTCCGTGTCGGGGGTGGCGCCGGCGGAGAAGCGGTGGCCCTTGGTCTTTTCGGCGCAGTTTTCCCGATCTCTGAGCGAGGAACGCCTTGCCTCTCTGCGGTGGCGCTTCTTTCGGCGGCATTTCCAGTATCTCTGTGCCTTCGACAGGCCTCTCGACTATGACTATTTCCAGATCACGGCAGGGCCGTTTTCGCTGGCCGCGCGCTATGCGGACCGTCCGCAATCCATGAGCCGGATCGACATCCCGGTGTCGAAATACACCTCGATCGCCGCATGACCGAACCCGCCTTGCCGCCGAAACCCGTCGCACGGCCCGACCGCGTGTCGCTCTGGCGCTATGGGCGGCTGTTTCGCAAGGACATCCTCTCGGCGCAGCCCGCGCGGCTCTACAGGGCCTGGATGGCGGAGTTTCGCACGCCCTTCTTTCGGTCTTTCCTCGTCAATCAGCCAGAGCTGGTGTCGGAGGTGCTCAAGGCCCGTCCGATGGATTTTCCCAAATCCGACCGGATAAGCGAGGGTCTCCGCCCGTTGCTGGGCGGCTCCGTCTTTGTGAGCAACGGCGCGGACTGGGAGCGGCAAAGGCGCATCATTGATCCGGCCTTCTCGGGCGGTCGCTTGCAGCAATGCTGGCCGCACCTGACGGCCGCGGCGGACGCGGCCGCGGCGCGCCTCGCCGGGCTCGACGGGCAATCCGTCGAGATCGAGGAAATCACCAGCCACGCCGCGGCTGACGTGATTTTCCGGGTCCTGTTTTCCATTCCCATCGAACATGCCGCCGCCGCCAAGGTCTTCCGCGCCTTTCAGTCCTATCAGCGTAGCCAGCCGATCCTGAACCTGGCCGCCTTCTTGCCGTTGCCGCGCTGGGTGCCGCGTGGCTTTTCGCGTCGCACGCGCCGGACGGCGCGCGAGATCCGCGCATTGATTGCCGCCATGGTGGACAAGCGCCGCGCCGAGATTGCCGAGGGCAAGGCGCCGGACGATCTTGCCACCAAGATCATGACCACGCCGGACCCCGAAACCGGGCGCTGCTTCACGCCCGAAGAGATGGTTGACCAGGTCGCCATCTTCTTTCTGGCGGGGCACGAAACCTCTGCCTCGGCGCTCGCCTGGGCGCTGTATTTGCTGGCCAGTGAGCCGACGTGGCAGGCGCGTCTTGTCGACGAGGCCCGCGATGTGCCGTTGGACAGGCTGTCTGCGCTCTCGCACCTGTCGCTGACGCGGGATGTGTTCCGCGAGACGTTGCGGCTCTATCCGCCGGTTCCGATGATGGTGCGCGAAGCCCGCGCGCCGGAGCGGTTTCGACAGCGGGTCGTCCCGAAAGGGGCGCAGATCGTGCTCAGCCCCTGGCATCTGCACCGGCATGAACTTCTGTGGGATGCCCCCGACGCTTTTGACCCGGGCCGCTGGCAAACGGAGGCCGCGGCCAACTCTGCCCGCAACGCCTATTTGCCGTTCTCGGCGGGGCGCCGCGTTTGCAGCGGCGCGGGCTTTGCCATGGCCGAAGGGGTGCTTCTGCTGGCGCGAATCCTGCAAGCCGTCCGCGTCGCGCCGGTGGCGGGGCGCGTGCCGGTGCCGGAGGCGCATCTCACTGTCCGGGCGCGCGACGGCATCTGGCTCACCGTGTCGCGCCGTTAGCGCCCCCAGCCGCAAGAACGGGGCTAGCGCGCGGAAACGCCGCCCAAAGTCCAAAAAGTTTAGCGTTAACAATGGATTTGCCCTCTGTCCCGGCAAAGGCACATGGTCTATGCAGAGCGCACGAGGATCACCCATCGAGGAGCTGGAACAGCATGGCAAGCGACGCATTTCAATCGATGAGCAATCAGATGGAAACCGGCGCGGGCTTCATTGCAGCGCTCGACCAGTCTGGCGGCTCCACCCCGAAGGCTCTGCGGCTCTACGGTGTCGAGGAAGATGCCTATGATGGCGACGAAGCGATGTTCGCAGAGATCCACAAGATGCGCGCGCGGATCATCACCGCGCCGGATTTCACCTCCGAGAAGGTGATCGGGGCGATCCTGTTCGAACGCACTATGCGGGGCGAGATCGACGGCAAACCGGTGGCGCGGCTCCTGTGGGAAGATCGTGGCATCGTGCCCTTTCTCAAGATCGACAAGGGTCTCGAAGACAAAGCCGATGGCGCGCAGATCATGAAGCCGATGCCCGGCCTTGAGGCGCTTCTTGCCGAGGCCAAAGACTTCGGTGTGTTCGGCACCAAGGCACGGTCGGTGATCCACGAGGCCAACGCCGCCGGCATCCGCGCGGTGGTGTCGCAGCAGTTCGACGTGGCGCGCACGGTCTGTGCCGCGGGACTTGTGCCGATCATCGAGCCGGAAGTGGATATCCATTCCGCGTCGAAGGGAGAGGCCGAGGAGATCCTCAAGGCGGAAATTCTCGCCCATCTCGATCAGCTTAAGGACGATGAAACCGTGATGCTGAAGCTCACGATCCCCAATACCGACGGGCTGTACGACGCGGTTGCGGATCATCCGCGTGTGCTTCGCGTGGTCGCGCTCTCGGGCGGCTACAGCACCGAAGAGGCCTGCACGCGCCTCGCGCGCCAGCCCAAGATGATTGCCTCGTTCAGCCGCGCGCTCACCGAAGGCCTAGCGAAACAGCAATCGGACGACGCGTTCAACGCCGCACTGGGCAGCAATATCGACAAGAT
Organism: Cognatishimia sp. F0-27; assembly: GCF_020667845.1. Classification (GTDB taxonomy): domain Bacteria; phylum Pseudomonadota; class Alphaproteobacteria; order Rhodobacterales; family Rhodobacteraceae; genus JAFMPQ01. The sequence continues at coordinate 222,377 of NZ_JAFMPQ010000003.1, forward strand.
CTACAACGCCTCGCTCTGATCCTTGCGCATCCACACCGACCGATGACAGGCCGGGCCGCCACGCCCGGCCTGTTTTCTTGCGCGGCCAAGGCGCCCGCGCCGGCGCAAGCCGGGGCTTCGGAAATCCCGGCCGCTGCACAAGCCCGGTTTGCATGACGCGCCGGATCTGCTAGAGCTTTTGGCATGAGACCGAGACACACGACGATTTGCTGTATTCCCTGCTGAACCGGGTCGGACCGCTCCGACCCTGATCTGGCGGGTGGTCATCTCATGTTTCCAAACCGAGACGAAGTTGCTACTCCCGCCGCGTTGCCATTCTGAGGACCGGCCATGGATATCGCGCTTACCAACAGTCTGACCCGCCGCAAGGAGGCCTTTGCGCCCATCGACCCGGAGAGCATCCGGCTCTATCTCTGCGGGCCGACCGTTTACGATCGCGCGCATCTCGGCAATGCCCGGCCGGTTCTGGTGTTCGATGTTCTGGTGCGGTTGCTCCGCCATGTCTTTGGAGCGGACCATGTCACCTATGTGCGCAATTTCACCGATGTCGATGACAAGATCAACGCAACCGCCCTGCAGCGGCAACAGGCCGGTGCGCCCGGCACGCTGGAAGCGTTGGTGCGGGAGCGTTCGGACGAAACCATCGCATGGTATCGCGCGGATATGGCTGCACTCGGCGCCCTGACGCCCGATCACGAACCGCGCGCGACCGAATATATCGCACAGATGGTCACGATGATCGAAACGCTGGTCGCCGACGGGTTTGCCTATGCCAAGGAGGGGCATGTGCTTTTCCGCGTGCGGGAATTCTCGCGCTATGGCGCGCTGTCCGGGCGGTCCGTCGATGACATGATCGCGGGCGCGCGGGTCGAGGTTGCTCCGTTCAAGGAAGACCCGATGGATTTTGTGCTCTGGAAGCCGTCGGACGACGCGTTGCCGGGATGGGAGAGCCCTTGGGGCCGGGGGCGCCCCGGCTGGCATATCGAATGCTCCGCAATGGCCAAGGCCCTGCTCGGTCCGGAGTTCGATATTCATGGCGGTGGCAACGACTTGATGTTCCCGCATCATGAAAACGAGATTGCCCAGAGTTGCTGCGCCAATGGCACGCAAGCCATGGCACGGGTCTGGCTGCACAACGAGATGCTTCAGGTCGAGGGCAAGAAGATGTCCAAGTCGCTGGGCAATTTCTTTACCGTGCGCGACCTGCTGGATCAGGGGATACCGGGCGAAGTGATCCGTTTCGTTATGCTGTCGACGCATTACCGCAAGCCGATGGACTGGACCGCCGAAAAGGCGCGCGACGCGCAAGCCACGCTCACGCGGTGGAAAGCGCTCACATCGGCGATCCCGGGCGATGCCGCAAGCACGGTTGCAGGCGAACCCGTGCCACAACCGATCCTTGCGGCACTGGCCAATGACCTCAACACTCACCTTGCCTTTGCCGAGATGCAGAAGCTCGCAAAGCCCGCGCGCCATGACGAGCGGGCGAAAGTGCAATTGGCACGCGCCATGGCGTTCATGGGGTTCGACTGGCAAACACCGTGGGAGCCGGCGCAAGGCCAGACACCGGATGGCTCCGCAGGTTCCGCGGATCTGGCAAGGTTCGAGACCGCGTTGGCCGAGGCGCGCGATCTGGCGATGCGGACCAAGGATTTCTCGTGTGTTGACCGGCTCAAGACAGCGCTTGTGGCCGCAGGGGTCGAGGTTCGCATGTCGAAAGAGGGTGTTGAGTTGGTCCCCGGTCCCGATTTCGACGCGCAGGCTTTGGAGGCGTTGCGATGAACGACATATGTGGCACGCTGGGGGCGCTGCCCCCAGACCCCCGGGATATTTCAGGCCCAAAGAAGCTCAAAAGCGCGCCGCAAGTCGCGACCCTTGGCGGTGATCGGAGGCCAGAATGACCGACCGGCTTTATCTTTACGACACCACGCTGCGTGACGGTCAACAGACACAGGGCGTTCAATTCTCGACCGCCGAAAAGCTGCGCGTTGCCGAGGCTCTCGACGCGCTGGGGGTCGATTATATCGAAGGCGGTTGGCCCGGCGCCAACCCCACGGACAGCGCGTTTTTCGAAGCGGTCGGCCCGCTTGGTGCGCGTTTGACCGCGTTTGGCATGACCAAGCGCTCGGGCTATTCGGCGGCCAATGATGATGTGCTTGCGGCGGTGATGAACGCGGGCACCGGCGCGGTTTGCCTTGTGGGAAAGAGCCATGATTACCATGTCACCCGCGCACTCGGTATAACGCTTGACGAAAACCGCGACAACATTGCGGCCTCCATCGCGCATCTCACCGCCGCCGGGCGTGAAGCGCTGTTTGATGCCGAGCATTATTTTGACGGGTTCCGAGCCAATCCGGATTATGCCGTGTCCTGTTTGCGCGCCGCGCTCGATGCCGGCGCGCGCTGGGCCGTGCTCTGTGACACCAATGGTGGCACGCTGCCTTCGGAGATTGGCCGGATCGTGCGGGAGACCATCGCGGCAGGCATTCCCGGAGAGCGTCTGGGCATCCATACGCATAACGACACGGAAAACGCCGTCGCGGGGAGCCTTGCGGCCATCGAGGCCGGGGTCCGTCAGGTTCAGGGCACGCTGAACGGTCTGGGCGAACGCTGCGGCAATGCCAATCTCACGGCCCTGATCCCGACGCTGCTGCTCAAGGAGCCCTATGCGAGCCGGTTCGAAACCGGGGTGAGCCGCGATGCGCTCAGTCAGCTGACCCGGATCAGCCGCATGCTGGATGATATCCTGAACCGGGTGCCCATGCGGCAGTCGGCCTATGTCGGGGCCTCGGCCTTTGCGCATAAGGCGGGTCTCCATGCCTCCGCGATTCTCAAGGACCCGACAACCTATGAGCATGTGGACCCGGCGTCCGTCGGCAACACGCGGATCATTCCGATGTCCAATCAGGCTGGCCTGTCCAACCTGCGTCGGCGGCTGGCGGATGCCGGGGTATCGGTGTCGCGCGACGACCCTGCATTGCCGAGGATCCTCGCCCGCGTGAAAGCGCGTGAAGATGAAGGCTACAGCTACGACACCGCGCAGGCGAGTTTCGAGCTTCTGGCGCTGGATGCGCTGGGGCAGTTGCCGGACTTCTTCGAGGTGAAGCGCTACCGCGTGACCGTGGAGCGCCGCAAGAACAAGTATAACAAGATGGTCTCGCTCTCCGAGGCGGTGGTTGTGGTCAAGATCGGCGATGAAAAGACCCTTTCCGTGAGCGAGTCGATGGATGAAACCGGGGCTGACCGGGGCCCGGTGAACGCGCTGGCCAAGGCCTTGGCCAAGGATCTGGGCCCTTACCAGTCGATGATCGACGACATGCGCCTTGTGGATTTCAAGGTCCGCATCACCCAAGGCGGCACCGAGGCGGTCACCCGCGTCATCATCGACAGCGAAGACAAAGAGGGGCGGCGTTGGGCAACCGTCGGTGTGAGCGCGAATATCGTCGATGCGAGCTTTGAGGCCTTGCTGGATGCGGTCCGCTGGAAGCTTGTGCGCGACACCGCCCGCGCGCGGGAAGGCGCGCCGGTCTGATGGATTGGGAGGCGTTCTTTTGCCTGCATCGGGGGCTGGACCGGGAGGGTCCGGGCTTGCCCGAAGAGGCGGCGGAGGCGCTGCGCGGCGCGGGTGTGCCGCGTGACGGGGTGATTGCGGAGCTTGGCTGCGGCCCCGGGGCTGATCTCGATGCGCTGGCTGCGCTTGTGCCGGATGGCCGCGTGGTCGGGATAGAGGCCCATCCCGGATTTGTCGCCGAGGCACAGGCCCGGATCACCATGCCGAACGCGACGGTGGAGACCGGCGACATGGCAGAGATTGCCGCCCACGCAGATGCCCCGTTCGACGCGGTCTGGAGCGCTGGTGCGCTCTATTTCATGGGGCTTGAGACCGGCCCCTCCACCGTGGCCGGGGCGCTCAAACCGGGCGGGGTGCTGGCGTTTTCGGAGCCGTGCTTTTTCACCGAGACCCCGTCGCAAGCGGCGCGGGATTTCTGGGACGGCTACGAGACACGAACCGCGGAGGCCATCGCGAAGGCACTGAAGGTGGCGGGTTTCGACGTGCTGCGACAGACCCCGGTGAGCGAGGCGGCGTGGGAGGCCTATTTTCAACCGCTTGATGCGCGGATCGCGGCGTTGCGTCCCGATGCGGATCCCGCTCTGACAGCCGTTCTCGACGCGGCGGAGGCCGAGGCGCGGGCATGGCGCGCTCTGCGCCGGGAGACCGGCTACCTGATATCCGTGGCGCGGACACCCGCATGAGCGCGTTTGACGATCCCGATCTGCGTGCCTGCGCGGCGATTGTGCAAAAGGGTGACCCGGACCGCTTTGCAGCGACCATGGCCGCGCCGGTGCCCGCGCGCGTCGCGTTGTTTCCGCTCTATGCCTTCAACGTAGAGATCGCGCGCGCACCGTTTGCGAGCAAGGAGCCGATCATCGCTGAGATGCGCCTGCAATGGTGGGCCGATGCGCTGGACGAGATCGCCGCTGGCGGGATGGTGCGCCGGCATGAGGTCACGGTCCCTCTGGCGCAAGCGCTCGATCCCGGCACGGCGCGGCTTTTGCAACGGTCGGTGGATGCGCGGCGGCGCGATGCGCAGCGTTTGCGCCCGGAGACGGCCGGTGATCTGCAGGACTATCTCGACCGGACGGGCGGCACCTTGATGTGGGCCGCAGTCCGGGTTCTTGACGCAACGGTGCAGGCCTTGCCGGCAGAGCACGGCTTCGACGAGGCCACCGCGGCAGACGGGTTGCCTGCCAAGCGCCGGGCCAGAGCCGAGGCCGTGGGGGGCTTGTCTGCGCTGGCCAATTACCTATTGGCGGTGCCGGAGTTTCTGGCGCGCGGGATCAACCCGTTGCCGGAGATGAGCGTTTCGGAGATGAACGGGTTGATCGACACAGCCCTTGCGCGGGCGGATGCCGCGGAGGCGGCCTGTCGCGCCGGACGGCCGGACCGGATCGCGGAATTGGCAGCATGGCGCGCGCGCGGGGTTTTGCGCCGCGCCCGTGCCGATCATGCGGCGATCCCCGAAGGACGGCTTGACGAGGGGGAGTTCCGACGGCGGCTTGGCCTGACATGGCGCGGGCTGCGCGTCTGAGGCAGCCCCGCAAGCCGTGCTGGATCGATCAAGGTTGACCCTAGACGGTGGCGGGATCGTCCTTGGGTCGCATCGCCAGCCAAATCAGCGCACCGCCAGCCAGAACGAGGAACGGCGCCATGGCGAGGTTGACCGCCAGCCAGCCCTGTTCCGCCGTCCCGCCAGAGCAATTCATCAGCCCCCCGGAGGACAGCGAGGCAAAGGTCACGCCGCCGAACACCAGCAGGTCGTTCAACCCCTGCATCCGGCCGCGCTCATGCGGAGCATGGGCTTCGGTGAGCATCGCCGTTGCGCCGATGAAACCAAAATTCCAGCCCAGTCCAAGCAGGATCAGCGCGATGTAGAAATTCTCCAGCGTGACGCCGGAGAGCGCCACGGCCCCGGCGCCGGCCAGGATCAGGATGCCAAGGCCGACGATCTTTTCGACCCCGAACCGCGCGATCAGGTGCCCGGAGAAAAACGAGGGGGCAAACATCGCCAGAACGTGCAGCGTGACCACGTCGGCGGCGTATTTCACGAAAAGATCGGTCTGTTCCGCGATGCTCAACCCTTGGGTCGCATTGTCTGGCACCAGAGAGCCGCTCAACCCGCAGCCGACCACGGCCAGCGGCGTCGAGGTCATCACGAGGTTCATCAGCGCGTAAGACACCATGGCGCAGATCACCGCAACGGCGATGCGCGGTGTCTTGAGCAATTCCATCCGCGAGCGGCCCTTGGGCGCATCTTCGGAGGGCACCGGTGGCTTTGGAATATCGAGGAACAAGAACAGCATCGAGCCGATGATGTTGACCGCGATCACCGCCGCATAGGTGCCGAGGAAGGGCACGACATAGGCATCTGCCGTGAGCTTGACGATCTGCGGCCCGATGATGGCCGAGGCAAGCCCCCCCGCCATCACGTAGGAAATCGCCTTGGGGCGGAAGGCATCTGATGCGGTGTCGGCGGCCGCAAAGCGGTAAAAACCCTGCGCAGACATGTAGACCCCGGTCAGCAGCGATCCGAGCAGGAAGATCGGGAAGGAGGCCGTGTATAGCCCGTAGGCTCCCACGGCCCCGCCAAGCGCTCCGCCCATGGCGCCAACCATGAAGCCCGTGCGCCGGCCATAGCGTTGCATGATGGCGGAGATCGGTGTCGCGCTGAGCATGGACCCCAAGACGATCAACGAGATCGGCAAGGTTGCAAAGCACACATTGCTCGCAAGCGACTGCCCCGCGAGCCCGCCGATGGTGAAGATCATCGGCATCTGGGCGCCAAGAATCGCCTGCGCAAAGACCAGAACGGTCACGTTGCGCCGTGAGCGGCTGTCGGAAGCGGGCTGGGGGGCTGTCATGTCTGTCATGGCTCATCCGTAGGCGCGCGTCGCCGCAAGGGCAAGCGACGAATGCGCACATGCGAATGTGCGTTTGTGTTTGGCGCTTGGGCGGGTCGCGGGAGCTGCTGGGCGCCTGCCCGGATTGATCGGGTGACTGCGCGTGCGGGCGCCCTTTTGTCGCGGGGAGGGGCCGCATGGTTGCTCCGAACTTGTGCCGGGGTCTCTGGCCCTTGGCGCGGCTGCGCGGTAGGCAGGGGCATGGGTTCCATCCTGATCATAGCGGGCTCCGCCGAAGCCTTTGCACTGTCCCAATCGCTGCCGCAGGCATCGGTGCGGTTGGCCGCGCGGGAGCGGGTTGCGCGGGGCTGGGCGGTGCCGCCGCAACCGCTGAGGGACGCGGATTTCGAGGCGTGCCCCGATGCGGTGATCGAAGCGGCCCATCCGGTTGATACGCGAACCGCCGAGCGCGTTGCCGAGGCCTGTCGCCTGCGCGGGTTGCGCCATTGCCAGCTTGTCCGACCGCCGTGGCGGGCAACCCGGGCGGATCGTTGGCACAGGCTGCGCAGGCCGGAGGACGCCGCCGCCGTCATTCCAGAGGGCGCGCGGGTGCTGGCGACGCTTGGGCGCGCCGAACTGCCCCGGCTCAAGGCGCTGCGCGCACGGCTTTTTGTCCGGCGGCTGGGGATGGATCCCGACCATGATCCCATCGGGCGGGGGCAGGTGCTGCGCGGGCAGGGGCCTTTCAGCGTGGCAGAAGAGATTGCCCTGTTGCGCAGGCATCGGATCGACTGGATTCTGAGTTATAACGCGGGCGGACCGGGCGGCTGGCCAAAGCTGGCCGCCGCGCGGGCGCTTGGAATCGACGTGGCGCTGATCGACCGCCCGCGTCGTCCCGACGGACCGCGCGTGCGCACAATCAAGGAGGCGGTGCAATGGGTGACTGGCTGACGGGGCGGATCATTCAGGGCGAGGCCTGTATCGCAGAGGGCGCTGCGTGGCTGCGCCGGGCGGAACCGCGTTTTGCCCACGCGCTTGAGGCCACTGGCCCCTTGCCGTTGCGCCTGCGTCCGGACGGGTTTTCTCAGCTGCTACAGGCGATTGTCAGCCAGCAGGTTTCCGTGGCCTCGGCGCGTGCGATCTGGAGCAAGCTTGAGGCCGCAGGGATGACCGAGCCCGAACCGATCCTCGCCAGCAGCGACGAGGCACTGCGCGCGCTTGGCCTGAGCCGTCAGAAGGCGGCCTATGCCCGCGCGCTGGCCGAGGCGGAGATTGACTTTGTCGCTTTGCGGGACGCACCGACCGAGGCGGTGATCGCGCGGCTTGTCGCGGTCAAGGGCATCGGTGTCTGGACGGCGGAGATCTATGCCATGTTCTCGCTAGGGCGCGCGGATGTGTTCGCGCCGGGCGATCTGGCTTTGCAGGAAGCCGCGCGGGCGCTGTTCGAATTGCCGGAGCGCCCGAAGGAAAAAGCGTTGCGCGAGATGGCGCTGGCGTGGAGCCCGTGGAGATCGGTTGCGGCGCGCACGCTCTGGGCCTACTACCATGTGGCCAAAGACAGGGAGGGCATCCTTTGACGCGTGTTCTGAACACCGGGCGCAAGGCGCCGCAATCCGGCGAAACCCGCTCCTGCGTGGTTTTCCTGCATGGCTATGGCGCCAATGGCGCGGACCTTCTGGGGCTGGCCGATCCGCTGGGCGAGCACCTGCCCGATACCCTGTTCGTGGCACCCGATGCGCCCGAATCCTGTGCCGGTGCGCCGATGGGGTTCCAGTGGTTTCCGATCCCGTGGATCGACGGCTCGTCGGAAGAGGAGGCGCAGGCGGGGTTGATGCGTGCGGCGGACGATCTGAACGCGTTTCTCGACGCGCTGATGGTCGATGAGGATCTCCTGCCCGAGCAGGTGGCGCTTGTCGGCTTTTCGCAAGGCACGATGATAAGCCTGCATGTGGCGCCGCGCCGGGACGATGAAATCGCCGGGATCGTCGGGTTCTCGGGCCGTATCCTTGCGCCGGAACTTCTCGCCGATGAGGTTGTGACACGCCCGCCGGTGCTTTTGGTGCACGGAGATATGGACGACGTGGTGCCGCCGCAATCGCTGCCGGAGGCGGCAGAAGCCTTGCAGGGCGCGGGCTGGAAAGAAGTTTATGCCCATGTGATGAAGGGCACGGCACACGGGATTGCGCCCGACGGGCTGTCCGTGGCGCTGGCGTTTCTGCGCGACAAGTGCGGGTTCTAGCCCGCCGCGACCGATGCGTTCCTGCGCTCCGGTGCGGATAGGGCGCGCGCCTGCGCAACGGTGCCGGGCTTCTTGACCGGACAGCGCGCGGTGCCCGGCCTGTCATGGCTTCTTTACAAGCAGCCGTCATGGAAAGCTGCGACACAGTATCTTGCGGGGGTTGCCCCGTTCTAAACGCGAGATATAGTAGTTGCAGGCTGGGGCGGGGTGTCCCGCTCTGGTGCTCGCTTGTGGCAGACAGGGCGGAGGATGAGTCCGGCGATGGACGGCGATTTCAGAACAAATTTCACACGCGCCCCGGGCGCGCTTCGGCATTATCCGGCGCTTGTGCTGAATGCTGATTACAGACCGTTGAGCTACTATCCCCTGTCGCTCTGGTCCTGGCAGGATGCGGTCAAGGCGGCGTTCCTCGACAGGGTGGATATCGTGGCCGAATACGAAGAGGTGGTGCGCAGCCCCTCGATGACGCTCAAGATCCCCAGCGTCGTGGTGCTCAAGGATTTCGTGAAACCTCAAAAGCGCGTGGCCTTCACGCGCTTTAATCTTTTTTTGAGGGATGAATTCCGCTGCCAGTATTGTGGATCGCGGGGGGAATTGACCTTTGATCACGTGGTGCCGCGGGCGGCCGGTGGGCGCACCAGCTGGGAAAACGTGGTTGCAGCCTGTGCTCCGTGCAACCTGCGCAAAGGGTCCAAGAGCCTGCGGCAGGTCGGGTTTGCGCTGCGCAAGCCGCCGCGGCGACCGGGCGCGCAGGAGCTGCTCAATCTCGGACGCAAGTTCCCACCCAATCACCTGCACGAGTCGTGGATGGATTTCCTGTATTGGGATGCGGAGCTCGAAGCGTAAGCGGGCTTTTCGCACCTGCCGCATGAGGCGCCAATCACCCCGATTTGGGTCATGCACAACGCATGCACAGATCATGCACAAACCATGTGTATCGCAGGTGCAGCATCGGGAGCCCGCACCGCTCCGGGCTTGAGACCGTGGTTTCAGGCGGATGATGCCCCTCGGCATTGTCATTGCGGACGGCGGGACAGCCTGAGACGGCGCATCATGCCAGCGGTGGTTGGGTCTGGATCTGGGACGGTTCATTTGGTCCGCCGCGCAGAAGAACCGGTGGCACGCAGGGCGTCTTTCGGCGGCAATTATAGCACCGGTGGGTCGATCTGGATTTGGGGCGGAGTGTCTGGCACGCGGCGCGGCAGAACGGCCGGCGGGCAGGGCGTCTTGCGACGGCGGATCACTGCAGCAGTGTTTCGGTCTGGATTTGAGACGGTGTATCTGGTGCGCTGCGCGGAAGAACGAGCGGCGGGCAGGGTGTATCCGAGAGCGGGGCCAAGGCAATGACGGATTACGGTCCTGAGTGCGACGGGCGCGTTTTGGCGCTGAGCGCAATGCCTGAAGCCACACTGACACGGACCGTCAGGAACAAGAAAGGCGCCACAATCCTGTGACGCCTTTTTCGGAAGATGCGCGAGGTTCGCCCCCGGTGCCCGCCTGCGCCGCGATTGGCCCAAGGCCCGCGGCTGAACGGGATCTCAGCCCTTGGCCGGCTCCGGCGGTTTTGCCGGGGCAGCCGCCGCGGCGGCGGCACCAGCCTGCTGGCCGCGATTCTGCCGGTTGCCGGAGAGCGGGTCGTCCTGACGTTGCACGGAGCCTTCGAAATGCGCACCGCTCTCGATGGCGATTGTCTTGTGGATGATGTCGCCTTCAACGCGCGCTGTCGCGGTCAGACGGACCTTGAGACCACGGACACGGCCGACGATCCGGCCATTCACCACCACGTCATCGGCGGTCACTTCGCCCTTTATCGTGGCACTCTCACCGATGGTCAGGAGGTGGGCGCGGATGTCGCCCTCGACAGTGCCTTCGACCTGGATGTCGCCGGAAGTCTTGATATTCCCGGTGATGTGCAGATCATTGGACAGAACGGATGCCGGCGGCTTGGCCTTGGGCGCTGACGGCTTGAAGTCCGAACCGGGGCGGGGCATTTCGGGTGCCGCCGCTGCGGCGCCGCTGTCCTCGGTCTTGGCGCCGGGCTCATTGATCTTGCTTTTAGAAAACATCGTTCGCAGCCTTGATATAGATCATGGGGTTGACGGGTTGTCCGCCGACACGAACCTCGTAGTGCAAATGCGTGCCGGTTGACCGTCCTGTGTTCCCCATAGCAGCAATCCGATCCCCGCGCGAGACCCTTTGACCAACCTTGACATAGAGTTTCGAATTGTGGGCGTAGCGGGTTTCGATGCCGAATTCATGCTGGATCTTGACCAAGCGCCCGTAACCCGACTGCCAGCCTGCGAAAGTCACCACGCCATCGGCGGTGGAATAGATCGGCGTGCCGTGCGGTGCGGCAAAATCGGTGCCGGCATGAAGACGACCCCAGCGGCGACCAAAGCCCGATGTGAAGCGGAACGGATCCTTGAGCGGCGAGGCAAACGGCGCCTTCTGTGCGGCGATCCGGTACAGGTTCAGCCGGTCCATCTGGTTCAGGATGCGGTTGGCGCGGGCGGTATCTTCGGGGGCAACGTCCTGACCCATGGTCGAGAAGCTCAGCGGGGTGAGCGGGCCGCCCTGGCCGGAATAGCCCTTGCGGACCTGATTGAGGATGCGGTCGGGGTCCATGCCGGCTTTTTCGAACATGCGGTCGAGCGGCTTGACGGACACGGTCATGGCTTCTTCGAGCTGGCGGAAGATGCGGTCATTGGCATCTTCCATCTGTTCGATCTCGGCTTCCATCTCGGAGGCGCGGATCAGGGCCTGACGGGCATCGGCCACGACACGGTCCCGTTCCTCGGCGGTGCGGGCAAGGGCCGCGGACAGCAGGTTGAGTGTGCTGTCGGAGCCGGTCGCAGCACTTGCAACGGCCGTGTCGCCCCCTTCGATCCGGGTTTCGAGCGCGGCGAGGCGCGTTTCGACATCGGAGCGCTGTTTCATCGTGTCGCGCAGCGTGGCTTGGATCACGTCGATGCCGTTCTCCAGCTCGTTGCGACGGGTTTCGCTGTCGAGAAGCTCCGACTGCATCAGGGAGATCTGGCGCAGCGCGGCGTTGAAGCGCTCCTGGGCCGCGACGGCTTCCGCGGCGCGGCGGTCGCGTTCCTCCGAGAGCGCGTTCAGGCGCTGCTGGTAGGTGATTTGCTCGCGCACCGCCTGTTCGCGGTAGCTGCCTGCGCCGATGCTGTCCATCAGCAGGATCGCGGTTGCCACGATCGACCAGCCAATGACAGCGGACGCCCCGACAAAGGCAACAGCCTGAGTCTCCGGACGCAGCCGGATGAAGCGCGTGTCGGTTTCCGATCGGAGGAATAACCTGCGCTCAGGAAAGAAGCGCTCAAGAAGCGCATGTGTTTTTATCGCCAGACGTGTTCGCACCTGACCGTCCTCTTCGTGACCCGTCCCAATGTCGTCGACGCTCGGCTCCCCCACCGACGTCTTCGCTTCGGCTTATCGGTGCATTCACGATTTCGCAAGTTTCAATGGGCGATGATTCGGTCTGAACCGCGGGATGTTGCCGAAATGGCGAAAATCCGCTTATGCGAAACGTTTCAACGGGTTCCAGTGACCGGTGCATTGGCAAGGGGCCAGTAGAAGTCCGGCGGCAGGCCGGCCTCGGCGCGCTTCTCGTCGTTGAAGGGAGGCTTCAAGGCCCCTTTGAAATATTTCTGGACCAATGCGTGAAACGTGTCACGAGGGTCGTGTTCGTGGCGTCCGCAGAGGAAATGGAACCATTTCGAGCCATAGGCCACATGCCCGACCTCCTCGGCATAGATGGTCTCCAGCGCGGCAACGGCGCTGTCGGCCTGCGCACGGCGAAAGATCTCGATCATGCCCGGGGTCACGTCGAGCCCGCGCGCTTCGAGCACCATCGGCACCACCGCAAGGCGGCCCATGAAGTCGTCCACGGTGTCTTCGGCGGCGCGCCACATGCCCGCATGGGCCGGAAGCGCGCCGTAAAAGCTGCCCTGTTCCTCAAGGCAGTCGCACATCAGGTTGAAATGCTTGGACTCTTCATCGGCGGCCTTGACCCAGTCGTCATAGAAGCCCAGCGGCATGGGCACATGGGCAAAACGCGGGATGATGTCCCAGTGCAGATCCACCGCATTCAGTTCGATATGGGCCACCGCGTGCAGCAGGGCGATCCGGCCTGCGGGGCTGCCGGGCTTGCGCTTGGGCACGTCGCGCGGATCGAGAAGCGCGGGTGCATCGGGCCGGGCCGGGCGCATTGGCGGCTGCGCGGTGCCGATCTCGAGCGGTGCCCCGGCCTCGCGGGCCGCGAACCAGGTCGCCGCATGGGCGCGCGACAGGGCGGTTTTTGCCCGCCCGTCCGCGGTGGTCAGCACCTCCACTGCCATCTCGCTCAGCGTTGCCATTGTTGCCTCGCCATTGGTGCCTCGATTCCGGGGTTGGTCCGTGTGTGGAGCAGGAGCGGGAGCCGAATGGCCACCCCTCCCGCGCGCGGTATGTCAGAGTGTCTGCGCCGCTTCGAGCACCTCTTCGGCGTGACCGGGCACCTTCACCTTGCGCCAGGTCCGGGCGATCTTGCCCTCGGCGTCGATCAGGAAGGTGGCGCGCTCGATGCCCATATAGGTCTTCCCATACATCTTCTTTTCCACCCAGACGCCGAATTTCTCGCAGACATCGGAGTGCTCGTCCGACAGCAGCGGCACCGTGAGGCTCTTCTTGGCCATGAATTTCTCGTGGCTGGCGAGGCTGTCCTTCGAGATGCCGAAAACCTTGGTTCCGGCGGCGTCGAAAGCGTCCTGCAGCGCGGTGAAGGCTTCGTTTTCCTTGGTGCAGCCGGATGTGTCGTCGCGCGGATAGAAGAACAGGACCACCTTGTGGCCCTTGAGATCGGACAACGTCACGTCACCGGAGGTGCCGGGAAGGGTGAAATCGGGGGCCATATCGGACATGGGGCGTTTCTCCTTGCTGGTGATGCGCTATGCTGACCCATGTGGCCAAACGCAAGCGAAACCTAAAGCGAGAGTTCCGAGCGTCCAGTGACGGAGACAAATCCTTCGAAGATCCCGCCCGAGACCGGTGCGGCGCGCGATGCTGCGAGGCTGCCTGACAAGGCGGACGAGCGACCGGCGGGTGCCGATGCGGATCCGTCCGACGGGCGGGACGTGTCGGGTGCCGATTCTGACGCTGCTGCACAAGTCCCTGATCACCACCCTGGTGCAGATCCTGGTGAGGGCGCGTCTGCGCGCGGGGGCGGGGTTGGATCGCAAACTGCGGCAGCGGGTGCGGCGACCTCGGCCGGGCAGGCGTCAGCCGCCACCCGCGATGCCGGCGGGCGCGCGGATCCGACGCCCACGGGCCCTGTCTTGCGGGCCGATGCCGTGCAGGCGCTGACCCCGGCGCAACGGCCCGGCCGTGCGGGCCGCAGGCGGCGGCGGGCGAAAGGCCTGCTCATCGCGATGCTGGCCTTGATGATACTCGCGGGGGCCGGTGCGGCGCTGGTTGTCGGGCGGACGCTGGATGCGCCGGACTGGCTGCGCGAGCGCATCGAAGCGCGCATCGTCCAGACCCTGCCGGGGATCGGTGTCGGCTCTGGCAATATGAGCCTGCGCATCGAGCGCAACGGCGTGGCGCGGGTGATCCTGTGGGACGTGGATATCCGCAACGCGCGCGGAGAGCCGATCGCAACCCTGTCGGATTTCGAGGCGGGCTTTGCACCCGCAGGCCTGATCCGCGGCCAGCTCGAACTGCGCGAGGCCCATCTCTCGGGGGCGTTTCTCACGGTGACGCGCAGCCCGGACGGCACGCTTGGGCTTGCGCTGGGTGATGCCTTTGCGGCGGGCACGCAGGCACCGGATCTGGGCGCGCTGATCGAGCAGATCGACGCGGCCTTCGCAGATCCGCGCCTCGCGCAGCTCGACAGCGTATCGGCGGACGGGTTGACGATCCGCTACGAGGATCTGCGCGCGCGGCGCGGCTGGACCGTGGATGGCGGGCGGCTGCGGGTGTCACGCGATGCCGATGTCCTCGATTTCTCCGGCGATCTTGCGCTGCTGTCGGGCGGCGACGGCGTGGCCTCGATCGAGGTGAACGCGGCGAGCCCGATCGGCGCGCGCACCATCGAATTCGGGGTCAATCTGCGCGATCTCGCGGCGCGCGACATCGCCTCGCAGAGCGCGGGGCTTGCCTGGCTGGAATCGCTCGAAGCGCCGATTTCCGGCGCGTTGCGGTCGGAGTTGCGCGCCGACGGGTCGCTTGGCGTGCTGAATGCCACGCTTCAAATCGGCGCCGGTGCGTTGCAGCCCAATGCCGCCACCCGCGCGATCCCCTTCGAGGCGGCGCGCACCTATTTCACCTACGATCCCGAGCGGGCGCTGCTGGATTTCGCGGAGATCACCGTGCGCTCGCCGCTGGGGGCGGTGACGGCGGCGGGCCAGGCGGCTCTTTTGGGCACGCAGAGCGCGCGGCCCGAAGCGATCAGCGGTCAGCTGCGCCTCAGCGAGGTGCATCTTGCGAAAGACACGCCACTTCTGCCGAGCCTCGATCTGGCGGGCGCGGATGCGGCGTTCAAGCTCACGCTGCAACCTTTCGAGCTGACGCTTGGCGACCTGACGTCGCGCGACGAGACGCTGCCGCTGCGCAGCGCGGGGCGGCTTCTGGCCCGGCCCGACGGCTGGCAGGTGTCGCTCGATGCGCATGTGGCCCGGACCGATCCGGCGCAGGTCCTGACCTTCTGGCCCGCCAGCTTCCGGACGCGGGCGCGCGATTGGGTCGCGCAGAACGTCACCGGCGGCAACATGCGCGACATCACCTTTGCGTTGCGCGCCGAGCCGGGCGGCAAGCCGATGACCTATATCGATTTCGGGTTTGACGGCGGGCATGTGTCCTACAACCCGCGCTTGCCGCCGGTCACGGGCGGGCGTGGCCGGGTGACGATTTACGACCACCGCCTGAGCGTGCGGCTGGAGGCGGGCCGGATCGTGCCGGCCGCCGGCGGCGCGCTTGATGTGGGCGGGTCGGAGTTCATCATGCCCGATCTGCGCACCCGGCCCAATCCGGCCTTGTTGAACCTGCGGGCGCGCGGGCCGCTAGGGGCGGTGCTGTCCTATGTGGACAACGATGCCTGGCAACTGTTGCGCAAGGCCGGGCGCGGGCTGGATCTGGCCACGGGGCAGGCGGAGATCACCGGGCGCGTGGCGCTGCCGCTGCGCCGGGGGCTCACGCTGGCGGACGTGGATCTCGACCTTGAGGGTGTCTTGCGCGATGTGCGCAGCGAGACCATTGCCCGCGCGCGCGTCTTGGAAGCGGAGCGGCTGGCCTTTGCGCTCGACAATGACCGGTTGGAGATCCGCGGGCCGGTCACACTTTCGGGCGCCCCGGCGGAGGGGCGTTTCGAGATGCCGCTGGACGGCGGCGCGTCCAGGCTCACGGCGACGGTGCAGCTCAGCCAGCGTACGCTTGATCGGTTCCGCATCGCGCTGCCCGACGGGATGATCAGCGGTCAGGGCACGGGCACCCTTGCGCTGGACATGGCACGGGGGGCGGCTCCGCGCTTCGTGCTGGAAAGCGATCTGGCAGGCATCGGCGTGGCGATCCCGCAACTGGGTTGGCGGTTGCGGCCGAACCAGACCGGGCAATTCCGGATCATCGGCACGTTGGGCACGCCGGTGACGATCGACAGCCTGTCCCTGACCGGCGCGGGGCTTGAGGCGCGAGGCGGCTTGTCGCTGACCGATGCGGGCGGGCTGCGCAGTTTGCGGTTCGACACGCTCAAGGTGGGCGACTGGCTCGACGTGCGCGCCCGGCTCGACGGGCGCGGGGCCGGGGTCGCGCCGGGCGTGGAAATCGCGGGCGGCACGCTGGATCTGCGCCGCGCACCGTTTGGCAACGGGGCGGGCGGCGCGCGCGGCGGCGGTGGGGCGGTGCCGATGAAGGTGGCGCTGGACCGGTTGCAGGTCACCAACACCATCGCGCTCACCCGGTTCGCAGGGGAATTTGAGGCCGCTGGTGCGCTTGACGGCCGGTTCACGGCGCGAATCGATGGCAAATCGCCGATCGAGGGGCGGCTGACCGCGCAGGGCGGCGCGTCGGCGGTGCGGATCGTGGGCGCGGATGCGGGCGATATCCTTGAGGATGCCGGTCTTCTGAAGACGGTGCAGAACGGGGATTTCAGCCTCGAATTGACCCCGGTCCGGGGGCGCGCAGGCCAGTATGACGGGCGGTTGCTGATCCTCGGGGCGCGTTTGCGCGAGGCGCCTGCCATTGCGGCACTGCTGGATGCGGTGAGCGTGGTCGGGCTGATCGACCAGCTCAACGGGCCGGGCATTTTCTTTGCCGAGGTGGAGGCGTTTTTCCGGCTCACGCCGAACCGGGTGATCCTGACCCGGTCGAGCGCGGTCGGGCCGTCGATGGGTATTTCGCTGGACGGGTTCTATGACCTCGACCGGGGGGAGATGGACTTGCAGGGGGTGCTGTCTCCGATCTACGTGCTCAACGGGATTGGCCGGTTGATCGCGCGCAAGGGCGAGGGGCTGATCGGGTTCAATTTCAACCTGCAAGGTCCGGTGAGCGCGCCGAGGGTGCTTGTGAACCCGCTTTCGGTCTTCACGCCCGGCATGTTCCGTGACATTTTCCGCCGGCCGCCGCCACAGGTGTCGCAATAGGATTCTCTCTTTGGATCAGGAGGATATGCCGTGAAGTTGAGCGATTTCGATTTCGATCTGCCGGAGGGTCGAATCGCGACGCGCCCCGCAAGCCCGCGCTCGTCGGCGCGGATGCTGGTGGCGGAGGGCGACACCATCACCGATGCGGTGATGCGGGATCTGCCGCAGGTGCTGCGCCCCGGCGACCGGCTTGTGCTCAACGATACCAAGGTGATCCCGGCCCGGCTGTCCGGCACCCGCGTCAGACAGAGTGCCGAAGGGCCGGTGCAGGCGCGCATCGAGGTGACGCTTCTCGAGCCGCAGGCGAACGGATGCTGGAGCGCGCTGGTCAAGCCGCTCAAGAAGGTGCGCGACGGCGAAGAGATCGTATTCAGCGACGCGCTTTCGGCGGTTGTGGAGGCCCGCGCGGAGGGGCAGGCCTTCTTGCGGTTCAATCTTGCGGGCGAGGATTTCGACGCGGCATTGAACGCCGCTGGTGCCATGCCGCTGCCGCCCTATATCGCGGCCAAGCGCCCGGCGGATGCGCGCGACAAGGAAGACTACCAGACGATCTGGGCGCGCCGGAAGGGCGCGGTCGCCGCGCCAACGGCGTCCTTGCATTTCGACGAGGCCTTGATGGCGGGGCTGGCCGCGCGCGGCGTCGCGCTGAGCTATGTGACGTTGCACGTGGGGGCGGGCACCTTCCTGCCGGTCAAGGTGGAGGATGTGACCACCCACAAGATGCATGGCGAATGGGGCGAAGTGACCGAGGCCGCGGCGGCGGAAATTGCCGCGACCAAGGCCGCAGGCGGCCGGGTGATCCCGGTGGGCACGACGGCGCTGCGCCTGATCGAGACCGCGGCGGCCGAGAGCGGCGCGATTGCGCCTTTCGAAGGGGTCACGGAGATCTTCATCTATCCCGGCTTCGCGTTCCGGGTGACCGATGCCTTGATCACCAATTTCCACCTGCCGAAATCGACCTTGATGATGCTGGTCTCGGCGCTGATGGGGCGGGAGCGGATCGCGGCGATCTATGACCATGCGATCGCGGAAAACTACCGGTTCTTTTCCTATGGCGACGGCTCCCTGCTGATCCCGGATCGCAGCGCGGGGTGACGGAGTGCCCGCCCGGTCGGGATGCGGTCGTGGTGATCCGTGGCACCCAAGGGCCGCGCGCGGGATGGCCTGAACCCTGTGGCGTGCTCCGCGGCACCGACGTCGCCGGGGCGGCGCGGTTTGGCTGACAGCGACAGCGGCCCGTCCTCCTCAGAGCGGCCCGTCATCCTGTGCCGTGTGGGGAGCCAATCCGCGGCGACGCATGTCTCCGAGACGGAGCCCGCGCCGCGCGGGCCTGCGTGGCGCCGTCACACCCTGACGCGGTGTGGACACGCGTCGCGTTGCCATGGGGCGGTAGCTTGGCTTGTGAGCCGCGCGTGTCTGCGGCGGCGGCGTTTTCGGCGAAGAGTCTTTGTATTACGGTGCGTCGCGCAAGGGCTCCGGGGGAGCGCGCCTGCGGTGACAGCGTTTCGAGCGGGTGCCTGCGCCGCTGGGGCGAGCGGCACCATAACCAAGGGCGGATGGATCCTGGCGTCTGAAATGCGGCCCGCGCGGGGCGCACCCACAGGGCGGATGCACGCAGCAAGGATGACCCGAACGCGGACGATCGCTTTTTGAGCGGATGCCGCCCGGGGCCATGGGCGACATAGCCCTCGGCGAAATGTCGTTTGTGGGCGTGTCATTGGCCACGGGTCTTGTTAGGGCGGGGCCGAGGCAGGCCGCAGGATTCGCAAATAATGGAGCACAGGTCGTGATTGAGGTTATCCGCAACAGTTGGGCGTTGCTTCTGGGCATGACGCTATTGATGGTGGGCAACGGGTTGCAGGGCTCGCTGCTCGGGGTGCGTGGCCCGGCGGCCGGGTTCTCCTCGCTTGAGATGTCCATCATCATGTCCGGCTATTTCGCCGGGTTTCTTCTGGCGTCGGAGATCACGCCCAAGATGATCCGCCGGGTCGGCCACGTGCGGGTCTTTGCGGCGCTGGGTTCGCTGGTTTCGGCGGTGTTGATCCTGTTTCCGGCCTTTGAGCATCCGATCACCTGGACGATGGGGCGCGTGGCGCTGGGCTTTTGTTTCTGCGGCGTCTACGTGACGGCGGAGAGCTGGCTCAACAATGCGTCGTCGAACGAGACCCGTGGTCAGGCCCTGTCGCTTTACATGGTCATGCAGATGGCCGGTGTGATCATGGCGCAGGGGCTTCTCGTGGTGCCCGATGACTCGGGTTTCCTGTTGTTCATCATCCCGTCGGTTTTGGTGTCCATCGCCTTCGCACCGATCCTGCTGTCGGTCTCACCGACGCCGGCCTTCGAGAGCACCAAGGGCATGAAGCTGCGCGAGCTTTATGGGGTCTCTCCGCTCGGCTGTGTCGGGCTCTTTCTTCTGGGTGGCGTGTTTTCCGCACAGTTCGGCATGGCGGCGGTGTATGGCGCGCAGGCCGGGCTGACGCTTGGCCAGATCTCGATTTTCGTCGCGGCGTTCTATGTCGGCGCGCTGGTCATGCAATACCCGCTGGGCTGGATTTCCGACCGGGTGGACCGACGCAAGCTGATCATGATTGTTGCTCTCATGGGGGGCTTTGCGGCGGTCGCGGCATTCCTGTCCGGCGGCGCGTTCTGGATGGTCACAGCGGCGGCTGTCCTGATCGGCGGCAGCGCGAACCCGCTTTATTCCCTGCTGCTGGCCTATACCAATGACTTCCTCGAAACCGAGGCGATGGCGAGCGCGTCGGCGGGCTTGCTTTTCATCAACGGGCTTGGCGCCATCGCCGGGCCGCTCATCATCGGCTATGCGATGCAGACCGCGGGGCCTCCGGGGTTCTTCATGCTGATCGCGGTTTTGCTTCTGGGATTGGGCGCATACGCGGCCTACCGGATGACACAGCGGGCCGCGCCCTCGGTGGATGACACGGCTGCCTATGCGCCGATCACCGCCGCCGCGACACCGGTGGCCGTGGCCTATGCGCAAGAATACGCCATCGAGACCGCCGAAGCCGAAGAGGAGGCGCGCGAGGCTTGAGTTCCTGTCGCACTTGGTCAGATTTTGTGATTTCAACCTCTTGGTTGACGCAAGGTAGCGTTTACATGTGATCGGATGCATCGAAATGCTGCGAGACATTGGGGGACGCGCAAGGAGTGGAACGAATGGCGACACCCGAAGACATTCTGGCCTTCTGGCTGGATGAGACCGGCCCCGAGGGGTGGTACAAGCAAGACGCAGCCCTGGATCAGACGATCCGCGAGCGGTTTGAAGAGACATGGCACGGCGCGATGGAGGGGCGGTTTGCCCTGTGGCTCACCTATCCCACCGGGACGCTGGCCTATATCATCCTGACGGACCAGTTTTCGCGCAACATGTTCCGCGGCACCCGTGAGGCCTTCGCCTCTGATCGGGTGGCGCTCGCAGCGGCGAAACAGGCGATCCACCGGGGGTGGGATCTCAGGATTGACGAACCGGCGCGACAGTTCTTCTACATGCCGCTGACCCATTCGGAGAACCTGTGCGATCAGGATCGCTGCGTGCGGCTCATGAAGGAGCGCCTGCCGTCGATGAAAGGCAACCTGCTGCACGCGCGGGCGCATCGCGAGGTGATCCGCCAGTTTGGCCGGTTCCCCTTCCGCAACGAGGCGCTGGGACGCAGTTTTTCCGCGCCGGAGCGCCGGTTCCTCGACGAGGATGGCGGTTACGGCGGTGTGGTGCGGGCGCTGGACGTCAAACAGGCCGCGTAAAGCGGCCCCGACGCTTCCGTCACCAGGCAGATCAGACGAGCAAAGGCGCGCGCCGGAAACGGCCGCGCCTTTCTTGTGTGCGCTGTGTCGCCAGCGGATCGCAATGCGGTAGGCCGGCCTGCGCCAGCGGCGACCGGGCGATGCTTGGTGATGCGTGGTGATGGGTGAAGGTGGCGATACGTTGTGACGCCTGGCGATAGCTGAAGGTGGTGATGCGCGTTGAAGCTTGGTGATACGTGCCGATGCTTGGCGATAGGTGGCGATGCGCGCGACAGGCACCGGCCTCGGGCCTGTGCCGGTGGCGCGAAGAGCGCGCAAAAACCGGTTTCCCCTTGCGGGATTGCGCTTTAGCCTTGCCGCGACGATCTGCACCGGGGAGGACAGCATGGCGACTGAGGCAAATCCGAAGGCCGAGGCCTTTGACATGGTGGTCATTGGCGCGGGGCCGGGGGGCTATGTCGCCGCGATAAGAGGCGCGCAGCTGGGGCTCAAGGTCGCCGTGGTGGAGCGCGAGCATATGGGCGGCATCTGCCTCAACTGGGGATGTATTCCCACCAAGGCGATGCTGCGTTCCGCGGAGGTGTTTCACCTGATGCAGCGGGCGGGGGAGTTCGGCCTGAGCGCGCAGGGCGTCGGCTTTGATCTCGACGCGGTGGTCAAGCGGTCGCGCGGAGTGGCCGGACAGCTCAACGCCGGGATCGGGCATCTGCTCAAGAAGAACAAGGTCACCGCGATCATGGGCGTGGCCAGCCTCCCACAGGCCGGTGTGGTGGAGGCAAAGACGGAAGCGGGCCTGATGCGGCTGACCGCACCGGCCATCGTGATCGCTACGGGCGCGCGGGCGCGCGAATTGCCGGGGCTTGAGGCGGATGGGGATCTTGTTTGGACCTACCGTCACGCGCTTGTGCCGCCGCGCATGCCGAAGCGGCTTCTGGTGATCGGCTCCGGAGCGATCGGGATCGAATTTGCCAGCTTCTACAACACGCTTGGCGCCGAAACGACGGTTGTGGAGGTGATGGAGCGCATCCTGCCGGTGGAGGATGCGGAGATTGCGGGCTTTGCCAGGAAGCAGTTCCAGAAACAGGGCATGACGATCCTCGAGGGGGCCCGCGTGGCACGGCTTGAACGGCACAAGGGCAAAGGTGTGACCGCCCATATCGAGCGCGGCGGCAAGACCGAGACGCAGGCCTTCGACACGGTGATCTCTGCGGTGGGTATCGTCGGCAACACCGAGGGGCTCGGGCTGGAGGCACTGGGCGTGCGGGTGGAGCGCAGCCATGTGGTGACCGATCCGTATGGACGGACCGGTGTCGAGGGGCTTTATGCCATCGGCGATATCGCGGGCGCGCCGTGGTTGGCGCACAAGGCCAGCCACGAGGGCGTTGTGGTGGCGGAGCTGATCGCGGGCGGTGACCCGCATCCGGTGGATCCGCAGGCGATTGCGGGCTGCACCTACTGCCATCCGCAGATCGCGTCCGTGGGCATGACGGAGGCGCAGGCCAAGGAGAGCGGACGCGCCATCCGGGTCGGGCGGTTTCCGTTCATCGGCAATGGCAAGGCCATCGCGCTTGGCGAGCCGGAGGGGCTGGTCAAGACGGTGTTCGATGCGCAAAGCGGCGAATTGCTCGGGGCGCATATGGTCGGCGCGGAAGTGACCGAGTTGATCCAGGGCTATGTGGTGGGAAGGCAGCTTGAAACCACCGAGGCCGATCTGATGGAGACGGTGTTCCCGCATCCGACCTTGTCGGAAATGATGCACGAAAGCGTGCTCGATGCCTGGGACCGCGCGATCCATTTTTGACCGGCCGGGTCTGTGGCGGTTTGCCCGAGAGCGGGCGTCCCTTGCCGCCCCTGACATGCGGGGCGCAGAGGCGCGGGCGCGTCAGGGGAAGACCGCGGCGCGGCGCCTGTCTTGGTGGCCGGGGTGCCGTGTTTCAGCGGCGGGTTCCGGCGAGGCGGTCGAACACGGCGCGGGCGCGAGGGGCAAGCCAGGCCCAGAGCTGCGGCGCGCCGCGTGCGATCCTCGCGCCGATCTGGGTTTCGAAGCGCGGCCAGGCCACGTTGTAGTCGATCCAGGAGCCGCCGCCATTGGCGATGTTCAGGAAGGGCGGCACGGCGCGGTCGAGTGATTTGGCAAAGCGCGCCTCGGGGGTTTCATTGGCTTCGAACTCGTCCCAGATGGCGCGGAACTGCGCCGCCTGATCGGGAGGCAGAAGCCCGAAGATCCGGCTGGCCGCGGCGGCTTCGGCGGCGGCGAGGGCGGCCGCATCGTGATCACCGAAGACAGGCGCGTCACCCGCGTCGATTTCCACGAGGTCATGCAGCAGCAACATGGTGATCACCCGCGCAAGATCACAGCCCTCGGGCGCCTGATCGGCGAGCGTGAGCGCGAAAAGCGCGACCTGCCAGCTGTGCTCGGCGGAGTTTTCGAAGCGCGTGTTATCGGCGAGACGCGTGGCGCGGGTTACGGATTTGAGCCGGTCGGCTTCCCGCAGGAAGGCCATTTGCGCATCGAGTCGGGGGGTGGGGTCGGGTGTCATGACGGTGTTGTTGCGCGGCGGCGGGGCGAAAGGCAAGCCATACCCGCACCGGGTGTGATAGGTTCGTCTTGCGGGTCGTCTTGCAGATCGTTTTAGAGGTCGTCTTGCAGGTCGTCGGGCATGACGGGAGGGATCGGGATGGCGGCGCAAAACAAGACCCAACCGACCGACGCCTCGGTCGAAGACCATCTTGCCGCGATTGCCGATCCGGTGCGGCGCGGCGATGCGATCCGGCTCGATGCGCTGTTCCGGGAGGTGACGGGATGGACGCCGCGCCTTTGGGGCGACAGCCTTGTCGGATACGGGCGCTATCACTATCGCTATGCCAGCGGTCGGGAGGGCGCGTTCCTGGCGACGGGATTCGCGGCGCGGAAGGCCAATCTCGCGCTCTATATTATGCCGGGCTATACGGATTTCGGCGACATCCTGTCGACGCTCGGGCCGCACAAGACCGGCAAGGCCTGTCTTTATATCACGCGGCTCGATCGGATCGCGCTTGAGCCATTGCAACGGTTGATCCGCGCGGGGCTGGATGATCTGGCGCGACGGTGGCCGGTGGATCCGGGCTGAGCCCGGCGATCACAGATGCTCGTTGTCCGAACCGGGGGCGCGGGCTTCGGGCGCGGCCTCGCCGCGTTTGCGCGCCTCGATGGCTTCCTTGACGTGTTCGTTGAGGAAGGTCCGCGCCCGGCGTTCGGCGAGCCGGATGCGGATCGAGGTCATGAAGGCCTCTTCGGAGGTTTGCGACGATGCGCCCAGCACCTTGGCCACCTGCTCGTAGAGCCTGTCATCGCCAAGCGCATCCATCGCCTTGATCGTGTCGGCGGCCAGTTTGTCCGCCAGCTCGTTCAACACGTTCGACATCGGCTTACCGGCTGTTTTCGGTCAGGCGGCGCTTCACGTAGCCGGTCACCGTGTCGATCATGGTTTCCATATGCGGCTCTTCAAAGAAATGGCCGGAGCCTTCGAGCTCTTCATGGGTGATGGTGATGCCTTTCTGCTCGTGCAGCTTGGCCACAAGGGCGCGGGTGTCGGCGGGCGGAGCGACGCGGTCGCCGGTGCCGTTGATCACCAGACCGGAGGAGGGGCAGGGCGCGAGGAAGGAAAAGTCATACATGTTGGCCGGCGGGGAGACCGACACAAAGCCGGTGATCTCGGGCCGCCGCATCAGAAGCTGCATGCCGATCCACGCGCCGAAGGAGAACCCCGCGACCCAGCAATGCTTGGAGTTCTGGTTCATCGATTGCAGGTAGTCGAGCGCGGAGGCGGCATCGGACAGCTCGCCCACGCCCTGGTCGTATTCGCCCTGGCTGCGCCCGACGCCACGGAAATTGAACCGCAACACGGTGAACCCCATGTTGTAGAACGCGTAATGCAGGTTGTAGACGACCTTGTTGTTCATCGTGCCGCCGAATTGCGGATGCGGGTGCAGCACGATGGCAATCGGGGCGTCACGGTCTTTTTGCGGATGATAGCGGCCTTCGAGGCGGCCTTCGGGTCCGGGAAATATGACCTCGGGCATGGGGCGTCTGTGGCTCCTTGTAGGCCCGTTCTCGCGGGCTGCTCTGACAGGCAGGAGAATTCTTGACGAATTCCCTCGCCTACTTTAGAAACATTCTAATTCGCCGGATCGCGTCGGCGGGGCTTTGATGCAGATAGGCAAAAGCACCAACAAGGTCAATTGCCGCATGCCGCTTGGGGGAATGTGATGAAACTGAGCACCAAGGGCCGTTATGCCATGGTGGCGCTGTGCGACATTGCCATTCAGCAGGGCGATGCGCTGGTGAGCCTTGGGGATATCGCCAAGCGGCAGGATATTTCGCTGCCCTATCTCGAACAGCTCTTCGTCAAGCTGCGGCGGGCGGGGCTTGTGGAATCGGTGCGGGGCCCGGGTGGCGGATACCGGCTTGCGCGGGCGGCGTCGGAGATCCGGGTGGTGGACGTGCTGGCCGCGGTCGACGAGACGGTTGACGCGATGCACAAGGGGGCGGGCGCGTCGGGCGGCGCGTCGGGCAGCCGGGCGCAGTCGCTGACCAACCGGTTGTGGCAGTCGCTGTCGGCGCATGTCTACGTGTTCCTGCACCAGGCCCGCTTGTCGGACGTGATCGAGAACACGCTGGCGCCCTGTCCCGCGGTGCCGGCGCTGTTTTCCGTCGTGGATGACGACCGATGAGCGGTCGACGCTTCCGGCAGGCGTGTGCACCCGGCGCGCCCGCGGTGGGATGCGGCCGGGCCATGCCGGCGCTGGGGGCGCTGCCCCCAGACCCCCGGGATATTTCTGGCCCAAAGAAACGCATGGCCGTGTCGCGATGAACCGGGTCTATCTCGATCACAACGCCACGGCGCCGTTGCGCGCCGAAGCGCGCGACGCGATGGTCGCGGCAATGGACGTGGTGGGCAACCCGTCCTCGGTGCATGGCGAGGGCCGCGCGGCCAAGGCGCTTGTGGAGCGGGCGCGGGCGCAGGTGGCGCGGGCCTTCGGCGCAGACGGGGCCGATATCGTGTTCGTGTCCGGGGCGACGGAAGCGGCGGCGCTGGCCTGTGCGGGGCGTGGCCTCGTCGGGGCCGATATCGAGCATGACGCCGTCGCCGCATGGATCGATCCGGTCTTGCCGGTGGATGCGGCGGGTCAGGTCGGCGTGGCCGATCCGGCAGGCAGCGTCTTGCAGGCGGCCAATTCCGAGACCGGGGTGGTGCAGCAGCTTCCCCAAGGTCTGGCGGTGGTGGATGCCACGCAGGCGTTTGGCAAGCTGCCGGTGGCGTTCAACTGGATGGGCTGCGAGATGGCGCTTGTCTCGGCGCATAAGCTCGGTGGTCCGAAGGGAGTCGGAGCGCTCGTGATCCGGCAGGGCACGGAACTTGCCGCGCAGATCCGGGGCGGCGGGCAGGAGATGGGGCGCCGTTCGGGCACCGAGAATGTCATCGGGATCGCCGGGTTCGGGGCGGCGGCGGATGCGGCGGTGCGGGATCTGGCCGACGGTGTCTGGGCACCGGTGGAAGAATTTAGAAATATTCTAGAAAAGGCCATTGAGGCCGCCGCGAAAGAGACTATTTTTGTCGGGAAATCGGGGGTGCGCCTGCCCAACACCGCCTGCTTTGCAG
Organism: Cognatishimia sp. F0-27; assembly: GCF_020667845.1. Lineage (GTDB taxonomy): Bacteria > Pseudomonadota > Alphaproteobacteria > Rhodobacterales > Rhodobacteraceae > JAFMPQ01. The sequence continues at coordinate 249,040 of NZ_JAFMPQ010000003.1, forward strand.
TGCCGGGATGGAAGGGCGAAACCCAGGTGATGCAGATGGATCTGGCCGGGTTCGCGATTTCTGCGGGATCGGCCTGTTCCAGTGGCAAGGTGCGTGCCAGCCGGGTGCTGCGCGCGATGGGATATGACGACACGGTCGCGAGCAGTGCCATACGGGTGAGCCTCGGGCCAAGCACAACGCAAGACCAGGTGATGCGCTTTGCGGAGGCCTGGGAGAAGACATACAGGCGGTTCCGCGCACGGGCGGCCTGAAGGCAACAAGGGGAAGGCGACATGGCAGCACTGGATGAAGTCACGGTCAAGGAAGGCGTCGACCAGGAGACGGTGGACGCGGTCAAATCCGCAGGCCAGTACAAGCACGGCTGGAACACGGATATCGAGATGGAATACGCTCCCAAGGGGCTGACGCCGGATATCGTGAAGCTGATCTCCGAGAAGAACGAAGAGCCGGAATGGATGACCGAGTGGCGGCTGGCGGCCTATGACCGGTGGCTCCAGATGAAGGAGCCCACATGGGCGATGGTCGATTATCCGGAGATCGACTTTCAGGAGCAGTATTACTACGCCCGTCCGAAGAGCATGGCGGAGAAGCCCAAATCGCTCGATGACGTGGACCCGAAGCTGCTTGAGACCTATGCCAAGCTGGGTATTCCGCTCAAGGAGCAGATGATCCTGGCGGGCGTCGAGGGGGCCGAGGCTTCCCCGGCCGATGCGCGCGTGGGCGGCGGCACCGAAGAGCGGCGCGTGGCGGTTGATGCGGTGTTTGACAGCGTCTCCGTGGGCACGACCTTCCAGAAAGAGCTGCGCGAGGCCGGCGTGATCTTCTGCTCGATCTCCGAGGCGATCCGGGAGCATCCGGAACTGGTCAAGAAATATCTCGGCTCCGTGGTGCCGGTGTCGGACAATTTCTATGCCACGCTCAACTCCGCCGTCTTCTCGGACGGGTCGTTTGTCTACGTGCCGCCGGGCGTTCGCTGCCCGATGGAACTGTCGACCTATTTCCGGATCAATGCGGAGAACACCGGACAGTTCGAACGCACGCTGATCATTGCCGACAAGGGCTCGTATGTCTCCTACCTCGAAGGCTGCACCGCGCCGCAGCGCGACACTGCGCAGTTGCACGCGGCGGTGGTGGAGATCATCATCGAGGAAGACGCGGAGGTGAAATACTCCACCGTGCAGAACTGGTATCCCGGCGACGAGAACGGCAAGGGCGGGATCTACAACTTCGTGACCAAGCGCGCCGATTGCCGGGGCGACCGCTCCAAGGTGATGTGGACGCAGGTGGAGACCGGCTCGGCGGTGACGTGGAAATACCCGTCCTGCATCCTGCGCGGCAATGAAAGCCAGGGCGAGTTCTATTCCATCGCCATCGCGAACAACCACCAGCAGGCCGATACCGGCACGAAGATGGTGCATCTGGGCAAGAACACCAAGTCGCGGATCGTCTCCAAAGGGATCAGCGCGGGCGTGGCGCAGAACACCTATCGCGGCCTCGTGTCGATGCACCCCAAGGCAAAGTCGTCGCGCAACTACACCCAGTGCGACAGCCTTCTGATTGGCGACAAGTGCGGGGCGCATACCGTCCCCTATATCGAGGTCAAGAACAACTCGAGCCGTGTCGAGCACGAGGCAACCACCTCGAAGGTCGATGACGATCAGCTGTTCTATTGCCGTCAGCGCGGCATGGACGAAGAGGAAGCCGTCGCGCTTGTTGTCAACGGGTTCTGCCGGGAGGTGCTGCAGGCCTTGCCGATGGAGTTTGCCATGGAAGCACAGCAGCTTGTGGCGATCAGCCTTGAAGGCTCGGTGGGGTAACCGCTGGCGGTCTCTGACACGCGCATCGCGGAGTGCATGCAGATGTTTGAACGCGCAGAGCCGGCACTTTCCGGTCCTTGGACAGACCTGTCTGGCACGGCCTGCGCGCGCGGCATGGGAGCGCGCGCCGAGACCGGAGACAGGGCGGGCAAGGCGGCGGCTCCGTGTGCGTTTGAAGCGGTCATCCGCAACGTCATGGGACCGGGCCGCCGTGGTCCGCTTGGAAGGTAGGGTGCAATGTTTGCAGAAGCCGTGAACCAAACCGTGGGCATCGCGCTGGGCACGTTTCTCGGCGCCATGCTGGGCTTGTCGATCCGGGCACGCTCGGGCAAGCCGCTTGGCCTTTTCAGGGGGTCGGTCCTGGCCACGTCGATCGTGGCCGCGATGCTGGCCTGGACGGTCGCGGCCGTGCTTCAGATCGTGATGGGCTGACCCGTGCGGCTCGTCCTGATGACCTCGGCCATGACGGGCCTGTTCTGCGCCGGGTTTGCCGCGTTTGTGGACGTGGTGACGGAGGCGCTGTCGATGGGCACGCTCATTGCGCTGGCCTTTGTCTCGGGGTTCCTCGGGAGCCTCTTTGCCCAGGTTGTTCTGGGGCGACGACGGTAGAGCGGCACGCGTGGCGGCGCAGGGGCGCACAGGGCCGCGCAGGGGATGAGCACAAGAACGAAAGGGACGACGACGATGATAGTGACGACGACGAACACGATCGAAGGACGCCGGATCACGGGCTACAAGGGCATCGTGGTGGGTGAGGCGATCATGGGCGCGAACGTGTTCCGCGATTTCTTTGCGCAGGTGACCGACATCGTCGGCGGCCGGTCGGGCGCCTACGAGACGAAGTTACAGGACGCCCGCGACACGGCGATGTCGGAGCTTGAAGAGCGGGCGCGGGCGCTTGGTGCGCATGCGATTGTCGGCATCGACCTCGATTACGAGGTGGTGGGTGACAGCATGTTGATGGTGTCGGCATCCGGCACGGCGGTGACGCTGGATTGACGGAAACCCCGGCCCTTCGTGCTGTGGCACGCGGGGAACCGGACGCGAAACGGGATTGGTGCGCAGGCCGGGGCAAACCGGATGCTGCAGAGATGAGGAGCGAAGATCTATGTTGGAAATCAAGAACCTGCACGTGAAACTTGAGGAAGAGGACAAAGTCATCCTCAAGGGCGTTGACCTGTCCGTCGAGGCGGGCAAGGTACACGCGATCATGGGGCCGAACGGGTCGGGGAAATCGACCCTGTCCTATGTGCTCTCGGGCAAGGACGGCTACGAGGTGACGGACGGATCGGTCACGCTTGATGGCGAAGAGATCCTCGAGATGGAAGCCGAAGAGCGCGCGGCGCTCGGCCTGTTCCTCGCGTTCCAGTATCCGGTCGAAATCCCCGGCGTTGGCAACATGACCTTCCTGCGCACCGCGGTGAACGCCCAGCGCAAGGCGCGCGGCGAGGAAGAGATGTCCTCGACCGAGTTCCTCAAGACGATCCGCGCCAAGGCCAAGGAGCTCAAGATCGACGCCGACATGCTGAAGCGGCCGGTGAATGTGGGCTTCTCCGGCGGTGAGAAGAAGCGCAACGAAATCCTGCAGATGGCGATGCTCGAGCCGCGCATGTGCATCCTTGACGAGACCGATAGCGGTCTTGACGTGGACGCGATGAAGCTGGTGGCCGATGGCGTGAACGCGCTGCGCAGCGAGGGCCGCGGATTTCTCGTGATCACGCACTACCAGCGCCTGCTCGACCACATCAAGCCGGACGTCGTGCACATCATGGCCGATGGCCGCATCGTCAAGACCGGCGGGCCGGAGCTTGCGCTGGAAGTCGAAAACAACGGCTATGCCGGCATCATGGAAGGGGCGGCGTAATGGCGGCACCGCAACTCAAACAGGATCGCACCGAAGAGCGGCTTGCGTCACTGGCCATGCCGGAAGGCGGCTGGGCGGAGCCCGCGCGCGCCGAGGCTCTGGCGCGCCTGCGCAAGATGGGTCTTCCCCATGCGCGTGACGAGTATTGGAAATTCACCCGGCCCGACACGCTGACCGGGGCAGAGGCGCCCGCGGCCGCGGTGCTCGATACCTCCGATGAAAGCCCGGTCTTTGGAGAGATGGACCGGTTGAAGATCGTGTTTGTCGATGGTGTCTTCGATGCCGCGGCGTCGGACGACCTGAGCCTTGAAGGCGTGCAGATCGACCGTCTGGAAACCCGTGCCGACATTCATTGGGCGCGTGACATCTACGGCGTGCTCGAAGCGCGGGGCCAGTCCCCGGTGGAGCGGCCGCTGGCGGCGCTGAACACGGCCTTTGCCACCGATGGCGTGTTGATCCATGTGACGGGCAAGCCCTCCAAGCCGATCCATCTGGTCTATCACCATGGCGCGGAGCAATCCGACGCGATCCTGCACCACGTGATCAAGGTGGATGCGGGCGCGGAGGCGACGATCCTCGAGACCGGGCCCGCAGCGGCGCGGTTCAACAAATGCATGGAGGTGGAGATTGCCGGGACCGGCACGCTGCACCACGCCCGGGTTCAGGGGCGCGACCACGAACGCCGCGCGGCGACGCATATCTTTGCGCGTCTTGGGGCCGAGTCGACCTTCAAGAGTTTCACGCTGACGGCCAACGGTGTGCTCACGCGCAACGAGGTCGTGGTCGAGTTCACCGGGGATGATGCGTTGGCCCACGTGGCGGGCGCCTGCCTTGGTGATGGCGATTTCCATCACGACGACACGGTGTTCATCACCCATGACGCGGTGAATTGCGAAAGCCGCCAGGTGTTCAAGAAGGTGCTGCGCAACGGCGCGACCGGCGTGTTCCAGGGCAAGATCCTTGTGAAGGAAGGCGCGCAGAAGACCGATGGCTATCAGATCAGCCAGAGCCTCCTGCTCGACGAGGACAGCCAGTTTCTCGCCAAGCCGGAGCTGGAGATCTATGCCGACGACGTGGCGTGTTCACATGGCTCGACCTCGGGGGCGATCGACGAAGACAGCCTCTTTTACCTGCGCGCACGCGGTGTCCCGCGCGGCATGGCCGAAGACCTCATGACGATTGCCTTCATCGCCGAAGCGGTGCAGGAGATCGAGGACGAGGCCCTGCAGGAAGAGATCAATGGCCGCGTTGCGGCATGGCTGGACCGGCGGCGCGGCTGACCCATGCCGATGTCGACCGATATCGCGGCGACCTATCGCGGGCCGGGGCGGGTGATCCGCCGCCTGCTCGCGCTTGGTCCGCATGAGGGGCGCGCGCTTGCGATCCTCATGGGGGCCTGCGTGATCATGTTTGTTGCGCAATGGCCCCGGATTGCCCGCGATGCGCATCTGGCGGGGGACGACCGCCAGATGATGATTGCCGGCGCGCTGCTGGGCTGGATATTTGTGGTGCCGCTGGTGTTCTATATCATCGCCTTCGTTTTGCGCTTTGCGCTGCGCCTTTTCGGGCTCAGGGTCACCGGGTTTCAATCCCGGCTGGTGCTCTTCTGGGGCTTTGCGGCGGCGTCGCCGCTTTTCTTGCTGGTCGGGCTGACGCGCGGCTTTATCGGGCCGGGACCGGAGCATATGATCACGGGCGCGCTCTGGGCAGCCGCGCTGGCGTGGTTCTGGATTCGCGGATACTGGGTTGCTGCACAGCCGGATACCGCCGACGCATGACACCGCAAGCCTTCCTGTCCCTGGCTCTTCAGACCATCATGGCGCCGCGCGATGTTGCGCGGCTTTTGCTGTCGCTCAACCTCGGCAAGGACGCGGTGTTGACCGCCTTTGCGCTTGTGGTGGCGCTCAACGCGTTTGTGTTCCAGCTGACGCTGATCGTGTCGCCAACGCCGGGCGTGGCCGGGATATTGGCCATGCCGGTCGCCTTTGCGGGCATTCAGGCGATTGTGCTGGGCGCGACGATTGCCGCGATCACCTGGTGCGGGCAGGCGATGGGCGGCACGGCCACCATGACGCAGGTGGCGGTGCTTCTGACGTGGTTGCAAGCCTTGCGGGTGGCGGTGCAGGCAGGTTTGCTGTTGATCCTGCCCTTGTCGAATTACCTTGCCGGGATGGTGATGTTTGTCGCCAGCGCGCTCGGCCTCTGGATCCTTGTGCACTTCATTGACGAGGCGCATGGGTTCGGCCGGATCGGAAAGGCCGCGCTGGTCCTGCTTTTGGCCGTGACCGGCATGGTTCTCGGCCTGTCGATGATCCTGTCTCTCTCCGGAGCGACCGTTACAGGAATGAACTGAGATGTATGACGTAGAAGCAATCCGCCGGGATTTTCCGATTCTTGCGCGTGAAGTGAATGGCAAACCGCTGGTTTACCTCGACAATGGCGCGTCCGCGCAAAAGCCGCAGGTGGTGATTGACGCGGTCACGCGCGGCTATGCCGAGGAATACGCCAACGTGCATCGCGGCCTGCATTACCTGTCGAACCTGGCCACGGACAAATACGAGGCGGTGCGTGGGATCATCGCGCGGTTCCTTGGGGCGCCGGACCCGGAAGAAATCGTCTACACAACCGGCACCACGATGGGGATCAACCTTGTGGCCTATGGCTGGGCGATGCCGAACCTTGAGCCCGGCGACGAGATCATCCTGTCGGTGATGGAGCATCACGCCAATATCGTGCCGTGGCATTTCCTGCGCGAGCGGCAGGGTGTGACGATCAAATGGGTCGATGTGGACAGCACCGGCGCGCTGGACCCGCAAGCGGTGATCGACGCGATTGGCCCCAAGACCAAGCTCATCGCGATCACCCATCTTTCCAACGTGTTGGGCACGGTGGTTGATGTGAAAACCATCTGTGCGGCCGCGCGCGAAAAGGGGGTGCGCGTGCTTGTGGACGGGTCACAGGCAGCGGTGCATATGCCGGTCAACGTGGCCGAGATCGGGTGCGATTTCTACGCCATCACCGGGCACAAGCTTTATGGCCCGTCGGCTTCCGGCGCGATCTGGATCGCGCGCGAGCGGATGGACGAGATGCAGCCGTTCATGGGCGGCGGCGACATGATCCGCGAGGTCCACAAGGACGAGATCACGTGGAACGACCCGCCGATGAAGTTCGAGGCGGGCACTCCCGGTATCGTGCAGCAGATCGGTCTGGGCGTGGCGCTGGAATACATGATGGCGCTCGGGCTCGACAACATCGCGGCACACGAGAACAGGCTGCGCGACTACGCACGGGCCAAACTCGATGGGCTGAACTGGATCTCGGTTCAGGGCACGACGCCGGACAAGGCAGCGATCTTCTCCTTCACGATGAACGGAGCGGCGCATGCGCATGACATTTCCACCATTCTCGACAAGAAGGGTGTGGCGGTGCGGGCGGGGCATCACTGCGCCGGGCCGCTGATGGATCACATGGGGGTGACGGCCACCTGCCGCGCCTCTTTCGGGCTCTACAACACCGAAGGCGAGGTTGATGCGCTTGTCGATGCGCTTGAACTGGCGAATGAGCTGTTTGGCTAGGGCGCGAGACACGGGCTGATCTGATCCGAAGACAGCGCGCGTTGCCCTTGGCGGCAGGGCAGTGCGGCATGGCTTTCCGAAAACGGCGTGGCTTTCCGAAAGGGGCCGCGCCTTTTGCATGCGCGCCGCCCGACGCGCGCCCTTGGCGGCGATGGGCTTCCGGCGACCGTCAGGCGGTGACGGTCTGACACCGTGCCTGGTGTCCGGCGGGTCAAAAATTGCGAGATTCATCAGTTTTTGGTAAGATCTTTTCAGAGTTAGTGCGATTTTTCTAATTTTTTCATATCATCAAGGAGTTATTTAGATGGCATCCTTCAATCTTTTCGGCAATTCAAGCATTGCGCGAACGCTTGCTGCGGGGGAACAGGGCTTCATTGCCAACGGGGCGACACTCTCGGTTCTCGCAGGAACGGCCGTCGCGGTCGCGGGCGACAACGTCGATATCATCGTCTCCGGCGGGATCCAGAGCCGGGACACGGCGATCAACACCTTTGGCTATGATACGCAAATAACGGTTGGTCCGAGCGGCTACATCACCTCAAGCGGGTTTCGCGGCATCGACTTGCGCACGCAAAACGGCTCGAACTTCGAGATCGCGAATGCGGGTCTGATCAGCGCGCCGGGATACGGGATCGGCTATGGCGCTGCCAATTCAAGCCATGCCGTGCGTCTGAACCTGATCAACTCGGGCGATATCTTCGGCATCACCAACACCGCTGTGGCGGCTTATATCACGGTCAATTCGACGGTTCAGAATACCGGAACGATCACCGGTCTGGCCTATGGCATCGACATCAATACAAACGCCAATATCGACGTCTGGAACAGTGGCACGATCACCGGCAATGCCGGCGCGATTGCCCTTTTCGGCAACGATTCCCAATCCGACGTCTACAATTCCGGGACGCTGAACGGGGGCGTGTTTACAGCCCGGGGCGACGATATGCTCGTCAATACCGGCCTTGTCATCGGCGATGCGGAGTTCGGTCAGGACCAGGACCTTTATGACGGCCGGTTTGGCACCATCACAGGCTATGTGGATGGCGGCGATGGTGATGACACGATCCTGGGGGGCGAGGCGGATGACGATCTGCGCGGGCAGTTCGGCAATGACCTCATCCGGGGCCGGGAGGGTGATGACACCGTCACCGGCGGCGAAGGAGAGGACACGCTCTCTGGCAACGATGGCAATGACAGCCTTCTGGGGGACGGTGAGAACGATACGCTCATGGGCGGCGACGGTGATGACGTTCTCAACGGCGGGAACGCCAATGACCGGCTTGAGGGCGGCAAAGGCGCGGACACGCTGATCGGCGGCGCGGGCGATGACCGCATGGAGGGTGGCGCGGGTGACGACACCATGAATGGCTCCAGCGGGACGGATACGATCATCTTTCCCGGTCTTTACACGCCCGTGGTTGTCGATCTCGAGGCCGGAACGGCCACCAATGGCGGCGATCTTGATATTCTCTTCGGGATCGAGAACGTCTTTGGATCCGCCGCGAATGACACGATTGTCGGCAGCCATGCGGCCTCCAATCGGCTTGAGGGCAGCGACGGTGACGATGACATCTTTGGCCTCGATGGCAACGATACGATCCTTGGCGGCAATGACGATGACCGTCTTTACGGCGACAATGGGGGCGATCGGATCTTTGGCGGCTTCGGTGACGATTTCATCGATGGCGGCCCGGGGCGTGACCTTCTCGAAGGCGGACCGGGGGCAGACAACTTCGTCTTCCGGGCGACCAGTCACACGCCAGTCGGCCAGTTTCTGCGGGACGAGGTGCGCGATTTCGACGATGCGGAGGGCGATATCATCAACCTGTTCCTGATTGACGCCAATGTCACCGCCGGGGGCAATCAGGCCTTCACCGTGGTGCCGGGCTTTACCGGATCTCCGGGTGAGTTGACGCTGCTCAACACCGTGATCGGCGGCCAGCCGGTCACGATTGCGAGCATGGACACAACGGGCAACGGGTCTGCCAATGGTCAGATCTATATCAACGGCACGCTGGACGCGTCCGATTTCCTGCTGTGACACCGTTGAGGCGCGGGCGGGATCGTTTCCGCCCACCCTCTGCACCGGGAATTCCAGCGTCGCACCGCGATATTTGCGATTGCGGGGCGGTTTGGTTTGGCCTAAACCACCCCACAGGCACCCATAGCTCAGCTGGATAGAGCGCTGCCCTCCGAAGGCAGAGGCCTGAGGTTCGAATCCTCATGGGTGCGCCATTTCCCTGTCCCGGTGATATACTAGCCAAGGCTGCGCGTTTCGCGAGGCCGGGCCTGTGCGGTGCTGTGGCGCTGCGCTGTCGCCGCTGCGACGCCCGCTGCGCGGTTTTGGTTCGCCGATTGTTGCGAGACGGGCATAAACGCGTTTCTTGTGCGACTATTGCGAAGTCTGCCCGGCGATGCCGGGCCACTATAACGTTTTTTGCGATATCAAGGAGCCTTTCAAATGCCTTCATTTTTCATTTCGGCGTCTTCGAGCACGACGCGCACCTTGAACGATTTCGAAACCGGAATCGTCGGATCCGGGGCTACGCTCGCGACCACCACCAATAACGGGCTCGTCACCATGGATGGGTTCTTCTCGGAGTTGTTTGTGGATGGGTCGCTGATCGGAGGTGGTCCCGCGGTGCAAATCCTCGACAATCCGAGCGTTCTCATTTCTGTCGGTCAAAACGGGTCGATCATGGGGGGCAACTCCGGTGTGGCGGGTTTGATCGCGAGCAGCGGAAACATGATGCTCGCGAATGACGGGCTGATCAGCGGCCGCGACTCGGCCTTCGAAGTCGATGTGCTGAACGTGCCGCAGGTGTCGATCAACGCGACCAACAGCGGCCAGATGACTGCGGTGCTCGGCACGGTTTTCAAGATGACGGTGACCGATGATTCCGCGCTTTTGAATTCCGGAGCCATTACCGGCAAGAACGCGGTGCACTGGGAAAACCAGGCGGGTCCGCGGACGGTCAGCACCACGAATTTGGGCACAATCGCGGCAACGGATACGGCCTTTTTGAGTGACAGCAGCGACCAGATTGACCTGTTGCGCAACAGTGGCACCATCAGCGGCACCGTCTCGCTGGGCGACATGGGCGACAGCCTCTGGAACTCCGGCGCCATCGACGCCGATGTGGTCGATCTCGGGCGCGGGGATGACCTTTATGACGGCCGGTTTGGAAGCGTGACGGGTCTGCTTGAGGGGGGCGACGGGAATGACACGATCCTCGGCGGGGCGGATGGCGACCGGCTCGATGGGCAAGCGGATCATGATGTGCTGGAGGGCGGCGGCGGCATGGACACGCTCTATGGCCGTGACGGGGATGACCGGCTTGAAGGCGGCCCCGGCAATGACCTGCTTTTCGGCAGCGTTGGCGATGACCGGCTCAAGGGCGATCTGGGGGACGACTACCTTGACGGCAGCTTCAACACCGATACGGTGATCTATTCAGGGGTTTTCGCCAGCGTTTTCATTGATCTGGAGAACGGTGTCGCAACGGGGGGCGGCGGCACGGACCAGCTTGTGGCCATCGAGAACGCCTTTGGATCGGCCTTTGCGGA
>NZ_JAFMPQ010000040.1 GCF_020667845.1 Cognatishimia sp. F0-27
TCTGACGTGGGTCTGACGTGGGTCTGACGTGGGTCTGACGTGGGTCTGACGTGGGTCTGACGTGGGTCTGACGTGGGTCTGACGTGGGTCTGACGCCGGGTTCTTCGGGCGCTCTGGCCGGAAGTTTGGCCGGATCAAGAACCGGACGGGTATCGGGATGAAACGGGGGGCATCGGTGACGCCGATATCGAGATCTGACAGCCCGCCGGGGCGCACCGCAAACATCGGCCCGATCCGGGCACCGGCCGAACGTGGCTGGCACGAGCCGGCACAGGAGCGGCTGGTATGACAGCGGGAGCGGCCTCTGGCGCCGGGCGGCTGCTCTGGCTCGATCTTGGCCGGACGCTGGCGCTTCTGGCGATGATCGTGTTCCACGCCACCCGCGATCTCGAACTCTTCGGGCTTGTACCGTCAGGTTACACGATGACCGGTGGCTGGCCGCTCTTTGCGCGGCTGATCGCCGGATCGTTCCTGTTCCTCTCCGGCGTGAGCCTGATCGTGGCACATGGCGCAGGGTTGCGCCCCAAACCCTGGGCAAAACGGTTTGCGGTGGTCGTTCTGGCGGCGAGCGCCGTGAGTGCCGCGACCTACGCGGCTTTCCCCGCGCGGTTCGTCTATTTCGGGATCCTGCATGCCATCGCGGCGTGCAGCCTGATCGGTGTCCTGCTCCTGCGGGTGCCGGGCTGGGGGCTGGCGATTCTGGCGACCGCGGTCTTGCTGAGCGAAGGGCTTTTGGGCGGACAGGTCTTCGCGACCCCTTGGCTGGCGTGGACCGGGTTGAGTGCGGTCACGCGCCCTTCGCTCGACCTCGTGCCGCTCGTGCCCTGGTTGGCGGCGTTTCTGGGTGGCATGGCCTTTGCGCGCCTCGTGCCTGTCGCGCGGCTCGATCCCGCCGCTTTGAGCGGGCGATGGGTTTCGTGGGTCGCTTGGCCGGGGCAGCATAGCCTTGCGGTGTATCTTGGCCATCAGCCGGTTCTCCTTACGCTGATCTGGGTTGCGACGCGTTGGGCAGCGCCATAACCTGCGGTCATGCGCCCGTCACCGGGCCGCGCGTGCGGGCTCAGACAGGCAGGTTCGTCATGCCGTCGTGGCGGGGCAATATCGGCTGGGCGAAGACCCCCGCCACATCCAGATCGCGAAAGGGACCCTTGATCCATGCTGAAACTCATCCTTGCCTTGGCCCTGTCAGTTGCGGCGCTGCCCGCTCTGGCGGACGTGACCAGCCGCAGCGGCGGTCCCAGCAAGTCTGAAATGCTGGCGCGCTCCAATCCCGGCGCACCCGATGGCGCCGCGTTCTTCCGTCCGGTGCTGGACGGCGTGCTCTATCGCGGCGGCTTTTCCGGTGGGGACAAGGGGCGCACCGGCCTCTCCTCGGGCCAGCGCCAGCAACTCTGCGGCGAAGGGTTTTCGCGCGGGTTCTACGCGGATTTCGGCAAGAACACCGATTTCGGCACCACCTCCTGCGGCGGCGGCAGCTTCAACTATCAGGCGGCACGCTCCTCGCGTCCGGCCAACGTCATGAAGGCGATCCATGACACGATCGTGTCCAATGACGGGCCTGTCTATGTGCATTGCATGTGGGGGGTGCATTCCTCCGGTGCGCTCTCGGCCATGGCTCTGGTGCAGTTTTGCGGCTGGTCCGAACGCCGCGCCAAGGCGTATTGGAACGAAGCGCGCAACGGGGCGCCCTGTTCGGGCGGCTGCGACGCCTGGATCGACGGCAAGTTCGAGCGGTTCAAGGTCGATGCCTCCCTGTCCATAAGCGATGCACAGCGCGCCGCCATCTGCCCGAAGGACTGATATGCGCCCTCTCGCCTTTCTTTTTGCGGCCCTGATCGCCGTTCCCGCGCATGCCAGTGACGCTGTGCAGGGCACCGAAACCACCTTTGTCAGCCCCAACGGGCTGACGGAACGCTGCGTGCGGATCGCGCAGATCCCCGGCGGCACCTACAGCGCGGACGATCTCGACGAAGAGGCCGCCTATTGCAGCATCGACTTCTATGCCCCGGCGGTTGCCCTGTGCCCCAAGACATGGAGCACAAGCCCCGGCATGATGGTCTATGACATCTCCGACGGACCCTATGCCAATGATCGGGCCGGGTTCATGCGCAACGCCTGCCCGGAGGGCAAACCGGCGAAAGATCTGGCGCGGGACGATCTGGCCAAGTTCAAGGTCACGATGAATGCGAAGGGAACAAGCGGGACCTTCTCCACAAGCTCGCTGCTCTACTACCATTTCTCACGCTATTTCGACATGACCGTGAAAGTGCCGGTTGCCGTCTGGAGGACGATCGACGCCAAGGCGCATGGGGCCGAAGTGGCCCGTCCGGGTCTGTCGCTGTCCGGCCGGACGGGGCGTATGAACCACGAGGGCTGGCGGCATCTGGTGGATGCGGAGGCCAACCCCGACAGCTACTCTCCGACCGACGAGATCTTTACCGCCGACCGCGCCCAGATCTACGGCGTGCTGTTGTCGAGCCCGGGGCATCGCTATGGCTCCGAGGTGAACGGCACCCGCAAGTCGGGCTGGGGCAAGGGGCAAAATCTCGACTTCCAGGAAACGCCGGCCTTTCTTGCGCTGCGGTCCGATCTGGGCCTTGGAGAAGCCGCCCTCAAAGGGTTGAAAGACGCGCGCCGCGATAGTCAGATCAACCGCGATCTGGGTCCGGATGTGCCTGCGGAGCAGGTGGCGTTCTGGATGCGGGAAGTGTCCGAGATCGTGCTGCTGGATTTCATCTTCAGCCAGCAGGACCGGATCGGCAACATCGATTTCACGCCCTATTACTACTGGCTGGAAGACGGCGACCTGAAACACAAGAAGGCCAAGCACCACGAACCCGGTGACGGGGATGTGCCGGAGGGAGCGATGCTGCTCCGGCGGACAAATCTCAATGACAACGATGCCGGCGGTCGCGTGGCGTATGCCAATTTTGCGAAATCCACCCAGATGCTCGAAAAGCTGCGCCATTTCGACGGCGATGTGTATCGCAAGCTGATGGCGCTCGATCTCGACCTGACATCCGGTGGGCCGGTCTTCACATGGCTGGAGAACAGCCTTGGCCTGAGCGAGCGGCAGGTGACGCAGGTGGTCAAGAACACCGCGCTGGCCGCCGAAATCCTGCGGGAGAGTTGCACACGGGGCGATCTGCGTTTTGATCTCAAACCGCGTCGCTTCTTCGAAACCGGTTCGGTCGACGCCGAAACGGTCGCCTGCGATGGCAGCTAGGGCGCTTCTTTTCTGCGGCGCGATGCTCTGCGCGCTGTGGATCGGCGTCGCCACGGCAGGGATGGCCGCGCCTTTGCGGGTGGCGGTCATCTCCGATTTCAATGGCAGCTACGGCTCGACGGATTACCGCCGGTCGGTGCGTGTCGCGATTGACCGGATCATCGCGATCCGGCCCGATCTTGTGCTCGCCACCGGCGACATGGTGGCTGGGCAGCGGCGTCCGGCCTTGTCGGATTCGCAGATCCGTGCCATGTGGCGCGGCTTTCATGCCAATGTCACCGACCCGCTGACCACGGCGGGCATCCCGCTGGCAGTGACACCCGGCAATCACGATGCCTCCGCCTATCGCAGCTTCGCGCGCGAACGGCAGATCTATGAGGAGGAGTGGCTGCGCCGCAAACCCGATCTGCGTTTTGCCGAGGGGAGCCGGTATCCGTTTCACTATGCGTTCGACCTCGGTCCTGCGCGCTTTGTGTCCATGGATGTGACAACCGTCGGCGCCTTGCCAAAAGAGCAGATGCAATGGCTCCGGGGTGCAACGCAGGGCGGGGCGGCGCGCATCGTCTTCAGCCACTTGCCCCTGTGGCCCTTCGCCATCGGGCGCGAAACCGAGGTGATCGGCGACCGGGCGCTCGAAACCCTGTTCCGCGACATGGGCGTGGACCTTCATCTGTCAGGGCATCACCACGCCTTCTATCCGGGCGTCGTCGACGGGCTCGCGGTCGTGTCCCAGGCCTGTCTCGGCTCGGGGCCGCGCCGACTGATTGGCACAACCCAGACGAGCGAGCGTGCCATCACCCTTCTGGATATCGCGGAGGACGGGGCGATCCGGGTTTCGGCCCTGCGCGGAGCCGGGTTCGATACATCGGTCGACATTTCCGGCTTGCCCAAAGCAGTGCAATCGCCGATGCGGGTCATCGAAAGGCTGGACATCGCCCCGACGGCCGGTGTCCGCTGGCAACGCGCGCTCGACGCGGGCCGCTGATAAACGAAAAACGGGACAGTGACTGCGTGATGGGTCAAAACAGGATTTCCAAATATGTCACCGCGCTTGTGGCGGGTGCGACAGGTCTTGTCTGCGTGGCGCCTGTCGCCGCCCTCGCACAGGTTGCGCAAGGCGCGCTCACCATCGAGGCCGCGACCGAGTTGCGCGGCGGCGGCTGGTCGCAGATCACCAACATCCCGGAGATGCTCGACTTTGCGCTCACCTTGCTCGAAACGACGCTGCTGACCGCGCTGCTCGTGTTTCATCCGGCGCATTTTGGCCGCGACAGAACCGCCGCAAGCCTCGATATCCGCAAGGGCATGTTCCTGTATTCCTTCATCGGGATGCTGACCGGGTTCCTCGTTCTGCATCACGGCTACCTCATCGGGTTCGTGATTTTCGGCATCGGCGGCTTGTTCCGTTTCCGCATGGGGTCCACCTCCATCACCGACACCGGAAAGCTGGTCATCGTCGCGTTGATCGGTCTGGCAACGGGGTTGGATTTGCCGGTCATGGCTCTGATCGCCGCCGTTGCGGCCTGGGGGGTGATCTGGATCTTTGGCCGGGCCGAGACGCTCGCGCTTGAGGTCAAATTCGACGAAAAGGCCGATCCGCATCAAGCGATGCTGCGGCTTCGGGAGCACCTGGCTCAGGCGGGGTTCGCGGTGGGGGCCATGACCAAGACGCGGTTCAAGCCGGTGGCGCAATACAGCGTGATCAGCCGCAGGTCGGACGATCGCAGCGGGTTGATCAAGGCCATGACGGAAGTGCAGGGCGGTCCGGACGCCGGTGTCGTGGATTGGCACCTTGACTGAGCCACACCGCTGGATCGCCGTGGCGCTGCTTGGTGGTGGAGGGCTTTTCGCCGGGACCGCGCCAATTCCGGCACAGGCGCCGGATCAGCTGGTGTATCGCGGGTCGGTGAGCGTTTTTGATGGCAAGGCGCGCCTCGAGGAGCCCTCCGGGCTTGCCCTCGATCCCGAAAGCGGGACGTTCTGGACCGTCAGCGATGATACCGAACGGCTTTTTCGGATCGACGCTGACGGGCGGATTGTGGCGCGATCGGACAAGTTGCGCCACTTGCAGGATGCCGAGGCGGTCGCGGTGGCCGGACCGGGGCGCGTGCTTGTGCTGTCAGAGCGGCGTGGCTCGGTTTTCGAGGTTGACCCCGATAGCGCAGAGCGCCCGGTGGAACACCCGCTTCTGGAGATGCGCGGCGCGGCCTTGTTGCGGGACGCGCTTGGCGGGCAGCCGGAGCGGCTCAGCCCCGAAGGTCTCGCCATCGACCCGGCAACCGGCCGGGTTTTTGTGGCCAATGAGCGCGGGCCAAGACTGTTGCTCACGCTCACGGCGACGCTCGACGAGATCCTCTCGGTGACGCCCCTGACCGAAGCGCGCGGATTTGTCTCCCCCGCGGCGGATGCGCGGCGTCTCGACGTGTCCGGCCTCGTCTGGGATGCGCGCCGCGGTGGGCTCTGGCTCACCAGCGATACCGGGGAATGCCTGTTTTTCTGGGAACTGGGCGCGCGCCCTGCGCGGCGGTTTGATCTTCTGTGGCTGTCAGATGGCAAGGTGCGCGCGGTCGAAAATGCCGAAGGCGTCGCGCTGGACGCCGACGGGGCGGCGCTTTTGGTGATCACCGATGACGGAAAGCGCTCCCGCCTGCACCGCTACGAGCTGGAAACGCCAAAGGCGGAATGACTGGCACCGGGCCGGTCCCGGCGCTCGCGCGGAGCACGCGCAGGGCAGGGCCGTCTCGGGGGCTCAACTCGATTGAAGATCGCTGCGTCGGTGCCATCGACAGGATCGGCGCCGTGATCTGCGCCGCGGACGGCGAGGCTTTCGCGGTGGAATGCAAGGCCGCCGGCTTTGCGATCAAATGTGCTGATTGTCGAACTGCCGACGATCCCGGCGGGCGCGCGGGGTGACCTTTACGCAGGTGCAGGGCCACCATCGCGGTATGGTCCCTTTCGCCTGTCTTTGGCGAAAGGTCCCGTGGTTGTGGGCCGAAGCGGTCAGCGCCGGATGAGCTTGATGACCAGAAGCAGGATCACCGCCCCGAGCAACGGAGACAGGATCGCCGCTATCACGTTACCACCAAAGGTCAGGCCGAGGGCAGGGAACAGGAAGCTGGCCACGATCGACCCGCCGATGCCGATCAGGATGTCACTGAACAGTCCCGACCCGGAGCCTTTGACAATGAGGCTGGCCAGCCAGCCCACAACGGCACCGACTACGATCGCGATGGTCAGACCGATGACAAGGCCAATACCCGCCCCCACGGCCTCGGCGGCTTGATCCTGAGCAAGCACCGGGCTTGCTGCGGTTGCGGCAATGGCGATGGACGCCGAGAGTTTGGTATGGGTCATGGTGCAGTCCATTCGTCAATCTGTGGATCTGCCACCGAAAAGGCGGCAGATCATCGAAAGCAGCGCAAGGTTGATGAGCGGGGCCAAGGCCGCAAGCCAGGGCCACAGCGCTTCTGGGGCGATGTCGATAAAGCGGTTCCACGGAAGACCAAGCGGGACGAGGAACACGCCCGCCAGAGGATCGGCGTCCTGACCGAACAGGCCAAACTGTCCGATCAGGAAGAGCGCGATAGCAAGGACCCAAAGCAGTCCGAACAGGCCGACAATGATCTTGCAGGCCCTCATCGGGATGCCGCCCCCAGCTTTTGCATTACAGCGTGCCTTCGTTGGTCAGGGACGTGATGCCCGCCGTTGTCCCATCGCTGTAAGCAATGCAGCTCCAGCGGGCGCGCTGCGGTCCGACACCAACAATGACTTGTGTGCCGGCTTGCGAAAACTCGGATGACAAAAGCACAACGTCGCCGTTGTTGGTTGTGCGCGTCACGTCCCTCAGGCAGGCCTGCTCCGCTGCCGATGGCATGCTGGTCGAGGCGCCGCCGGACGCGCTGCCGGTGTCTTCGACGCACGCTGAAAGTGTCACGACGGCCGCGAAACCGGCAGCCGCTTTGAAGATGCTGTTCATATCTTGAGGTCCTTTTTCAGAGGGCGATCATTCAATGCCGATGATCAGGTTGTAGCTTTGTTCTGCGCCGGTCCGGTTGATGACCTCGATTACGTGGTCGCCGGATTGCCAAAGCTCGCCGCGATACTCCATGTCGCCGCCAGTGCGGTCCAGCAGGAACGACCCGTCCGGGTTGAAAATCTGGTAGTCCAGCGTTGGCCCGTCCGCCGCGACGCGGGCATAGAGATCCTGTTCGGCAGCCGCGCCGATGACGTATTTCCGAGAGGCGCCCGGCGCCAGCGCGTCGCTCAACTCGGTTCCCGTCGATCCTGCGTCGAAACGGACGCGCACCGTGTCCGATGCCCCGGCCATGGCACCGCCGCCATCGTCGGCGGCACTCGCCACGGTCAATTCCCCGACCGTGCCATCCGAGTAGGCAAGACAGCGCCACGTCGTGCCGCCCAGGTCGCGCAGCATGACCAGCGTCGCGGCTTCAGAGAACTCCGAGCTCAACACCTCCCCGGACTGACCATCTGGCCCGCCGACGACCCGGAGTTGATCGATGCACCCGTCTATGGCGTCTTGTTCGGCTGCAAATCCCGGGCTCGCAACCAAAATCATTGTGGCCGCTGCCGCAACGCGTTCCCTGAATGCCATCTCACAACTCCCTGCTTTCCTTGGATATGTTCCAGTGTTCTATTCTTGGACGCTACTCAGCATCCCGCCTATCCACAAGCAGACAATCCACGATTGTGGGTGTGACCGGCCATTCATTGCCGCAACGCAGACACAGACGAACCGCTGCAAATGCCGGCGCTCGCCTGTTTTTTGTGCGCCGCTTGTGTGCAGGGCCGGTCGACAGCCGCGCGCCGGTATCCACCGCGGTCAGACGCCCGTTGCCATGGTCCAGCCGGATCTGGTGGCGCAGGGGCTTTTCGGCCGTGGCCATGGGCCATCGATCCCACGCGCCATCTGGCCGATTGAAGGCATCGAGACGGAAAAGCCGGTTTTGGTTTTTCCTTTCCAGAGCGGTCTGGTTCTTTCGACCTTGCTCGCGCGAAGGGCGTGGTGCTACGCATTCCAACACAACCAGACGTAGACAGTTCCAAGGGAAAACCCATGAAAAATCTGTTCGCCGTCTCCGTCATCCTTGTTGCGCTGGCGGGATGTGTCGAGGAGCAATCCTTTACAACCGAGGCGGATATCTCGGAAGCGAACCGTGCAACGGACTGTCCGGTGGATGTGACCGAAGCAGATCGCGCCAATTTCCCGGCTTGCAACTGAGACCGCTGCGGCGTCACCCTTGCGCCCGGCACTGGCTGATGCGTCGAGGGGTCGCAGTGGTTCCGCAGAGGCTCGACGATGTGCCAATCCATCGTCTGTCTATCGCCTTGCAAGGGAACGACGTCTCAGGGGGCTGAAGCCCCGCCGCTCGCGTCAAAAGGAGAGATTGCATGAAAAACCCGAAAGCAAGACTTGCCCTTTCCGTCATGGCCGCCGCGGCGCTGGCTGGATGCGTGGAAGACACGGGAAGCACCAGTCCGGCCATGTCCGTGAACGCCGTTGAGGAGCAGGCCCGTGTTTCCTGCCTGGCCGCCGTGACCCGAACGACGGGAAACAACGAAACCGACATTATCAGCTCTGACGTCTCGGAAGCCGGTACGCGGGTGGTTGTCGGTGTGGGCAGCATCCGGGCGCCGTGGGAATGCATCGCCTATAAAGATGGCAGCACGACACAACCGATACGACTTACCGGTATGGACTTCCTCTGATGAAACGATCGATCCAGCGGGTGGCTTCGTTCGGCCAGTCGCTTGGAACAGGTGAGGGACTTACGGCTTCGGCCAGAACCAATATGATCTTTGTGATGTCGAGTCGAAGCATAGGGCAGCCAAATGGGAAAACTGATTATCGGCCTGATCGTAGGGCTCGTTGTGGGCGCCGGAGGCGCGCTGATCTTGGGAGGCGGAGCGATGATGGGCGTTGGCGTGGGGACCGGCTTGTCGGCGGGCATTTGTTCGACGATAGGCGCGGCGCAAGAGGCCGGCTTGATCACAGCCGAGCAAGCTGACGAGATCGTTGCCGCCGCAGGAGAACAGCTCTCTGGAATGTCCGCAGAAGACCGTCCGACACCGCTCGTGGGCACCGCGGCGGCCTGTGATAGTGTCATGCAAGAACTGAGAGAGGCAGCCGGATGAGCTTTTTGATGAAACCAATGGTCGGGGTCTCGCTCCTGACCGCTTCACTCCTTCCATCGATTGCGAGCGCAAATGCCTCCCTGGAGGCGCTGCTCGGTGGTTCGGTTGTTCAATGCACCGGAGCAATGGCTTGGACCGAAACAGCAGGTGCCGAAAACCTGAATGTCGAACCCTTGCGCATTGCGGCACGTGACGCGGCAGAAGCCGACGGCCTCGCGCTCTTTCTTGGTGAAGAAGACATCATCGAGGACAACCTGTGGTCATGCGTCAACGGGCTCTGCACGGCCAATGCCGCTGCTTCGGGCAGCTCTGTCACAACGAACACGTTGCAGTTGCGCAGAGAGTTGGATCTGCCGGGTGGCGACGTCGTGTATCAGGCGATCGCCCTGTTCATGATCTTTGCACCTGGCGAGGACTCTTTCGAGATCGAGGGAACTTCCGGAAAAGGCGCTTTCCTCTGTGACGGCACCTTGCCCGCCGGCGTCGTCGCATCGCCGTAAATCGCGTCGGAAACTGCCCATGCGATAAGGAGTTGCTCAATTCTCCGAATAGGTGCCCCAATCTGAGTGACCCAGTGTGGTGCTTCGCACTTACGCGGCGTGCAAAAGCGATCATGGAATGCGTCATACAGTGTAAGCCCAACCCAAGAGATTTGGCGATTACACCCGGCCAAGGGTCTGAACGTCAAAACAGCTTGAGGAACCGTTGATGAGACGACAAAAGCTCCTTTCATACGCAGCGCTCTTTTTCGCGAGCACTGCGGTTGCCAATGCCGAACCAATATCGATCGAAGGTGTCGTCTCCTCCGAGAGCTTCATCTTCCAGCCGCAGTATTGGCCAAACCCTTCGGTCGCATTGATGGATGCGACCGATATCGTCTCCGGTCGCTTCGACCGCTTCGTCCCAGCGGACAATCAGGTTCTCGGACGGTTTGTCGACCCGCTCTTCACCGGCGAGGGTCGATACCGGATCGACCTCCCCATCGTTCCCCCGGGTGGTCGTTTGGACATGAACGGCGATGGCACCGCAGCCCTGGGCGTCTTCACTCTTGTCTCAGCACCGAATTTGTCCTCCGATAGCTATCTCGAGCAGCTCGAACAATATGGTGGGCTGTTCTCGATCCTGCTCGACCAAACGACCGGTGCCATAGAGACCGGGGCCCTGCTGCTGTTCTCCGAAGATGGTGCTGAGTCTTTTCCTGCCGGTTGGGGTGACGATGGCACGTGGTTCACGCAGGACGATCCGCATCAGAATGTGCCGCAGGGTTGGTCTGTCGCCAGATTGGGCGCTGAGGGAGACGTTACCGTCGAGACCGATCCGCGTCCGGAGATCAACACGATCGAAGCGGCGGATGCGGCGTCACCCGACTTCTCGGGCCTTGGTTATGTCGAAGCGTTCGACGCGCTGATCAACCATCTGCGCACCCACTACGCCTATTCCGAGTTCCGGGAGATTGATTGGGACGCTGTCTCCGCGACCTATCGGCCAGATGTGGAGGCTGCGGCGGCTGCCGGTGACGCCGGAGCCTTCTTTCTTGCGCTGAATGACATGGCGCTGTCGTTCGAGGACACGCATACCGCAGCCAGTGCCGGTTTTCTGAACGCGGCGATCAATTCTGCAAAACAGGACGCCGAGCTGTCTCGGTTTGGCGCAGGGGTCGGTGCCGAGGCCTTGGTCGTGTCTGACCCCGACGCCGGCATCCTGCCCGGTGACAGGATTGTCGTCAGCCGGGTCGCCGAAGGATCTCCCGCCGCAGAGGCGGGCTGGACGGCAGGCACGGAAATCCTCGCGGTCAATGGCACGCCTGTGCGCGAGTATCTCGCGACACTGCCGTTGATCGAAGCGACCGGTGTGGCCGAATTGCAGCCCTATCTGAGGGCGCCCCGTTTGTTCAGCTTTTCCGATGGGGCGGAGGTTTCGTTCACCTTCCGCAACGCGGGCGAACAGGACGCTCAAACCGTCCAAATGACGGCTGGCGACTACATGGTGCCATTTGAATCGTCAGAACCGGAGAAGTCGGCGATGCCGATCGATTTCTCTTCCGTCGGTGGTGTCGCCATCGTCTCCTGGCGCAACTTCTCGGACCATATGCTGTCGAAGATCGCGGTGCTCGAAGAGGCGCTTCAGATCGAGGCCGAGACGGGCAGCACCGGCATGATCCTCGACCTGCGCGGAAACGGGGGCGGGCTGGTCGAACTCTATCAGGTCATGGCGTCGTATTTCTTCGAAGAAGACAACCCCATGCCCGAGCAGCCCTTTGATACCTATGCATATGATATGGAGGCTGGTGGGTTTGTCCGGCAATTTGCGGCGGACAGAACGCTTCATGCACCGCGCGCCGATTTGGCCTTCACCGGTCCGTTGGTCATTCTGATCGACCAGGGCTGTGCCAGTGCCTGCGAATACTTCACCCAGCATCTCCAGCGCCTCGACCGCGCCGTTGTTGTCGGGCAGCACGCGTCCCTCGGGGCGGGTGGCTTCATCGACAGGATCGCAATGCCAGAGGAGATCACGTTTCAATATACCGCCGGGCGCACGACGTTCCCTGGATCGGACCAGCCAAATCTCGAGGCAGCCGGCGTCGTTCCCGATGTCCGCGTTCCGGTGACGCTTGAGACCCTCGCAGCCGTCCGCAGTGGCGAAGACCCGGTGATGGATGCCGCGTTTGACGTGATCGCCGCCTTGTCCGACCCACGCCTCAAACTGATATCCACACCCTGGATCTGGACCATGGCCGCCACGACAGATCTCGAAGAAGTCGAAATCGATGCCCCGGAGAGATACGAAGTCACGTTCTCCGAAGATGGCGGCTTCACGATGCAGGCCGATTGCAACCGCGTCAGCGGCGACTGGACGCTGGAGGACTCGATGCTGACGCTGACACCGGGACCCGCGACGCTTGCGCTCTGTCCGGAGCCATCACGAGGTGACGCGTTCGCACGCATCATGACGTCTTCGAACGCCATCGATTTCAACGGAGAGGACCTATACATCATTGCGGAGGATGACGAATACCGTGTCCTGCAACTGGATAGGTCCCAGAGCGTTCCTTGACGGGCGTCCTCTACATCTTCTGCCGCTAACGGCGAAGGCCGCCACTGTGGTTTCGGTTTGCGCGGAGCGACAGTCACCTGGTGATGCCGCGCGACCAAGGTGTGGTGCCAAGAGACTGACAATCGCAAGTTTCGATATTCGCCGAGCAGTTGGCTTTGACCGGTGACGCGATCCAGAGCCTGTCCCGGGCGTTCTCGCCGGGTTGGATGCGGACAGTATGGTTCTGTAAGAAGCGGATCAGCGCCCCGGCAGGGCCCTGCGGCTCTGCCGAATGACCCGATAAACCACGCCTCGGCTATCACGCCGGCGAATTATCGAGAATTGACGTAAACTCGGGACGGTGTGTCAGCCAATCTCGCGCTGCGCGGTGCACGCTGGACGGGCATCGTTGCGCACCCTTGGACCGGCAGCGCTCTAGTGCACAAATGGCTAGAGCAGATTGAATATGGCCATGACCACAAAAACCGCTCCGAAAAGCGGCCAGCTCCAACGTGGACCGCCGTCCTTGCGCCGAACATAAAGCCCGGACCGTTCCATCCCGTAAAACACGGCGTACATCAAAATTGCAGCAACGATGGCGTGTGCGAAATCAAAATGCATCACGTGGTCCTTTCCATTCGAGTATCCGGCGACGGCGTGCCGGTCGCCTTCTGTGTATCAATGAGAGCCTTCTCTGTCGCCAGGAACCGCACCGTTTCCGCCGGATAGGCGCGCAGCACCTCCGGGACGAGGCCCTTTGACCCGAGTATTTCCATCGCCGGAGGGGCGACCTCCGTCAGGACAAGCTGCCCTCTGGCCTCCTTCACGGCGCGGGCGTATCCCTCCAGCCAATCCAGCCCGGTGAGGCTTTCGAAGCTCCGGTCGCGGACCCGCAGGATCAGGGTCGCCCCTTGGGTCGTTCCGGGCTCGGGCAGAAGCCGGTCGAAATCGTAAACGCTGGCAAAGTAAAGCGGTCCGTCAAGTTCGAATACGCGGACATCGCCGGGCTTCAGCGGCGCGATCGTCGCGGTTTCCTCCCAGGTCCCCTCGGGTGTCCGAACGATTTCGACGAGGCGTCCTTCCTGCGCGGCCTTGATCGCATAAAGCAGCAGCGAAAGAAAAACGCCCGCAAAGATCGCAGCCGTCAAGTCGACAAACAGGCCGACCAGAACAGTGACCGCTGCCATGGCCGTCGACAGGCGGGACACCGACCATGCCCGAACGAGCGCCCGGCCTTCCTTCCACATGACCTCGACACCAATCACGATGAGGAGGGCGGCGAGCCCGGTCAGCGGGATCAGGTTGGCGAGGCTTCCTGCAACGACGAGGATCAGTGCGAGCATGACGCCGGAAGCGATCCCGGCCACGCGGGTTTGCGCTCCGCCCGACGCGTTGATTCCGGTGCGCGAGAGCGATCCACCGGCCGGCATCGCCTGAAAGAACGCGCCTGCGATGTTCCCAAGGCCCTGGCCCAGAAAGTCGCGCGACATGTTCGTCCGTGTGCCGTTGGTGTTCGGATAGGCCGCCCCAACACCGGAGCTTTCCGACAGGCCGACCACTGTGGCTGCGAGCGCGCCGCCCAAGAGCAGCGGGATGAGCGTAAGATCCGGCAACACCGGTGTTGGCAGGGCGCTGGCGCCGCTTGGAACCGTGGCGATGTCTGCGGCGATTTCGACGCTTTGCAGACCAACCGCCCAGACCAGTGTGGCAGCGAACACGATCACGAGGAAATCCGCAAACCCGCGTGCCGGACTGCGCTTGAGCGCCAGCAACGCCGCGATGGAGAGCATGCCCGCCAAGGCAGTCGGCCAATCCCATAGGGGCCAGTGCCACAAGATGTCTGCAGCTTTCACAAGCCGGTTGCTGTCCAACTCGGAGCTGTAGCCCACCAGATGCCGCAATTGACCCAGAACGATCAGCAAAGCCGTCACGAAGATAAAGCCCGTCATCACCTCCTTGGAGACGAAGCGGATCACGCTGCCCAGTCTGAGCGCGCCGAGGAGCGCCATCATCACGCCCACCATGAAGGTCAGCGTGAACAGCGCGGTGATCGGGTCGACGTCGCCCGACAAATCGGCAAGCGTATCCCCTGCCACAAGCGCGAGCGCATTGGTCAGCGTGACGATCAGGCGAGACGTGCTGCCCGTGGCGGCCGCCACGATAGTGGTGACCATGCCGGTATACAGCCCGTAAACCGGGTTCACGCCCGCGACCAGCGCATAGGCCATGCCCTCTGGGATCGAAACCAGCGCAACCGTGAAGCCCGCGCGCAAGTCCGGAACCAAGGTTTTCAGGCCGGGTTTCGCACCGGCATCAGACACGGGTGGCCGATCCGTAATCGGCGGCATCCCTTCGGGCCGCCTGGAGATGACCCCGCTCAATCACGGGCCAGCAGCGCATGGAATTCCTTCTCGAGATCGATCACCGGCTCGCCCGAGACGTCCACCGCCACGAACCCGATCCGCCCGCCTTTGAAATGGTTCGGCGGGGCGTAATCCGGACAGACCGGGTCGGCGCTGTCATATCCGATGCACAACCCGTCGCCCGACAGGGTGAACTTGCCCGGCTGGGTGCGCATCGTGCCCTCAGCGACCGTCTCGCCATTGATGTGCAGCGTCACCGTGCCGTTTGGAACGAATTTCGGATTCTCACCCGTCTTCTCGAAGGCCATGCCGAGTGACACGTGACCTTCGGGCAGGCGGGCCTTTGATCTGACCCGTTGCTCATCGAAGCCAAGGAAGTTGTACACGTAGTGCAGGTATCCGTCCTTGACGAAGAGCGTATGCCCTCCAAACCGGGAGCCATGGGCAAAGATCACCCCCTCGACATCGGCCGTGACATCGTGCAACTCCGCCCCGATGGCGAAGGAGCGCCCCCGGACGTTGACCGCGACGGATTCCGGCACCGGTGCCGTTCCCGGCTTGTAGATATACCTGTCGCGCTCCTTCGGACCGGGGCGCCACAGGGTCAACTGCTCCCGGGCGGTTCGGTCGTCGAGCGGCAGAACGTCGTTCTTCGCGGCTTCCTCGTTCCAGATCCTGACCATCTCCGCGACCTTGTCGGGGTG
The DNA here is from genome assembly GCF_020667845.1 of Cognatishimia sp. F0-27. Classification (GTDB taxonomy): domain Bacteria; phylum Pseudomonadota; class Alphaproteobacteria; order Rhodobacterales; family Rhodobacteraceae; genus JAFMPQ01. Next base: position 15,480 of record NZ_JAFMPQ010000040.1, read on the forward strand.
CTCTGCCGAAAGGTCATGACATTCGGTGCGATCCTTCTCGATGTGATAAAGCTCCCAGGTATCGTCTTCGAACTTGCCCTTGCCCGTCAGGGCGCCGTGCCGCGCAACGGCTTTCCAACCGTCGTGATAGATTGCCCGCGTGCCCAGCATCGCGTAATACTGGGTAACCCGCGCGCTTTCCACGGCAGCATCCTTGATCGAGGGCAGCATGGAGACGCCGTCGATATGCGATTGCGGAACGCCTGCAATCTTTTGCGGCGCCTCCACGCCACAGATGTCGAGGATCGTCGGCATCACGTCCACGGCATGGTGATACTGATGCCTGATCTCGCCGCCTGCCGCACCCGTGGTGGGCTTGTGCGCGATGATGCAAGCATCCGCGATCCCGCCCTCCAGCGAGAACCGCTTGAACATCTTGAAGGGTGTGTTGAAGGCCCAGGCCCAACCGGTCGGGTAATGGTTGTAGGTATCGGGGCTGCCGAGCTTGTCGATATTCGCCAGGTTCTCGCTCAGGTCGTCCGGCCAGTTGTTGAAGAACTTGTTCTCGTTGACCGATCCGTCGGGCGTGCCTTCGCCGCTGGCGCCGTTGTCGGATACGACCACGAAGACCGTATTGTCGAGCTCTCCGGCTTCTTCTAGGTAGTCGAGAAGCCGACCGATCTCGTGATCCGTGTAGCTGAGATAGGCCGCATAGACCTCGGCCATACGGGCGAATAACCGTTTCTGGTCGTCGCTCAGGCTGTCCCATGGATGCACGAGATCGACAGCGTTGATGACATCGGTATCCCAAGGATTGATCTCGGACAGCTCTGTGCCCTCGGGCAGGATCCCCATCTCGAGCATCCGCTTCCAGGCGTCGACCCGGTATTGCTCGTAGCCCGCGTCGAATTTGCCGCGATACTTCTCGATCCACGCCTTTGGAGCGTGGTGCGGCGCGTGGGTGGCGCCCGGCGCGTAGTAGAGGAAGAAGGGCCTGTCGGGATCGGCCTGTTTGGTGTCCGCGATGAAGCGGATCGCCGTGTCTGCGAGATCCTTGGACAGATGGTAGCCGTCCTCGGGCATGTAGGGTTGTTCGACATCGTGATTGTCATGCACAAGGTCGGGATACCATTGGTTCGTTTCCCCGCCGAGGAACCCGTAGAACCGATCGAAGCCGCGCCCGGTCGGCCATGTGCGCCGTGACGCGGCTTGGTGTGTCTCGGTATCCGGCGACAGGTGCCACTTCCCGATCGCGTAGGTCGAATAGCCATTGTCTCGCAGGATCTCGGCCAGCGACCCGTTCTCGGGTGGGATGACGGCGCTCATGCCGGGGAAGCCGTTCGCGCCTTCCACGATGCAGGCCATGCCGTTGCGGTGGCAGTTCCGCCCGGTCAGAAGCGAGGCGCGAGTCGGCGAGCACAGCGCCGTCGTATGCCACTGGCTGAACCGGATACCCATATCGGCGAGACGGTCCATCGACGGCGTTTCGACGATGTGCGAACCGAAGCAGGAAAACGCCGCGAGGCCGACATCGTCCCAAACGATATAGACCACGTTTGGTGCGCCGTCCTGCGCCTGCGGCGGCAAAAAAGGCGCCCAATCGGGCTTTGAGTCACGGACGTCGAGGGAGATCGTCCCCTTGAAAGGCTCGGTCATTAATCAATCCTCTGGGCTTGAGAATTTGGTCAGCATCGCGGCGAAACGCGCATCCGGGGACGGGGGGCGCCGTGTCAGGCATCAGCCTTCAAGCAGGGTGCGCAGTTCTTCCTCGCTATCCTTTGTCAACGAAGTCTGCAGGACCTTACCCTTGCCGCGGAAGGCTTCCAGCCGGTCGAGCACCTTGTCCGCTGTTGCCTTTTTCACCAGCACAAACACGGCCGCGCCGCCCTCGGGTAGGCCCTTGCCCAGTTCTTTCATGAACTCGTCATTGATCCCGATATCGGTGAGCTTGCCGGACAGTGCACCGGCACCAGCCCCGACCGCGACACCAAGCAGCGGGTTCAGGAAGACCATTCCGATCAGGAGCCCCCAGAAGGAGCCGCCGGCCGCGCCTGCCGCGGTCAGATTGACGGGTTGATGCAGCTTGACCTTATCGTTCTCTTCGCGCGTGACGACAACAATGTCCTCCATCTCGATGAGATACTCGGATTGGAGTTCGACGAGCGCTGCGCGCAGATCGAATGCCGTCTTGGTATCGTCGAATGTGACCGCGATGAGATTGGCCATGCGAATCATCCTTGCATTGGTTACATTACGCTGACTATGGCCATGATTTATGACACTTTCTACTCTTTGTGCCTGGTTTTCAGCACTCGGCCGGTCGTCGCACAGGATGCGGTTGGGGCTCGTGTTTCTTCGGGTAGATGGTTGTGAAGAAACGTCAGTCCTGTTGCGCGCCCGAGGCTGCACCCGGAACCGGCAAAGGACCGCGAACGGAGATCGCATCAGAAGCCCGGTTGGCGAACGCACATGTCGCAACCGTCACCTTGTCCGGCGGGGCCTTCTGGATGGGAAATGAGGGCGTTGGATCCTACGCCCAAGACGGGGAGGGACCGCGCCACGAGGTCCTGCTTGACCCGTTCGGCCTGTCAGCGACATGTGTCACGAACGAGGATTACGCCGCTTTTGTCTCCGCGACCGGTTATCGAACCGATGCCGAGCGACTTGGTGCCTCTTTCGTGTTTGGCGGCCTGCTGCCGGACGATTTTCCACCGACCCGGGGCGTTGCGGCGGCCCCTTGGTGGCGCGAGGTTCTCGGGGCGTCGTGGAAGCAGCCGGAGGGCGAGGGATCGGACATCGAAGGCCGCATGGATCACCCTGTCGTGCACGTCACCTGGCACGACGCGATGGCGTTTTGCGCGTGGAGCGGCACGCGGCTGCCAACAGAGGCGGAATGGGAATACGCCGCCCGCGGCGGCCACGCAGATGCTCCCTTTCCCTGGGGTGACGAACTCGAGCCGAACGGCGCGCACCGGATGAACGTGTTTCAGGGCCGCTTTCCCGGCGAGAATACGGAGGAGGATGGCTGGGCCGGCACCTGTCCGGTGCAGACATTTCCGCCGAACGGCTTTGGCCTCTTCGAGATGACAGGCAATGTCTGGGAATGGTGTGCGGATTGGTTTGCTACCGATACCTACCGCAACTCGCCCCTGCACAATCCGCGCGGACCGGATCGAGGGCAGGCGCGGGTCATGCGCGGCGGTTCCTACCTGTGTCACGCGAGTTACTGCCGTCGTTACCGGGTGGATGCCCGGAGTGCCAACACGCCCGATAGCAGCGCCGGCAATATCGGTTTTCGGGTGGCGCGGGATCTCTGACCCGCCGCTGAACACTTTGGGTCTTTCGCACGACGTGGCATTCTCGTCTTCGCCGTTGCCGACATAGCCGCATTGGGGCTCGCGTTGGCTTTTCAGCGGGTCATCACCCCGCGCCAAAACGTCCGCAACCTGGCCCTGATACGCTTGGCCCATGTCGTTTTCGCCCCCGTCGCCGCTACCGGGCATCGCGCGGGTCTTCTCGCTTGACGACCGGGTTTCGAGCGGTCTCGGGCTGGCCGGTGCACCCTTCTTGCCAAAGCTTGCCGAGACGGCAGTCGGACCGATCGCGGGGTCGCAAGGCTTCACCGGAATGAAGCGCTTCACCCTGTCGTTCGTCCGGCGCGCCATGAGGGCACGCATCCGGGTCTCCCTTCGGGAAAGTGTTGCCGATGCTCGGGAGATCGAACCGGGTGGCGCGCGGCGGCCAAAGCTTTGTCCTGACTTTTGTCCTGACTTCAGTCTCTTGCTGATACGCCCGGTGGAGAGCTCGGCTGCGCAGCGGCGAGACGAGACGGAAGAGGCATCACCCGAAACCGACCCCTGTCTGCTCCCGAGCTTCATGGCTGACGCGCGCACGATCCTGAGATCCGCTCCGGGCCTATCCGCGACCGCAGGCGATCTCTCCCAAGCATCCATTCTCAGGTATCGCACCGGTTCGGTCGTGGGACAGCGTTGCCGGAGTGCGAGCCCTGCGCGGCGGCGTGCCATGGGGCTTAGAGGTATCGCAGGCCCTTCTGCGCGAGCCGTTCGCGCATTTTGTACATGTCGAGGCCCAGCTCTCCCGAGGCCAGGCGCTGCCGCTTCTCCTCCTCCAACGCGAGGCGGGCGCGCGCCTTTTCAAGGACCTCAGCCGCGTCTTCGCGTTTGACCACACAGACCCCGTCGTCATCGGCCAGAACAACATCACCGGGTGCCACCGCGGCACCGGCGCAGACCACGGGCACATTGACGGAGCCCAGTGTTTCCTTGACCGTCCCCTGCGCGCAAATTGCCTTGGACCAGACCGGGAAGCCCATATCCTCAAGCTCCACGACATCGCGCACACCGGCATCGATGATCAGACCCCGGCAGCCCTGTGCCATGGCGGAGGTCGCCAGCAGATCGCCGAAATACCCGGCATCTGAAGGCCCGGTCACCGCCAGCACCATGACATCGCCGGGCTGTAGCTGCTCGATCGCCACATGCAGCATCCAGTTGTCCGCAGGCGGGGCGAGGATCGTCAGGGCAGAGCCACCAACGCGGGCCCCCCGGTAGATCGGACGCATGTAGGAGGCGAGCAGGCCGATCCGGCCCTGGGCTTCGTGCACGGTCGCCACGCCGCAATTCGCCAGCGCGTCGATGACCTCTTGGTCGGCGCGCTCGATGTTCTGAACAACGACGCTCAAAGCGCATCCACCGTGCGCGGAAAGACGCTTTGGAAGCCTTCCGCATACCTGCACTCGCGCCCGCCCGACATACCGCCAGAATTGCGTTTGAAGTGGTTTGCACGCTGTTGTGCCACGCGTGTGTAGTAGTCCCACAAATGCACCTGACCGTTCATCGCCTCCATGGCGGAGCGCTTCTTGTCCCACACGGACGTGACATCGAGAAATGTGTCCGGTTTCCAGCCCATCTGCTCGGTCTGATGCGGCTCGAACAGGTAGAGTTGTGGCGCGCCGAGGACCTGTTCGCCGGGGTTGTGGCCCCAGGCCTGCGCGATCATCCGCGCCTCCAACGCGATCTGCGTCATATACATGTGATCGGTGTTGTAGGGGTCATATTGGCTGTGGCTCATCATGAAGTCGGGCTGGACGGCACGGATCAGATCGACCAGCCTGAACTTGTCGTCCCGGTTCAGCTCCAACGGGTAATCGCCAAGATCGAAGCATTCCAGCGCATGGACGCCTAAGGCCTTCGCGGCCGCTTCCGCCTCGCTGCGGCGGATGGCCTTGACCTCCTGCAAGAGCTTGCCCTCCTTCCACAATCTCGCGCTTTCACCGCGCTCACCAAAGGACATGCAGGCGACGGTGACCTCGTACCCAAGTTCTGCATGCAAGGCGATGGCCCCGCCGCAGCGCCAAACGAAATCGGCGGCATGGGCCGATAGGATCAACGCGGTCTTCTTGTCTGCCATGAACGATGCCCCCGGATCATCTACGCCGATAATAGTCATGAGACCGGCGCCGCGGGAAACACAAATCAGGTCCTGGTCCAAAAGAATTCGGACCGTTGGGGTGTGCGTGGGGCGCGGCCTGGCGTTACTAAGTCTGTCACCGATGACAGGCGAGCATTGCGCAGGGGCTCCAAAGACATGCGGCAGGATCTGGCTGGAATAGCCGCGGGCGACGTCCTGCGTGTGGCAATCAATACGGCGAACAAGGCGCTGGTGACATCTCAGGGCGGCGTGCTGTGCGGCGTCTGTCCGGCGCTGGCGCAGCGGCTTGGCACAGGTCTTGGCCTAAAGATCGAGGCGGTGATCTACGACGGCGCAGGCAAGGTGTTCGCCGATGCAGAGCGCGATGTCTGGGACGTGGCGTTCCTTGCGATCGACGCGACCCGTGCTTCGCGGGTGAGCTTTACCCGGGCGTATCATGTGATCGAGGCGACATACGCCGCGCGTGCGTCTTCACAGATCCGGGATGCGGCGGAGGCGGACCGCGAAGGCGTCAAGCTCCTGACATCGACCGGCTCCGCCTATGACATGCATCTCCGCGCAAATCTGCGCCACGCCCAGTTGGAGCATTCCGGCACGCCACCCGAAAGCTTTGAGGAATTCCGCGCCGGGCGGTGCGACCTCGTCGCCGGTGTGCGTGCCTCGTTGGAGGGCGCGTTTGGTGGAGATGCCAATTTCCAGATCTTGTCGGGGAAGATTACCAGCGTCTCGCAGGCCATGGTCTTGCCCGGGCGCGACAACCCGCTGATCGCGGCCTTGGACGCGTTCGTTGAACAGGCCATCGCGGAGGGCTTTGTCGCGCATGCGTTGGACAATCCGGAGACCGGGCGTTTGGTGTGAGCGCGGTGGAGTGAGGCGATTTTGAACAGGCCGATCGCAGCGATCTAGGAAAGCAATTCGCTGCCCGCCCCAAAGACATCGTCAAAACGCATCGCGCGGCGGGTGAGGCCTTGCCTGTGGATGGAGCCCAAGAGCACGTCCACCGACCCCCGCAAGGCGTCCGCCCCCATGGGCAACAGGTCAGGGCCATCGATATCCAGCTCGGCCTTGGCCGACATGAGACCCTCCGCCACCGTGCGAACGCGGTCGGGCGCGGTCGCCGCACATTTTGCGGTCACGGCAAGCACATGGTTGATCTGGACGACGCCGGTGCGGCGCAAACTCTGCTGCGCCGCTGCATCGGGATCAGGGATCACCGGGCACACCCAATCCTCGCCGGGCATGTCGTTTCCGAAGATCGCCGCATCGACGAGGCCGTCGCGCAGAAGTTCGTAGGTCGGCGTGGCATCCGGATCGCGCAGGACGTTGTCGGGCTCCGGTGCGCCTCGGACATGCGGCCCTTCATGCGTGACCCAAGTGATCTTGCGGGTGTCAACACCATACTCGGTGTCCAGGATCGTACGCGCCCAAGCGCCCGTTGTCTGGCTATAGGCGCGGACGGCCACGCGCTTGCCTTCAAGATCTTTTGGGGACAGCTGGCTGAATCGTGCGTTCTGGACGGTGCATTTGTGCTGAAACCTCGCGGCGATGGTGAGGGGCAGGGGGATGATCGCGCGCCCGGCCTCGACCGCTTGAATGGCGGTCACGATGGCGAGCTCTGCGATATCAAAGGCGCAGTCCTCGACCATCGGGCGAAAGGCGCGATGGATCGGCGACACATCGACAGGTGCAAGACCAAGGCCCTGCGCGTGACCGTCAAGAAAGGCACGGGCAATCGGGCTTTTCCCCATGGCAATGGTGAGCGCGTTCATGCCGGGTCTTTCAGCGCCGGATAAAGCGACAACGCGGTGCCCGACAGGATGGCCTCTTGCTGATCCTTATCCAGCATCGCGACAGCCTCCCGTGCCCGCGCGACGAGGGTGGGCAAGGGCGTGTCCGCGGCAGGGAAATTCGAGCCCCATGCCACGCGATCGGCGCCAAACGTCTCCATCAGGTGCGCCATGAATGCGGGCAAGGTGGACTGCCCGCTTTCCGCGGCTTTGATGTTGCGAAGGGTCATTTTGAGGTGAACGCCGGGGAATGCCGCCAACTCCCACAGGCCAGACGCCGCGGCATAGGGCGGACCGTCACTGAGCTCGGGCCGCGCAAGGTGGTCGATGATCACGTGCGCATCGGGAAACCGCTGTACCAAATCGCGCAGCATCGGCACCCCTGGCGGGCGCATTTGCACGCAGATCGGCAGGCCGATGTCGCTGGCGTATTGCCACGCGGGGTGGCTTGCCGGATCGTTGAGCCATGTCGACTGTCCCTGCACGGTGCTCCCTGCTGTGAACAGGCGCAGGCCCGTCAGGTTGCGCCCCATCCAATAGTCGATCTTTTCGATCGCATCCGCCGCCAGAACGTCGACGGAAAACACCCCCGTCAGCCGCGTCGGATGGGCGGCGACGGCCTCGGCCACATAGGTATTGTCATGGCCGTATGCGGTGGAGGCCTGCACGACCACGGCTTTTTCGATGCCGGCGGCATCCATCTGCGCGATCAGGTCTTCATGCGTGATCGGATGCTTGGAGGACCATGTCGATTGCGTGCCGCCCAGAGGGGTCAGCGGGTAACGCTCCGTATCCGGAGAGATCACGTGAGGATGGATGTCGATGATCGTGCCCATGGCGCGCTCCTTTGTGGGTCAGGATGATCCGTCTTCATCTTCTGTCCAACGGCGGACGTGCGGGAGGTGAATATCGAAAAGGTCGAGGGCGCGGCCCACGGATTGATCGACCATGTCCATCAGAGTTTTCGGCTTGCTGTAGAAGGCGGGCACCGGTGGCATCACGATGGCTCCGTTGCGCGTGGCCTGCTCCATCAGGGCGATGTGACCGGCGTGCAGCGGCGTTTCGCGGAACATCAGCACCAGTCGGCGGCGTTCCTTGAGGCAAACGTCAGCGGCGCGTGGGATCAGTTCGCCGGCATTGCAGGTCGCGATGTTGGACAGGGTTTTGACAGTGCAGGGCGCCACGAGCATCCCCGCCGTGCGGTACGACCCCGACGACAACGACGCCGCGATATCACGGTGATTGTAGAGTACGTCGGGCAGGGCGCGCATCTCGTCCGGATCCATGTCCACTTCATCTTTTGCGGTGAGGAAGGCAGACGGCGAGATGACCGCGTGGGTTTCAATCTCTGGTGCATCGCGCAGCAATTGCAGCGCGCGGATGCCATAGATCACCCCCGACGCCCCGGTGATCGCGATGATCATCCGTGTTTTCCTGGTGTCGTCGTTCATGTGTCAAACCCTTGCAATGCTTGCCACACTCTGGCCGGAGACGCGGGCATGTCCAAATGCGAAATGCCCCGTGTCGAAAGCGCGTCGCAAACCGCATTGATGGACGCGGCAACCGCGCCGACGGTTCCTGCCTCGCCGACGCCCTTTGCGCCAAGCGGGTTGTTCAGGGTCGGAACGGGGTGGCTCAGGATATGGGCCCCGGGAAGGTCTGTGGCGCGTGGCATGGCATAGTCCATGAAGCTGGCCGAAAGAACCTGGCCGCTGTCGGGATCATAGGCGATGTTTTCCATAAGCGCCTGACCAATACCCTGCGCGACACCTCCGGCGACCTGACCCTTGACGAGCAAGGGGTTGGTCTCGATTCCGACGTCATCCACAACGGTATAGCGCTCCACCGAGACCGCACCCGTGTCCGGATCGATCTCGATCTCGCAGATGTGGCACCCGTTGGGGAAAGTCGCACCGGTCGCGGAGGCTTTGACCTCGATCTCTATTGCGCTGCCGGACGCAGACACCGCCTCAAGAAACGTCACGGTTTGACCATCCGGAGCGCGAAAGCGCGTGTCTGCAAATGTCACGTCATCAGGAGCGCAGTTCAGCATCTTCGCGGCTGTCGGGCGCGCCGTTTCAATCGCGTCAGACATGGCTTGCCAAAGCGCCGTTCCCGCCGCTGTCAGGCTGCGTGATCCGAAGGTGCCGGTTCCGTCGGGCACCGTGCCGGTGTCCCCGTTCACGAAGTCGATGGCTTCGGGATCAAGGCCCAAACGATCATGAACCAACTGCCGGAATGCGGTTGGATGGCCCTGGCCAGCGTTGCAACTGCCCAAAACGATCCGGCCGTTGCCCTGCGTCGCCACTGTGAGTGCGGCGTACTCCGGATGTGGCTTGCTGACGGGACCACCGGCAATCTCGATCGGGTTGGCAATACCGATGCCGCGCAGCTTGCCGGTGGCCTCACTGGCGCTGCGGCGGGCGGGAAACCCGTTCCAATCGGCGGCCAGCAGCGTGCGATCCAGTATGGCTTCGAATTCACCACTGTCATAGCGCCAGCCAAGCGGATTGTCGTAGGGAAGCGCATCGCGCGTGATCATGTTCAGGCGTCGCAGATCCACCCGGTCCATGCCGACATCCAGAGCGGCAAGGTCAAGCATCCGTTCGATGATATAGGTGGCCTCGGGCCGACCGGCCCCCCGATATGGCGCGACCTGCTGGCAGTTGGTGAAGACGCCGCTGATCGTCACATGGATCGCGGGCGTGGTGTAGACGCCACCCAGCCCTGCCACGTTGGCCACGGGAGGGTGTGTGGTCGCCGGGCCAAGGCACGCGCCGATCCCGGCGGTGATCTGCACGTCGAGCGCAAGGATCCGTCCGTCCTTGTCCAGCGCGATCGCGGCATCCGCATATTGATCGCGGCCATGGGCGTCGGACAGGAAGGACTCGGTCCGGGTGGCGGACCACACCACCGCTTGCCCCGTGCGACGCGCGGCCCAAAGCGCCAGCGCATACTCCGGATAGGCCGCGTTCTTCATCCCGAAAGACCCGCCTGTGTCACCGGCGACCACGCGGATCGTCGCCGGATCGACGCCCAGTACCGGCCCGAGGTCCTTGGCAATCCGGTGCGGGGTCTGCGTGCCTGCATCAAGGCGATAACCCGTGCCGTCATGCCGGGCTATCGCTGCGCGCGGCTCAAGCGCGGCGGCAGTGACGCGGTTGATGCGCAAGCGTGCGCGGGTGACGTGCGCGGCTTGTTTGAAGCCGTCGTCCACAGCGTCCCGGTCACCCTTCTCGACATGGAAGCAGATGTTGTCGGGCATGTCCGGCCAGACCCGTGGCGCTCCCGGCGCAATCGCTGCAAGCGGATCGGTCACCGGTTCCCGGTCGTCGAAATCCACGACGATGGCCTCTGCGGCATCTTCTGCTTGCGCCCTGGTCTGCGCGATGACTGCCACGATCGGGTGCCCGACATATTGGATCAGGTCGGTCGCCAGCGGATAGAGATCGGGAACCGCCATGTCGCGCCCACCGGGACCGGGGTGGATGATCCTTGGCTTGAAGCTCCCGATCCCGTCCGTCGCCTGCTCCGTCGCGGTCAAGACGTCAACCACTCCGGGCATGGCTTTTGCGCCTTCGACATCAAGCTCGGTCAGCCTGCCCGCAGCGGTCGAGGAGCGCACAAGAACCATGTGCAACGCATCCTTCGGCACCCGGTCGAGCGTGAAGTCACCGCCGCCGCGAAGGTGGGCATCGTCTTCGACACGTGTCTTCGATTGACCGATTTTCCACATGTGTCGCCCCCTCGCGCCGCCGCACAAAGGGGCTGCACATTGACCTCGTCCTGAAAATTGATACTGTCATACATTAAGACATTCAACCATACTATCCTGGATGGAAAGATTGCCAATCTCGAAGCCGGACACCCCGACTGAAATGACGTCGGATCGCCCCCGAATGACTGCGCAGCGGCAGGCGCCGCTGCCGGATGGATGGGCGTATGACGCAAGCACGGTGGATGCCGGGGTGTTGAATGCGGAGCTGTTTTCCGAGATCGGGAAACCTCTGCGGCGTCGGGAGGATCATCGCCTGGTGACGGGCAAGGGTCGGTTTAGTGACGATTTTTCCATTGAAGGGCAGCTTTTTGCCGCGATGGTCCGCTCTCCCTATGCCCATGCGCGGATCGGCGCGATTGATAAGGCGGAGGCCGAGGCATTGCCCGGTGTTGTCGCTGTGCTGACGGGGCAGGATGCGCTGGACGATGGCCTTACCGCGATCAACCACAGCCCCGTGCCGTCCACACGGTTTGACGTGCGACTCACCGCGCCTGACGGCTCCCCGCCCTTTATCGGTCCCCATCTCCTTTTGCCCGTCGACAAGGCCCGCCATGTGGGCGAGGCGGTCGCCATTGTCGTCGCAGAGAGCCGCGCCGCGGCGCTGGACGCGGCGGAGATGGTAGACGTCGCGTGGGAAGAATTGCCCCATGTCATCGACAGCCTCGATGCCATCAAGGAGGATGCGCCGACGCTCTGGGACGAGGTGCCGGGCAACACCTTCGTCGATTGCGAACACGGAAATCCGGAGGCAACAAAGGCCGCCTTTGAAGAGGCTGCGACGGTCGTGCGCGCCAAGCTGCACATCAACCGCGTGACCGCCGTCACCATGGAGCCGCGCGCCGCTCTGGCGGACTACGACGCGGAGACGGGCCGCTCGACGCTCTATGCGGGATCAGGCGGTGCGGTGCGTCAGAAACGCGAACTGTCGGCGGTGCTCGGCATTCCGCAGGATGATCTGCGCGTTCTTTCCTATGATGTGGGCGGCAATTTCGGGGCGCGAAACCGGGTTTACGTGGAGTTTGGACTGGTCCTTTGGGCGTCGCGCAGGCTGCAAAGGCCCGTCAAGTATACCGCCAGCCGGTCCGAGGCCTTTCTGACCGACTATCAAGGCCGCGATCTGCACACCGAAGTTGCCCTTGCGCTGGATGCGGACGGCAAGTTTCTGGCGATGACGGCAGACAATGTCTCAAACGTCGGTGCGCGGTGCGTGTCGCTGTCGCCCTTGTCCAAGGGCGCTGGGCTGATCACGGGGTCCTACCATATCCCCGTGGCACATCTGCGCACACGGGCCGTGTTCACCAACACCATGTGCACCCAAGCCTATCGCAGTTCCGGCCGCCCCGAAGTGACATACGCCATTGAACGCCTCGTCGATCTGGCGGCGATCGAAACCGGCATTGACCCGATCGAACTGCGCCGCCGCAACCTTCTGGCGCCGCAGGATCTGCCCTATCGAAACGCCGTGGGTTCGCTCTATGACAGCGGCGAATACGAGGCCAATATGGACCGCGCAATGGCGCTGTTCGAATGGGATGATGTGGGCCGGCGTCGGGCGGATGCAAAAGCACGCGGCAAAATCCTCGGTGTGGGTTTGGCGAATTACGTCGAAAGCTCTATCGGGACGCCGAAAGAGCGCGCCGAAATCACCGTTGCCCCGGACGGGGCGGTGGAAGTCGTGATCGGAACGCAACCGTCAGGCCAAGGGCATGAGACGTCGTTTGGGCAGGTCGTGGCGGACATGCTGCAGATCCCGGCCGCGGATGTGACGATCGTCTTGGGCGACACTGACCGTGTCAGCGTTGGCGGCGGGTCGCACTCGGGCCGTTCCATGCGGCACGCAGGAACGGTGATGGTGATGGCCTCTGCGGACCTGCTACGGGTTGCGCGCGATCTTGCCGCAGAGCGACTGGATCTCGCGCCGGACGCGCTCGACTATGCAGACGGCACCTTCACCGCGCGGGGCACCAATCGGTCCGTCACCTTGGCCGATCTGTCATCCGAGCAAAACCCGCTGAGCGTGGCGCGCACGAATGAGATGCACGCGCCTGTTTTTCCCAATGGCACCGCGATCTGCGAGGTCGAGATCGATCCTGTGACCTGTCAGATCGCGATCACCCGCTATGCGTCCGTCGATGACGTGGGCCGTTGCATCAACCCCTTGATCGTTCATGGCCAAAGCCACGGTGGCATCGCCCAGGGCGTGGGGCAAGCGATGTGGGAAGACTGCGCGATTGACCCTGAATCCGGCCAACCGCTGGCAGGATCCCTGATGGATTACGGGTTGCCGCGCATCGACACGATGCCGTTCTTCGATGTCGAGATTTCCGAAGTCCTGTCGCCCACCAATCCGCTTGGCATCAAGGCAGGGGGTGAAGGTGGCACGACGCCCGCGCTGGCTACCGTCACTCTGGCGGTTCTGGACGCGCTGCGCCCCTTGGGCGTCACCGATATCGCCATGCCGATCACCCCCCAACGCATCTGGCAGGCGCTCGACACCGCCGCTGCAACGCCCAAAGAGAAGGCCCCAGCATGACCCATTCCATCCGGATTCTCGCCTTTCCCGGCGCGCCCAACCTGCCGATCTTCACAGCTTTGGAAGAGGGGTTCTTTGCCGAGGAAGACGTCGATATCGCCATCGAATTCACGCCCTCTAGCATCTATCAGGCCAAACAGGTCGCGGCGGGGAACTTCGATATCGCGATGACGGCGTTCGACAATGTGGTCGCTTACGGCGAGGGGCAGGGGGCGGCCGGGCCCGACGTCGATCCGGGCTATGTCGCCGTGATGGGGGCGACGCAGCTTGAGCTGAGCCTCGTCGTGTCGCCCGATGTGACGGGTTTCAACGACCTGCGTGGCAAGACCCTTGCGCTGGATGCTCTCGACACCGGGTTTGCGTTTGTCCTGACCGAAATGCTCATGCGGGCGGGCCTGAGCCAGGGCGACCCCGCATATGTCACTGTCGGGGCCACGCCGCAGCGCTGGCAATCCGTGCAGGCGGGCGAGCATGCGGGCACGCTGACCATTGAACCGTTCACCACGATGGCCACCCGCGCCGGGTTCACCGTGCTACAAGAATCAACGGAGATTTTCGACGCGTATCAAGGCGGCGTCGTCGCCGCGCGGCGCGGCTTTCTGGCAGAGAACCCGGATGCGGTGGCGGCCTATCTGCGCGCCCTTCTGCGGTCGTTGGACTGGCTGTCCGATGCGTCCAACCATGACGCCGCCTGCGAGCACCTGAAAAAGCATATGCCCGCCATCAAACCCGAAGCCGCGGGGGCAGTTCTGAAGAACGTGTTAAATCCGAAATCCGGGCTAACGCCGGGCGGCGCGATCCTGCCAGACGGCATGCGCCGCGTTCTGGACCTGCGCAGCCGTCATGGCTCGGGCGGGAAAACCCTGACGGACATCGAGCGCTATATGGACTTGACCCTGTATGACGCCATCCAGAGCGGCGCGGGCGCATGAGGCAACTCGCGATCACCGTAAACGGAGAGGTGCGGACGGCCGATGTCGAAGACCGCACGCTTTTGGTGGAATTCTTGCGCGAAGGTCTTGGCCTGACAGGAACCCACGTGGGCTGTGATACGACGCAATGCGGCGCCTGTACGGTGATCATGGACGGCCAGGCCGTGAAAAGCTGCACGGTGCTGGCGGTGATGGCCGAAGGCGCAGAAGTCCGTACGATCGAAGGGCTGGCGGATGGCGACAGGCTGCACCCTTTGCAAGACGCGTTCTCGCGCCACCACGCGCTGCAATGCGGCTTCTGCACTCCGGGAATGATCATGGCCTCGCTTGACGTGATTGAACGCCACGGCGCGGACCTTGATGCCCAGACCGTGCGTCATGAGCTGGAAGGCAACCTGTGCCGTTGCACCGGTTACCACAACATCGTCAAGGCCGTGCTGGACGCGGCGGGGCGGGGTAGCCCGCGATGATGTACGGTTTCTCCTTTCATCGACCCAAAAGCCTTGCAGAGGCCGCGGATGTTTTCGCCCGCGCGGACGACCCGACTTATGTTTCCGGCGGGCATTCGCTGCTTCCGACAATGAAAAGCCGCCTCGCAGCCCCCAGCGATCTGATTGCGCTGACCCATTTGCCGGAACTGCAGGGCATCACGCGAGACGGCGACAGGGTGATCATCGGCGCGGCGCAAACCCACGCCTCGGTGGCCAGCGCCGCTCTGGTGCAAGATGCGCTCCCGGCGCTTGCGCAACTGGCCGGTTCAATCGGCGATATGCAGGTCCGGCACCGGGGCACGATTGGCGGATCTCTTGCCAACAATGACCCGGCGGCGGATTACCCCTCCGCAGTGTTGGCGCTTGGGGCCACGATTGTCACGTCAACCCGCGAGATCCATGCGGATGATTACTTCGACGGCATGTTCGCGACTGCGCTGGAACTCGGTGAAATCATCACGGCTATTGCCTTTCCTATCCCGAAAAGCGCGGGCTATGCGAAAATGCGCAATCCCGCGTCGCGCTATGCATTGGCCGCGTCATTCGTGGCGAAAACGGAGGATGCCGTGCGGGTCGCGATCACGGGTGCCGGCTCGGATGGCGTGTTTCGTTGGAGCGCGGCGGAGAAGGCCCTGGGCGCATCCTTCGATAGCGCTGCACTGGCGGGCTTGGCGCTGAGCGCTGACGATATGCTGGGTGACATGCATGCGGACGCATCCTATCGCGCCCATCTTGCGGCGATTTGCACGCAGCGCGCCGTCGACAACCAGGGTCGGTTGACCTTGCTCTAAAGGGCCAGCTCTGTGGCCGAGATCAGGCGCTGCAATGGCGCGTCCTTGCCGACGGGTCCACCGGCGTAGTGTTCCAACGCCGCCTTGAGGTTTTGCGCCGCCGACACCGGTGCGCCGGGCGTGAAACCGTCAGCAACCAGTGCGGCCAACACCGCCAATTCGATCCGTTCCGCGTTCAGTTCGGCGGCCTTCACGGCCTCTCGCACGGCATCGGTCCGCGCGTCCGGGGCAGGCGGCGGCCCGTTCTTCAAGCGTTGACGCACTGTGCGCAGGGCAATCACGACCTCTTTGTGCCAAGGCTCCACAGCGCCCGCGATGCGTGCCATTCCAGGCGCGTCCAAGGCGATCCCACGGGTTGCCATCCAAAGTCCGCACAACACCACCGGAACATCCACGCCATAGCGTTCTTGCAGCGTGAGGCAATCTGCCGAAACGCCGTCGGCGCCATAGACCTTGAGCGCAAAACGCCAAAGATCCGCTTCTGCGTCCGGCTCGGTCACGGCTCTTGCTCAACGAAGGGCAGCGCAGACAGCGCGGCGTGTTCCACATGGGCGCGTGCAATCCGGCGGGCACCCTCCACGTCGCGCGCCAGCAGCGCATCGCGGAGCGCCTTCATTTCCTCGATCGATTGCGCCTGGCGTTCCTTGCGGATCACTGACTTGCTGCGCAACTGCGCGGTGCGCAGGGTCAGGCGTTGCAGCACCTCTAACGCAACGCGGTTGCGCGCCACATCGCAGATGAAGTCGTAGAATTGCCGCTTGGCATCGACAATGGGCAGGAACTCCGAGCTCGTATAAGCGCGGATGACCAGCCCGCAAAGACGCTCGGCTTCCCGCAGGTCCTCGTCGTCGGCGTTCTCCAGAAACTGCTGAAAAATCAACGCCTCCAGGTCGGCCCGGATACGGTAGATGTTCTCGGCATCGCGGTATGTGATGCGGACCACGGTCAATCCGCGTGCGCCCAGTTGCGCGATGACACCTTCGGCCTCGAATTCTCGCAAAGCTTCGCGCAGGGACGTGCGGCTGACGCCGAGTTGTTCGCACAGGTCCTTTTCCACCAGCCTGTCGCCCGGGCGAAGCACCCCCTGTTCAATGGCAGAGCGCATCGACTCGATGATCCGCGTGCGCAATGGTGCCGATTCGAAATTGATCCGTCTGAGTTCCCCTCCGATTTCAGACATCTGGCGCGCCCTCCATTGTTCGGTTGTTCAAGATCATCTCGTCCTCCCTGCTATCCATCGAAACACCAAAGGTGCCAGAGCCACGATAAGCGAAATACGGACGAGGTGGTGACTGGCGACATAGGCGATATCGGCCTCCATTGCCACGGCGACAAGGCTCATTTCCGCAAGCCCGCCCGGTGAGAAGGCCAGAACAACCTGTTCCAGAGACTGCCCGAGCAGGCGGTAAAGCAACACCGCGAATGCGAAGGTGATGCACAGCAGCAGTGTCGTTGCCCCGGCGCTGAACCCCAAGGCAGCCGCGATCTTGCGCGGGGGCACCCCGATGAAACGCCCACCGATGATCGTACCCAACAGGACTTGCGCTGCGATCACAAGCTCTTGCGGCGGCGGGTTCGTGGACAGACCGGTCAGATGCACCGCGGCCGAGATGAGCATCGGCCCCAGCAAGGTCGGCGCGGGAAGGCGCAGCTTGCGACCAAGGAAAAAGCCCGCGACCCCTGCGGCCAGGAGCAAGCCCAGTTCAATGGCCGGGATGTCTTTGAACGACGTCCCGAACCCGGATCTGTCCGACAAGTCTATCCCCTGGATCACCCGGAACCAGATCGCGACCAGTGCCACGACGATGATGATGCGGCTGGCGTGGGCAAGAACGATGGCGCGATCATCCGCGCCCATTTCCTCGCCCACGATCATCATCTCGCTCAGACCGCCGGGCATGCCCGCGAAGTAGGCGGTCGGCGTGTCGTAGCCCGCGACGTATTTGTAATAGGGCACCGTGACGAGCCCACAGATCACCAGATAGACGGCAAGAAAGGCGAAAGACACGAGCCAAAGGCCGATCTGATTCAGAAAATCAGGCGAAAAGCCCGACCCGAGCATGACCCCGATCACAACCACCACGTAAGGGCGAAGCGGACCGGGCGCGGCAACGGGCGCGCGCAACATCGCGGCGACCGCCGTGGAGACCATCGGCCCCAACATCCATGGCAGCGGCAAGGTCAACCAGTTGAACACCGCGCCGGTCGCCACGCCCATCGCAATCGCCAGCAGCACGCGGGGCCACGTGTCGCGCAGGCTGCGAAGGGATTTGTCCTTGGAACTCATTGGCGCGGTGTATCCCGATCTTTCGTCAGGTCTCAATGTCTCGCGTCGGCGTTTCGGGTTTCATGCCGTCACGTTGCCGCTTTTGGGTGGCCTCGCCGTTGGCCTCCCAATTGCCGGCCACGGCGTTGTTGGCATATTGACTCCACAAATCCGACCAATCGCCCAATTCATACCCGTGCCACGGTGGCTGAGGGGTGAGGCGGGGCAGGTTCAACTCTTCCCAGATGTCCTTGGCGCGGCTCATGTATTCTTCGCGCGGCAGGGCAAGGGGTGGCATGTCGGACTTCAAGGTGGCGTCGATCATTAACGTCGAATCCAATCCTGAGCGTCCTGATTTCGGCCCATGCCCACCAGAGCGGTAGGGTGTGACGTGGACATCCGTGGTCAGGTTCGAGCGATACGCGATGGACCAGAAGATCGCGTCTGCGTTGTTGGGCTCGATATCTTCAGACACGGCAATGACGACCTTGCCGCATTGCGCCTGCAGGTTCGCGGCACCCTGCATGCCCCGCCAGACTTCGGTCTGAGGAGCGCTCCGGTCAAACTGCAGGAAAATCACCTTGCGGATGTTGGTCAGCGGCTCGTGCATCACCACGCGTTTGATGCCCTTGATGTTGAGCGCCTTCTTGAGGTGCTCAAAATACAGCGGTTCATAGGCGACCTTCTTGAGGGTCGAGCTTTCGCTGGGTGTGACCTGGCTGACGATGGAAACGAAGACGGCCGATTTGCGCATGGTGATGGCCGTCACCTGCATCGACATGTTGAAGTCTTCCAGCGCCACATGGCCGTGGCTTTCGCCAAACGGCCCCTCGGGTTCCAGGTAGTCGGTGGCAATCTCGCCCTCGATCACGAATTCCGCATTGGCAGGCACTTCCAGGTCAACCGTCTTGCAGCGCACGGTTTGGATCGGTGCGCCGATCAACCCGCCAGCAACGGCCATCTCGTCTTGATCAATCGCCAGCTTTTGCGGGCCGGTGAAGAGGACGCCGGGCGCGCAGCCGATGACGATTGCCACAGGCATCTTCTCGCCTCTCGCTTTGTATTTCAGCCAATGCTGATAGCCGCCCGCGCCGCCCAGTCGGCTGGCCATCCGTACGCCAAGCCTGTCGCGGGCCTTCAACTGGCCACGGTAGGTGCCCATGTTGCGAATGCCGTTTTCGGGGTCTTTCGTCACCACCAGCGTGGCGGTCAAATAGGGGGCCGAGTCGAATCCCGGCGTGGACACGGGAACCGGGAGCGCCGCCAGGCCGCCACCGGGCCGGGTCAGGTCATCGCCGGTCAACACGATCTGTTGGCAGAGTGCGTCCGTGACAGGTTCCGGCGGAATAGGGCGCTCCATGGCCCGGACCCAGACGGAGCCGATCTCTTCCACCGGGACGCCCAAACCCACGGCATAGATCTCGGGGTTCGCCGCCAGCGCGCCCACGGCCACGCTGTTGGCATAGGATGTCCCCTTTGCATCGGTCACATTGGTGAACAAAAACGCCTTGCGATCTTCCGCCGGAATACCGCCCTGGAACTGCCAGCGGGTCAAGGGATGCAATTCGCTGTCCTTGTCGATGGCCCGGTCGATCCGGGTCAGCAGACCGCGCTCTTCCAGGCGCTGCAGATGTTCCTGAAAGTCTTCGGGGGCTGTGGTGTCTTTGCTCATGCTGACCTTTTCCTTACGAAAAACGCCACCTCCTGTGGAAGAGGCGGCGCAGACTTGGTGTCTTTTCGTCCGGCGCAACCTGCGCCGGACGATGACGATTCTGCCTTAATCGACTGCGGCTGCGCCCGATGTGTCGATCGCCGCGGTCACATTCGCGATCAGTTCAGGCGTCGCGCTCATGATTTCGGCCATGATGGCTTCGATTTCGGGGCCTGGGGCGTAGTCGATCTCCGCTGAGCGCTGCTCGGCCGCCGCAAGGAAGGCCGGATCTTCGATCATCGCCGCGAACGCTGCCTGCAAACCCTCGACAATCGCGTCATCCGTATCGGGATGCACCATCATCGAGCGCCCGATCGGAGCGGAAGCCCCGAGGAATCGCAGGACGGCCTGGTTGTCGGGATTGTCCGTCAGCTCCTGCATCAAAGGCACATCGGGGATCCCGGGATGACGCTCAAGGCCGGTCTGAACCACAATCGTCAGCGCACCGTCGCCAAGATCGGCGGGGTCGGAGACAAAAGATGCGTAGTTCTGCGAGAACATGTCGGCTTCCGCACGCAACGTCGCCAGCGTGGTGGCCTGAGATCCGTCATAGCCGCAGATCAGACGGAAATTGAAGTCAGCCATGTTCATCAAGGCTGCCGCTTGTTGCGCAGCGCGCGCATTGCGCCCGGTGCAGGCCACGATAATCTCCTGGCCGCGCATTTCTTCCGCGGTCGTGGCGAGTTCGGAGCGCACCGCGAAGCCGACATTGGCCGTTGCGAAACGGCCGATATAGCGGAACTCGGAAGCGTCCCAGCTGGCCGCATCGGGACGCAGGAACTGAATGTGACCAAGGCTGTCCGGAAGAATCGCAACCGTCAGGCCGTCCGGGTCTGAGGTATTGATGAAGGCGGCCGCTGCGGAGCGCCCACCGCCACCGGGCTGATGCTGCACGATGACATCCGGGTTGCCGGGAATGTGTGCGCCCATGAATTCTGCCGCAAGCTGTGCGTAGAGATCATAGGATCCGCCGGGTGGATGCCCGATCAGAATCGTGAGGGTCTGGCCCTCATATGTCTCTTCCATCGTCTGCGCGTTGACCGCGCTTGATCCAAACGTAACCGCAACCGAGATCGCGCCAACGGCAACTGCAGACCGAATGTATTTCGAAAATCCCATGCTTTCCTCCCTGTCATGGTTCCCGCGTCCAAACGCCAGCAGGACAAGGGAATACGCCGATCTCGATCCCTCCCAAGGCATATCAAAATCGGTTGAAAGTATTAATGTCATACATTATACCGAAGTGCAAATAGAACCGGCTCGGGCGCTGTGCGGTGCTTCGAAGTTGACGCGGGAGGAGGAGGCACGTCGATGCTTGAGGCCGCTTTTGAGGCGCTTTCGATTATCTCCGACCCGTCGCGCCTGATCTTTGTCGCGCTGGGAACCGTTCTGGGCCTCATGATCGGGGTCATCCCCGGCATTGGCGGCCTTGTTGGCCTTGCCCTGCTGTTGCCATTCACCTTCTCGATGGATCCCTACACCGCCTTGGCCTTTTTGGTCGGTGTGCAGGCTGTGACGACGACCTCGGACACGATCCCGGCCGTCTTGTTTGGTGTGCCGGGCACCACCGGCTCTGCGGCCACTGTGCTTGACGGACACCCGATGGCCAAGAACGGTCAGGCCGGGCGCGCGTTTGGCGCGGCCTTCACGGCCTCGGTGTGCGGGGGATTGTTCGGTGCGGTGGTTCTGGCGATGTCGATCCCGCTGCTGCGCCCGTTCATCCTGTCGATCGGCACTCCTGAACTGTTGGTGATCTGCCTTCTTGGCATGACGCTCGTGGTGTCGCTGAGCCACGGTGCCTTGTTCAAGGGGCTGGTGGCCGCAGCGCTCGGCCTGTTACTCGCGACCATCGGGGACGAGGCGCAAACGGGGACGCTGCGATGGACCTTCGGGTCGTTCTACCTCTGGGACGGGCTCAGCCTTGTGCCTGTTGCCCTTGGTCTGTTTGCCGTGCCCGAAATGATCGATCTCGGGGCCGCCAAACGCAGCATCGCGCGCGACAACAAGAAGATTTCGGCATGGGATCAGGTGGAGGGGATGAAGGATGCCTTCCGCAACTGGTGGCTTGTGTTGCGCTGCTCCAGCATCGGGACGTTTCTGGGGTCGATCCCCGGCCTTGGCGCAAACGTCATCGACTGGATTGCCTATGGCTATGCGGCGCGCGCCGTGCCCGGTGCAAAGGACAGCTTCGGCAAGGGCGACGTGCGGGGCGTGATCGCCTCTGAAAGCGCCAACAATGCCAAGGAGGGCGGCGCCTTGGTGCCGACCCTCGCGTTCGGGGTGCCGGGCTCGGCCTCGATGGCGATTCTTCTGGGCGCCTTCCTGATCCACGGCATCTCGCCGGGGCCCAACATGCTGGATCAGGATCTCGACATCACCTTTACGCTGATCTGGACCGTGGCCATTGCAAATATCCTTGGCGCGGGCATCTGTTTTCTGCTCGCGGGGCAGTTCGCAAAGGTTGCCGCTGTGCGTGCCGGTGTGCTGGTGCCGCTGGTGTTCGGAATCATGGTGATTGGCGCCTACCAGGGCGCGCGGGACTACGCGGACCTCATCGTGCTCATCAGCTTCGGCGCCTTGGGCTGGGCGATGAAACGGCTCAACTGGCCGCGCGCGCCCCTGATCCTTGCCTTCGTGCT
The DNA here is from genome assembly GCF_020667845.1 of Cognatishimia sp. F0-27. Classification (GTDB taxonomy): domain Bacteria; phylum Pseudomonadota; class Alphaproteobacteria; order Rhodobacterales; family Rhodobacteraceae; genus JAFMPQ01. Next base: position 37,838 of record NZ_JAFMPQ010000040.1, read on the forward strand.
GGGGGGCTTGGTGGAGAACTACCTCTTCATCTCGCAGCTCCGCTACGGGTTTGAGTGGATGTTGCAACCGCTTCCGGCGGTCGTGCTGCTCCTCATCGCTTTCTTGTTGCTGCGTCCGCTGGTTGTGCGGTTCCTGCCCAGTTGGAACAGACAGCAAGCCAAGACGCCGGATGCCGAAACGCCTGACGCACGCCCCCCCATGCATGCGACCCGGTCAGAATTCATTGCCGATATGGCGATGTGGGCCGGTGTCGTTGCCCTGATGATCTTCGTCTACGTGACAGCCAGCGGCTGGGAGATGCCGGCGCGGATTCTGCCGCAGACCGTCGCCATCGGCGGCTTCATCGCGGCGGGTGGCTTTGCCGTCTTCTTTGCCATGGGCAAGATCCCCACGATGGAAGTCACCGACCATGAACCGATCAGGGCCGTTCTGGTTCAAGCCGTTTGGATGATCGCCTTGATCGTCGGCGTGCTGATCATCGGCATGGTCCCGGCCATTGCCGTGTTCGGATTTGCCTACATGCTGATTGAAGGCAAGGTGAAGCCGCTTCACGCGGTGCTGCTGATGGCGCCGTTCCTCGGCGGTATCTACTTCCTCTTCCACGAAATGCTGCACATCCCATGGCCGCGCTCCTACCTGGGCGATTGGTTGCCTGACCTGCGCCGCGCCACTGGCCGTATGATCTGACTTGAAAAGGAGCTCGCCGAAATGGATGCGAACACACCGGACGGCCCCCGTGACCCGTTGCCCAACCATCAGCTTTACGGCAGCGACCTGATCGCAGAGGCGCTGCGGGATCACGGCTTTCCCTATATCTGCCTGAATCCCGGTGCGAGCTATCGCGGGCTGCACGACAGTCTCGTCAACCATCTGGGCAATAAAAACCCCGAGATCGTCACCTGCATGCACGAAGAACATGCGGTCGGCATCGCTCAGGGATATGCCAAGATCACCGATACCGCGCTGGCCGTGGCGGTTCATTCCAATGTCGGCCTGATGCATGCCTCCATGGGGATGTTCAATGCGTGGTGTGACCGCACGCCGATGCTGGTCATCGGGGCCACGGGGCCCTTGGATGCCAGCAAACGCCGCCCGTGGATCGAGTGGATCCATACCACCGTGGATCAGGGCAGCATGGTGCGCGGCTATACCAAGTGGGACGATCAGCCGGGCTCCCCGGAGGCTGCAGTGGACTCGATCCGTCGCGGCGTGATGTTGGCCAACACGCGGCCATCTGGCCCGGTCTATGTAAACCTGGACGTTTCCATCCAGGAGCAGGAGATCGACGAGCGCCCCGTGCTGCCGCCCCTCGATCTGGTCGCCTCCCCGGAGGATGCGGAGCCGCCCAAAGGCGCGCTGCAACGGGCTCTGGACATACTGGAGAAGGCCGAGCGCCCGTTCATCTTCTGTGGCCGCTCGACCCGCAGCGAGGAGGGCTGGGCCGACCGTATCGCGCTTGCGGAACGCCTCGGCGCGCGCACGACAACCCATATGAAACTGCCCGCCGGCTTCCCCACGACTCACCCCGCCTTCATCGGAGAGACCGGCTGGCGACTGAAGGGCGCGGTGCTCGACGCGATCCAGAACGCCGACGCGATTCTGATGCTCGACTGGCTGGACGCAGGCAATGCGATCAAGCTGGCCTTCCCGCCGGGCACCAAGCGCCCGCCCATCATCGGCGTCTCCAATGATTTCCACATCCATCGCGGCTGGAACATGGATTACGGCGGGCTGCCCGAGGTGGACGTTTCGATCCCCACTGTCACCGAGACGACCGTGCGCGCCTTGCTGGACGGATTGGGAGGGGGAGACGCGCCCTCGCAGCCGCTGACATCATGGGACGTGCCGGACATCCCCGACCGGGGTGAGATCGGTCTGATGGATCTGGCGCGCGCGTTCCACAAGGCCAGTGCGGGCCGCGAGATCTCCATTACCGGCCGCCCGCTTGGCTGGCCGCAAAACGCCAATGAAATCACCCACCCTCTGGGCTTTCTCGGCCACACGGGTGGCGGTGGCCTCGGGGCAGGCCCCGCGATTGCGGTGGGTGCTGCCCTCGGGTTGCGCGAGATAGGCTCAGACCGCCGCGCCGTCGCGATCCTTGGCGATGGCGATTATACCATGGGGCTAACGTCGATCTGGAATGCCGCGACGCTCAAGCTGCCGGTTCTGTTCCTGATCGCCAACAACCATTCCTATTACAACGACGAGGATCACCAGATCAAAGTCGCACGCAAGCGGGGCAGGGCGGAGGAAAACGCCCCCATCGGTCAGCGGATGCAGGGGCCGGAGCCGGATCTGGCGGGCCTTGCGCGCAACCTGGGCCTCGAAGCGCCAGAGCCTGTGACGGATCTTGCCGACCTTCCCGCAGCGCTCACCCACGCGCTGGACCGGGTCGCGCAAGGGGCCGCGATCGTCCTCGATGTGCGTGTGAGGGCCGAATATATCGGCAAGGAAATGGTGGAACTGTCATGAGCAAACGATCCAGATCCGAAGCCTTTGCCACGGCGCCAGACGGGACGCGCATCCGCTACGTCACCTGGGCCAATCCCAACGCGACCCGCCGTGTTGTCCTGATCCATGCGCTTGCGAATGTCGCGGAGTTTTGGTCCGCGACGGTCGATGCTCTTGGCCCGGAATGGGAGGCATTGGCGGTCGACTGCCGGGGTCACGGTGCGTCGGGCAAGCCTGCGGGGCCGTATTCGGTTGAATTGATGGCCGACGATATCGCCGCCGTCATGGATCATGCGGGCTGGGACAGCGCGGTTGTCGCGGGCGCTTCTATGGGCGGCTGCATCGCCATGGCGGTGGCGGCGCGGCACCCGGCCCGTGTCGCAGGCCTTGGCTTGATCGACACGACCGCTTGGTATGGCGAGAACGCAGTGACAGCGTGGGAAGAGCGGGGCCAGAAGGCGGTAGACGGCGGCATGGCCGCGCTGATCGGGTTCCAAAAGACCCGATGGTTCTCGGACGCCTTCCGCGAGTCCCAGCCGGAAATCCTGCAAGACGCCATCGACACGTTCACCGCAAACGATGTGTCCGCCTATCTTGAGACGTGCCGCATGCTTGGCCGCGCCGACATGCGCGCTGCGCTCGGCTCCTTCCAGTGCCCGGTGGCGGTCATGGTGGGCGAAGAAGACTACGCCACCCCGATCGCAATGGCCGAAGCTCTTGTCGCCGCCGTTCCCGATGCCAGTCTGACGATCGTCCCCGGCGCGCGGCACCTGACCCCTTTGGAAGTGCCGGACACCGTCGCAGAGATCATCATGTCGGTATGAGCGAAGGCCACGCAGAGATCATCATGTCGGCATGACCGAGGGCGGCGCGGCGATCAACATATCGATATGAGCGAAGGCCGCGCGGAAGAAGAAGGGCGTTTCGACCGGCCTGACCGCTGAGGAACGAAAGCGGTCTGCGGACCCCGTCGCGGATCGGACCGGAGACACAATGCGCCTTGGCGTCCAGCGCGGGCCCGGGGCGGTGCGGCGGGCGCCGGGCCCGCCCAAGATGCCTTTCCCGTCAAACGAGGCCAACCAGCATGCGAAAGAACCGCTTTGACTACATCATCGTTGGCGCTGGTTCGGCCGGATGCGTGCTTGCCAACCGATTGACCGAAGACGGCACAACCACCGTGCTCCTATTGGAGGCGGGCGGGCCGGACAACCACCCCTACATCAAGGTCCCGCTAGGTATGGGCAAGATGCACAGCCGCAAGATGTTCGATTGGGGGTATCGCTATGAAGCCGCACCAGACTTGGGTGGCCGCGAAATCGAAGCCATGCGTGGCAAGGTGCTGGGCGGATCATCGTCGATCAATGTCATGGCCTATGTGCGCGGCAACCGCGGCGATTATGCGCGTTGGGAGCGCAACGGCGCCACGGGTTGGGGCTATGCGGACGTCTTGCCCTATTTCAAACGGAGCGAGCGTTTCGACGGCGGTGCCGACACCTGGCGGGGCGGGGAGGGCCCCCTCGGCATCGTCAGGATCTTTCCCAAGGATCCGTTATGGGAGGATTGGGAGGCTGCTGCGATATCGGCAGGCCACAAGATCCTGTCGGACCACAACGGAGAGGAGCAACTCGGTTTCTCGCGCGCGCAATACACCATCCGCAACGGACGCCGAAGCTCTGCTGCCTCGGCTTTCCTTCACCCGGCGATGAAACGCCCCAACCTGACCGTCAAGACATCCGCGCAGGCCCACCGAATTCTCATGGACGGCACGCGGGCCGTCGGGATCCGGTATGAATGCGGCGATGAGATCCTGTCCGCCCATGCCGATCGCGAAGTCATCCTGTCGGGCGGCGTGTTCAATTCGCCGCAACTGCTCATGCTGTCGGGCATCGGTCCCGCCGACCACCTGAAGGAATTCGGCATCAGCCCGCTGGTGGACCTGCCCGTGGGTCAAAACCTGCAGGACCACCTGGCGGTGTGGATCCTGTGGTCCCGTCCGCAGAACACCAGCCCTTTCCGCGACCTTCTCCGTGCTGACCGCATGTCGGCGGCTTTTGCGCTGGCTTATTTGTTCGGCGCGGGACCAGCCACCGTTCCGCCCAGCGGCATGGCCGCCTTTGGCAATTACAATGAGCATCTCTCTGCTCCGGAGATCCAGTTCCTGTTCCGCGCGGCACCAAAGCACCCGGAGATGTGGTTTCCGGGTATCAAGCGAAAATACGATGACGCGTTCGGGATCAGACCCGTTCTTCTCCACCCCGAGAGCCGCGGTAAAGTGCTGTTGCGCTCGACCAATCCTCGGGACCGGGTGCGCCTGATCCCCGGCTTCTTCTCCGCCCCGGGCGACATGGCTACCCTTCTGAAGGGCTACAAGGTCGCCCACGAGATCGGGATGCAACCGGCGCTGGACAAGTATCGCGGCACGCGCATAGACCCGCTACCGGACGTCAAGTCCGACAGGGACATTGAAGCCTGGATCAGGAAGAAGGCGATCACGGCGCATCACCCGTGTGGCACTTGCCCGATGGGCACGGGGCCGAACACGGTCCTCGATCCTGACCTCAAGGTCAAAGGAACCGAAGGCCTGCGCGTCGTGGACGCCTCGGCAATGCCCGACCTGACATCGGGCAACATCAATGCACCCGTCTACATGATTGCCGAAAAAGGCGCCGACCACATCCGCGGTGCGCTCCTCCCTCCGATGCCAGAGGCCTAGTGCGGGTCGCACATTCGGCCTTGTCTCGGGACCGACCCCGTTCGGGTCAGCCGAAGATCGAGCATCTGCGGAGGCAGCGAACACCAGCCTGCAGGACCGGGACAAGACATCTGCGCCCATGGCGCGATAGGAAAGGGGGCTTGCCCACCGCAAATCCGGGGCCGGACGCTGATCCTCGCACAGTCGGGTCTGCAGGCCGTAGCGCGGCCAGCACCGCAGCCACCAAACGACGTCGACGGTTTCACCGCGCATCAGTCTCCAGCCCCACCCGAACGCTGCCGCCCGTCCGTCTTTGATTTCGGGGGGGGCTGGACCGCCCCAATTCGTTTGCAGTATGTGTGCACTCCGGACGCGAAGGCGCTGTTTGCGCGCCATAGGAGAGCCAAAAATGCCCAACCTCGCAGCCGCTGCGGCAGCGCGTTTATCGGTGGCCCCGATGATGGACTGGACTGACCGCCATTGCCGGTTCTTTCATCGCGTGCTGTCCCGAAACGCGCTGCTCTATACCGAGATGGTGACCGCGCCCGCGCTTGTTCGTGGCGGTGCGCTGCATCTTCTGGAGCACAGCGCCGAAGAGCATCCGGTCGCGTTGCAGCTTGGCGGCTCCGACCCGACAGAGCTGGCACAGGCGGCGCGGCTTGGTGCGGCGGCTGGGTATTGCGAGATCAACCTCAATTGCGGCTGCCCCTCCGATCGTGTGCAATCCGGCACCTTCGGCGCCGTGCTGATGCGCGATCCTGCGCTGGTCGCGCGAGCGTTCCGGATGATGCAGGGGGCGGTTGAGGTTCCGGTGACGGTGAAATGCCGGATCGGCGTGGATGAGCAGATCCCGGCGGAGACCCTGCCGGAATTTCTTTCACAACTCGTGGGTGCGGGTTGCGAGCGGGTCATCATCCACGCGCGCAAGGCCTGGCTCAAGGGGCTGAGCCCGAAGGAAAACCGCGATATCCCGCCGCTCGATTACGCGCTTGTGCACGAGATGAAGGCGCTGTTTCCCAATCTCATCATCGACATCAACGGTGGGATCGAGACACTCGACCAGACACGCGGGTTTCTCGATGCCGGGCTGGACGGGGTGATGGTCGGGCGCGCCGCCTATCATCGGCCCTGGGATATCCTGGGAACCGCCGACGCGGTGATCTGGGGCGACACGCCCCGCTGCGCAACACCCGAGGCGGCCGCCATCGCGATGATCCCCTATATCGAGGCGCATCTGGCCGGGGGCGGTCGCCTGCATCAGGTGACACGCCACATGCTCGGGCTCTTTGCCGGGCGACCGGGTGCGCGGCTCTGGCGGCGTGTCCTGTCCGAAGGCGCCAACCGACCCGACGCGGGCCCGGCGCTGCTTGAGGAGGCACTGGAAACGGTTCAGGCGGCATCCCGCGCGGCCTGACGGGAGACCGGGTGCGCGGCTCTGGCGGCGTGTCCTGTCCGAAGGCGCCAACCGACCGGACGCGGGCCCGGCGCTGCTCGAAGAGGCTCTGGAGATGGTTCAGGCGGCATCGCGCGC
>NZ_JAFMPQ010000041.1 GCF_020667845.1 Cognatishimia sp. F0-27
TACGGTCGGAGACCCGCCTGACCGAACCGAAGGTTCGGCAAACGCTCCGGGGGAGCGTTTGTGGCGATTACGGTCGGAGACCCGCCTGACCGAACTGTCACGCTGACCGAGGCCGTCAAGCCTTGCCGAACAAGCGCAGCAATGCGCCCCACTGGCTCAGGAATACCCCGCAAAGGATCAGAGCCAGGGCCAGCAAAAGGCTCGCCGGCGCGGCTTCGCCGAGGACCAACACCCCGAGCAGCACCGACCACATCGGCACCTGATAATTGACCAAGGACATGAAAACCGGGCCGGCGGAGCGAATCACCAGAACCCGCAGCAGGTTGGCGCCTGCCGTGGGGATCAGGCCAAGCACCAACAGCACCCAGAGCGTTTTGGTATCGGGCAGGGGCGGCGGGCCTTCGACCGCCCAGGCCAATGGAATCACGAAACCCGCCCCGATCAGCAGCGTCGCCGCAGACAGGCCGATCGGATCGATCGGGGGCAGGCGCCGCATCACGATCGAGCTTACCGCATAGCAGCAGGCGGCCCCCAGACAGGCTGCGCGCCCGGCGCCTTCAAGGGCGGCTCCGGTGGAGTCAAAGGCCTGCCCGCCAATCAGCAGCACGACTCCGGCGAAGCCGATGAGGAACCCGAGCACGCGGCGCAGATGCATCCGCTCACCGGGAACGAAAACATGCGCCAAGGGCAGAACGATCAGCGCGACCGCCGCCATGGAGACACCCGCAAAGGCCGATGTCACATGTTGCTGCCCCCAGCTGAGCAACAGGAATGGCACGGCGCTCGACAACAGGCTCACGGAGATCAGCGCGGGCCAGCTGCGTTGCGCGGTGGGCCAGAGCGACCCGCCCCAGACCCGCCACACCACAAGCGTGAGAAGCGCGGCAAACCCGATGCGCGCCGCCGCGAGCCAGAACGGGGTGATGCCCTCCAGCGCTATGGCGATGAACAGAAACGTCGCGCCCCAAACAAACCCGAGCCCACCCACCATGGCCCAGCTTGTGGCCGTGATGTCCGGTGCATCGGAGGCCGCGGTGCGGTGGGTTGCAGCGCGGGGCTGTGCCGCATTCGGTGTTTCGGTTTGCACGATATTTCACCTTTTCGATGCGCTCGGATCAAAACTTGAGCGCCGGGCGGTTTCATTTTGGTCCCGCACAGGTAGGATGACCCGGTCTGTCAACCGCTGGGAAAACGCAAATGATCTACACGCTGGCTCTGATCGCCTTGGTCGCACTTTTGGCGCTCTGCATTTACAATCTCAAGAACGATCTTTGAGGACGGGTCTCCGGGCTCGGGGCAACCCGTCCGGAGACGGCAACAAGAGAGGCCCGGACAAGCGCCGGGCCTCTTATTTTTCGTCGCGCGACGCAGGATCGTGCCGCCGACAAAGCGATGCGGCGCGGGGGTGTCCCGCGCCACGCGCGCTTAGTTGCGCGCCTTGTCGACCATCTTGCCTTCGGAGATCCACGGCATCATGGCGCGGAGCTTCTCGCCGGTTTCCTCGATCTGGTGCGCGTCGTTCATGCGGCGCGTGCCTTTGAAGAACGGCTGACCAACAGCGTTCTCCTGCATGAAATCGCGCACGAATTTGCCGGTCTGGATGTCGGTCAGAATGTCTTTCATCCGGGCCTTCGTCTCGTCATAGGGCAGGACGCGCGGACCGGAGACATACTCGCCATACTCCGCCGTGTTGGAGATCGAGTAGTTCATGTTGGCGATGCCGCCTTCATAGATCAGGTCCACGATCAGCTTCACTTCGTGCAGGCACTCAAAGTAAGCCATTTCAGGCGCATAGCCCGCTTCGACCAGCGTTTCGAACCCGGCGCGGATCAGTTCCACGAGACCGCCGCAGAGCACGGCCTGTTCGCCGAAGAGGTCGGTTTCACACTCTTCCTTGAAGTTGGTCTCGATGATGCCGGAGCGGCCGCCCCCGATGGCGGAGCAATAGCTCAGGCCGATTTCCAAGGCACGGCCGGAGGCGTCGTTGTGCACCGCCACGAGGCAGGGCACGCCGCCGCCCTTGGTGTATTCGCCGCGGACCGTGTGGCCCGGGCCCTTCGGCGCCATCATGATCACGTCGACGCCGGGCTTGGGCTCGATCAGGCCGAAATGCACGTTGAGGCCATGGGCAAAAGCGATTGCGGCGCCTTCGCGCAGGTTGTCGTGCACGTGCTTTTTGTAGGTTTCGGCCTGCAATTCGTCGGGCATGGTGAACATGATCAGATCGCACCATGCGGCGGCCTCTGCGATGCCCATGACCTGAAGGCCTTCGCCTTCGGCCTTTGCCGCGGAGGGCGAGCCGTCGCGCAGGGCGACGACGACGTTCTTGGCGCCGCTGTCGCGCAGGTTGAGCGCGTGGGCGTGGCCTTGGCTGCCGTAGCCAAGAATGGCCACCTTCATGTCCTTGATAAGATTGATGTCGCAATCGCGGTCGTAATACACGCGCATGACGGATCCTCCGGTTGGTCTGTGTGTCCTGTGGCGCATCCTAGGCAACAAGGCGCTAGAGTGTTTGCGTTTTGGGTGCGTATTTGAGAAAATGAGGAAACGCCATTCGTTATTTTTATATTTTGTGGTGAATTCATGCTTGATGACACGGATCGGCGCATCCTGCGCTACATGCAGAGCGAGCCGGAGGCCGCCATGGCGATCCTGGCGGAGCGCGCGGGTGTGACGGCCACGACCTTGTCGCGGCGGCTGGACCGGATGCGCGATCTGGGCGTGTTGCGCGGGGTGCGGGGCGAAATCCATTGGCCGGCCCTTGGCTATGCGGTGGAGGTGAGCCTGCGGATCACGCTCGACAAGACTCAGGCCCGGGCCTTTGACGCCTTTATCGCCGCGGCGCGCGAGGTGCCGGAAGTGATTGAAATCCAGACATTCCTGGGTTCTGTCGATGCGCGGCTTTCGGTGATCGCGCGGGATATGAAGCATTATCAGGCGTTGTATCGCGAGCGGTTGCTGACCCTGCCGCATATTGCCGATATCGAGGCCCTGATGCAGGTGGCGCGGGTGAAATCGGAAAGTCGGGTGCCAGTGTGACCATGCTCGATCTCGACGAGATCGACCGCGCGCTGGTGCGGGCGCTGGCGCAGGACATGAGCGCATCGGCGGGCGCTCTGGGGCGGGCGCTGGGCCTGTCGCAGCCTGCATGTTGGCGCAGAATCAAACGCTTACGCGAGGCGGGCGTGTTCCGTGCCGCGCGGCTCGACCTTGATCTGGAAGCGCTCAGTTTTGGCGTGACGGTCTTTCTTGGTGTCAAGCTGGCCACCAAGGGGCGGGTCAGCCTTGAGGATTTCGAACGGGCCGTCTCGGCGATTCCGGAGGTGCAGACGGTCGAGCATGTGCTGGGGCTTTATGACTATCGCCTGCGCGTCGTGGCGCGCGACCTGTCGGATTTCGAACGTGTGCTGCGGCGCCGGATCATGGCGCTGCCCGGCGTCGGCGGGCTGGAGGCCAACGTGTTGCTCAGCGAGGAGCAGCGGCCCGGCCCGATCTGAGCACGGGCGGGAACGGCGCTCGGTCTCGACGCGCGAACCACCGCGCTGTCGAGTCGTCGGGCGGGGGCCGGAGCGCGCCGATCCGCGCCCGGAATTTCCGATGCACACAGCATGCACAATCCATGCACATCCCATGCGCATCATTGGCATGGACCCGCGACGCTTTCGCGCTTGGCGCAGGGGTGGTGCGCGCGGTAGGCCTGTGGGCAGAAAAACAAGGGAGACCCTCCAATGGCTTTGCTCGATCAGATCGACCCGGACGGGCTGGACGAATTCTCGGTTGTGTTCACCGACCGCTCGCTGAACCACATGTCGGCGGCCTTCGGCGCGGTGATGCGCGACATCTCCGAGATGCTGCGCGCGGTGTATTGCGCCGATGCGGTGGCCATCGTGCCCGGCGGCGGAACCTATGCCATGGAGGCGGTTGCGCGCCAGTTCGGCCAGGGCGCCTCGGTGCTCGTGGTGCGCAACGGCTGGTTCTCCTATCGCTGGAGCCAGATTTTCGACGCGGGCGGGTTTGGCGATGAAACCACCGTAATCAAGGCGCGCCGCACCGGCAATGCTCCGCAGGCCCCGTTTGCGCCGCCGCCGGTCGAGGAGGTTGTCGCGGCGATCCGCGAGCAACAGCCCGACGTGGTCTTTGCGCCGCATGTGGAGACCTCTGCGGGGGTGATCCTGCCGGATGCGTATATCGCGGCCATGGCGGAGGCGGCGCATGAGGTCGGGGCGCTGATGGTGCTTGATTGTATCGCGTCGGGCTGTGCCTGGGTCGATATGCGCGCGCTCGGCGTCGATGTTCTGATCTCCGCGCCGCAGAAGGGGTGGTCCTCGACCCCCTCAGCGGGGCTTGTCATGTTGTCGGAGCGGGCGCTGGCGCGGATGGAAGAGACCAGTTCGAACAGTTTTGCGGTGGATCTCAAGAAATGGCGCAGCATCATGGCCACCTATGAGGCGGGGGGGCACGCCTATCATGCAACCATGCCGACGGACGGGTTGAAGGCTTTCCGCGATACGATGCTCGAAACCCGCGCCTACGGGTTTGACCGGCTGAAGGCGGCGCAATGGGCGCTCGGCAACGCGGTGCGCGCCATGCTGGCGGAGAAGGGCGTTGTGTCGGTGGCGGCGGACGGGTTCGGCGCGCCGGGGGTCGTGGTGAGCTACACCGGCGATCCGGAGATCCAGTCGGGCCGGGCCTTTGCGAAGGAGGGCATGCAGATCGCCGCCGGGGTGCCGTTGCAATGCGATGAACCGCCGGAGTTTTCCACGTTCCGGCTCGGGCTGTTCGGTCTGGACAAGCTCTATGACGTCGAGGGCACGGTGGCGCGGCTGCGCAAGGTGGTCGACCGCGTGCTTTGAGGGGCTGCGCGAGCGCTTAGGTGGCCGGTCGGACCGGGGCGCTGCCCCGGACCCCGGGATATTTCAGGCCCAAAGAAACCGGGGTCGTGCCCCGGTATTGGTGGCCGGTGCGCGGGCGGCGGGTTTGGTCCGGTCGGGGCCTGTGATCAGCCGCGCGCGCCGAGGCCGAGTTGCATCACGGCCTTGCGGACCGGGGTCGCGCGGTAGAGCGCATCGAGGCCAGTGGCGCGCATGTCGCGCAGGCTCGGCGCGGAGACCATGGAAATGCGGTTGAGCGCCGCGATCCCGGCGACACGGGTGCGGATATCGGTGATGCGCGCCCGGTGATAGGCATCCAGCATCGCGGCGTCGCCGAGACCCTCGGGACGGGCCATGGCGAGCGTGCGCAGCGCGGCGATATCCTTCAGCGACATGTTGAGCCCCTGTGCGCCGATCGGGGGCACCACATGCGCGGCTTCGGCGACAAGGGCCACGCGCTGTGCGGTCAGCCGGGTGGCTTCCTGCGCGATGATTGGCCAGATCGTGCGGCGCGAGGCCAATGTCAGCGGACCGAGGATATGGCAGCTGCGCAGGCTCATTGCCTCTTCGAAGGCGGGGATGTCGAGCGCGTGGAGGGCCTCCGCTTTCGGACCTTCTTCCATCCAGACGATGGCCGAGGAGGGGCGTCCATCCTGATCGGGGAGTGGCACCAGTGTGAAGGGCCCGCCGGTGCGGTGGATTTCGGTCGACACGTTCTCGTGAGGGACAGGGTGGGTCACCGCGAAGGCCAGTGCTTTCTGGCCAAAGCGGGTGGTGCGCAGGCCGATCCCGGCGGCCTTGCGCATGGGCGAGCCGCGCCCGTCCGCGGCCACAAGCAGGCGTGTGCGCGGGCGGGTGCCGTCGCTCAGCGTCACACGGGCTTCGCCGTCGCGGGTGAACAGGCCGGTGGTTGCGGTGCCGGGCCGGAAGGTGATCGTGTCCGTTGCGTCGAGATGGGCCGCCATCTCGCGGCGCAGCAGCCAGTTCGGGAGGTTCCAGCCGAAGGGTTTTTCGGAAATATCCGAGGCGTCGAAATCATGGCTGACGCGCGGCTCGGGATCGGGCCCGCCCGCATCGACGATGCGCATGGTTTGCAGCGGCGTGGCATGGTCGGCCAGCCGCCGCCAAAGCCCGATCTCTTCGAGAAAGGCCTGTGCCGGTTGCAGGAACGCTGTGGAGCGCATGTCTGCGCCTTCGGCATCGCGGGTGGTGACGGGCGGCGCCGGATCGACGCAGAGCACCGTGAAGCCGGCATGCCCGAAGGCGGCCGCGGCGCTGAGACCGGCAATCCCGCCGCCCGAGACGATGATATCGAAATCCGTTTTGCCGTTGCCGCTTGTCATGGGTCGCTCCGACGCTGCCCGCGTCGCCAATGATGGACGCGTCTCTGTCGTCTGTTTACTTGCCGACGGTAATCAGCACCAGAACCGTAAATGTCACGGGCACAAGCACCAACGCGCTGAGCGCAAGTGCGGGCAGGCCCCATGTGGCCACAGCCAGGATGACCAGGGCCAGCAACAACAGCACGCCCGACAAAGCGATCCGTGTCTCGTGGCGCTCGCGCTCCTCGGCGCTGAGGCTGGGGGCATGGGCCCGGGCGCGGGCGGTATCGGTTGCGGTGAGGGTCATGGCGGCTCCGATGCTGACTGTGACAGCGCAGAGGTATGGTCGCGCACGCGCCGGACCAGCGGATGAATTGTCGCATCTGGGTTAGATCTTTTATTCAAGCGCGCTGTGTGCCGCAGGCGGGGGCAGGGGCGGTGTGTGAGCGGGGCTGTTCACAGGCGGGTTAGGAACGCGGAGAGGTCCTCTGTGTGGTGGTGGATATGCGCCGCTTCGACCGGTTCGGGGGCGACATGGACCGTGCGCATGCCAAGCGCGTGTGGCACGGCGAGGTTGCGCGGTTCATCTTCGAACATCGCCGCGGTTTCCCCCACGAGCCCGTCGCGCGCAAAGACACGGTCGAAGGCGGTGCGCTCCGGTTTTGGTGCAAAGCCCGCATGTTCCACGCCATAGATCGCGTCGAACACGTCGGAGAGGCCGCGTGCGGCGAGCACCTGCATCGCATAGGGTGCGCTGCCGTTGGTATAGATGATCTTGCGGCCGGGCAGATCCGAGATCCGGGCCGCGAGCACCGGGTCCGGCTCCAGCGCATCGAAGCGGATATCGTGGACCTCGTCGAGATAGGCGTCGGGGTCGATGCCGTGTTCGCGCATCAGCCCGGCGAGGGTGGTGCCGTATTCCTGCCAGTAATGCCCGCGCAACCGGTCCGCCTCTTGCGTGTCGACGCCCAGTTCCCTTGCCACGAAGCCCGTCATGCGGGCCTCGATCTGGTCAAAGAGCCGGATATGCGGCGGGTAAAGCGTGTTGTCGAGATCGAAGACCCAGTGGCGCACGTGGTCAAACTGCGCGGCCAGATCGCGGGGCGGCATGTCGGAGGTTCTGGTCATGGCGTGCAAGCTAGGGCGGCCCGTGCGGCGGGGCAAGGAGCGGCAGGGCGGGGTTTTGTTTGGCACGGCGCGGGTGCTGCATGGGCGCGGTCGCGCGCAAATCCTTGTCCAATATAGGTTTTTAACGAGACGTCATCATAGGCAACGGCTTGATTGACAGGGATGGACGGGGCTATCGTGGCGCAAATCCGGCGTTGCGCCGGCAAGGAGCGCCGCATGACCCAGACCCGAAGCTCGAACAAGGACGCCTATGCGTTGATCCTTGAAGCGATCGATGGGGGCATTTACCGCCCCGGAGACCGGCTGGTGGAGAGCGAGCTTGCCGAACGGTTCGGGGTCTCCCGGACGCCGATTCGCGAGGCATTGCAACGGCTTGAGACGCAGTCGCTTCTGGCGCGGGACGGACGGTCGCTGATCGTGGCCTCGCTGGACCACAACCAGATGGCGGAGCTCTATGTTGTGCGCACCGAGCTTGAGGGCCTCGCAGCCCGCCTCGCGGCACGCCATGCCACGGAAGAAGAGGTGCAGGTGTTGCGCGAAATGATCGGCGAGGACCGCGCGCTGCTCGATGATCCGACGGCCCTCAGCCGCGCGAACCGGCGCTTTCACAAGATGATCCATCTGGCGTCTCATAACCGGTATCTGGTCCAGCAGCTCGACCTCGTGCACCGCTCCATGGCGCTGATGGCGACCACGTCACTGGCGGCACAGGGACGCGGCGAGATTGCGCTGGCCGAACATGAGGCGATCGTCGAAGCGATTGCGCGCCGGGACGAGGATGCTGCCTACCAGGCGCTCCGGGATCATATTTCCGTGGCGTTTGTCACGCGTCTGAAGCTTGACAGTCAAAGCAGTCTTGGTGCCTAGCGTCACGCGGGCGCGACAGGTCCGCAGATGACTGCGTTGCAGGTGACGCTGGCCAGAGCGGTGATTTGGGAAGGCCGGCTTGGGCTTTCCGCGATTGTGCGCCCATGACAAGGGATCTGCACGCTGCTTATGAGCGCGGAATTGTGCGTCACGGCGCGCTGGCCGCGCTTTCCGGTTCGCGACCGCCCGGTGGTGTCCGGGAATGCGGCCGTGTGGTCTACACGCGCCGGCCGCGCTAGCGAGTTTGAAGGTCTCGACGGGACCATTCGTGAACCGTAAAGCGGACTGCGCGTCTTTTCTGGGGTGCGGAGAGCCTTGACCTTGCCGGGATCTGCCGCGGCGCAGGTGGCCTTGACCGATGAAGACCGGCTTGCAAGAGCGGCCCGCCATCGTGTTGGGCAGAAGCGCCGTTGGGTTGGGAGCCTTGGAATTGAGAGCCCCGCGGTGACGGGGCGCGGGCGGCGTCGGCTCTCAATCGGGCTGAATGCCCGATTTCGGCAACCGCTCGGGCGTTTCGGCGGAAGGTGTGTCGGGCGCGGAATGCCCGTGTTCCGTCTTGTCCCAATAGAAGGCATTGCGACTCAGGACTTCCCACATCCCCTTGTAGATCGCCAGTGACCCGAGCGGGAAATACAGAAACAGCGTCGGAACCCAAGGCATGAGCCGCTCGTGCGGGCTGCGGCTGACGGCGACGAAACCGACAAACAGCGCGGTTGCTTCCGCGGCCAGGAAGACCGTCGTGAGCAGTCCGGTGGCGCCCGGCGTCAACCACGGGTCGAGCGGGTGGGGCAGGCCGAAGATGAGAAGCCAGAATGACCACAGGATCGGCGCAAGAGTGAACTGAAGAATGGTTGTCAGAAAAAGCGCCTGCATCCCGAAAAAGCGTCGTGGCCCGAGCGCGCGCCAGAGTGCCAGTGGCCGCCGGGTGTGAACCCACCAGGTGATCGTATAGCCTTTCAGCCAGCGCGACCGCTGACGCACCCATGGCCAGAACCGGTTGTTGGCCTCTTCGCGGGTCACGGTCGGGACCAGCTCCGTGCGATAGCCCCGGCGCGCAAGAAGGATCCCGAGATCCGCGTCCTCGGTGACATTATGCGCATCCCAGCCTCCGGCGGCGAGCAGCGCGTCGCGTCTGAAAAACACCGTTGTCCCGCCCAGCGGCACGGCGAGTCCCATATGAGCAAGACCCGGCAGTAGAACGCGAAACCAGGCGGCATATTCAATGGCAAAACACCGCGACAACCAATTGGCGCGCGGGTTGTAGAAATCGAGAATACCCTGAAGACAGCCAACCGTCGGCGGGGCGCGGCAGAAATGGGCGGTCACGCGCTCGATCTGATCGGGGGCGGGTGAGTCCTCGGCATCGTATATGCCGAGGATCGGTGCGTCGGTGAAGCGGAGCGCGTAGTTCATCGCGCGCGGCTTGGTCAGGAGCGTGCCGCAGGGCACTTCGATGACGCGAAACCACGGCGGCAGGGCCACGGCGCGGAGCGCCTCGCGGGTTTCGGTATCATCTTGTTCGAGGATCAGCATCACGTCGAGCAGGCTGCGCGGATAGGTCAGCCGTGACAGGCGCGCGATCAGCGTGCGGGCGATGTCTTGCTCGCGAAACAGCGGCACAAGCAGGGAAACGCGGGGCGGTGCGGCGGGCAGTTGCGCCTTCGGGGCGATGGCTGGTCCCTTGGGCCGCGAAGCCAGAAGCGCGGCCAGTTTGAGCCCTTGCGCCACCACGAGCGACGCCAAGGCCAGCGCGAGACCGGCGGCAAAAACCAGTTCCGGCGCAAACCAGAACCCGGTCAGCACCATGACCAGCGCCAGACCGACGCAAAGCCGGCCCCGGAGGGACGATTCGTTGAGATCGCGGCAACTGTCTTCGAGCGGGCGCATGGTTTCAGCCTGCGCAATCAGCGCCTGACCGTGGCTCGCAGCGATGGAGTCGTGGATATCGGCTTCGAGTGTCACCGCCATCATCACCGGGCCAAGCTCGGCGGGCAATGTCTCGCGCAGCGTGTCGAATGCGTCGGGCCGGGAGGTCGCCACGAGCAGGCTGTCGCCGATCCGGCGCCAGGGCAGAACGCCATGTTCGAGGCAGAAAGCGGCGGGCAGCAGCCCTGCGAGGGTGTCGTCGGGTGGGGTTTCGTCGCGGCGGACAACAAGCGCGCCGAACCGCTCCGCCTGTGCGGCGAGAACCGTTTCGGGCGTTGTGATGCCTTCGGCGGCGAGTACGCGGGAGAGTGGTTCACCGGTGCGGGTGGTTTCCGCGAGCGCGCCGACCATGACCCGGGGCGTGACACTGCCATCTTCGAGCAGGATCTGGCTGACAGGCTGGCCGCGGCGCGTCAGCGCTGGGTCCGCGTCCCGTTTCGTGATCAGCCGATTGCCCATTCGCCGCCTCGCACAACCCGGTGTCAAGGAATAGGCAGGCTTCGTTAACAAAGCGTTAAAAGGCTGACATTCAACATGAAAGAAAGGGTTAACGCGGCAGGGCGTCGCAGGGGGCAGGTTAGCTTGGTTGCGGCTTTGCGCGCATTGCGCAAGGTGGCGCGCTTGAAGCGCATGGCCATGTCGCGCGGCGCCCCACTTCACGCGACCCGCAACAAGCGGGCCCGCGCGATGCGTGGAAAACCGGGTGCCGCTTTTCGGGCGGCGCCTGGTGGTGCATGCCGCGTGTCCGAGAACCAGGTGCCGCTTGTCAGGCGGCGTCAGGCGCGGGCCTGCATGGAGGCGGCAAACCGTTCAAACAGATAGAAACTGTCCTGCGGGCCAGGGCTGGCTTCTGGGTGATGCTGGACGGAAAAAACCGGCCGGTCCTGCACCCGCAAGCCGCAATTCGACCCGTCGAACAGGCTCACATGGGTTTCGAGCACACCGTCGGGCAGCGATTGGCTGTCCACCGCGAACCCATGGTTCATCGAGGTGATTTCCACCTTGCCGGTGTCGTGATCCTTGACCGGATGGTTGGCACCGTGATGACCGTGGTTCATCTTGGCTGTCCTGGCGCCCAGGGCGAGGCCAAGCATCTGGTGTCCAAGGCAGATCCCAAAGATCGGCAGGTCCGTCTTGTCGAGCAAGGCCCGGATCATCGGCACGGCATAGCTGCCGGTCGCCGCGGGATCACCGGGCCCGTTGGACAGGAACACCCCGTCGGGCTTGTGCGCCATGACATCGTCATAGCTGGCCGTGGCGGGCAGCACGGTGACGTCGCATCCCGCAGAGGCGAGGCAGCGCAGGATGTTGCGCTTGGCCCCGTAATCCACCGCGACGACCTTGTGGCGCGGATTTGTCTGACGGGTGTAGCCCTCGGGCCAGGCCCAGCGCATTTCGTCCCACCGGTAGCTTTGGGCACAGGTCACGTCCTTGGCGAGATCCTTGCCTTCGAGACCTTCGAAAGCGCGGGCCGCGGCGACCAGCGCCTCGATGTCGAACCGGCCTTCCGGATTATGCTCCAGCGCCACATGCGGAGCGCCGAGCTGGCGGATCGCACGGGTCAGGCGCCGCGTGTCGACGCCGCCGATGGCGATGCGCCCGCGGCTGGCAAGCCAGTCGCCAAGCTCTTGCGCGGCCCGCCAGTTGGAACTTTGCGTCGGCATCCACTTGACCACCATGCCGGCGGCCACCGGGTCCGCGGTCTCGTCATCCTCGGGGTTCACGCCGGTGTTGCCGATATGCGGGAACGTGAAGGTCACGATTTGGCCCGCGTAGGACGGGTCGGTCATGATTTCCTGATACCCGGTCATGGCGGTGTTGAAGCACAGCTCTGCCGTGGTGCGGCCGGTTGCGCCGAACCCGGTGCCATAGAACAGGGTGCCATCAGCCAGCGCGAGGCAGGCGGTCGGGTGCGTCGCGGTCGCGGTCATGGGGCGGCTCTCCGGGTAAATGCGGGTAAATCGCGCGGAACCTATGCCCGACGGGGGGAGAAATCAAGAGCCGGATTGAGGCATTGGTAGTTGTTTTGTTTCAATGGTTTAGGTTGTTTTTGAGGTGGTTGCTCCAGACAGCGTGTCGGTGTAGTGTCCGGGCTTGGATGTGACAACGGGGATATGTCATGGAACTCAGAGAGCGGGTGAATGCCGCCGTTAAACAGGCCATGCGGGACAAGGCCGCGGATCGGCTGTCGACGTTGCGCCTGATCAACGCCGCGATCAAGGATCGCGATATCGCCGCACGCGGTGATGGTCAGGATGGCGGTGTCGATGACGAGGCTGTGCTTGCGATCCTCTCCAAGATGGTCAAGCAGCGCCGCGAAAGCGCGCGGACCTATGAAGAGGGCGGCCGGCTGGACCTTGCAGAGCGCGAGATGCGGGAGATCGAGGTCATCGAGGAATTCCTGCCCCGCGCCATGACGGAAAAGGAAGTGGCCCGCGCCGTGGATGCCGCCGTTGACGAGGTGGGCGCGTCGTCGATCCGGGATATGGGCCGCGTGATGGGGGCGCTGAAGAGCAAATATGCCGGGCGCATGGATTTCGGCGCAGCCGGTGGCATGGTCAAGGCGCGGCTCGCAGGGGGGTAATCCCCGGCCTCGGGTGCGCCGCAGGCGTCCGCAAGACGGAAGACAGGTCGCGCCGAAGGCGCGGCTTTTTTTGTTTTGCGGGGGGTGCGCGCCGCAGGCGCGGGGGCTTTTCTGTCGCGCTGACGGGGCTGGGGGGCGTCGGGACAGGCCCGTGGCTCAGCTTGCCGGGAAATCGGCTTTGATGGTGCGCAGCGCCGCCGGGTCGGTCACGCGGAAGCGTTGCACGAAGCGGGTCTTGAAACCAACCCGGCCACGACGCGCGCCAAAATTGTCGCCATGGTTGAGCACGTAGAGCACCGAGGGCCGCGGCAGCGGCGTCAGTGGCAGTCCGGCCAAAGCCGCGAGATGCGGAAACATGCGGTGTTCATGGGCGGTCATGGCCGTGAGGAAATCCGTGGCCTCGGGAAGAGTCGGATCATACCACAGCGCGGCACAGGAGCCGCAGAGTTTCCAGAACGGTTTGCGTAGTGGGAGACTGGGCGTGGGGGAATCCGCGAGCGCCACGTCACCCGTGGCATGGTCCATGACATAACCGGAGCGTGCGAGCCAGCCCCGCTCAGGGCTGGAGAGCATCCGCGCCACGGTGCCTTTGCGCAGCAGGTCGTCGGCGTCAAAGCTCATGGCGTAGCCGGGCCGGTCCGAGAGGGTCGGCAGATGCGCGCAGAGCGCGGCGAGCTTGCGCCATTTGTCGTTTCCGGATGTCGGATCGTCAAAGGGCAGGTGCGTGATGCGGGGATCGTCCGGCAGGCCGGCCGGTCGTGTCTGACAGCAGATCACCGCCTGCCAGCGCGGATCGTCCTGATCCAGAAAGCTCTGCACCGTGGCGTTCAGACGTTGGGTGACAGCGGACCAGTCGCTCACGTGATGCGGACCCACAAGCGGGATCAGGAAGCGCACGTCTTCTGCCGGACGCCTGCGGGCGGGAAGGGCTTGGCGCAGAGCGAGCGCGGCGCGTTCGCTGTCCGCCATCGGCAGGCGCGTCGCCAGGCTGCCGGAGACTGCCGCCGCGGCGCGCAGGAGCACCCGGCGGCCTTTTGGGGTGGCGGGTTCCTGGGCCATCAGCGCGTCATCCCGGGGGCGGTTTGCGCCAGAGCGCGTGTCAGGTCATCGAACAGCGCCTTGCGTTCGTGTTCCGACAGAAACGCGCCGATCTCGACTTCGCGGTCCTTGCCCTTCAGCGTGACGTAGAATGGCACTGGCCCGCCGTCTTCATGCAGCGTGGCGCGGACCCAGTAGGTTGCGGAGTGCCAGTCCTGCGTGTCGCCTTTGGGATTGCGCCGTGTCAGGCGGGTTTCCTCCGGCCCCAGTTGCAGCGTTTCGAGGATCTGCCGGTCGCGGCGGTTGCGGCGCAGCGCATAGTAGAGCGCGGCGGTGGCGGCAAGCATGAAGGGGAGGATACCCCAGAGCAGGATGGTTCCCAGAAGTCCGTAGAGCGGGATCGAGGCAAACAGGAAGAAGCCGAGAACCATGGCCGCGAAGCCCTGTGGTGGCAGGGAATTGTGCGGCCAGAGTTGCAGCACGCGGGTGTCGGTCTTTTCGGTGTTGGTCCAGTGATAAGGCATGGTCGTCTAGGCGCGCAGGGCCTCGTAGGAGACCATCACGGTCTCCCTGTAGGCGGGGCGCGTGGTCAGGCGGTCATAGTAGTCCCGAAGCGCAGGCAGCGGCCGGCGCGGGATCGGGATGTCGAAGTAGCGGTAGAGGATGTGGCCGAGTTGGATATCGGCAAGGGTGAAATCGTCGCCCGCGATGAAAGGATGCGTAGCCAGCCTGGCATCGGCAATGGCGAGACGGTCATCAAGCGCGGCGGTCGCGGCGTCGATGGCGTCCGTGTCGCGGTCTGCGGCGGGTGTGCGCACCACGCGCCAGAAGATCGGGACCGTGAAGTTGACCGCAATGGTGACCTTGGCCCATTCAGCCCAACGGTCGATCTCGGTGCGCGCGATCAACTCGTCCGGCCAGAAGGGCGCGGCGCCATAGGCGTTGGCGAGGTAGCGCAGGATCGCACCGGTTTCCCAGAGCGGGGGGTTGTCGCCATCGCAGAGGACCGGGATCGTTCCGTTCGGGTTCATGGCGCGGAAGGCGGGCGTATCCGTGACCCCGAAACGCTGCCCGGCATCGATGCGCTCGAACGGCAGGCCCAGCTCCGTAAGGGCCCAGAGCGTGGCCTGGACATTGGAAGAATCCGTGCGGCCCCAAATGGTGATCATGGCATATGCCCCGTCTGCAGGTTTCTGTGGGTCTCGGCGTCGGCGGTCTCGCCGCGGTAGCGGAGGGGAGAAAAAGAGAAGGCCCCGGATTACTCCGGGGCCTGTCTTATGGGTATGGTGAGGCCCGGGCTCAGTGCGCGGGGGCCTTGTCCCAGTCTTCGCGCTTCGGGAGCTGCTCGAACGTGTGCTCTGGCGGCGGCGAGGGAAGGGTCCATTCCAGCGTATCCGCATACTCGTTCCACGGATTGTTCTCGGTCACGCGGGCACCGCGCAGGAGCGCATGGCCGATGACGAAGAAGAAGAACAGGAAGGACGCGAAGGAGATGAAAGCACCCCAGCTGGAGACATAGTTCCACAGAGCGAACTGCTCGGGGTAGTCGATGTAGCGACGGGGCATGCCCTGACGGCCCAGGAAGTGCTGGGGGAAGAATGTCAGGTTGGCACCGACGAACATCGCCCAGAAGTGGATCTTGCCCCAGGTCTCGTTATACATGCGGCCGGTCATCTTGGGGAAGTAGAAGTAGATCCCCGCGAAGATGGCGAACACGGCACCGAGGCTCATCACGTAGTGGAAATGTGCCACGACATAGTAGGTGTCGTGATAGGCGCGGTCCACGGCGGCCTGCGACAGCACGATGCCGGTGACACCACCCACGGTGAAGAGGAACAGGAAGCCGAAGGCCCAGAGCATCGGTGTCTTGAACTCGATGGAACCGCCCCACATGGTTGCGATCCAGCTGAACACCTTCACACCCGTTGGCACCGCGATGACCATCGTGGCGAGCATGAAGTAGGACTGCTGCGTGAGCGACATGCCGACGGTGTACATGTGGTGCGCCCACACGACGAAGCCGAGTGCGCCGATCGCGATGATCGCCCAGACCATCGGCAGGTAGCCGAAGATGGGCTTGCGCGCGAAGGTTGCGATCACGTGCGAGATGATGCCGAAGCCGGGCAGGATGATGATGTAGACCTCGGGGTGACCGAAGAACCACAGGATGTGCTGATACAGCACCGGGTCACCGCCACCGGCCGGATCGAAGAAGGTCGTGCCGAAGTTGCGGTCGGTGAGCAGCATGGTGATCGCACCGGCCAGCACCGGAAGCGCCAGAAGGATGAGCCATGCGGTCACGAAGATCGACCACGAGAACAGCGGCACCTTGAACAGGGTCATGCCCGGGGCACGCATGTTCAGGAAGGTGGTGATGATGTTGATCGCGCCGAGGATGGAGCTGGCACCGGAGACGTGCACCGCGAAGATCGCGAGATCCATCGACATGCCGCCTTCAGTGGTGGAGAGCGGCGGGTAGAGCACCCAACCCACGCCGGAGCCGAGCTGACCGTTGCCGCCGGGTGCGAAAACCGAGCAGATCGCCAGGGTCGTGCCGACCACATACATCCAGAAGGACAGGTTGTTCATCCGCGGGAACGCCATGTCCGGCGCGCCGATCTGCAACGGCATGAAGTAGTTGCCGAAGCCGCCGAAAAGCGCCGGGATCACGACAAAGAACATCATCAGGATGCCGTGGCCGGTGATCAGGACGTTCCACAGGTGGCCGTTGGGTGTGCAGTTCTCGACCGCGGTCGGGAAGAGGCGCATGCCCTCCATGCACATGTATTGCACGCCCGGATTCATAAGCTCCATGCGCATGTAGACGGTGAAAGCCACCGACACGAAACCGACCAGCGCGGAGACGACGAGATAGAGAATCCCGATATCCTTGTGGTTGGTCGACATGAACCAGCGGGTGAAGAACCCCCGGTTGTCTTCGTGTTCGTGGCCGTGAATGGCGGCGTCTGCCATTGTCTGCCTCCTCAAAGTGGTCGGGGTTCCGCGCGGGGATGTCCCCGCGAACCGCGATCTTGAACTACGTTCTGAGCGAAACGGGCTCGCCCTTTTGCGATCACAAAAGGGAATCCGATATCGTCAGGTCCGAATGCGTTGTAGAATCTGTCCAGCGAGGCGGCAACAGAGGGATTTGACGCAGATCAAACAATATTGTCGCACCTTCTTGTCAGAAGCGGTGTCAGTCCTGCAAATCCGCGCATGAGCGCCCAGTGCCACGTTTGAGGCTTCGGGGTTTATTATTGTTTTTTGCCAGTGTGTTACGGGGAGTCCACGTCATCCGTGACGGTCTCGCGTGGCATCGGTCGCGATCCTTTTGGCTCGCAGGGCGCGCAACCCGGACGGCGCGCCGCAACGCGATGACGCACGGTATTTGACCAGCACGGCCGAACGCCACGAAACCGCTGCGCGTCGGGTCGTGCGATGGTCACGCGCCATGAGGTGAGCAAAGCCCGGAACCGCGAAACAGCGCGGCGCCGTCGGGATGCGCGGCGTGCGGCGCGGACGCCCTCTATCCTTGGCCCCCTGTCTTGGCGCGCAGGGTGGGCCGGCGTGCAGTGCGGCAGAGGCGCGGTCTGGCCGCGTGAGGAAGTTCCGGCGTCGCGGGAAGGGTTGCGCCGCCTTCCTTTCTGGCAACCGGGACGATCCCCTTTGCCTTGCCTTGGCGGGCGCGATGGAGATGCCAGGCGCGATAGAGATGGTCGGGAATTCCGGACGGTCGGGTTTTGCTGACTGCGCATCTGGGGGGAAGCCGTGGCACTCTCTCCCCATGCTCGGCAGGTCGTCACGCCCCATATGACCTGCACATCTGAAGGAGACGATCCATGGCCTTTTACGATCCCAGCTTTGCCCCGACCCGCCCGACGCTGCGCGCCCGGATCGCCCGGCTCTTCGAAACGGAGTTCGACCGCAAGGCCCGTCGCCTGTCCGATGAGGTCGCCGCATTGCGCGCGCTCAGCGACGACGCGCTTGCCCGCCGCGGGATCGCGCGCGACGATATCCTGTTTCATGTCTTTGTCGGGGCCCGGCGCTGAGCGGGCGCATCCTGCTATCCCTGTCGCTCTGACCTGCCTCGGAGCGGTGACTTTTGCCCCGGCTCGTCCGGGGCAATTTTTGTGCGGGCTTTCAAGATTGCGCGCCGATGGTGGGGCGCGACGGAGCGGCCCGTCCCCGGTGTGGCTCGGATCGGCAGACAACCGAGACCAACGCGATGAGAACGGCTTCGCTCAGAACGGCTTTGGCGGGGTGTCCGAGAATCCCAGAGGCAAATCGTTGAACAGGCCGGTCGCATCCGCGTAGCGCGCCATCCATGGCGCGGGTCTGGCCAGCCTCCCTTCCGGCTGCCACAGGAAATACCTAAGGTTGCCCTTCGCGGGGATCGGTGTGACGGCGATCGGGTCGGCGAGGGTCAGGCCCGCCTTGCCGCCGAACCATTCGCTGTCGCTTTGGGTGATGATCCCGGTCACGGTCACCGCGCCGATGATGGCCCCGCGCGGCAGATCGGCCGGGGCAGGGCAGCGCACGCCGTGCCGCTCAAGCCGCCAATGCCCCCAGCGATATTCCTTTTCCGTCATGCCGGTTGCGGCGTGCAGAGCGATGCGGCCGGGCACCATGCCGCCCGCGCGGATCGCACCGAGCGAGCGGTTCTCTATGATCTTGCCGCCGTGCAGGATTGCCCAGGCCCAGGGCTGGCGCACGGACAGGGCATGAGGGGGCAGCGCATCCACGGTCATGGCAGGATGGTAGGCCGATACGGGGGGAAACAAGCCCGCCCGTGTCGGGGGATCACCCTTGCGCGGTGGCGTCAGGCCGGGGGGCATCGGAAATGCGGCGCGAATGATGGCGTCGGTTTCTGGATAAGGCTACCCGTCTCACGGACGTGCCTGCGGGCCTTGGCGTCAGGCCGGAAGGATCATCGGAAACGCGGCGCGGATGGCGGCGTCGGTTTCCGGGTCGAGATGCCCGGGATGATGCGTTTCGAGAATGCGACGGGCTTCGGCATTGGCGCGCTGCCATGCCGTGGGCGCGCCCGCATCGGCCCATGCGGACGGGGTCATGCGGTCGGCGAGCCGGGGGTAAAGATAGTCGCGCTCCATGGCGTCCTGAGTTTGCGAGGCACCGAGGAAGTGGCCCTCGCCCAGCACCGTCGCACAGATCGCGTCATAGGCAAGCGTGTCCTCGGTGACTTCGATCCCGCGCAGGATGCGGTAGACCGCGCCGAGCATCTCGTCGTCAAGCACGAACGCCTCGAAACTGGCGCCCAGCAACGAGGCGGTCATGCCCGCGCTTTCATAGACCAGATTGCCCCCTGCCAGACCGGCGGCCAGCGCCGTAATCCCCTTTTCCGCGCCGTATTGCGCATCGATGGCCTTGGCGTCGGTCATCGAGCTTGCCACGCCGGAGGGCAGCCCGAGCCAGTTCGACAGTTGCGCCGAGGCGGCATTGAGCACGGCAATCTCTCCGCCACCCCCCGCGAAGGCCCCGGTGCGCAGGTCGATCACCAGCGGCCAGTTGGAGAAGATCATCGGAAAGCCCGGCTTGATGGCATGGACCATGACCAGCGAGGCCAGCGTCTCGGCCAACGACATGGCGAGGAACCCGGCCAGCGTCGCGGGGGCTGTCGCACCGGATTGCGCGGCGGTGATGCAGGAGATCGGGATGCCGTGGCGGATGCATTCATAGACCACGTCGACCGCATCCTCGCCGTAGCGCATGGGCGAGATCACCGGGCTGATATGGGCCTTCATGAAGGGCCGCGCGGCAAAGCCTTCCGGGCCGGCGGCACGCTCCAGCATGGACATGATCGGGGCAACGTTTTTTGCCAGCGTGAAGGCGGTGGCCGTGGGTTTGGTGGTGTTCCGGATCAGCGCATAGGCGGTGTTGACGTCGAGCGCGAACGTGTCGGGCAGGTCCGTTGCGATGCAGCATCGGGTGAACCAGCTCACATTGGTGAGCGTGTCTTGGAGCCGTGTGAAGTCATGCAGATCGCGCAAGGTGGACGGGCGGTAGAGGCCGGTTTCGAGGTCGAGCGTCTGGACGGCGGCACCGCCGGTGCCGAAATGCACCGCGTCGCCGCCCACCTCGATGGAGCGGCCCTTGTCGCGCCCGTGCAGCCAGAAGCGTTTGGCGGCGCCGGCGATGGCGTCCTCGACAAGCGGTTCGGGAAACGTGACGCGCGCGCCTGACCCGCGCGCCCCGGCCTTGACGAGATCGTCTCGCAGGCGGTCGGGCACGTCTCCCATGCCCAGCCGGTCAAGAAGGCGGCGCGCGGTGTCGTAGATCGCGCGCATCTGCGGTTCGGTCAGCGGTTGATACTGGCCCCCGATCTGGCCGGGCGGAGCGGGGTTCGGCGGGCCGATGGCGCGGTGCCTGTGCCGCGCTTGCCGCCCGCCTGCGCGCCGTTTGGGAGGAGAGCTGTCCTGCATCCGGATATCAGAAGGGGGCGGCATGGGCGGGGCAAGACCCTTTTCCAGTGGCGCGAAAATTTGCCAAGGTTGTTCGAATTTTTCGAACGCTTGCGCCCGTGCTTGCACCTGTCCGACACGCGGCAGAGGGTTTTGATCCAGAAAGGCCGCGACAGGAGCGCGAGACGGTCCGCGCTGCCAAGCAAGGAGGACAGCATGAAACTCTCGACCCGCGTTGTTGTGATCGGCGGCGGCATTGCCGGGTGTTCGACGCTTTACCACCTGACGCAGGAGGGCTGGAGCGACGTGATGCTGCTCGAACGGGACGAGCTGACCTCGGGCACCACATGGCATTCGGCGGCGCAGGTCACGAATTTCGGCATGAACCAGACCATGGTGGGGCTGAAGTCGCATTCCATCGCGCTTTACAAGGCGTTGGCGGAGGATCCGGATTACCCCATCACCTATCATCACGCCGATGGCGGCATCCGGCTCGCCAACACGCCCGAACAGATGGACGGCTATCGGCATTTTGCCTCGATGGCGCGCGGCATGGGCGTGGAGTTCGAGGTGATCGATGCGCAGGAATGCGCGCGGCGACATCCGCTGATTTCGACCGAGAATCTTCTGGGGGGCCTTTGGGACCCGATGGATGGCGATATCGACCCGGCGCAGCTCTGTCAGGCGCTGGCGCGCCGGGCGCGCAAGGCGGGCGCGGAGGTGCATCGCAACACGCCCGTGACCGGGCTGACGCAAAAGGGCGACGGGAGCTGGATGGTGGAGACACCGCGCGGCACGGTCCATGCGGAAATTGTGGTGAATGCCTGCGGCTACCGGGTCAACGAGGTGGGCGCGATGATGGGTGTGCAACATCCGGTCATGTCGATGGAGCACCAGTATTTTGTCACCGAGGGCATGGCGGCGGTGCGCGATGCGGGGCGGCGGATGCCGTTGCTGCGCTGTCCGATCAGCGATTACTACTGCCGTCAGGAGCGGGACGGGCTGCTGGTGGGGTTCTACGAGCAGGATTGCCGGACCTGGGGGATGGACGGGATCGACCCGAATTTCACCAATGCGCTGTGCCCCGATGACCTCGACCGGGTGACGGATGTGCTGGAAGGCGCGTTCGAGCGGATGCCCGCGCTGATGGAGGCGGGGATCAAGACCATCGTGAACGGGCCGATCACCTACACCATCGACGGCGCGCCGCTGGTCGGTCCGGTGCCGGGCAAGCGCAACGCGTTCTGCATCATCGGGCTGCGGGCGGGGCTTGGCGAGGGCGGCGGGCATGGCTGGCTTCTGGCGCAGCAGATCGTGCATGGCGAGGCGTGTTATGACACCTGGGTGATCGACCCGCGCCGATTTACCGGGCATGGCACCGTGGAGCTGACGGCGCTGAAGGCGATCGAGGATTACCAGAACGAGTTCCGCTTTCATTTTCCGCATGAGCATCGCCCAGCGGGACGCAACGCCAAGACGACGCCGCTGACCCCAGTCTGGGAGGCGGAAGGCGCGGAGTTTACCGTGGTCAATGGCTGGGAGCGGATCGACTATATCCGTCCGTCCGACGGGTTCACGGAGCCGCACACGTTTCGGCGCAGCCCGGTGGAGGACGTCGTCGCCGCCGAGGTCCAGGCGGTACACGCCCGCGTCGGCCTGACCGAGATCAACGGCTTCAACCGGATCGAGCTGACCGGGCGCGACGCGGAGGCGTTCCTTGACCGGATGGTCTGTGGTGGCGTGCCGAAGCGCGCTGGGCGCGTCGGGCTGGCCTATCTGCTGAACGACCAGGGGATGGTGAAGTCCGAGGCGACGATTGCGCGGCTGCCGGCGTCGGATCGCGGGCCGGAGCGGATCTGGTATGGCTCCGCCGCCGCATCGGAGCAGCACGATTGGGACTGGCTGGCGCACAACATCCGCGCGGACGAGGACGTGCGCCTGCACAGCCTGACCAATGCCCAGACGATCCTGCTCCTCGCTGGTCCGCAGGCGCGCGCAGTGCTGTCGGCGGTGTCACGTGGGGATTGGTCGGCAACGGGTTTCCCGTGGCTGAGTGTGCGCGAATGCTTTGTCGGGATCGCCCCCGCGACGGTGATGGCGGTGAGTTTCTCGGGCGAGCTGGCCTATGAAATCCACGTGCCCACGCATCAGGCCTATGCCGCGTGGCAGGCCATTCGCGCGGCGGGCAAAGCGCATGAGCTCGCGCTGTTCGGGATGCGCGCCATCGAGTCGATGCGGATGGAGAAGGGCTATCTGCATTGGAAGGCCGAGCTTCTGACGGAGTTCGACCCGTTCGAAACCGGGCTGGACCGGTTTGTGCGGATGCAAAAGCCGGAATTTGTCGGGCAAGGGGCGCTTGCGCAGCGGCAGGGGGCGCTGCGCCGGAAGCTGGTCATGCTGGCAGTCGACAGCACGGACCGCCCGGCCCATGGCGGCGCGTCGGTCATGACGGGCGACAGGGTTATCGGCACGGTGACCAACGGCGCCTTCGGGCACCGCACGGGCGTCAACCTCGCATTCGCCTTTGTCGCGCCCGAGTTCAGTGCAAAGGGGAGCCGTGTCAGCCTTGATCTGCTGGGCGAGCGGTTTGATGCCACGGTCATCCCCCGATGCAGCTTCGACCCGGACGGGGGCCGGTATCGCTGCTGATCCGGTTGGCCGGTTCCCATGCGCCGGGTGCGTCCCGTCCTCCCGCCGCCGCGCCGGTCTTGGGCCGGTAAGGTCGGGGGGAGAGCCGCACGTCAAGCGTGTCCATGCTGGCGGGCTGTCCGCTTCGGGCCGCGAAAGACCAGTTGCCGGGCCCATGCCCGGCCCGGAGAGGGTTAGCGTTTCTTGCGGTTGGTCTTCTGGATGCCTTTGATCATCTTGCCGAATTTGCGATCCTTCGACCGGCGCTCCGCCAGAGTGGCGGTGTTGAGCGCGTCTTCCGCGACCAGCTTGCGCCAGCGTCCGAGACGCTCTGCCTCGATCTCGCCGCGCGCGAGGGCCGCCTGCACGGCACAGCCCGGCTCGGTGTCGTGGCGGCAATCGCGGAAGCGGCAATCCGCGGCCAGAGTGGCAAGATCGTCGAAGACGTCCCGCAGCCCGGCGCTGGCTTCGGTCAGTTGCAGCTCCCGCATGCCCGGCGTGTCGAGAATGGCGCAGCCTGTCGCGCGGATATGCAGGTGGCGGCTCGTGGTGGTGTGCCGGCCTTTTGCGTCATCATCGCGGATGCCCCGGGTGGCTGCAGTTTCCTGACCCAGGAGCGCATTGGTCAGCGTCGATTTGCCGACACCGGAGGAGCCGAGGAAGGCGATGGTGCGCCCGCTGCCGCACCAGGGCGCCAGCCGGGTGGTCGGATCGTCACCGCGTGCATCGAGCAGCAACGCAGGCACCTGCGCGGAGATTGCCTCGGCCTTTTCGAGATAACCCTGCGGGTTGTCGGCGAGGTCGGGTTTGGTGATGACGATCACCGGGTCGATCTCTGCCTCGAAAGCCAGTGCGATGTAGCGTTCGAGCCGGGCCACGTTGAAATCGGCGTTGCAGGAGGTGACGATGAAGGCGGTATCGATATTGGCCGCGATCAGCTGGACGCGGCGATCATGCCCGGGGGCGCGCCGCTTCAGAACGCTCTTGCGCTCCAGCAGTGTGCTGGCGGTGGGGAGCACGGCGTCATAGAGAAGCCAGTCGCCCACCGTTGCTTCAAGACCGGGCGGAATCGTCGTTTCGATGGTCTCGCCCATGACGCGCAGGCCGGAGCGGTGGATTTCGACCACCCTGACGGGCGGTGTCTGGGTCAGTGCGTCGAGGGTGATCTGGCTGGCAAAGAACGGCTGCCATCCGAGCATGTCGAGGCGCGATGGCGTGGGCCGGTGCGGGGGCGCCGCTGCGGTGCCGGGCAGGAAGTGCGAATAGTCGCGGGTCATGCGTGAGGGTGATCCTGATAATGCGCCAATGCGCGGTGCGCGCCGGTCCTTGCCGCAGCCAGAGTGACGGAAGCTGTGGAGGCTGGCGGTGCGGAGACACATGCCAAGACTGCGGTTTCTGGCGGTGCGTTTAGACGTGCGGATGCCCGTGATGCTGGTGGTGTGTTTACACGTGCCAAGGCTGCGGTGTCTGGTGGAGCGGTTAGACGGATCGATGCCGGTGATGCGGGCGGTATGGATACATGTGCCAAGGCACTTACCGCTGGCCGTGCGATTGCCGACGCTCTGCGCGGCAAGGCGGCGCGTGCCGGCACCGCAGGTTCAGACGCTGCGGGGTCTTGCGGTGCGGGTGCCATCGCCGCGGGGTCGTCTGCGCGCGGCAAGAACACCGCGCGCCGGGTCAGAACCGCGGCCGGGTTCACGTGAAGCGGTGCGCGGGGAGCGCATCGGGCTCCCACGTTCGACAAGTCATACAGTCTCCGGTTCCGCATCGGGCGATCCGACATGTGGCGCGATCTTAGCATCCCGCAGCTGAGCGTGTCGCTGAAAAACTGTGCTGTGACGCCGGGAGAGGCCGGTTGTGCCTTTTGCAGACCGGATTTGCCGCAGGCCGGGGCGTCGTTGCCAGTGGGGCCGGGCGCCATGCGGCGCAGCCGCGGCGCGGGTGCAGCCCATCACGGCTGCGGCAGCGGGTGTCAGGCGGCGCCAGCGTCCAAGCCCGCAATATGCGACAGAACCTGTTCAAGCAGGATCTCGGGGCATTCCTCGGGGATGGCGTGGCCGCAGGGAAGCGCCAAGCCACGCACATCGCGCGCTTTTTCCTGCCAGGTCGCGACCACATCGTAAAGCTGCCCGACCACGCCATCGCGCCCCCAGAGCGCCAGAACGGGGGCCATGACGGTGTGCGTGGCGTCCGCCGCGTCATGGTCGAGATCAATGCTCGCCGCCGCGCGGTAATCCTCGCAGATCGCATGAATGGTGGCTGGATCGTCGTAGCAGCGCAGGTATTCCGCGAACACCGTTTCAGAGACCGCGCCGGATGTCTTGACCTGGCCGTTGATGTGGCGGCGCAGGAAGTAGGCGGGGTCCGCGCCGATCATCCGTTCCGGCAGGTCGGCGGGCTGGATCAGGAAAAACCACCAGAAATACCGCGTGGCGAACTCCTTGTCGGTGCGCGCATACATCGTGGCGGTGGGCGCAATGTCGAGCAGGGTGAGCGACGTGACGCGGGCGGGATGGTCGAGCGCCATGCGGTGCGCTACCCGTCCGCCGCGATCATGGCCGATGACATGGGCCTTGGCGACCCCGAGCGCATCGAGCAGAGCGATCTGGTCGCGCGCCATCACCCGTTTCGAATAAGGCATGTGCCGCGCGTCGCTTGCGGGGGCGTCGCTGTCGCCATAGCCGCGCAGGTCCGGCGCAATCACACGATACCCGGCCGCGACAAGCGCGGGTGCGATCTTGCGCCAGACCACATGGGTTTGCGGATGGCCATGCAGCAAAAGGATTGCTGGCCCGTCCCCCGCGACGGCGTAGTGGATGCCAACCCCGTCAAGCGGCACCTTGTGCAGCTCGAACCCTTGCAGGAATGGCGACGGCTGCGCCATCAGACGCGCGAAACCGCGTCTGCCACGGCCGCACCGCAGGCTTTTGTGTCCGCCGTGCCGCCGAGATCCGCGGTGCGCAAGGCCGGGTTGGCCAGAACCTCCTCGATGGCGCGGATGATGGCGGCGGCGGCCTCTGTCGCGCCGAGATGATCCAGCATCATTGCCCCGGCCCAGATCTGTCCGATCGGGTTCGCGATGCCCTTGCCAGCGATGTCGGGCGCTGAGCCGTGCACCGGCTCGAACAGCGACGGATGCGTGCGCTCGGGATTGATATTGCCGGACGGGGCGATGCCGATGGTGCCGGTGCAGGCCGGTCCGAGATCCGACAGGATGTCGCCGAACAGGTTCGAGGCCACCACGACGTCAAACCAGTCCGGGTGCAGCACGAACTGGGCGGTGAGAATGTCGATATGGAACTTGTCGACCCGCACGTCGGGATAGGCCTGTGCCATCTCGGCGACCCGTTCATCCCAATAGGGCATGGTGATCGAGATGCCATTCGACTTGGTCGCGGAGGTCAGGTGCCCGCTGCGTCGCTGCGCCAGATCGAAGGCGTATTTCAGGATGCGGTCGACGCCGGTGCGGGTCATCACGGTTTCCTGGATCACGACCTCACGGTCGGTGCCCGGGAACATGCGCCCACCGATGGAGGAGTATTCGCCTTCGGTGTTCTCGCGCACGATCATCATGTCGATATCGCCGGGTTCACGCCCGGCAAGGGGCAGCGGCACGCCCGGCATGGCCCGCGCGGGGCGCAGGCTCACATATTGGTCGAATTCGCGCCGAAACTGGATCAGCGAGCCCCAGAGCGAAACATGATCGGGCACCGTCTCGGGCCATCCGACCGCTCCGAAAAAGATCGCGTCGGACCCGCTGACGCGGTCTTTCCAATCCTCGGGCATCATCCGGTCGTGGGCGGCGTAATACTCCGCACAGGCGAAATCGTGATGGGTGAAATCAAAGGAGAGACCGAAGCGGCGCGCGGCGGCTTCAAGAACGCGCACCCCCTCCGGCATGACTTCCTTGCCGATCCCGTCGCCGGGGATGACGGCGATTGCGAAGCTGTCTTGTGTCATGACTCATCCTGTTTCTTGCCGTGCATCGTCAGAGGTGCAGGCGCGCGTGGCCGGGAATGGCCGGGTGGCCCAATGGAAGCGGCCGGCGGCCGGTTTGCGCCGCCGGATTTCTGCGCGATGCGCGCTCAGTGGATCATGGGGCCGATTGGCCGCCCGGAGCAAGGACATTGGAGCCCTGAATGGCTGCAATCACCGCGTCCGTCACCTCCTTGGTGGTGGCGGTGCCGCCCACGTCCGGGGTGACGATGCCCTCGGCACAGACGCGTTCCACCGCCGCCATGAGCAGGGCGCTCGCTTTGTTTTCGCCGAGGTGGTCGAGCATCTGGGCCGCGGTCCAGAAGGTCGCCACGGGGTTTGCAATGCCCTTCCCGGTGATGTCGAAGGCAGAGCCGTGGATCGGCTCGAACATGGACGGGAAGCGGCGCTCCGGGTCGATATTGGCGGTGGGCGCCACCCCAAGGCTGCCGGCCAGCGCGCCGGCGAGATCGGAGAGGATATCGGCGTGCAGGTTGGTGGCCACAACCGTGTCAATGCTCTTGGGGTCCTTGACCATGCGGACGGTCATGGCATCGACCAGCATCTTGTCCCATGTGACATCGGGAAATTCCTGCGCCACTTCGGCGGCGATCTCGTCCCACATCACCATGCCGAAGCGCTGGGCGTTGGATTTTGTCACCACCGTCAGCAGCTTTCGGGGGCGCGACTGTGCAAGCTGGAAGGCGTAGCGCATGATGCGGGTCACACCCACGCGCGTGAAAATGGCGACCTCGGTGCCGACCTCTTCGGGCAGGCCGCGATGGGCGCGTCCGCCATTTCCGGAATACTCGCCCTCGGAATTCTCGCGCACGATCACCCAGTCCAGATCACCGGTTGTCACATCGCGCAGCGGCGAGGTCACGCCGGGGATGATCTTCGTTGGTCGAACATTGGCGTATTGGTCAAAGCCCTGACAGATCGGCAGGCGCAGGCCCCAGAGCGTGACGTGGTCGGGCACATCCGGCGCCCCGACAGCACCGAAATAGATGGCGTCAAAAGGCTTGAGGGTCTCGAGCCCGTCTTCGGGCATCATGACGCCGTGTTTCTTGTAATAATCCGAGCCCCAATCGAAGGTTGTGACCTCGAAGGCCAGGTCACCCATCCGTGCGGCGAGCGCATCGAGCACAGCGGTGCCCGCGTCGATCACCTCCGGTCCGATTCCGTCGGCGGGAATTGCGGCAATACGATAGGAGGTCATGGTGTGGCCTTTCGCGGTTGGGGTTCTGGGCACTCCGCGCCACGGCGTGGCGCGGGTGGCGCGGGGGCTTTGCGTGCACCGCTATGGCGCGACCGGCGCTCTTGCCGCAATGGTCATAAGATTATATAATTTATGTGTATAATCGGAGGGAATATGGAACTGCGCCAGTTGCGATGCCTGATCGCGGTCTCTGAAACGCTCCATTTCGGTCGCGCCGCGCAGGCGATGGACATGCTGCCTGCGTCCTTGGGCCGGCATATCCGTATGCTTGAGGACGGGCTCGGTCACCGTTTGCTTTTGCGCACGACGCGCAGCGTGTCGCTGACCCCGGAGGGGCGCGCGTTTGTCCGGGCCGCGCGGGATATCGTGGAGCGCGCAGACCGGCTTGAGGCGCGGTTCCGGGACGTGCCGCAGGCGCAGAGCAAGACCTTGCGGGTCGGAGCGATCGACAGCGCGGCAGCGGGCCTCATGCCGCAGCTTTTGCCGCGCTTTCGCGACGCGATGCCGACGGTGGACGTGGAAATGCTTGAGCAAAAGACAATTCGGCTCTTGCCACGAATCCTGTCAGGCAGCCTCGACCTTGCCATCATCCGGCCACCGGAGACGCGCGACCCGCGGCTTGAGTTCCGCCCGTTGTTTCAGGAAACCGCGGTGGTTGCGGTGCCGGAGAACCATCCCCTCGCGGCCCGCGCGGCCATCCGGGTTGCGGATATGGCCGGTGCGCCGTTGATCGTGCCGGACCGGCGCTCGCGCCCACACAGCCATGATCTGACGATGACGCTTTTTGCGCAGGCGGGCCTGACTGCGCGGGTTGCCCAGATTGCCCAGGAAAAACAGACCATTGTCAGTCTCGTCGGGTCCGGGGTCGGGCTGGCCATCGTGCCGAAATGGGCCTCCCGGCTTGCGGTCGGGGGCGTGCGGTTTGTCGATCTGGTGCTGCCCGATGGCAAGACGCCGCGCGAACTGGCGCTGTATGCGGTGTGGCTGCGCGATACGCGCAACCCGCTGCGCGACCGCTTCATCGAAATCCTGACGCAGGATCTCGAACGTCTCAGCGCCAGCGGCTAACAGCAGCAGCACCGTCCCGTGCCGCTTGCCCGGCCGTGGGGGCGGGCGCGATTGACCCGCTGCGCGGTGTCGCAAAACGCCCGGACGCCGCTGACGGTTCTGGCGCGGCGCCGCTTGGAGTCGCTATGCGATGGTCCGCGTGCGCGCGGTGCCGCGTCGCGGACGCTCCGCGAGCGACTGTTGGATCAGCAATAGCCCTCCGGACCGTTCCACTGGTCGGCGGAATAGCGGTCCCCGTGGGCCCAGCCGACGGGCATGATCCCGTCAAGGGTCGCGGCGATATCGGGCGTCAGCACAAAGTCGCTCGCGGCGGCGATGGCGTCGAGATGGGCCGCCGAGCGCGTGCCCGGGATCGGGATCACATGCGGCCCGCGCGACAAGCACCAGGCAAGCGCCAGCGTGGCCGGGGCGATGCCGAGATCGCGGGCGAGGGCGTGAAAGCGCTGCGTCACCTCCCGGTTATGGGAGAAGTTTGGCTCCTGAAAGCGGGGATTGCGCCGCCGCCAGTCGCCATCCGCGAAGCGCGCGGGGTCGAGCGCATCCTGCGCGAACATGCCTCGCCCAAGCGGGGAGTATGGCACAAGGGCCACGCCGCTTGCGGCACAGGCCTGGATGAGGCCAAGTTCGGGCTGGCGGGTCCAGAGGGAGTATTCGCTCTGAACGGCATCCACCGGTCCGACGGCCAAGGCCCGTTTCAGCGAGGCGGGAGCGATCTCCGAAAAGCCGATGCCGCCGATCTTGCCTTCCTCCTTGAAGGTCAGCAGCGTCTCCATCACCGCTTCGATTTCGACCGACGGGTCGCGGCGATGCACGTAAAAAAGGTCAACCCGGTCGACGCCGAGCCGCCGCAGGGAGCCTTCGAGTTCCGTCCGCAGATAGGCGGAGGTGTTGTTGAAGCCGCGGTTGCCATGGGTCGCATCGCGCCAGATACCGGCCTTGGTGGCGAGCGTGATGTCCGCGCCTGTCGAGCGCAGAAACGCCCCGATCATCGTCTCTGACTGGCCGAAACCATAGATGTTGGACGTGTCGAAGAAGGTGATGCCGAGGTCCACGGCACGGGCCATGGTCTGCTGGGCTTCGGCATCGGAGGACGGGCCGTAGAACCCGGTGAAATTCATGCAACCAAGGCCGATTTCAGGAACGGACTGACCGGTTTGCAAAAGGGATCGTGTCTTCATGTCGGAGCCTTTCCCGTTGGGTGGTCAAACGCGGCGTTACCGCTTGCGGGCGCGGCCCCGGGGGCAATGGATGGCCCGGGGCCGCGCCGTTTTCTGGGCCGTGATGTGGTGCATGACGGGCATAAATCCAGCACGCCGCCACCCGGTTGAACCGCGCCGGACACAGCGCTGGCAAAGGTGCGCCTTGTAAGGCGATACTTTTAGAGTGTCCGGGGCAATACACGGGCGGGATGGCTTGGGCGCCGGTGGTCTTCCGCGCACACCACATGGTCATTCGACACGGCATGACGGCGAGCGCATCGACCCCCAAACCCGGAAGGGTTGCGCATTTCAGACTGGACACCGTGCGTCTCCCGGCGTCTATTCCCCGCAGGAGCGGACCCGTTCAGCGCGCGGCATCCTCGCTCTGGCTTCATTTTCCAAGATCGGATTTTCAGTGCCCTTTATCAGTGTCGGCCCTTCGGGCCAGAACCAGATCGTTTCCCTGTCGTCGGTAGGTGTTCGGTCCGGGGAGTGGTTTACGGTTGTTCCGGTGGGCGAGTTGGAGCAACGGGATTCGACCAGAACAACCACCGCAGTGGTCCTGACGTTTGACGACACGATCTTTTCCGCCAATTCGGTGTTGAACTCCGGGGCGGGTTTGTTGCTGCAAGAGAACGGCACCGATACGGTGCTGGTTCGCTCGGCCTCGCGCAATGCGCTCAACATCGATCTTGATGGCGATTTCGGGGTGTTCATAGATCCCATTGGGTTGTTTTCGGACGAAGACGATGTAGTCACTCTGGATAACGCGACTGTCGCGATGACCATCCAAACGGTTCAGGAATTTACGACGTCTTTTTCTACCTTGAGTGAGATCTTTCTTCGGGCGGGCGCGGGTGCTGATCGGGTCGAGATCATCGGTACGGTCGGTCAGATCGTCGGCGACATCTCCGGCACAGAGATCGGGTCGTCGTTTTACGGCGAGGACGGCAACGACACGATCATTGGCTCCGGAAATGAACGCCTCGTACTCTTTGGCGGGCCGGGCAATGACGTGCTCGAAGGGGCGGCAGGCGATGATCAGCTTGATGGCGGGGTCGGCGATGACGGCATTCTCGGGCTGGATGGGAACGACTTCATACGCGGTGGGGAGGGCGACGATTTTGCCCTTGGCGGCCCCGGCGATGACCGTTTGCTCGGGGGTGAAGGCGACGACAACATGGCCGGGGATGGCGGCAATGATACGATTCACGGTGGCATAGGCGGCGCTGATGAGTTTTCCGGCCATGACCGCCTGCGCGGTGGCGACGGAATTGACGAGATCTATGGCGAAGACGGCGATGACGTTCTGGAAGGCGGGGCCGGAGATGACCTGCTTTATGGCAATGAGGGCAACGACGCGATTGACGGCAATACCGGAGATGACAGCATCATCGGTGGCGTCGGGGATGACATCCTTGATGGTGGGGCGGGGAACGACACGCTGTACGCCGGAGAGGGCGATGACCGTCTCGATGGATGGGACGGCAATGATCAACTCTATGCTGAGGAAGGCAATGACACGCTGTTTGGTGGCGATGCCGATGACACACTGAATGGTGGGGTCGGCAACGATTCCCTGAACGGTGATGCGGGCAATGACCGGCTGCTTGGTGGAGAGGGTGACGATACGGTCCGCGGTGGCGACGGCGATGACGAAATTCAGGGTGGGTCCGGCGCCAATCTGCTCGATGGCGGCGCCGGGAATGACGAAGTCTATGGCTCGTCCGGCAACAGCAGGATTTTGGGCGGTGCGGGCAATGACCGGGTGTATTCGGGAAATGCCGGGGGTGACCTTCTCGATGGCGGGACTGGCGATGACTCGCTTGGAGGACAGGGCGGCGGCAACAGGCTGCTTGGCGGCGACGGACAGGATTCGCTGACTGCTGATGGTGGCGAAACACATCTCGATGGCGGGCTTGGCGATGACACGCTGCAGGCTTCGGGCAGCGACAACGCGCTTTTCGGCGATCTCGGCGATGACCTGCTGGAGGTTTATGACGGCGGCAACAGGCTGCTTGGCGGGTTTGGCGAGGATACGCTGATTTCGGGTGCCGGTGACAATTATCTCGATGGGGGGCGCGGCGACGATCTGCTTCAGGGCGGTCCGGGCAACGACACGCTCAACGGCCTGTTCGGCAACGACACGATGACTGGTGGCAGCGGCGATGACGAGTTCTTTGCGGCCTTTGGCAATGCGGTGATCGATGGTGGCCTCGGCAACGACACGGCTCTGTTCTCGTATACGATTGAGTATGTGGCGGTTCTCAACACGGATGACGGGCTGCTTTTCATCGCGCCCGAGGGGCATGTTCGGGTGCAGAATGTCGAGACGTTCTTTGTCAACGGGATGATTGTCGATGCGCAGGCGCTGCTGCTGACCCCGCACCCGGATCTCGAGATCGACGGCACGCCCGATGCGGATGACGTCCTTGGCGCCGACGGCGATGACACGATTGATGTGGGGGCTGACAGTGATTCCGTGCAGGCGGGCGATGGCGATGACCTCGTTCTGGGCGGGGTCGGGTTTGATACGCTGCTTGGAGAGACCGGAAGCGATACGCTGAGGGGTGGCAACGGGTTCGACAGCCTCGATGGCGGCGATGACGATGATCTTTTGCAGGGCAATTTCGGCAATGACACGCTGGAGGGGCGCGACGGCGCGGACACGCTCGAAGGCGGGCTTGGGTTCGATTGGATCGACGGCGGCGCGGGCGACGATTTTGCGCAGGCGCGCGACGGGTTCGACACGCTGCGAGGCGGGGCTGGCGCCGATACGCTGCAGGGCAACAATGGCAATGACAGCCTCGATGGCGGGGCAGGGGACGACGTTCTCGAAGGCGGGCTTGGCGCCGATGTGATGGCAGGCGGTGACGGCGATGACCGGCTTTCAGGGGCCAACGGGTTTGACACGCTGCGCGGGGGCGCGGGCAATGACACGCTGATTGGCAATGCGGGCAACGACCGGATTGCGGGCGGTCTCGGGGATGACCGGTTGCAGGGCGGACTCGGGGCGGACATTTTTGTGTTTGATGCCGGTGCGGATGTGATCGTGGGATTCCAGCCCGATATCGACGCGGTGGAGATCGCCGCGGTGCTTCTGGGCGAGGTCGCGCCGGGACCGGAAGATCTGCGCGGCTATGCAAGCCTGACCGATGATGGCTGGGTGATCCTCGATTTCGGCAGTGGCAATGCGCTGACATTTCTGGGGGTGAGCGATATCGACGCGATCCTCGACGACATGCGCTTTTTCTGAGCAAGAACAGACGGCTTGAAGCGGTCATCCACCCGGAGGTGGGGTCGTAGCCTTGAGCGTGGCATGATCCATTGTGCTGGTTTTCGTCGCTGTCCGTGGTTGCTCAACATGAACATCGAGATGCCTTGGCGCCATACCAGCGGTCGTTGGGCATCTCGTCCCTAGGGAAAGCCTGATACTCTTGCGGGTCCTCGCTGGCCCGGATTGTGGTCGTGGCCAGCGGAAGTCGTAGATGCCATGTCTTGACCTGCTGAGATACGCATGAGGATTCATCCTGTGTCACACCTCTGTGTCACACCACTTCAACATCCAGCTATACTATTGGACTGCAAGGT
The DNA here is from genome assembly GCF_020667845.1 of Cognatishimia sp. F0-27. Classification (GTDB taxonomy): domain Bacteria; phylum Pseudomonadota; class Alphaproteobacteria; order Rhodobacterales; family Rhodobacteraceae; genus JAFMPQ01. The sequence continues at coordinate 33,836 of NZ_JAFMPQ010000041.1, forward strand.
ATTGGTGGAGCCTAGGGGGATCGAACCCCTGACCTCTTGCATGCCATGCAAGCGCTCTCCCAGCTGAGCTAAGGCCCCATCGCCGCGTCCCTGTCGGGTCGCTGTGCGCGGGTGATTACGCAAAGCCGCCGCCGGGATCAAGCGGAAATCGTGCTTCTTGGTCCGCTTTTCTTGCACAGCGCCGATCCGTCCCGTGCCCAGCGGTTCACGACAGGCAAACCTGTCTGCCCGGGCCGCGGCCGCGTCGGCGGATGCTGCGCAACGCAGGGCTGGTGTGGGGCGCATCGGAACAAGCCCCCGCGCTGTCTCGCTGCGTTGTGGCCGGGCATACCGAGAAAGGGCAGGCGAGCGGCGTGACCATATCCTGCGGGCCCGTTCGATACCCCCAAAAAGGCATGCGCACGCCACTCCGGCAGCCACCGGGCGCTTGGGGATCAGGAAACGAACAAGGCCCCGGATTGCTCCGAGGCCTTCGATCATGTGCGTTTGACGCTTTGTCAGGTGGCAAAGGCCACAATTGCGTCAGCTGTCGTCGTCGCTTTCCGATGCGACATCGGCGATTTCGTCCAGAGAAACGTTGTCGTCGTCCTCATCCTCAAGAACATCGTCGTCGTCCAGATCAACATCGACCTCGTCTTCGACCAGATCGTCCTCGGTGGCGTCAACGGCCTTGCTCTTGGCGGCCTTGTCTTCGGAGTCGGCGGCGATCATCGATTTCTTGCCGGTGTCGAGGTTGACGACCTCGCCGGTATAGGGGCTCACGATCGGGTCGCGGTTCAGGTCATAGAAACGCTTGCCGGTGGTCGGGCAGACGCGTTTCGTGCCCCATTCTTCCTTGGGCATGGGATGTCCCCTTCCAGGTCTTGTCCAGTCTCTTTGGTGGCCCGGGCCAGATTGGCCGGATCGTGTCGTGCGCACTTGGCACAATCCGCGTCCCCTGCCATAACGAACCAAGGCTGTCAAAGCCTTTGGCAGAAAACTCCGGATCAGGGCGATATGGGGCAGATCAGGCTTCCGGGCAACCCACCGATTGATGTTTCGCTACGCCGCTCCGCACGGGCGCGGCGGTTGTCGTTGCGCCTGTCGCAGCTTGACGGGCGCGTGACGCTGACCCTGCCGCGGGCGGTCTCGGAGGCGGAGGGGCTGGCGTTCCTCTCCGACAAGGAGTCTTGGTTGCGCACGCATCTCGACAAGCGCGCGGCGTCGGTCACCGTGTCGGAGGGCGCGGTGATCCCAGTGGAGGGCCGCGCTTGCCGGGTTGTGTCGACAGCCGGGCGACGGGTGCGGCTCGAGGGGGATCTGCTGCATGTGCCGGGGCCGATGGGGCCGCGCTTGCAGGGATGGTTGCGCACGCTGGCGCGGGACCGGCTGGCCAGCGCGTCGGATCGCTATGCCGCGCGGCTTGGACGTCCTTACAGCAAGCTAACCTTGCGCGATACCCGGTCGCGCTGGGGGTCGTGCACGGCGGCGGGGGGGCTGATGTATAGCTGGCGGCTCATTCTCGCGCCGCCGGACGTGCTGGATTATGTTGCCGCACACGAGGTTGCGCACCTCGCCGAAATGAACCACTCGCCGGCCTTCTGGGCCACGGTTCAGCGCCTCTATGGCGACTGGCAGACCCCGCGCGCATGGCTGCGGCGCGAGGGCGCGGGGCTCCACCGGTATCGCTTTGACCTGTCCGACGAATGAAGACGGGGCGGTCGCCGGTCCCGCACCGGCGCGGCCCACATCGTGGCCGGATACAGGCAGCGCGGGCTGGCGCTGCCGCGTGCCGGAGCGGACAGCCGCGCGGTTTGAGCAGGGTCGTGGCACGATCTGAGGCGCTCGGGATTGGGGAGTCCCGGCCGGGGCCGACGCGCCATTCCCTCTTGACGGGCTGACGGTTCCGGGCGAACCATCCACGATGCACGCCATACCCCGCATCGCAGAAGCCACACCCTCCGCCCATGACCGGGTGTATCGCGGATTGCGCACGCGGATCATGCACGGCCAGATCGAGCCGGGACGCGCACTCACACTGCGGGGCCTTGGCCGGGAATTCGATGTTTCCATGACGCCGGCCCGCGAAGCGGTGCAGCGGCTCGTGGCCGAAGGGGCCTTGTCGATGTCCAGTTCGGGCCGCGTCTCCACGCCGGAACTGAGCAACGAGCGGATCGAGGAATTGGCAGCGCTGCGGTCCCTGATCGAGGTGGAGCTGGCCTCAAGAGCCTTGCCGCGGGCGCATATCGCGTTGATCGAGCGGCTTCAGAGCATCAATGCGACGATTGCCGATGCGGTCTCCAACCGGGATGCGGTCGGCTACATCCGAACCAATCTCGAATTCCACCGAACGCTCTACCTGCGGGCGCAGGCCCCGGCGATGCTGGCCATGTGCGAGACGGTGTGGCTTCAACTCGGACCAACCATGCGCACCCTTTACGGGCGTCTGAACCGCACCGAAGCGCCGCAATTCCATCGATTGATCGTTGCGGCGCTGAAGGCCGGGGACGAGCCGGGGCTGCGCCTTGCCGTGCGCTCGGACGTCACGCAGGGATTGCGGATGCTTGCCAGCTAGGGCGTGCGCCGTCGAACGGGTCTGATGGTCAGGGGACCGCGCGGAACCGGCGTTGACACGGAGCTTTGGGGTCCGGTGTCGCGTCGATCTGATGATGCGCTGAGACCATGGATGCTGCCCGCTGGGGCGCTGCCGCAGCTGATCGGTGCGCTGGGCTCCTTTTGCCCCTCCCCAAGAAGCTGGTCAGAGGTGTTTGGTGTCCGAGGTGGGTGGAGTCGTGTTGCCCCGTGTGCGGGTCGCGGATCACAGCGGTGCGGCGGGGCGCAAAACGGCGCGCAACCGGTGCGTTACGCGGTCGACATCGCGCGCGCCAGGCGACCGTTCACGGGCTGGCGCTTTTACAGAGGCCAAAGCAGGACTGCCGCCCTCCGATCGTCTCGGTGCGGCTTGGCCGGTTGTCGGGCAAGTGGTTTGCCGTTGGCACGCCCGCCGGTTAGCCCGGCGAGCCCTCCACCACACCTCTCCGGTCATTGAGGGACACGAAGAACACGGCGTCAGGGCGCGACCGGCCCCCTCCGGACGCGCACCGCGACATAGCGAAGGCCGGCACAGTGCTCAGGCGGAGAAACTCAGGCCGTTGCGGCGCCCAGAGCGGTGTTCATCAACTCGGTGATGGTGGCCTTGCCGGTTTGCGCAACGATGCGACCGAGTTCCTGATCGCCCTTCAGAACGACAAGTGTCGAGCGGCGCGGAATCCGCAAGCTCTTGACCAGATCGGAGCGGCCATACTGGTCCCAGTCGACGTCGATGAACGTGATCGCCTGTTCGTAGGCCGGATTTTCCGCCTTGAGCGCATTGAGGACGCGTTCCTGTGCGGCGCAGGTGGAACACCAGCTGGCCTTGAATTCGAGGAACACGGTGTCGCCGGCAGCGAGACGCTCCTGCACCAGACCGGGTTTGTAGGCGAGCGGCGCAGCCAAAGCGACGCGCGGCAGGGCAAGGCTCGCGCCCGCAAGGGCGAGGAAGTGTCGACGATCCATGGACTATCTCCTTTTCAAAGTGCGACGGAAAGATCGATGAGCCAGGCGGGGAAAACGCCGATCATCCAGGCTTCGATCATGTGGTGTATGTTGAACAGGATCCCGACGCCGACCGCGATAAACACGCCGCCAAGGATCGGGCGGGCGGATCCCGCCATCCGGCGGAGGGCCGCGTTCCAGCGCCCGGTTGCGCCGCGCGTGGCATAGGCAAGGCCGAGAATGAGCGTCGAGACACCGAGCGCGAAGGCGGTCATGATCGCACCGGCCCAACCGAGGCTCTGACCGGTGGACGCCAGCGCGATGGCACCGCCCAGCGTTGGACCGATGCAAGGGCTCCAGACTGCGCCCAGCAGGGCTCCAGCTGCAAATTGCCCACCGAGGCCAGTTCGATCCACCCGATCGATCCCGGCATCGGCCCGCGCGGACAGACCAGCCGTGGCGCCTTCGAGAATGGCACCCGCCCGCGGGACCAGAAGCGCGAGACCGAAACCAACCATGACAAAGGCGCCGATCCGGGAAAGCATGTCGACGTCGAGGCCGATGAGGTGGCCAAATGCCGTCACCAGAAGACCGAGGGTGACAAAAGACGCCGACAGACCGGCCGCCATGGCGAGCGGGCCGAACCGGTCTGCCTGAAGCGCACTGGCGACAACGATCGGCAGCACCGGCACAACACAAGGGTTGATCAGCGTCAGAAGCCCCGCGCCATATGCAAACAGCAATTCCATGACGCGGTGATTGCCCGTGTGCGGTTTGCTGTCACGCAACGATCTTCTGACGGGGCCTCACATGGTTGTCAGTTCGCTGACACAAAGGCAAAGCGCGTCCCGGATGAAAGCGCGACAGCGGGCGCCAGGACACGCGCCCGACCCATGCGCGCGATGGTGTGGGAAGGGCACGCCGCGCGCGAGCGGGAGTGACCGCGGCACGGGGGCCGGCGGGTCCGCTGTGGCGCAGGATGGGCGGCTTCGCGAAGAGGTGCCGCATGAGCCGGGTGCCCGGATCGCTCGGGCGCAAAAGCGGTCCGCCCCCTGATCGCAACATGGCGCTGCCATGAGGACAAGCGAAAACCGGAGCAGATGGGACATCCGCTCCGGCGTGATGGTGAGCCCTTGCAGAGCCTTCACCTGCTTTTCGGTGCGTTCGAAACGCCAACCGGACGGGCCGCAACTGGTATGCTGCGCCCCGCCAGTGTCACGCGTCAGCCGACAAGGCCGTTATCGCTGCGCTTGACGGTGATGATCGCCGAGCGCGGCAGACCGTTGCCGTCGGGCCAGGAGCCGCCCGGGTGCTGGATGCCGACAAACATCGTGCGGCGGTCCGCCGACCATGTCAGGCCCGTAACTTCGGAGCCTTTCGGGCCGGTCAGGAAGCGCGCAATCTCGCCCGTCACGGGGTCGCCCACCAGCATCTGGTTGTTTCCCATGCCCGCGAAGTCTTCTTCGTTGCCGTCATCGCCGTCGGTCTGGATCCAGAGCAGGCCGGTGCTGTCAAACGCCATCCCGTCGGGTGAGTTGAACATGTTGCCCGGCGTGATGTTGTCCGACCCGCCATAGGCGTTGTTGTAGACGGTCGGGTTGCCCGCCATGACGTAGAGATCCCAGTCGAACGTATCGGACGCGTGATCGTCGTCATGCGGACGCCAGCGCACGATCTGGCCATAGTGGTTCGTCTCGCGCGGGTTGGGGCCGTTGACGGATGTGTCGTCGCCGCCCGCGTTGGGTTTGACGCCCCGGTTGCGGTTGTTTGTCAGGCAGCAATAGCCCTCGACCGCGTGCGGATTGGTGGCGATCCATTCAGGGCGATCCATCGTCGTGGCACCGACCGCCGAACCCGCCTTGCGCGCAAAGCTCAGCACTTCGGCAAGCGAGGCCATGCCGGTTGTTTCCGGTGTCAGCGCCTTCCATATCCCGGTCTGATCGTCATTGAAGACCGCGGCATAGAGCGTGCCGTCATCGAGCAGGCCTTCGGTCGAACCGCCGGGCGTGTAGGTGCCGTTGGAGACGAACTTGTAGAGGAATTCGCCGCGCTCGTCGTCGCCCATATAGACCACCACGCGACCGTCTGCGGCCAGAACCACCTCGGCATTCTCGTGCTTGAAGCGGCCCAGACCGGTGTGCTTGACCGGGGTGCTGTCGGGTTGGGTCGGGTCGATCTCGACAACCCAGCCTGCGCGATGCGGCTCGTTGGGGTTCTTGGAGGTGTCGAAACGCGGATCCCACTTGTGGTAGTCATAGCCCCAGCCATCGGTGCCGATGCCATAGCGTTCGAAACCTGCCTGCACCATCTCGTCATAGCTGGCATCGGCGTTGGTGGAGCCGAAATAGCCGTTGAAGTTCTCTTCGCAGGTCAGGTAGGTGCCCCACGGCGTCTTGCCCGAGCCGCAATTGTTCATCGTGCCGAGCGACAGCGTGCCGGTGGGGTCCGCGTCGGTCTTGAGCAGATCATGCCCGGCGGCCGGCCCCGCGATGGCCATTTCGCTGTTGTGGTGAATGCGCCGGTTGAAGGGGCTGTCGATCACGACGGACCAGCCGTCTTCGCCTTCGGCCACTTCCATCACGGTCACGCCCTGAAGATTCTGCAGCCGCGTCACGTCACCCGCATCCGCAGGGGTGCCTTCGTTGGCGGCGGGCATGTTGATCTTGCGGTTGGTGTATTCGTGGTTGACCGCGATCAGTTGCTTGCCGCGATAGATGAAGCTCTCCATCCCGTCGGTGTTCTCGCCGAACACGCGGTCGGAGCCTTCGACCGGGCCGCCCTCTGACACGTCGTATCCGTTGGCATCGGAGAACAGCGGGTCGCCCCAGCGCGTCAGCACCTTCCACTCGTAACCGTCCGGTACATGCACGTCGAAATCCGTCGCGATGTCGATCGGCGTGAAGGCAAAGCGGTTGCCCATGGCGGCGGATTGCGCTTGCGCGGACGAGGACCCGAGCAGCCCAGTGCCCATGACCGCCGCGCCGGACCCGAAGGCGAGAACGCCGCCCAGAAACCCGCGGCGCGAGATGGCGCGCTCGACAACCGCGTCGAACTCGTTGTCTTCGGAGCGCGGAAAATTCAGCTCGTCCCAATCGTCGGCGCTGATGTCTGTGTGATCGATGTCTTTCATGGTGATCCCCCTGTCGGATTCGCATTCGGCAATGCCGACCCTGTGGCCGGCCTGCTGTCTGGCGAATAATGGCGCCGCGTTTCAGCTGCATGACAGTAGAGTAACACAATTATGACGCGAGTTGGCGCCGTGCGCGGCGTTCCGCCGGGCACCCATCTGGGCCATGGCCGGGAGGCGCGGCGGAACGTCGTGCGATCCGGAGCTTACGCGCAGGAGCGGTTTCGAAAACGGCTCTCCATCACCGCGTCAAACTGGTGACGCAGGGCAACGTCAAGGTCGTCCATCGTGACGGGCAGTCCCAGATCCACAAGCGAGGTGACGCCGAAATCGGTGATCCCGCAGGGCACGATACCGTCGAAATGGCTCAGATCGGGTTCCACGTTGATGGAGATGCCATGAAAGCTGACCCACTTGCGCAGCCGGATGCCGATTGCCGCGATCTTGTCTTCGGCCATGCGCCCGTCGGGCAGGGCAGGGCGGTCCGGGCGTTCGATCCAGACGCCGACGCGGCCGTCGCGAATGTGACCGGTCAAGCCGAATTCGCCCAGCGTGGCGATCACCCAGGCTTCGAGATCGCGGACGAAACAGCGCACGTCGCGCCCGCGTTTTGCAACGTCGAGCATGACATAGACCACGCGCTGGCCCGGCCCGTGATAGGTATATTGTCCACCGCGCCGGGTCTCGAAAACCGGAAAGCGGTCCGGCTCGCGCAGATCCTCGCGGCGCGCGGAGGTGCCGGCGGTGTAAAGCGGCGGATGTTCAAGAAGCCAAACGCATTCATCCGCGTCGCCGGCTGCGATGGCCGCGGCGCGATTTTCCATGAATTGGAGGGCGTCTTCGTAGCTGGTCAACCCGTCTGAAATTTTCCATTCCACCATGGTCTTCCGGGCCTGTGCCCGTCTCCCTGATTGTCGCGCAGGCGCGGTTTTGCGCGGCCTTGGCCGCAATAAGGGCCGAGCGGTTTTGCAGGACACAAGGAGGCAGCCGCTGTGCCCCGGGGCGGATCCTTGCAGCCCGCATCCCTGTTCTGAGTCATTATCTGGCGGGATGGCATGGGGCGCCTTGCTTGTCCAGCGCGGGGGCCGCTTGTGAAGTGTGTCGAAGGCCGTGTGGTCACGCAAGCGTTGGGCGCATCGGCCCACTGTCGGAATGATACAGCGCCGGGGACAGACCGAGACGGGCGCTCTGCGCGCCGCTGATTCCGCCAGAGCGCCATCACAGCCGGGTGCCTCAGGCCCTTCGCGGCCTGCACGGAGTGACAGGCTGCGCTGCGTTAGGGTTGCGACTGACAGGGCGCGCGGCGGCGGGGGCCGGAAAGCGAGGAATTTCAGGCCGTTCGCGCTCGCGATGTGGCCTGAGCCCGGCGGGCTTCAGGGGAATGCAAAATCGGTGCTTTTTTCCTCTTCACATCCGCTGCGCGCTTATGTAGAGACGCCCCACCAAGCCTGACAGTGCGGTCGTGGCGGAATTGGTAGACGCGCAGCGTTGAGGTCGCTGTGGGGTAACTCCCGTGGAAGTTCGAGTCTTCTCGACCGCACCATCACTCTCCCGATCATGAAGCGAAGCGAATTCGGTATTCATCACCGAGAGCGAGAGTGCTGTGATACATTCGATGCTCTGACCGTCGTTCAGGCACTAGTGCTGCAACCGTTTTGCACCAAATCACGGTGTAGAAGCCTATGGGCGCCTCATTAGGCAAGCCTTGTCCCGAGACCGGGATGAAGCCGAAGCCTATGCAAAACGTCCGAGTGACGGTGTTGCAGGATCATGGAGCGGTGCATCATTCGTTATTTCACGACTGTGAGCCCTGACCTCAGCGCGTCGCATGCGAGTCACTTTGCGGATTCGGGGGCAAATTGACACGCAACGCTTGCCAGCGTGAAAGACCGGAGCGCCAGTGACGCAAAGCAGCCGATTTGGAAGCGCGTGTGCCATTCCCGCGCTGCGCACTCTTCCCGCCCGCCATATTTTCCGGCACCCGGCCTCTGTTTCCGCTGCCGGTGCTGCGGTTTTCAGGTTTAGCAACTGTATTTCTCAGACAGTCTGAGAAGTCCATTTTTGTCCTGACTTGACGAGGGCATTTGCGATTGTGGTGAGTTTTCGAGCGACGGCT
>NZ_JAFMPQ010000042.1 GCF_020667845.1 Cognatishimia sp. F0-27
GATCGTGTCGGCGCCCTCGCCAAAGGCCAGCCCGGCGGCCAGGTTGGCGGTCACGCCGGTGGCGCTGTTCTCGAAGCTGACGATGTCGAAATTCGTGCCACCATCCAGCTCGTCATCGCCCAGACCACCCTCGATGGAATCCTGCCCCTGGTCGCCAAAGATCGAGTCGTCACCGCCAAGCCCGATCAGCGTGTCGTCACCTTTGAGGCCAACGATGAAGTCAGGCTGATCGGTCCCAAGCTCATAATCGGAATAGATGTCGCCGATGAAGCTGTATGCGCCGAAATAGGTTGTGTAGATCGTGCCGTCTTCTACGCCGTCGATCGCGTCGATATAGGCGAAACGCTCTTGTGTCCCGCCGAAGAACACATGCGCCGCAGTGGAATAACTCACGTAGTTGTAGTTAAGATTGTAGCTGTTGTAGTAGGAGTTGAAGCCTCGCGTCCGCGACAGGATGATATCGTTGAAGCCGTCCCCGTTGATATCGGCGCCGTCGATCTCCAGGAACGATGCGCTGGAAAACCCATTTCCGACGTCAAAGACAATGCGATACCCGTCCGGCCCGGAGAGCGTGTCCACGTTGACGGTGTCGGTCGGTGGCGTGCCGCTTCCGAAAAGAATGCTGACCCGGGCAGTTTCGGCATAGGCCGGGGTGGTGCCGGGACTGTAGCGGAAATCCTTGACCGCGATATCCGCGTATCCGTCCCCGTTGACATCGCCCAAGCCCGCGACGGTCGATCCGAGGGCCTGGAAGTCGCCGTCGACATCGTTCTGCACGATGAAGCCGAGCGCGGAATTGAGGTCGGCGCGCGTCATTTCCGCCGGAGCCACAGCGCCGTCTTGACCGAAGATCACATAGGCCTGACCGGCGCTGGTTTTGGTGACCGTGTAGGTGTTCGTGTAGGACTGGGTGCCCGTGTTGCGCACGTAGGCGCCGCCCATGCTGTAGAAATAGGATGTAAACGGCGGTGTGACCGTATACGAGTAGCCGCCCGCGCCGTAAGAGTAAGCGCCGAAATACGTGAAATTCGGCAGGACATAAACATAACTACCGGGGGAGTAGATGACTCCGTAGGACCCATTCCCGTACCCGACAAACGAATAGCCGCCCGGGTATGTCGTCATCGTGTAGACCGAGTAGCGTATCTCCGATGTGGTGGCGTAGCGCGCCCCGATAATGGCGTCGTCGATCCCGTCCCCGTTGAAATCGCCCACGATATCGACGGAGCCGCCGGCGTTGTCGAAGGCCTCGGAGCCGAAAAACGTGAAGCCGTTGGTCCCGTTGAGTTCCGTGGTATCGATCGTGTCGATATTGGCGTCGGTTCCAAAGAAGATATAGGCCGCACCGACGTCCGTCTCGACCGTATAATAGAAGTAAGTGAAATAGGTTGTACCAGAACTGGTGTAGGTTCCGGTCCGGTCAAAATAGGGAGCGCCGACGATGACGTCGGACAACATATCGTTGTTAAGATCGCCACCGGAGGCGACGCTGCGCCCGAAACCCAGCGGATTGTAGGTTGATTGAAAAGACGCCGAGTATCCGATTACGGGATCGCCGTAGTAGCGCAACTGTCCCGGATTGGTCAGCGTCAGCGTATCTGCGCCGGGCGCAGAGATATCGACGTTGGACGCAAATCCGGATGCGTCGCCGGCCACCAGAACGACTGAACCCGGTCCGGGAACGATGATCGTATAGGAACTATAGGTATTCGTATAGGTGTTGACGACACTGGGCGCATAATATGCCGTCAGGCCGACATCGGGGAACCCGTCGCCGTTGAAGTCTCCAACGCCAAAGACGGTTTCACCGAAGCCTTCGAACAGCCCCCCATTGTCAATCGCAGACACGCCCGGATCGGCAGCGTCGAGCACGAGGACGCCCGAGGGCGGTGCGACCAGGGTATTCGAGCCGAACAGGATGAAGGCGCCTTGCGTCGAGTAGCCGCTCGTATCTTCCGTCGACAGGATGACATCGGCGAATCCGTCGCCATTCACGTCCCCAAGCCCGCTGACGGATTCGCCGACATAATCGTAGGCGTTGCTGCCTCGCAGGAGAAACCCTTGCGACGGGAGAAGATTGATGAGGTCAACCGTCGGCAGGAGCCCGGTCTCGGACCCGAAGAGGAGCGCCGCGCCACCGACGCTGAAATTCGTGTAGGTCCCGCCCGACGCACCCGTTGTGTAGTTCAGATACTCTGCACCAACAACAAAGTCGCCAAAGCCGTCACCATTGACATCGCCGACCATTGCGACGCTGTTGCCGAATTCGGGGGCAGGCGTGTTGAAAAGCGTGTCGTTAAACACTGACGCGATGACCGGCATGATCCATCCCTTCAACAATTATGTTCTTGTTCGATGAGGCCGCGAAACGCCGCCATGGAAATTATGTTTAACTGCATCTTGCCCGCCGGCGGGATTCATGTCCATTGTTTTTCGGCGAAATTCAGGCCGCATGTCGCGGATGTTTCCACGGTGACCGCAATCGGTTGAGGTTTTTCGATCATGCAAGACAATTATGGCGATGACGCCGCTGCGACCCAGACCGCTCCTTCGAAACCGGCGCAGCCGCCGTTGCGCATGCTTGAAAGCCAGGGACTGGCCGGGTTTCTGGTCGAAAACGGCATTTCGCTCGCCTTCACCACCTACCAGGCCGGGAAGATCTTCTTTGTCGGGGTCAATCCGCAAGGCCGGATTTCGATTTTCGAGCGGAATTTCCCGCGCTGCATGGGGTTGTCGGTGGCCAATGGCTCGATCTGGCTCAGCTCGCTGTTTCAGATCTGGCGGATGGAGAACTTCCTCCAACCCGGCCAGCAGCACAATGGCTATGACGGGCTGTTCGTGCCTCTGGCGAGCCACGTCACCGGAGAGGTCGATGCCCACGACATGACCGAAGGCCGCGACGGCCAGCCGATCTTTGTCGCCACGCGGATGAACTGCATCGCGACGCTCGACCGGCGCCACAGCTTCGTGCCGATCTGGAAGCCGCCCTTCATCGACAAGATCGTGGCCGAGGACCGGTGCCACCTCAACGGGGCGGCCTTCGTCCGGGGCAAGGCGAAATACGTGACCTGCGTTGCGACGACGAATTTCGCGCGCGGCTGGTCCGACCGGCGCCGGGACGGCGGGGTGATCCTCGACGTGGCCTCCGGCGAGATCGTGGCGCAGGGCATGTCGATGCCGCATTCGCCCCGGCTGCATGATGACAAGCTCTGGGTGATCCAGTCCGGGCGCGGGCAGTTTGGCTGGGTTGATCGCAACACGGGCAAGTTCGAGACGGTCTGCAACATGCCGGGATTTGCGCGCGGCCTTCAATTTGTCGGCAAACACGCGATCATCGGCATCTCCGGGCCGCGCAAGGACAAGACGTTTGAAGGGCTGGAGCTTAACGAACGCCTCGCGCAAGCCAATCAGGAACCGATCTGTGGCGTTCTGATCGTCAATCTTGAAACCGGCACGATCGAGCATCGGCTGGAGCTGCAGGGCGTCGTGTCGGAGCTTTACGATGTGGCCGTGCTTCCGGGGCTGCGCCGGCCCATGGCGATCGGATTGCAGGCCGACGATATCCGCTACATGCTCTATCCAAAACCGATGGCGGACTGATCGGTGCCTGAAGGCCGCCCTTTCCGACGAGAAGCCAAACCGCTATCCATAATCGGGCTTGCGACACGACATGCAGGCGCCACACCACCGGGAGATTTCTTGTGACACGTCTTGTTCTGCACGGGGGCGACTGCAAATCGGGCAGCACGGCCATTCAGTCGGTTCTGCAACTGGGCAGCTGGCGTTACAGCGGCGAGACTATGCTCAAGCTTGCCTACGCCCAAGGCGGTCGGCGCGAAGGGCTCAACCATCAGCGGCTTGCGGACTCGCTGCACATGAAGAAGGCGATGAGCTATCGCGAGACGGCGTGGGCCAATCTGGGTAAGGATTTCACCGAAAGCGATGCGGATGTGATGGTGATCTCCGCGGAGCGCTTCGAGTTTGCGCCCCCTGAAGCCGTGCGCGCCGCGCTTGAAGAGTTTGTCCCCGACGCGATGCAGGATCTGCGCGTGATCCTTTATGTGCGCCCGCATGCCGCAAGGCTGCTGTCGGGGTATGCGCAGAACGTGCAGCAGCGTATCTTCAAGGACGATCTTCCGGCGTTTCTTGAGCAGATGTCGACCGAGGAGCGGTTCATCTATGCGCCGCGGCTTCTGCGCTGGAAGGAGACGTTCGGAGACGCGCTCGAGATCCGCCCCATGGTGCGCGACATGCTCTTCGAGAACTGCGTGGTGCATGACTTCCTGTCCTTCTGCGCCGAAGGCACAAGCGCGGTGCCCGTGGTCGAAAAAATCCCGAGGGAAAACGCCTCGCTCAACCCCCACGGGCTGGAGCTGATCCGCCAGATGGCCCTGGCCTTGCAGAAGCGGAACCCCGCGCCGAACCCGCAACATGCCCAGATCATGGAACGGCTCGGCCACAACCTCGAACGGATTCCGAGTTTCTCGGGGGGTGGTATCCAGCTTCCGGACAGCATGCGCGCAGATGTGCGGGCGGCGTTCATGGCGGATGCAGACCGCTGCGACAAGGAGCTTTTCGGGACGCCCGTGATGGTGCCACAACTGGAGCGCGCGCTGGCAAAGCCTTTCGATCCCAGCGCGGTGCCCACCGCCGAAGAGATTGATCGGCTCAAGGATTTGTCTCTGGTCTGGCTCGACATGCTGGGCCGGGTGCTGCAGCAGGCGGCCGCTGGCCGGAAGCAGGGCGCGCCCGGCGCGCAACCGGGACGCCCCCAGATCCGTCAGAACTGATACGGCGCCGAAGGTCCCGAGCCTGGGCGGCGTTTGGCGGGCATTCCAAGGGTAGCGGGAGCCGTGCCTCACCTCCTTGCAGACAAGGCGCCGCATCCGCAGATCGGGCGGAACGCTTTCGGCGCCCCTTCAAGGCCGGCAGGGACATCGCTGGATCAAGCCCGTCAGGGACATCGCTCGCTTGGCACGCGGAGCCACCGGGTTGATCGCACGCGCGCGGCTTGGGGCGCGCGGCATGAGGACCGCGACGCTCGGGCCGGGCTCAGTCGTTGAGCAACCGGCGCATCCTCTCCGTGGCGGCCTTGAGCTGTGGCAGCATCATGATCAGGTCATCGACCCCGTGCCGTTGCAGCGGCGCGTGGATCGACAGGGTTGTCATCAGTCGCCCCTGCGCGTCCGTGATCGGCGCGGCCACAGCCGTCATGCCTTCCATGAACTCTTCGTTGTCGGTGGCAAAGCCGCGCCCGCGGATTGCGGCCACCTCCTCGCGCAGCTGATCGGGGTCGGTTATGGTGCGATCGGTTTCCTTGCTCAGGGTGAGCCAATCGAGATACCGGTCGAGCCGGTCCGAGCGCAGCGAAGACAGGAACATCTTGCCGCTGGCCGTGCAATGAAACGGCACCTGCGTGCCCACGGGCAGTTGGATCCGCAGGGGCCAATGGGTCTCCACCCGGTCGAGATAGACCATCCCGTAGCGTCCCGGAGCGGCAAGGTTGCAGGTTTCCTCGACCTCTTCGGCGAGGGCCGTCATGATCATCAGACGCTCTGCGCGGACGCGTTGTGACGAGAAGGTGTTGCTTGCCAACCGCCGGAGGCGATGACCCGGACCGTAAGACCGCCCGTCGATGTCGCGCACCAGAAACCCTTCATCCTCCGCCGTCGCAAGCAAGCGATGCACCGTTGGCTTCGGCAAGCCCAGCGCGTCGGACAGGGCGCTGGCGCTCACCGGAGTGCCGGCCTGCGCCACCTCTTCGAGGATCAAAAGGAGGCGCAGGTTGGTCGGGATCTGCCCCTTTTCGGCTTTAACGGCATCGTCAGGCATGAGCGGCGGTCTTACCTCTCGGGCAGAAGGAACAAAGCCAGATCCGGCGTCAGCGCAACAAGGATCCAGACGCTGATCAGGGCGATCAGATAGGGAACCGTGTAACGCAGCAGGCGGAAATACGGCACCCCTGTCACACCAGACGCGACATAAAGGTTCAACCCGTAAGGTGGCGTGATGAAGCCAATGGACGCGCCGACAAGGAAGATCACCGAGAAGTGGATCGGATCCACGCCCACGCTGGCGGCAATTGGTGCCAAAATGGGTGCGAGGATGATGGTTACGGGAAGCGATTCGAGCACCATGCCAGAGAAGAACACGATGACCATGGCGGTGAAGAGCACCGCATAATAGCCGCCCATGGCGGTCACGAAATCACCGATCACCGCCTGAGCGCCGAGCAGCGACAGGATCTGCTGCATCACGACGGAAATCGCGATCAGCGGTGCCAGAATACCGGTGATCTCCGCAGACCGCATGGTGATCGACGGGATCTGCCACGGTGTGAAACCGTCGACGACCAGCATCTCCGGGTAGCTTTTCTCCTTCCAGGTCTTTTCCGACTTGAGACCGAGCGCGCTTGTGATGATCCACGACACCACACCCGCGATGATGCAGAAACCCACCGTCACGCCCGCCGCCTCGGTCGGGGAGAACTTGCCGGTGTAGATGCCCCAGAGCACCAGACCGATGGCAAAGAAGCCCAGCCAGGCGCCGAAGGCGGTCTTGAGCACGCGGTTGACCTGAAGCGGGATCAGGTAGCCCCAGCCATTGATCCGGCAGATGATCCAGCAGGCGACCTGCATGCCGATGACCATCAACGCGCCGGGCAGGATGCCGGCGACAAACAGATCCGAAATCGGCAGGTTCATCAGGAAGCCATAGACGATGAAGATAATCGACGGCGGAATGATGATGCCCACCGTGCCGCCCGCCGCCGCCGTGGCCGCCGAGAAGCGTTCGTCATAGCCACCCTTGACCATTTCGGGATGCAGCATCGAGCCGATGGTTGCGGTGGTCGCGGAGTTGGACCCCGAAATCGCGGCAAAAAGCCCGCATGCGCCGAGCGACGCCATCGCCAGACCGCCGCGCAACCAGCCAAGGCAGGCATAGGCAAAATCCGACAGCCTTCGCGCAATGCCGGATTTGTTGATCAGGTCACCGGTCAGGATGAAAAGCGGCATCGCCAGCAGCGCAAAGCCCTTGTTGAACACGTTGAGCAGCTCCGCGCCCATATTGTCGAGCGTGAGCCCCAGCACGAAGGAACAGCCGATCACCCAATAGGCGATCACCAGAAGGACGGGCACCCCGAGCATGAACAGGAAGGTCACGCCGACCGAGATGAGTGTGATGATGGTGCCATCGGTCATCAGCTTTCGCCTCCGATTACCGCCTGCCTGATCAGCGGCGCACCGCTGCGGAAATTCTTGATGTCGTCCTGGATATTCTCGACCGCGCGCGCGGCCATGAGCGTCCCGGCCAGAGGCGCGCCAAGCAGGAACCACCACTGCATCGTGTCGTCCGTGCCAAGGACCATCTGGAAGTTGGAAGCGGAGAGGGCCACGACGCGCGACGTCGTCACCACGAAGATCAGCGCAAAGCCGAACCAGAGAAAGAAATCGAGCCAGAGGCACGCAAACTGCGCGCCGCGCGGCATGCGGGAGCGGAACTCCGAGAAGCTCAGATGCGTGCGGACGCGGATGTTATAGGCCGCACCGAACCATGCCATGACCATGAAGAGAAAGGGCGGGATCGTCGTTGACCACGGCTGCTGGTTGGAAAAAATGAAACGATCCACCACACCCCAGAAGATGATCAGCGCAATCGCGAGATAGCAGGTGATCATCACGGTGCGTTCGAAATACCGTTCGATCAGTGGCACCCGGTGATAGACCCAGGCAAGCAACAGCCCCGTCAGAAGCAGATAGACCGCCGCAATCGCATAGGTGCTGTCGGCGCCGAGCGCCTGGCGGATCATCCATGAATCCTGGCTGGCAAACGCGCTGATCAGAGCGCTCGTATCGGACCAGATCGACATCGGCCCCTCCCCTAAGTTTCCCTGACCGGCCGTGTTGCCCCTGCGCGGCGCGCGCGGGGTCGACCGGCTGCATCTGTCGTGATGTCTTGCGTGGTCCGTGCCGCGCCGATCGGCGGGCGCACGACCCTGTCAAAAAAGGCCAGCCCCGCGCGCGCGGGACCGGCCACTGCTTTCAAACCGCCTCGGTCAGCCTCTCCACCACCGGCGCGGCTCGACGTTTTCGGCCAATGTGTGCGGGTTGTTGCGCACTTCATTGTAGATGTCCTGATAGGTGTCGATGCCACCGGCCCAGCCGTTGATCCGCTCGCGCCATTGTTCCCAAAGCTGCGGCTGGAACTCGGGCGAGCACATTTCCTCGGCCTTGCGCACTTCCGCATCCGAAAGCGCGGCCACCCGCACGTTGTTCTCGGCAAAGATCGTGCCGGGGCGTGGCGGGTTGGTGTGGCCCACCGTGTTCACAAGCGCGGCCTCGTTGGCGGCCTGCACATGCACCTGGGTGAGATAGGCGCTTTCCATCACCGCATCCTGCAGATCGCCGCCCAGACCGTCGAAGGTTTCGCCACGCATCGCGGTATGCTCGGTGCCGCAGAAGAAGCGCAGGTCGACCACCTGGCTGACCACCGGAGACATGTTTGCATAGGCGACCGCAGAGGCCCATGTTTCGGCACCGTCGATCAGGCCTTGCTTGAGCCCGTCGAGTGTCTCTTCCCAGGCCACCGGGACCGGGTTGAGGTTGAGCGCCTGCATCGCGATGCGGCCAAGCTGCGTGCCGGTGACACGGTTCTTGGTGCCCATGATATCCTCGATCGAGGTCACCGTCGGCTTGTCGGCAAAGTTCTGGCCCATCATGATGCCGCGCAGCTCTGCATGGGTGAAGAGGAACTTCAGACCGTGCCGCTTCTCGAACGGGTCGCGCAGGATCCGCTGCGATTCCGGGGAATACATGAAGTAGTATTGGTCCGCGCGGCTGCGGAACATGTAGGCGTAATCGAGCACGTTAAGATAGGGCGCGCCACCGGCGGAGTTCTGGGTCGAGGCGGCGTAGAGATCGATGATGCCTTGCTGGGCTTTCTCGACGCAGGAAAGCTGGCCGCAGATCTGGTTGTTTCCGATGAACTCGATGCGGATTTCGCCATCGGTGCGCTCTTCGAGGTCGCGGGCGAATTCCAGACACCCGGCCCGCTCGATCAGCAGGTTTTGCGGATTGAACCCCGCCGCGCCGAATTTCAACGTGAAGCGCGGCTCCTTCGAAAACCGCTTGTCATAGGTTGATTCCGCCGCCGCCGCGAGATTGCCGGCGGTCATGGCGCCCCCGAAGGCACCGGCCGCCATGAGCGTGGAGCTCAGACCGTAAGTCCCCGCAATGCGGAAGAAATCACGCCTTGAGACGCCCTTCACACGATCAAGTATTCCCATAGTATCCTCCCATTTTATTCATTATTGAGATGCTATCTCTCAAAAAACTGTAGAATAGAGTTTCCAATCTGCCTAGAGTTTTCTCGCAATGCGAGATTTTCAACGCGGGGGACGGCATCTTGGAAGCAGACTACGTGGTCATCGGAGCGGGGTCTGCGGGCTGTGTCGTTGCCAACCGGCTGAGCGCCGATCCGGGCAACAAGGTGATCCTGCTCGAAGCGGGTGGGCGTGACCTGAACCCTTGGATCCACATCCCGGTTGGCTATTTCAAGACGATGCACAATCCCAATGTCGACTGGTGCTACAAGACCGAACCCGATCCCGGTTTGAACGGGCGCTCGATCGACTGGCCACGCGGAAAGGTGCTTGGCGGCTCGTCCTCGCTGAACGGCCTGCTCTATGTGCGCGGACAGCCACAGGACTATGACCGCTGGCGTCAGATGGGCAATCCCGGCTGGGGCTGGGACGATGTGCTGCCGCTATTCAAACGGGCCGAGAACAACGAGCGCGGGGCGGATGACTATCACGGCGATCAGGGGCCGCTTTCGGTCTCCAACATGCGCATCCAGCGTCCGATCTGTGACGCGTGGATCGCGGCGGCGCAAGCCGCGGGCTATCGCTTCAATCCCGATTACAACGGTGCCGACCAGGAAGGCGTCAGCTATTTCCAGCTCACCACCCGCAACGGGCGCCGGTGCAGCGCCGCGGTTGCCTATCTCAAGCCGGCCCGCACGCGGGACAACCTTCGGATCGTGACCAGGGCTCTGGTATCAAAGATCAATTTCGACGGTAAACGGGTTGCGAGCGTGAGCTACGTGGATGCGGGCGGGACCACGAACACGGTGAAGGTGACGCGCGAAGTCATTCTTTCGGGCGGGGCGATCAACTCTCCGCAGACCCTGATGCTGTCCGGTATCGGCGACCCGGATCAGCTCAAGGCGAACGGGATTGTGCCGCTGGTCGATTTGCCCGGCGTCGGCAAGAACCTCCAGGATCATCTTCAGGCGCGGCTGGTTTTCAAATGCAACGAACCGACACTGAATGACGAGGTGCGCAGCTATCTCAACCAGGCGCGGATCGCGCTCAAATACGCGTTGTTCCGCTCCGGTCCGATGACCATGGCGGCCAGCCTCGCGACCGGATTTCTGCGCACCCGGCCCGATCTCGAAACACCTGATATCCAGTTCCACGTGCAACCGTGGTCGGCTGACAGTCCTGGCGAGGGTGTGCACCCCTTCTCTGCCTTTACCATGTCCGTCTGCCAGCTGCGTCCGGAAAGCCGGGGCGAGATCCGGCTCGACGGGAACGATCCCCGCCGCTACCCGAAAATCCTCCCGAGCTACCTGTCTACGGATACGGACTGCCGGACACTGGTGGAAGGGGTGAAGATTGCACGCCGGATCGCCCGGCACGCGCCGCTGACGTCCAAGATCTCGGAGGAGTTTCGCCCGCAAGCCTCGCTCGACCTCAATGATGACGAAGCCACGCTGGACTGGGCCCGCAACAACAGCGTGTCGATCTATCACCCGACCGGCACCTGCAAGATGGGCTCTGGCCGGGATGCGGTGGTGGATGCGCAACTCCGGGTGCATGGTGTCGAGGGGTTGCGCGTGGCGGATTGCTCGATCATGCCCGAGATCGTTTCGGGCAACACAAATGCCCCGGCCATCATGATCGGGGAGAAACTCTCCGACCTCGTGTTGCAAGGCAACTGAGCGCCCGGACATCGGGCCGCGCGTCGCGAGGCCGCGCGTCGGAACGCTGCTCGTCGCAGGGTCGCGCGCCGCAACGTCGCCAGTCGCAAGGCCGCGCGCTGCAAGGCTGCGCGTTGCAATGTCACTCGTCGCGCAGCCACTCATCGCAGGGCTACTCGTCGCAAGGTCGCGCGTCGTAAGACCACCCGTTGCGAAACCACTCGCCGCGAGGTCGCGCGCCGTGAGGTCGCTCATCGTAAGACCGCTTGTCGCAAGGCCGCACGCCGCAAGGTCGCTCATCGTAAGACCGCTTGTCGCAAGGCCGCGCACGGGTTGTCGGCCCGCGTCTTGGCGCGCCTCCCGCGTCGGTTGGACCTTCGCTCACTCGGGATTGAGCCGCCTCAGCGCTTCCTCAAGCGCGGCGCGTGCCCTGTGCTGATCCGCGCCACCGATGCGGCCGGGATCGAGGGTCAGTTGCAGACCGTCGATATCAACGGCGACCGGCCCTGCCCCGGTCTCGCCCGGCTTTGGCACGATGTAATAGCGCACGGGCTGAGCAATGCCCTTGACGGTGATCGGCCCCGCGGCGACCGTCGGCGCCATGTCCGACACATAGATCTGCGTCTCCTCGGAGATCGCGATCTCCCCCGGGCCGCAATGCTCCTGCAACCGCGCGGCAAGGTTCACCTCCGCCCCGATGATCGTATAGGAGAGCCTGTCCGCGCTGCCGAAATTGCCCACGTTGCAATAGCCTGTGTTGATCCCCATACGCACGGCAAACGGCCATGTAATGCCCTCCGAGCGCCAACGGGCCGTAAGCTCCGCGATCCGGGTCTGCATCGCCAAGGCCATGCGCATCGCGGCCCGCGCATCTTCGCGCACGCCGTTGCTCACCGGGTCTCCGAAGAACACCAGCACCGCGTCCCCCACAAACTTGTCGAGCGTGCCGCCATGCGCCTCGGCAATCTCTGCCATCTCGGTAAAATAGGCGTTCAGCAAACGCGTCAGCTCTTCAGGCTGCAGGCGCTCGGAGATTTCGGTGAACCCCTGAACGTCGGAAAAGAAGATCGTGAGCTTGCGGCGGTTCGTGCTGAGGTCGTTGTCGTCATCCCCCGCAAAGATCCGTCGATACACCTTCGGCGAGATGTAGCGCCCGACCTTCATGGACACGCTGGCCAGAAAGTCATTGGCATGGGCAAGGTCGCGATTGGCGGCCTGAAGACTGCGCGATTGCGCGCGCAGCCGGATCAGCACAAACGCGGCGATGACGGCCAGCATGGCAAAATACGCGGCGAGGGAGCGAAACGCAAAGACGTTCGCCCCCAGACTCTGACGCAGGGTGATGGCCTGCACCGCGCGCACATCGCCCACCTGCCAATTCTGGCGCGGGCTTTCAGGGTGCGCATTGTGACAGTCGACACAGGCCTGCCCCATCAGGACCGGGCTTGCGATGCTCACTTCGCGCTCAAGCAGCGACCCCGTGGACCGGTATGGCAGCGCGGAAGGATCGGCGGTGAGCGTTTCGAGCGCGGCGCGTTCAAACGGGGTCAGCACAACCGGCGGCCGGTTGGCAAATGGGTAATCCGACACGAACCGGTAGGTCATCTCGTCCCCGTCGCTGGAAAAGATCGACACCAGTTCGAGCGAGAATGTTGCGGGGATCGGGATGCCACCGGGTTCTTCCAAGTAGCGATGTGAGGCCGAAACCGGCCCGTCATGGGCGACGGCGCGGGCCACGACGCTTTCGGCGTAGAAATCCCGCAGGTCGTCGATCGTGTCCGACAAGGCCTCGGCCTGGCCGCTCAGCTGCTCTTCGGACAGCGCGCGCAGGTCCAGCCAGACAGCCAGCGGGAGGCCAGCGAACACAGCGACAAGCATCGCGGCGATGCTCACCACGGAAAACGCCGGTCGCCGGTCGGAAACGGACATGAGGAACCCAAAAAAGTGTCAAGAATGCCATCACCATAGGCCAAGGCGGGTCATTCACCAAGCTTGCCTCAGCACTGACGCCCTCTTACGATTGGAAACACTGTGTTTTTGCGCGTCCGCGCGGCCCCTGGAGGAGATCGGACATGCCGCATTCCGCCCCATCCATGCGCGCCCTTCTGGACGCGGACGCACTTGGCGATCTGCGCGCGCGCGGGACGCGGCGCCATTTCGCCAAGGACCAGACGATTTACACGCATGGCGATCCGGGAACGGACCTGCTGGTGATCGAGACCGGACAGGTCGAGGTGAGCACCACGTCTTCGGCGGGCCGACGCATGGTTCTGGCACATCTGGGGCCCGGCAGCATCCTCGGCGAGGTTGCGCTGCTCGACCAAAGCACGCGCAGCGCCTCGGCGCGCGCCATGTCGGACGTGACCGGGCACAGCGTCGGGTTCGACAATTTTCGCGCCTTCCTCTTCGACCATCCGGAGGTGCATTTTGCCCTGACGGTGGAACTCTGTGCCAAGCTCCGCCGCAGCAACGAGGCCTTGGAGCTGCGCACCGAAAAAGACGGGCCGGTGCGGCTCGCGCTGGCGCTCTTGCGCTTGTCAGAGCAGTTTGGCGGGATGGACAGCGACGGGGCGCAGAGCATCCCCATGAAGCTCTCGCAAAGCGAGATCGGCGAGCTCGCCGGACTGAGCCGTGCCAATGCAAACCGGTATTTGCGGGCCTGGGCGGAGAAGGAGCTTGTGTGGTTCGAGAAGGGCAAGCTGCGCATCACCGATCCCGACGGGTTGCGCGCGATTGCCGAGGGTCGCGACTGAACGGGCCGGAGCGGCGGTGCGCGTTCCAAGCGACGGTGTCGTGACAGCCCTGCGCCATGCGCGGCGCGGCTTCGACGCCGCGCTCTCGGGACATAGGGGCCGGCGATCAGATCGGAGCTCAGCGCCCGGCTGACCCGGTCGGAGCACAGCGCAACGGGGCCAGTGTCACGCCAGATCTGCACGGGCTTCGCCGGGATGACTTGCGCCCGGCTTCCACACCATCCAGCACGGGCAGCGCTGCCCGCCTCCCCTTTGACCTTGCGCGGTCGACCCCGCAAAACGACGCCACCCCGCTCCAAACCGGAACGGGGTGGGGATTTTGCTGTGACGGCGGGGCGCGCCTAGATGAAGGTGATGTCGTCCACCACATCCGACAGCGCCGATATCCCGTTGAAGGTCAGCGAGTTGCCTCCCCCGAAATCGAGGACCAGATTGCCCGCCGCATTGGTCGATGCCAGCGACACAAGATCGTCGGTTGTGGGTGACGCACCCGGCACCAGGTCCGCTTCGATCTGGATCGAGTCGACAGGCCGGTAATCAACGATGACATCGGCGCCTGCCGCAAACACGAACGTGTCCGCCCCAAGCCCGCCACGCAGGGTGTCGTTGCCAAGGCCGCCATCCATCGAGTCGTTGCCGGAGTTGCCTTCGAGGCTGTCGTTTCCGGCGCCACCGCGCAGCGTGTCAAAGCCGTTCTGACCGGTGATCGTGTCATTGTCGGCGCCGCCATCCATCACATCGGCACCCAGACCGCCGACGATGCTGTCATTGCCGGCACCCCCGCTGATGCTGTCATTGCCGTTGTTGCCGGACAACGTATCGTTGCCGCCACCGCCTTCGAGCGTGTCGAACCCGTCGCGCGCCTGAATGGAATCGTCACCAAGACCACCTGACATGCTGTCAAATCCGAGGCCGCCTTCGATCGTGTCGTCGCCGGCGTCACCGCCGATGGTGTCGTTGCCGAAATTGCCGCGCAGCAGGTCATTGCCACTGCCGCCCCGCAGGCTGTCGAACCCGTTGAGCCCGAGAATGGTGTCGTTCCCGGTGCCGCCATCGGCGGAGTCGAAGCCGAAACCGGTGTTGATCAAGTCGTCACCGGCGCCGCCGTTGAGCGTGTCTTCGAGCAGTCCCCCGTTGAGCGTGTCGTTGCCGCCCCGACCCTCAAGGACATCGCGCCCTTCAGACGTGCTCAGGCTGTCATTGCCATCCCCGCCACCCAGCGAGGCAGACAAGGCCAGAAGGTTGGTCGTGAGGCGGAATTCCGCATCCTGACCGTCGATCTGGAAGCGGATCTCATCGAGACCGAGGGTGTTCATCCGGTCAACAATGGCCTGTCGCTGTGCGGTATCCGTCAATTCGTCATAGGCCGCAATGTCCAGCAGGAGCTGATAGATCTGCTCGAAGGTTTGTGGCGACGTCGGACGGTCCCCGGCGACCTGGAAGGTCATGTTGCCGAGATCCGCGGTGAACCCGTCACTTGTGGAAGAGCCGCCAAACGAGGACCCGATGCCGGCCCGCATCTCCATCAGTTCGACCGGTTCCAGCAACTGGTCTGCCTGCCGGACAAGCCGCACCGGCTGGGTCGGGCTGCTGCTCGATCCACCCGAGAAGCCCCAATCGGCGCCGCCCTGGATGTCGTTGCCGTCCGGCAGTCTGGTCTGGCTGGAGGCCGCAAAGGCTTCAGCGCGCGCCAACTGACCGGGAACGGGCTGCGCCGCGCCATCAAGAAGGCCGTTGATGCTCACCGAGACCGAAGGTGCCGCGACTTCTCCGTCGCGCCCTGCCACCACGGCCCGGTTCTGCGTGACGTCCTGAAACTGGAACTGCTCCACGTCGTTGGCGACCGTGTATGTTCCCGCGCTCGTGGCAAGGATGAGATTGCTCGCCGTTTCCGTGACCGCCACGGAAGCGGCCAGTGCATTGATGATCACGGTATCCGTGCCCGACCCGCCAGTGACAGTCGAATCGCCCGCACCGCCATTCAGCGTGTCGTCACCCGCACCACCATCCAGCGTGTCATCCCCGTCGCCGCCATCAAGGCTGTCCGCACCGGACCCACCGTTCAGGGAGTCGCCGCCGTCATAGGCTTCCAGCGTGTCGTTGCCGTCGCCACCGGTCAGGGTATTGGCACCCGAATTGCCGAGGATGGTGTTGTCGAGCCCGTTGCCCGTTCCCGAGACGTCGTTATTCCCTTGCAGGCGCAGGTTCTCGACATTGGCGGCAAGCGTGTGCGTGCTCTCCGTCACCACTTCGTCGGTGCCGCCGCCCGCGGCCTCGACAACCGTGTCGCCGTCACCGACGGCATAGGCGTCGTTGCCTGCCCCGCCGGTCAGGACATTGGCCCCGCTGTTGCCAACAAGAGAGTTGTTCAATGCGTTGCCGGTGCCGTCGATATCCGCCGTGCCCGTGAGAACAAGCGTTTCGACATGGTCGGTCAGCGCATAGCTCACCGCAGAGTTGACCGCGTCGGTGCCTTCGTTCTCGGCCTCGACCACGGATTGCCCGGTGCTGTCGATCACGTAGGTGTCGTTGCCTGCGCCGCCGGTCATGGTGTCGGCACCGCCATTGGCGGTCAGCACATTGGCTCCGGCATTGCCCATGAGCATGTTCGCGCCCGCATTGCCCGAACCGTCGATATTGGAGCTGCCCGAGAGCATGAGGTTCTCGAAATGATCGCCGAGCGTGAAATCGATGCGCGACACCACCGTATCGGTGCCTTCGTTTGCGACCTCGGTCAGCACATCGCCGCTGTTATCGACCACATAGGTATCATCGCCTTCGCGCCCGGTGAGCGTGTCCGCGCCGCCGGCCCCGTCGAGCCGGTTGTCCCCGCTGTCCCCCATCAGCATATCTGCCGAACTTGAGCCGATCAGATTCTCGATATCGGTGAGACTGTCGCCCGCCGCATCGGCGCTTGTGCCCTGACCCGTAGCGAGATCGACCTGCACAGCGGCAGAGGATCCGGAGTAACGCGCAGTGTCGATCCCGTCGCCGCCATCGAGCGCGTCGTCGCCCGCGCCCCCTTCGAGCGTGTCGTCGCCTTCGTCGCCAGCAAGAGTGTCATCCCCTTCGCCGCCAAGCAGGAGATCGTTGCCCGCCTCACCAAGCAAAAGATCGTCGTCGTCGCCGCCATCCAGCGTGTCGTTGCCTTCTCCTCCTTCGAGAGCGTCTTCCCCGTCAAGGCCCACGAGACTGTCGTTGCCAGCGCGACCGAAAAGGTCGTTGTCGCTGTTGCTTCCGGTCAGCGTATCGTCAAAGGCAGAGCCGCCCAGCCCCTCAAAATTGCTGATCGTGTCGCCTTCCGCGTCGCCACCGCTGGCCGCACCATTGGACAGGTTGACGTTGACACCCGCCGACGAGCTGTCGTAGCGCACCATGTCGTTGTTGCGGCTGGTGGAATTGTTGGTGCCGCCATCGAGCACGTCCGCACCTGCGCCCCCTTCGATGAAGTTGGCCTCCGAATTCCCCGTCAGCGTGTCATTGCCCGCAGAGCCGATGAGATCCTCGATGCTGGTGAGCGTATCGCCCGTCGCGTCACCGCCCGTGGCGGTATTGGCCGCAAGGTCGATATTCACCGCGCCCGACGATCCGGCGTAGCTCGCGATGTCGAAGCTTGTGCCGCCGTCAAGGCTGTCCGCGCCTTCGCCGCCAAGCAACTCGTCATCGTCGCTGCCACCGCTCAAAGTGTCATTGCCCAGACCGCCGGTGAGCATGTTGGCTCCACCGTCGCCGGTCAGCACGTCGTTGAACGCCGACCCGACGAGGTTCTCGATGCCGCTGAAGGTATCGCCCTGCGCATCGCCGTTCTGCGCCGTCCCGGCGCCCAGATTGACCTGCACAAGCGTCGACGAGCTTGCATAGCTGGCTGTATCGCTGCCGTCACCGCCCTCAAGACGGTCTGCCCCGGCCTTGCCTTCCAGCAGGTCATCGCCTCCGGCACCGTTCAGGGTATCGTCGGTCGCAGACCCGATCAGCGTGTCGTTGAACTCAGAGCCGATCACCGCCTCGATGCTGGAAAAGAGATCGCCCTGCGCATCGCCGACCGTTCCGGAATTGGCGCTGAGGTCGAGGGCCACACCGGAAGGCGCATCGACATAGACCGCCGTGTCCTGCCCGCTGCCGCCGGTGAGCGTGTCCGCCCCGGCGCCGCCCTGAAACGCGTTGTCATCGGCGTCGCCGGTCAGCGCGTCACCGAAGGCAGATCCCTGCAGGTTTTCGATATCGGTGAGCGTGTCGCCTTCGGCATGACCGCCGCTGCCGGTCGTTCCGGCCACAAGGCTGACCCGCACCCCTTCGGGGGAATCGGAGTAGTCGGCAAGATCCACACCGGAACCGCCTTCGAGCGTATCAGCCCCGGCACCGCCGTTCAGCGTGTCTTCGTCGTCACCGGCATCCAGAGAATCCTGGCCCTCGCCGCCGGAGAGCATGTCATCGCCGCTCCCGCCCGTCAGAATGTCGTTGTCTTCGCCACCGTCGACGGTATCGTCGCCGGTTCCGCCCGAAATCGTATCGTTTCCGGCGCCACCGACGAGTGTGTCCTGGTTCGTGCTTCCGAAGATGGAATCCGCACCGGCCCCGCCTTCGATGCTGTTATCCGCAGTGGTCCCTTCAAGCGTGTCGTCGAATGCCGATCCGATGAGGAACTCGAACCCGTTGATCCGGTCGCCTTGCGCATGGCCGCCGGACTGATCGTTGGTTGAGTCACCCAGATCGACATTCACGCCAGCGGGTGAGCTTGCATAGGTCAGGACGTCCTGATCACCGCCGCCGCCGATCAACGCGTCATCACCGGCGAGGCCTTCGATGGAGTCATTGCCGTCTTCGCCGCGCAACGTGTCGTCCCCTGCGGAACCGACGAGCGTATCGTCTTCTGAGCTGCCCCGGATGAACTCGATGCTGGTCAGCATGTCGCCTTCCGCATGGCCGCCGGTATTCACGCCGGTTGTGAGGTTCACGCTGACACCTTCCGGCGAGCCAGCATAGCTCGACTCGTCGATGTCATCGCCGCCGTCGATGTTGTCCGCGCCGGCCAAACCCGTGATGCGGTCATTGCCGCCGAGGCCGAAAAGCGTGTCGTTGAATTCCGTGCCCGTGATCGTGTTGGCGTTGTCGTCGGCGCTGGTCACGAGCTGGCCGCGCAACTCTCCGCCCGGAAAGCCTGCGGTGTGCAGGTTGAGATAGATGTCGATGTCGTTGCCGACGGTTGACCCGTTGAAGATCCCGGCGAGGGTGGTGATGGAGGTCGAGGCAGGATCGGATGATTCCCAAAGACCGGTCACGCTGCGTGAGCCATCCTGGTTCAGCATGTGGGCCAGATCGTCGGCATCCTGCGTCAGGATATTGAACACAACGCCACCATTGGCGCCGCGTGCGGCATTGTGGAAATGCGCCCCTGTCACATCATCTTGCGTGTCGGGCGTGCGCGGCACCCCGTTATCCAGAACACCCCCGAAATCAAGACCTTGCGTGTTGAACCCGTATTGCAGCGTGGTGGCGCTGTCGTCAAAGAGTGCAAATCCAACACCTGTGGCATCGGTGGTGACACTCGGCACTTCCTGCGTGCCCTGCAACAGAATCTGATAAGCAAATGACATGGGTAATCTCCGTCCCTGTAAGACGTCGCGTTCTTGCGCGACATTTTTTGTAAGAGTATCCTTCAGTATACCGCTTATTTTGAAAGCGTGTCTATAAATACAACCCTTCCGGTCATGAACCGGGACAGTTTGGCGTCATGCAGTTTGGCGCCACGCAATCGACAGGTTGGATGTACGGCGATGCGGCCCGTCAGGTGACACCATGACCGCACCAGACCGGCGGCTGGCGAGCGCGCAGCACCTGCCGGGCCCTGGGCAAACACACACACGGCCAAGCGCTTCAACCGATGGCTGACGGGCCTGTTGATCGGCGGCGCGGGCCTGCGACCGTTTTGCGCGCCAGATTTCGAGGATGTCGATCCCTGATCCATAAGGAGAGCGGCACCTGTACAGGTCTCTCATTGCGATCTGGAAAACGGCTGTTTCTGCCGGTTTCGCCGAAAGGCCCCCACGGTCACGGGCATTGGGCGGCGGGCGCGGGTCGACCGCGTCACGGCCAAGCAGAGCATCGTCCCATGGCCAAGGGCATATGTGCCGGTTTGCCGCGTCGCCAAGGGGATTGCCGTTAGTCGTGTCGCCCGGATCAGCACCCAGACCGGGCCGGGTTATGCGCATGATGCCCTCGCGCCATCGGCACCGCCAACACAAGCCCACGCTCTTGCGAGCCACACCGTCTTGCAAAGCTGTTAAGGCGGCGCGGATGGCGGAAAATGGGCTCATGCAAAACTTGAGCTTTCATCTGCAAATTACTGTTTTAAAGTAAAAAATCCAACAGCAATTCGCTGGCTCCGCCCGTTGTGCTGCAGATCTCGATGCGCCGCACCGCCTCGGGCAACCAAAAGGGCAAGCGCCCGTTGCCCACCATCAGAGTGGCATGTTGCGTTGCTCCGTGCGCGGCGAAACCGGGACACTGCGCTCCCGCAACAGTTCCGCGACGGTGGACGACAAGGTCGCCAGATCAATGGGCTTGCTCATGAACCGGTCCGGTTCGCCGAGGCGCACCTTTCGGGCCAAGGACGGTTCAGCATAGCCGGACATCAGGATTGCCGGCACGGCCCGATCCTTCATGTAAAGGATCTCGATCAAGTCCGGGCCCTGCACCAGCCCGGGCATGACGGCATCGGTTATCAGCAGATCAGGGGCCGCGTCTTGCGCCAGCGCAGCCGCCGCGTCATCGCCCGAAACATGGCACACGACCTTATACCCGTCCCGCATCATCTTGATGGAGATCGCCTTGAGCAACTGTTCGTTGTCATCCACCAGCATGATGCATTTGCCTTCGACGGGTGCGGAATGCGTGACGGGCTCCGGCCCCTCCAAACGTGGCGCGGATTCGGTTTTCGCGGCTGGCAAAGTCAGGAGAAAACGCGTGCCCTCACCGGGCTTGCTCCATACATCAATCGCCCCGTTCGACTGCTCCACGAAACCCTGCACCATGGACAGCCCAAGGCCGGACCGCCCGAGATGCTCCTTGGTCGAAAAGAACGGATCAAAGATCTTCTCAAGGTTCTCCGGCTCGATCCCTGGACCGGTATCCACCACGCTGAACACGACAGTGTTCTGGCCACAGTTCGACGCAGATACGGTCACGAGACCACCTTGCGGCATGGCATCGGACGCGTTGATCACAAGGTTGAGCAACGCGTTCTGGAACATGTATGCGTCAACGTAAACGGGTCGGGTGTCGGGCTCGATCTCGAAACGGATCTCGATGTTCTTTGCCACCAGCCGGTCCGTGAATTCGGACAGGTTTCGGCAAAGAGTATCGACGGAGATGGCCACCGGTTGGAGCGGCGCCTTGCGGCCAAAAGCCAGCATCTTGGCGGTCAGGTCGGCGCAGGCGTCCGCGGCATCCTTGGCCGTTTCGGCGTAATGGCGCACGTCCCGCAGGTTCTCCGTCTCGAAAATCAGTTGCAGGTTACCCGACACAACACTGATCAGATTGTTGAAATCATGCGCAATCCCTCCGGTGAGCTTGCCGATGGTCTCGAGTTTTTGCGACTGTTTGAGCGCCTCTTGAGTGCGTCGGTTGCTCAATTCCTTGCGATGCGCTTGCAGGAACATGACCACAAAGAAGATCGCCACCGCCACGCCAATGACCGGATAGACGACCGCCCCGGCCTGCAAGCCAACAGGTGTCATTTCCCAAAAGCCGATAAACACGAACACCGCCGCGTTCGGCACCATAAAGCAGGCCATGATCGATGGAAACGCCGCGCGGTTCAACGTTGTGTGCATCGCCGATGCCGTCATCAGCGCAACCGCGCCGAACTTCGCCACTTCGCTCTCATAGAACCACAAAAACAAGGGCATGAAGCAATATATGGAGGATTCAGCCAACAGCACGAGCAGCACGAGATAGAATTGCGCGCGGCTGGCATCTTCCGGCACCACCCGGACGATCCACTTCTCTACCAGCTGCGACGCGACATAGGCCACGCTCCAAATCGCGGCTTGCCAGATTCCAAGTGTAAAAGCTCCGACGAAGCTGACCAGAAGAATGAGGCCGATCTGCAACAGCAGCGCCGGGTCCGTTGGCGGCTCAAGGGCGCGCAATTCGCGGATCAAGGGCGCGACAGTCCCCCGTTCTTGAAAATACTGCCGAACGCGCAGCGGAAACTCAGTCGAAAAACTCAATAAACCGGCCTTTGCCGAAGTGACCCCACATCAGATTACACACGTAATCGGGTGCGATCGTCCATAGATATCTGGTTTTGATTGGCTAAGACCCGTCGGAAAACCCTGCTACAACACCCCAAGAGCGCTCTCAGGCGGTATCGTGCGTCCGCCAAGCTTAGGGTCCCGACACGCCTGACTGCACGCAGCCCCCGAACCCCGCGCAGGAGCCCACACAAGCCTCCGGTGTCTTGCGGTTCCTTGGCATGGGCACCGCAACAGGGCGGCCGCGGTTTTGGTGCTTCGGTCAATCGCTCCCCTGCGCGCGAGGGGCACGACCGCTGCCTTTTGGGGCCCGTTCCATGCCATACCCCCGCAAGAGACCGCGTTCCGCCCAAAAAACTGGCACACACGCCAAAAAAATGTTCGCCCCCGGGGCCGGAATATGCTCCGTTACGGTGCGCCCACACTGCTGCTGGCAATTGTTCAGGCCGCGGGAGACAAGAAGGCGTCAACAGGGAGACTGGATCATGATCCAAAAGACACTGATCGCATCGGCGATCGTTTTTGGTGCGTCGGCGGCTTTTGCCGAAACCGACATGCCCTTCGCGCTGGACTGGAAATTTGAAGGACCCGCAGCGCCTTACACCTATGCGGTTGATTCCGGCCTGTTTGAGGCACAGGGCCTCACGGTCACGATCACCGAAGGCGCCGGATCGCTCGACGCGATCCCGAAAGTTGCCACGGGTGCCTTTCCGATCGGCTTTGCGGATATCAATTCGGTGATGCGGTTCCTCGACCAGAACCCTGACGCACCGGTCATGCCAATCATGATGGTATACGACAAGCCGCCCTTTGCGGTTGTGGGCCGCGTGAGCCAGGGCGTGACAACACCCGCCGATCTTGAAGGCCGCACACTTGGCGCCCCGCCGCCTGACGGCGCTTGGGCACAATTCCCCATCTTCGCCGCCGAGAACAATCTCGACGTGGACGCGATCACGGTTGAGCCCGTGGGCTTTCCAACCCGCGAGCCGATGCTGGCCGGCGGTGAGGTGGATGCGGTCACGGGGTTTTCGTTCTCCTCGACGCTGAACCTGATCCGCCTCGGTGTGCCCGAGGAGGATATCTCCGTTCTTCTGATGGCCGATTACGGGCTTGACCTCTATGGCAACGCGATCATCGTGAACACCGATTTTGCCGAAGCCAACAGCGAAGCCGTCACCGGTTTCCTGACAGCGATCGCGCAAGGCTGGAAAGCCGCGATCGAAGATCCGGATGCCGCCATCGAGTCGCTGCTCAAGCGCAACCCCGCCGCCGATGCAGAGCTCGAAAAGCGCCGCCTCCAGCTTGCCATCGATGCCAATGTCATGACCGATTACGTGATGGAAAACGGCATGGGCGGCATCGATATGGAGCGCTTTGCCGGTGCCATCGAACAGACCAAGACTGTCTATGACTTCCAGAACGAGCCGGATCCGAGCCTGTTCTTCGACAGCAGCTACCTTCCGGTAGCGGATGTTCTGATGCTGAAATGATACCGAAGACCGCCGGGGGCGCCTCTCGCGCGCCCGGCGCCTTCCCGATGCGATGCAGGCATGACAAATCTCATTGAAATCAAGGGCGTAACGCACGCCTACCAGACCAAAGCAGGGCCGCTGCCCGTGCTTGACGGACTCGACGTGAGCGTGCCGGAAGGCGAATTCTGCGCCGTGGTCGGACCGTCCGGTTGCGGCAAGTCCACGCTCACGCGGCTGGTGGCCGGGCTGATGAAACCGGATGCCGGAGAGGTCTGGCTGCATGGTGAACGGGTGACAAGCCCGCGCAAGACTGTCGGCATGGCGTTTCAGAACCCCGTCCTTCTGGAGTGGCGCACGATCCTTGAGAACGTCATTCTCCCGCTGGAAATTGTCGCGCCGTCCATGCCGCGCGCCCAGCGCGTGGACCGCGCCGAAGCGTTGCTCGATATGGTCGGCCTGTCCGGTTTCGAAAGCAAACGCCCGTCCGAACTGTCCGGCGGGATGCGCCAGCGCGCCTCACTGTGTCGGGCTATCGTGCACAAGCCGGACGTGCTCATCATGGATGAGCCGTTTGGTGCCCTCGACAATTTCACCCGTGAGGATCTCTGGCAGACGATGCGCGACCTGCGCGCCAAAGAGCCTTTCACCGCCGTCCTGATCACGCATGACCTGCGCGAAAGCGTCTTTCTCGGCGATCAGGTCGTGGTCCTGTCCGGCAGGCCCGCCCGCACCCAATACATCCTCGATGTCACCCTGCCCGAGGACCGCACCATCGACGTGCTCTATACCCCGCAGGCCGCAGAGATGCTTCACGATCTCAGGGATCAGATCAAGATTGCGCAGGGCCGCCCCGTCGAGGAGACGTCATGATGGGCAATCTTCAGAAAATCGCCGTGCCCGTTGGCGCGATCATCGCCTTTCTCGCCTTTTGGGAAGCCATCGTCCGGATCAATGGCTGGCCCAATTACGTGATGGCCTCTCCGTCTGATCTCCCCGCCGCCTACAGCCAGTTCTGGGAGCTGTTCCTGATCGGGTCGTGGCAAACGCTCTGGCGCACGGTCGCCGGGCTGGCGCTTGCCGTGGTCTTCGGCGTGATGCTGGGCATGGTCATGGGGTTTTCGCGAATTGCCCGCGATGCGCTCTATCCGTTGCTCGTGGGCTTCAACGCCATTCCCAAGGCAACGCTTGTGCCGGTGCTCGCGCTTTTGTTCATCGGCCAGCACAATTTCAACACGGTGATGATGGCGTTTCTGATCTCCTTCTTCCCGATTGCGGTTTCCGTGGGGATCGGTCTGTCGACCCTCGAACCGGAATATCGCGATATCCTGCGCTCGCTTGGCGCAAGCAAGATCACGATCTTCCGCAAGATCGCTTTGCCGAAGACGCTGCCGGAGTTTTTCGGTGCGCTCAAGGTCTCTGTAACGCTGGCCTTTATCGGCACGAACCTTGTCGAGATTGTCTCGCCGCACGGGCGCGGGCTTGGCGCCCTGTTCCTGTCGGGCCAGACGAATTCGAACTATCCGCTGATGTTCGCGGTGTTGATCGCCCTCGCGGTGCTTGGCATCGCGCTCTACTACGCGGTGGTTTTCCTCGAAAAGATCTTTGCCGGCTGGGCCGAACGTCAAAGCACCTGACCGTCAGGCACCCGGCGAGTGCCATGGTTCGTCTACTGGTGTGCGCTTGCACGCGGTCGGTTGAGGGTTGCGCCAATTCGGCAAAGCCCCCCGGCGGCAGCAAATCGCCGAAGCCCCTCGGCATGACCAGTCCCCTGGACCCAAGGGTTGGCAGATGCGCCGGGACAGGGCAAAAGACGCGCAAATGAACAAGGATGACCACCAAGAGCGGCCCTCGGAAGGGTTTGCCAATGCGCCGGACCGCGTGCCGGCCACGCCGGCGCAAACGGCGCTCTGGGTTGCGGACAGGCTGCGCGCGGATGGGGCGACCACCAATACGTTTCGGGCCTGGGACATCACCGGCGCATTCGATCCCGGCGCGTTCCTGAGCGCCTGCAAGACCTTGGCGGCGCAGCATGACAGCCTCAACAGCACGCTGCACGAGGAAGGCGGGCGGTTGATCATGACACTTGGCGCCGCGCCCCCGCCCGACCTGATGGAGATCGACCTCCGGTCTGGCCCAGAGACCGTGTCCGCGCAGATCGAGCATGCGTGTCGCGCGCCGTTCGAGACGGAGAAGGGGCCACTGTTCCGCGCGCGGGTGTTTCGAACCGGCGCGGCGGGGTGGACGGTTTGTGTCGTGTTCCACCACGCCGTCATGGACGGCTGGTCGATCAAGCTGTTTTGCACCGCCCTCACCCGGCTCTATGCCTGTCCGTCGAGCGCGCCCTTGCGGCGCACGCAGGGCTTCGGCGCTTACGCCCGCGCCCTGGCCGAGACAGGGACCGCCCCCTGTCTGCACCCAAAGGACCTCGCCACGCAGGCGCAAGACCTCGCGACCCGACCGCTCGCCCTCCCCTATGACCGCCCGCCTGACGCAAATGCCGACCGAACCTGTGGGCAGACCCTGTTCGATATCCCGGCGGCCGATACGGCCCGGCTTGCGCAGAGAGCCAAGGCCCTCGGGATCACACGGGCCGCGATCCTGATGGCCGCTGCCCGTTTGACCCTGTTCGACATGACCGGAGAACGGAATGCCGCCATCGGACAGGTGACGCTGGGGCGCGACCATCCCGGCTTGTCGAAGCTGCTTGGTGCGTTTGTGATCACCCGTGCGATCCGGTCGCACATGCCAACCGGCATCGATGCCGACGCCTTCCTGCGGCGCGAACAAGAGGCCCTTGAAGGCGGGCGCGACGGGCCAGACACCACGCGCGGCACCGCAATTGGCCCCCATTTGCAGGTTGCGCTGAACGACCGTCGTTTCGAAAGCCACGGCTTGCCCCTTCGGGAATGCGCGGTTTCGCCACGTCCAGTGTCGGCGCATGTCAGCACCTTTGACCTCGTTTTTAATGTCGACCCGGCCGGTCGTGGCCTTCGCGGCACGCTGCTCTGGAATGCGGCTGCGTTCTCCGCGCAAACCGCAGACCGCATCGCCGAGGCTTTCCGCGATGCGCTGCTCTGGCTGGTGTCGAAGACAGATGCCCCGATCGACGCGCGACCGGATCGCGGGGAAACACGGGTGCTCCGGGGCGCGCCGCTTGTCACCACCGAAAGCGTTCCGGCGCGTTTGGAACGGGCCTTTGTGGCCCACGCGTCGAGGACCGCCATCACGGTTGGTGACAAGACTTGGCGCTACGCGGAGCTCGATCGCGCAAGCGCGGCCTGGGCTGAAGCGCTCGACAAGACCACGCGTGTTCAAGAGCGGAAGAGCGGGATCGTTGCCCTGGCCCTGCCGCGTGGTTTTGAGTTTGTCGCAGCCCTGATCGGCATCTGGCGCAGCGGAATGGCGGTGTTGCCGCTGGCGGCGGACGATCCGCCGGAGCGTTTGCGCGCCATGCTGAAGGATGCCGCACCGGATCACCTGATTGCTGCGCCGGAAACGGCTCGGAGGCTGGATCGCACCGCGCTCCGGCGGCCGGAGCACGCCGGGGAAACGCCGCGCGTCGCTGCTCAGCCGGACTCGCTGGCCTACGTGATGTATACGTCGGGCTCGACGGGACAGCCCAAGGGCGTGATGATCCCGCACCGCGCCATTGCCACGTTGGTGGCCGCCGCCTGCCAGAAAGTGGACCCGCAGCCCGGTGCGCGCATGGTTTCTGCCAGTGCCGTGACCTTTGACAGCCTCTTTTTCGAATGCCTGTTGCCCTTGGTCAGTGGCGGTGTGCTCGACATGCTGGAAGACGGATCGCGCAAGGATCCATGGCGTATTGCCGCCCGCCTGCGGGAAAGCGACGCGGACTATTTCTTTGCCACGCCGACGCAGTGGCGCTTGCTGCTGGAGGCGGAGCTTGGCCCCTGCCCCCGGCTCACCGCATGGACGGGCGGGGAAGCGCTGGACCCTGCCTTGGCCGAAGCGCTCACGAGCAGGGTCAGCGCGCTTTGGAATGGCTACGGCCCGACGGAAACAACGGTCTTTGCCACATGGCAAAGGGTGACCGCCGCGCGGGCGGAGGCCGGGACGGATGCTTTGGGCAGCGTGCCCATCGGCGCACCCTTGCCCGGCTACCGGGTCGCCGTTTGCCATGAGGACGGGCGGCCCTGCTGGCCCGGTGCACTGGGCGAGCTTTGGGTCGGCGGGCCGGCCGTGGCGCGGGGATACCTCGGGCAACCCGGGCTGAGCGCGCGGCGCTTCGTGCTCGATCCTCCCGGCTTGCCGCCGGGGCGGTGGTACAGGACCGGCGATCTGGCGCGCGTCCTGCCCGATGGCGTCATCGCGTATCACGGCCGCGCCGACACACAGATCAAGATCGGCGGTCAGCGGGTCGAGCTTGGCGACATCGAAGCCCGGATCATGGCAAGCGGACATGCCTTCGCGAGCTGTGTCGTTTTGGTGGCGGATGAGACAGCGCCCGAACTCGTGGCCTGGGTGGTGCTGACACCGGATGGCGATTGCGATGCGCTGCGCGATGCGCTGCGACGCAGCCTGCCGGCGGCCTGGGTGCCCCGGTCCATCGTTTCTTGCGACGCGCTGCCGGTTACGGGATCGGGCAAGACTGACCGTGTTGCCCTGACGCATAGAGCCAAAGAGCGGATCGCCGCGACCCCCGGTCCGACGACAAAGGCCGGTCAGTCGCTCGAAACCGATACCCCGCTTGAGCAGGCCTGGCGGCGCGTTCTGGGCGCTCCGCCCCGCGCGCCGGAGCAAAACTTTTTCGACGCCGGTGGCACCTCGCTCCTGCTGATCCGGATGATCACGGATTTGCGCAAGAGCACGGGCCGCCACGTGTCGGTTGCCGACGCGTTCCGCATGCCGACCGCCGCGGGGCTGGACCGTTTGCTCACCGATGCGGCGCGTCCCGAGTTGCCAAGCGCCCTGAGCGAACACCAACCGGGCGAGGCGGGCGACAAGGTTGTCTTCATGCCCGGCCTGAACCCGCAGGGCCACAACCTCAGAAACATCCTTGGCCATATGCCCGCGCGTTTTGGCGTCTACACGCTGGAACGCGACGCGATACGGGAGACGCGCGGCAGCTTCCGCCAGATCGCGGAGCATGGCGCCGACAGTCTGGAACAGGCGTTTGCCGGCACAGCCCTGCATGTCACAGGATATTCGCTTGGTGCGGCGCTGGCTTTCGAAACCGCCTGCGCGCTGCAAAGCCGCGGCTTGGTGCCCGCGCCAAGCGTCACGCTGATCGATTCTGCGCCGGTCTTCCGCAAGCTCAAGCCAATCAATCCCGGTTTTTCGGACGATGCGCGCGCGATGGAAACCATGCGCCGCGCCCACCATTTTTCTGTCTGGCGCGGGCACCTGACCCTTCTGCGCGCGGACCGGGATGATCTGCTTTCGCTGTGCATGCCCGCGCGCGGATGGGAAGATTTTGTCACCGGATCGGTCGCCGTCCACATGCTGGCCGCGACCCATGCGGAATTGCTCACGCGGCAAAGCGATCTGACGGCCCGCGCGCTGCTTGGGGACAGGCCTGCGGACTGTGTTGTAACCCCGAGCGCGGGGGCTGCCGAACGGCGTGCGGCGGCGCATCGGATAGCGGACGGCAACCCCGAGGGTGCGCTGGCACTGCTCGAAACCGCCGCCCGCGCCCATCCGGAACACCCCTGGACAGCCGTTGTGGCCGACGACCTCGCACAATCGCTGGGCCGCGACCGGACCGAGCTGCTGCACTGGTGGCTTGCAGCCGCGCCGGAGACCGCGCCAGAAGGCGTCACGCCACTGTCATGGCATGCAGCCCGGGCGCTCGCCCACGCGCGGCTCAACGCTCTTGGCGCGGCGCTGAACCAGCTGGGGGTCGCGCGGGACCTGTCCCCGCCGATCCGCGATCTGGAAATCCAGTATGCTGCGATGCTGCACATCAACGGGCGCGCGTCCGACGCGCTCGCGATCCTCGATGCGGCGGCGCACCGCTGGGGCGAAAGCCCGGCCCTTGGATTGCAGCGGGGGATCAGCCTCGCCAAGCTCGGCCACAGCACATCCGCCCTGCCGGTTCTGCGTCAAGCGGTTCGGGACTATCCGGACCACGCAGGCGCGCAGGTCTGGCTGCGCCGCGCGGGAGCCGCGTGCGCCACGTGAGCCACCCGTGTCATGCAGCACGATCGCGGCATTGCGGTCCTCCGATCGACGCAAAGAGGGCGGGGCATGTTTTCCCCCGCCCACCTGTCCTGCACCAGCCGCTTTCGGTCGCCGTTGTCAGACCAAGAGGTCGAACTCGATATTCCGGAACCCGCTGTCCGCGCCGATACCCGCGTCATTGTCAGACGTGATCACAAGGAAATCGAAGCTGTCGGTGAAGAATTGCCCGACGGGGATTTCATAGGTGCGGTAACCCTCCCCCGTCACATAAGCCGGGGTTCCCGGCGACAGCCCGAAATCCTGCGTTCCATGGAGTTGAAAGAAGAACTCCTCGGACAAAAGCTCGTCATTGTCGAAGCCGATGCCGTGGATTTCGCCTTCCACGTCGCTCTTGAACTCGAAGCGCAGGATCGTGCCGGCGGTTATCGTCTCGTCAATGGCGATCTTCTTCCACGCGTTGTTGGCCAGTGTGATCTCGGTCTGATCGACCGAAATCGTGGCCAGCCCCTGATCCTTGCCGTTCGGGGTGCCGAAGCTCGACACTGCGCTTGGAACGCCCGTCACCTCGACCGCGGGCGCCGGCAATGGCACCTCGGCAAAGCTGATATTGGAGAAGACACTGTCGGCACCAAACCCGGCGTCATTGTCAGATGTCAGAATGAGGTTCTGGAACGTCCCGGTGAACAAATCTCCGACCCGGATCTCGTAGCTGCGCGCGCCCGACCCGGTCGTGTAGAGATCATCGTAATATTGCAGACCAAATTCCTGTGTCCCGTCGATCTGGAAGAAGCGTTGCTCCACAATACCGGACCCGGTGTTGAATCCGATCCCATGGACCTCGCCCTCTCCGGAGCTCTCGAAATCGAAGCGCAACACGGTATCGGCAGTGATGAGCTGATTGACCTCGACCTCCTTCCACGCGTTGTTGGACAGCGCGATTTCCGTGCCATCGGGTGAGATCGTGGCAATGCCCCGGTCCTGCCCGTTGAGCGGGCCATAGCTGGATACCCCGCTGGACACTCCGCTGACCTCGACCGCAAGCGGGGCCATCGGCACCTCCACAAAGCGGATGTTGGAGAACTGGCTGTCTGCGCCCGTGCCGGCATCGTTGTCCGTCGCAAGCGTCAGGTGGTCAAAGGTCCCGGTGAAATAGTCTCCCACACGGATCTCGTAGGACTGCGGTCCCGATCCTGTGGTGTAGTTGCCATTGTAGAATTGCAGACCATAGCTCTGCGTGCCGTCCAGCTGGAAGAACTGGCTCGCTGTCAAATCATCATCAGTGTCAAGCCCGATGCCATGGATCTCCCCTTCGCCCGTGCTCGCAAAATCGAAGCGCAGAACGGTATCTGCGGTGATCGTCTTGTTGACCTCGATCTTTTTCCAGCCGTTGTTGTCAACCGTCAGGGTTGTCCCGTCCCCGGATGCGGTGGCCATGCCCGCATCCTGAGGCCCGCCGTAAGGCGCGGCGCTCAAGGATGAAAACGCCTCGGGCGCGCTCTCCCACCAGGCTTCCGCATCGGTAAAGAGGATCTTCTGGATATTGCTCAGGGTGTCTGTCACCGCCCCATCATTCAGGGTAAAGGCGCTGGTGCTCACACGCGTGAGCGTGGCGTCGCCGCGGGCCACGGTGACCGTGTCCAGCGTGTTGAAGCCAATCCCGCCATCAAGCGTTTCTGCCGTCGCGACGGAGACAAGCGTGTCGTCGCTATCCACGCCGTTCACGCTGATCTGCACCGTCGCCATGTCCCCACCGGTGATCGTGTAGGTGAAGCTTTCAGTAAAAACGCTGTTGGATGCGCCCGACGCGGCCGCAGGCAGCGCATCGAACCGACCGTTGGTATCATAGCTCACCGCGCCGTCGGAATTGACCCGAAGCAAAGCGCCGGAGGCCAGAACGAGGGGGGTGCCCACGTTGCCCGCATCTCCGAAGAGCGCCGTGACCACGAAGGCGTCGCCTTCCGGATCGGTATCCGCGGTTGTCGGGTTTGCATTGAACAGGTTGCTTGTCGGTGTCGGGAGGACGGCGTTTTCGTTGACCGCGAAGCTGTCATCCACCGCCACGGCGAGGTCGTCAGCGGCGGTCACGGTCACGGTGGTGGTCGAGGCCACACCGCTGGCGGTTGCGTCACTGGCCGTCACGGTCACCGCGCGATCCGTGGTTGTAGGATCGTCAGACGCATTCTGCCAGCGCACCGCTTGCAATGTTTCCAGCAGGTCAGCTTCGGTCCCGCCGTTGATCGTGAGTGTCACGGTGTCGGTTTCGGACCCGGCAACGTCCACGCCCGTTGCGGTGTTGGCGCCGACGATAAGCCGTTCAGAAGCACCGTCCTGATCGTTGGTCAAAGCGACGGTCACGCTGATCACGGTATCGCCATCAGGATCACTGAACGCAGCGTCGGCCGCGACCAGGACCCCGTCTGTGGCGGCGATGCCCTGATCGGTGGCTTCGTTGAAGGCCACGGTGGTGTCGAGCCCCGCAACAGCCCCGTTGAGATCCACGATGGGGGTCTGGTTCAGCGCAAAGGCGGTTGCATCGAAGGGCAAAAGCGTATCGCCGTTTGAGGTGGCGAGAGACCAGTTGCCG
The DNA here is from genome assembly GCF_020667845.1 of Cognatishimia sp. F0-27. Lineage (GTDB taxonomy): Bacteria > Pseudomonadota > Alphaproteobacteria > Rhodobacterales > Rhodobacteraceae > JAFMPQ01. Next base: position 32,186 of record NZ_JAFMPQ010000042.1, read on the forward strand.
GACAGGTTGGGATCCGCGTTGATCAGCGCGCGAAAATCCGAAAACGCCCCGACCCCGGAGCGCACACCGGTGTATTCCACGCCGGGCGGCGAGGCGTTTGCACCGGTGAACCCGTCAAATGACACGGCGTTCACATCTTCGGTCAGCCCGGTGTTGGTCAGAACGGCGGAGCCTTGGGTAAAGCCGTCCTCATCATTGGAGATCGCCGTGAGAAAGGTCGCTGGCGCGTTCAACGTTCCGACATAGGCATAGGTGATGTCGCCGGACGTGGCGTGGTTGTAATTGTTGTTGAGCGTGATCAGCCCGTGTGACGACTCGAAATCGGCGCTGTTGGGGTCGGTGAGGTCGGACAAGGTCACGACCGTTCCTGCCGCAATGTCCTCTGCGATGGTCAGGCTGACCGTGCCATCGGATGTTGTGTTGAAGGCAGCCCCTTCCCACGGCTGGTCGGTGAAATAGAGGTTGAAGGGGGTCGACGCGCCATTGAGATCCGTCAGCGCCACAAAAGACAGGGTTTCGGTGGATCCGGCATTGAGCCCGACAAAAGCGATGTCACCCGCGCTCAACGCCGGTGTGCTCACGGTTGGCAAAACGGTCGAGAAATTGACGGTCACTTCATCCGCTATGCCGCCAAAGGCGTTGCCTGAGGTGTCCTCGATCGCGCCCGCATCGACCTGAACGTAATAGCTCGACGCCACGTCGAGATTGGCCGTCGGGTTGATCGTGATCGTATCGGTGGCGACGGTGATGCGCGCATCCCCGATCGGGATGCTTTCGAACACCGTATCGCCGATCTTGTCATAGATGACGATGGACCCGGTCGAGCCCTTCTGGATATCTTCGTTGAATTGCAGAAGGATATTGGCGCCTACCGCCACATTCGCGCCGTCATCAGCCGGAGTGGACGAGACCAGATTGGGCGGCGTTGTATCCACTCCGGTGGCACTGAACGCTGTTGCATTGAAGGGAGACAAGGTCTCCCCGTCACCCTCCCCGACATTGATCCAGTTGGTTGTGAGCGGCGCGCCGTTGATCGCCGTGAGATAGTCGGAAAAGCTGCTCGCCGTCGATCTGTCACCGTTATAGGTCGCACCGTTGATCCCATCGGCAAGAGCGCCGAAATTGGCGGCAGTTACGCCCACGACAAGCCCGGTATTGGCAAGGTTGACGAAGTTTCCACCCTCGGTGTTGAAACCCGCAAGGAACCCGTCGCCGGCGCGCGGCGCATTGGCCGCACCGACATAGGCAAAGAACTCGTCCCCCGTTGTGTTCAGCCCCATGCCGGAGGCCCGGGTGATCAATCCGACGGTCGAATTGATCGTGTCCTGCTCTGCGGCGCCGCTGTTTCCGGAGCCGAAATCGGTGAAATTCACCACCGTTCCGGCCGGCACAAGCTCGTCAACGGTCCAGGTCAGGAGACGCGTGGTGTTGGTGAACGCGGTGCCGTTCCAATCGGAGTTTGTAAAGAAGATCTGGAAGGGATTGGTCGATCCGTCCAGATCCTGCAGCACCACGAAGGCGATATCATCGGTCTGGCCGCTGCTGTTGAACCCGGTGAACGCAATGGCCCCGGCGCTGATGCCCGCGGGGGCGGCGCTGATGGCGGGAAGCGCCGTGGTGAAGGAAAAGGACGTATCGTCCAGGAGCCCGGCAAAGTCGTTACCGGCATCGTCGACAAACGCCCCGGCGTCGATTTGAACGAAATACCGCTCGGCGTTGCTGAGATCGGCAGGAGGATTGACTGTCACGGTCGCGCCGGAGATCGAGACACCACCAAGGCCGACATCCAGGCTGCTGACGAGCGCACCATCGGATTTGCGGTAAATGTCGACCGATCCGGTGCCCGGATTCACATCTTCGTCGAAGGTAATGGTGAGGTTTGTTCCAACGGCAACGTTGGTCGCGTTGTCGAGTGGCCCGACCGCGGTGATGATGGGCGCGCTAGTGTCCGGCCCGCCAGCGGAGAAGGCGGTCGTCACGAAGGGCAGAAAACTCGCCCCGTCATCCGAGGCGGTCCAGTTCCCAACGGTGTTCACGGACGCCGCGTAATCGGCAAAGGTCGGCAGTCCACTGCGGGCGCCGCCATAGGCACCCCCATCCGGAGAGAACGTGCCGCCGCCCAGAACGATTGCTGTTTGCCCGACCGTCAGGTCAGATGGCAAAACGCCGCCCGATTGCGACGTGCCTGTTTCATCGTAATAGAGCCCCGCGATGAACCCGCCGGACGCGACCCTCGACACACCCTGATAGGCGAGGATGGAATCGCCGGATGTTGCGAGGCTCACAGCCCCGCCGGAGCCACTGTCGATTGTTCCGTGGCTGACCGTGCCGAGCGTGGTATTGCTCCCCGAAATCGGAGCAATATTGGAAAACGTGACAACCGTGCCCGCAGCAATCGCGCCCGTGTTCCATTGCAGAACTTCCTCGCCCCCCGCGAAATTGCTCCCCAACCATTCGTCATCGGTAAAATAGACGATTTCGTTGGACGCAATATCGGTGAGCACCACCACCGCGAAATCGTCCTCGCCCTCCGCGCTGTAGCCCACAATTGCCAGATCGCCTGCTGAAAGCGCCATGAAATCAATCCCTTCCTGATATTCTCAGTTCCGGCACAAATGGAAAAAGACGACGCCGTTCAACTGTCAGGTGAATGTTAACCAAGATTTTCAAATTTTAATAGTGCCAAATCAAAATCTTGATACCGAAGGGAAACCGAAAACAGGATATACGGTCACCCATGTGCCAAGGCGCAATGCGCACGCCACCGGACAACAGAGCGCCCCGATGTCTTGGCTTGATCCGCCGCGCTTTTTTGACAGGCGCGTGGCCTGTCAAACGCACCGCGCGGCAGCGTTCTGGCGGTGGTATCGGCACCGTTTGGCGCGTTGCCGCTTCAACCGACCGGCTTTGCGCCGTGCTGCCTGCGCCCGCACGATGACTTGAGCCGTTGCCTTCTTTCCAAAACGATCAGACGAGGACGATATCCGCGCGGAGCGTATCCCACCCGACATCGGTCTCGATGATCAACCGGTCCGCGCCAAAGACCAGAGCCAAGGCACCGTCCCCCCCGGGGGCCAGGGCCGCATCGAGGGTTGCCGCTGTGAGCGGTGTTGCGCCACCAAGGTCCGCGTCAATCTGAAGAATGTCCCAGCCGCCCTCAAAATCGGTGATCCGGTCCACGCCGGACCCCGGCCCAAAGACAAAGATATCGCGCCCCAGACCGCCAGTCAGAATATCGTCGTCCGCGCCGCCCTGAAGCAGGTCCACACCGGCGTTGCCGGTCAGCACGTCCGCTCCCGGCCCACCGAGCAATGTGTCCGCGCCATTGCCAGCCAGCACGGTGTCATTGCCAGCGCCCGCCACCAGCAGGTCATAGCCGAAGCCGCCGATCAACAGGTCGTCGCCGGCATTCCCGTAAAGGCTGTCATTGGCGGCATTGCCCGCCAGCGTATCGTTTCCGTCGCCGCCTTCGAGCGTATCGAACCCGCCGAATCCTTGCAGGCTGTCGTCATCGCTTTGTCCAATGATCGAGTCCGATCCAATCCCGCCGGACACGGTATCCGCGCCGGTGCCACCGATGATCGTATCGTTGCCGTTGCCCCCGAAGACAAGATCATCGCCACCACCGGCAAGGATGCTGTCAAACCCGTCGAGCCCGTAAGTGGTATCGTTGCCCGGCCCTGCAATCACCGTGTCGAACCCCACGCCCCCGACAAGGGAGTCGTCGCCGAACTGGCTGTTGATGAAGTCCGATCCAAGCCCGCCATTGATCACATCCGCGCCACTGCCGGTCACGAGGGTGTCGTTGCCCGGTCTGCCTTCGATCGTGTCAGACGGCCCGCCATTGCCAAAGATGCGGTCCGCAAAGACCGTTCCGCGGATATCCTCGGACCCTGTGCTGCCGTCGACGGTGGGCGGCCCCGCCTGGTCAAAAGCGCGCCCAAACCAGACATGGTAGACATTGCTCTGAAACGTCGCGCCCATCTCCTGATTGATTTCAACGCCGATCCCGATGGCATTCCACGTGTCATCGGCCCATATGCCGCTGTTTTCGATCAGGGCGAGATGCGGTGGCGACCCGATCCAGCCCTGCATGGCCGCGTCGATGGTCGCGTAACCTGCGCCGGTGATCTCGAAGGCGTTGTCGGTGTATCCGGTGCCGAGCCGCTGCGGCGCCTCCCACATGACCGTTGGGTCGCGGTGGTCGCTGAAATACGGAGCGTCCGACCAGCTGTGCAGATTGGCCCCTTCCGGCTGCACCAGATTTGCACGCCAGATATTGTCGATCGTGTCGACAACGTGGCGACCTGCGGTGAGGGTCAGGGACGCGGACAGCGGAATCGGGGGCAGGCCTGCCTCCGCGCGGTATTCCATCATGATGTGATACAGCGCCAGTTCTTCGAGGCTCAACCCGTCCTGCCGGGTTGGCGCGTAGATGTCCGTCATTGCCTGTCCTCACGTGCTCCGTGACTGCTCTTTTCATGGCGCGGGATTGGTCCGCGCGACCACGCTATTCGTGCCCTGCTCGCAGCGTGCTTATCTGCACGTCACAAACCACACGGCAGGCATTTAGCGTTCTCCATCCCGGTGATCGAGACCCCGCGACAAAACTGCACCCCGAATATGCGCATTTCAGCCGGTCAGGGTCAGAACCCATTGATTGACAATATGCAGCCAGGGAAAATGCGTGGCCTCCGCCGGTTGGATTTCGCAGGCAATGCTGGATGCCTTGACCGGCAAACCACGCGGCCGCGCATCTCTGTTTATATATTTGGGTTCGCGGGATTCCGCCGTGTTCGGTTTTTTAGACCGCTGATAGGGGTCGCCTTTCCTGCGGGCCTATGCCGTGTTTGATAAAAACCGGCAAAATGGCGCCGGTCGCCAATAGCTCCTGACCCTTCTATATCTCTGATCTGTTATTGATACCCCATCACCGGGCTTGGCGAAGATCGGTGATGGGGTGGTGTTTGGCGTCTGACCCTTG
>NZ_JAFMPQ010000043.1 GCF_020667845.1 Cognatishimia sp. F0-27
GCAGGCTCGGCAGGCTCGGCAGGCTCGGCAGGCTCGGCAGGCTCGGCAGGCTCGGCAGGCTCGGCAGGCTCGGCAGGCTCGGCAGGCTCGGCAGGTTCGGCAGGTTCGGCAGGTTCGGCAGGTTCGGCAGGTTCGGCAGGCATGGTCGGTGCGCAGTGTGATCCGACGCTGGTCGCCACATAAGGCGTCCCCGGACCCATACAGGAAAGCGCCCCGCGACCGCCGGGGTCGCGAGGCGCATGGCTCTGGGTCGGCGTCCCGCGTTATTCCGTCCAGCGCACCCCGGTCAGGTCCGTTGCCTGGGTCGGGGCGTTCTGCCAAAGGCCTTCGATCCGCGCGTCAGCAACGGTGGGGAAGGCCAGCTGGAACAGATACCCGTTGACGTAATCATCCGCGATGATCTGTTGCGCTTCGGCGAGAAGCGCGGAGCGTTCCGCCGGGTCGGCGGTCGCCCCGAGGGTTTCCATCAGTGTCTGGAACGCCGGGTTGTCATACTGGAAGTAGTAATCGGGCCGGGCATAGATCCCGATGTCGAAGGGCTCGGTGTGGCTGACGATGGTCAGGCCAAAATCCTTGCCCCGGAACACCTCTTCGAGCCATTGCGCCCATTCGAGATTGGTGATCTCGGTTTCGATCCCGACCTGACGCAGCTGGGCCGCGATGATCTCGCCGCCACGCCGCGCATAAGAAGGGGGCGGCAGTTTCAGCGTGGTGGTGAACCCGTCGGCAAAGCCCGCCTCTGCCAGAAGCGCGCGGGCCTTCTCGGGGTCGTATTGGGATTGGCCCGTGAGGTCCACGTAATCGGGATTGTGCGGCGCAAAATGCGTGCCGATCGGCGTGCCGAGCCCGAACATCGCGCCATCGACAATAGCCTGACGGTCGATCGCATGGGCAATCGCCTGTCGCACCAGCACGTTGTCGAGCGGAGGCATCTTGTTATTGGTCGAGAGGATCGTCTCGCCCTCGGTCGAGCCCACCAGCACATTGAAGCGCGGGTCGGCCTCGAATTGCGGCAGGTTCTCGGGGGCGGGGAAGCCTGCAAAGGCGTCGATATCCTGCGCCATCATCGCGGCGAAGGCGGCGGTGGGGTCGGAGATGAACTTGAAGGTCGCCTCGGATAGGGCCGGTTTTTCGCCCCAATAGTCCGGATTCTGTTCGAGGCGGATGCTGTCACCCTGCCGCCATTCGGCGAATTTGAACGGGCCGGTGCCGATGGGGGTCTGCTTGATGCCGTCGATGCTTTCGGGGGCGACGATCACCGCGTCGCCCCAGGCCATGTTGAACAGGAAGTTGCCGTCCGGCGCAGAGAGCGTCACTGCGACGGTGGTGGCATCGACGGCTTCGACGCTCTCGATCCCGGCAAAGAGCGCTTTCTGCGCGTTCTGGCTGTCCTCGGCGCGGGCGCGGTCTAGGCTGAATACCACGTCTTCGGCATCCATCGCGGTGCCGTCATGGAAGGTCACGCCGTCGCGCAGGGTGAAGGTGTAGACGGTGCCATCCTCGCTGATGTCCCAGCTTGCCGCGAGCCCCGGCACCACGGCGCCGGTTTCAGTGAACCGTGTCAGTCCTTCGAACACGTTGGAATAGAGCACGCTGTCGATGGCGCCGGCCGCCGCGGAGGTCGGGTCGAGATGCGGCGGCTCGAGTTGCAGGCCGATCGTGAGGTCGGTCTGCTGTGCAAGAGCAGTGGTCCCGGACAGCAAGAGTGCTGCGAGGCTGAGGCGAATGGTCATGAAAGCTGTCCCTTGGCTTCTGATGGCTGGGTTTGAATGTTGCGCAAAACCGGGGTTCGGCGCAAGGGCTGGTGCTGCGGCATGATGCGATAGCGCGGGCGCGGGTCGTGCAACAGCGGCGCAGGGCCCGGCGCGAGAGGTCGCTGTCTCATCTCCTGTGCGGTGGGGCGGAAGGGCCATCCGCGCGCTGTGCTTGGGCGTGTGCGGCGCGGAGGCCGGGTTTGCGGCCGCGCCGGTCAGGGCGTCCGCTTCTGCGCACATGTCATCGGCTCGGGTTTCGCGTTGCGGTCAGCGGCTCGGATATCGCGGATTGTTCAGCGGCCTCGGGTTTGCGCTCTCGCTGGCGGCTCCGGGTTTGCGTTCTGACCGGCGGCTCCGGTCTTTCGCACCGGTCAGGGGCACTGACTTCGCGCGAGGGGGGAGCAGATCCTGCGCGCTGCCGACCGAAGGGGCCATGTGCTTGGCTTTGCGTTGCCCGTGCAAAGGATTTTTAACCCGGATTTGGAACCCTTAAGGCCGCGGCACAGGACGTTTAAGGCGCGCGGGCGCCATGGTGAGACCATCACAACCGCAGCCCGCAAACGGAGCCACCCCATGACCGCGATTGACCCCACCCGCCACGAAACCCCGACAACGGCCCTTGGAGCCGCGCGCCGTGGCCTGCGCGAAACGCTGCAGAAAGCCTGCACCGCGCTTCAGTCAGTGGTCAGCGCCCGCAGGATCGACCCCGCGCGGGAACTGGACAGGATCGCCCGTCGCGAAGCGGCGCGCAGCGCGGTTGACCGGCTGTTGCGCTGAGCCAGAGGCCAGAGGAACGCCGGAACCGGATGGCGATGGGCGGGCGGCTCAGCTTTATTGCAATCCCGCGGCCTGCATCGCGTCTTCCACGCCCAACCGCAACGCGGGTTCGATGAAGGGCGATGTTTCGCGGTAGGTGGACAGCGTGTAATCCGGCGTCTGTGCAAGGTAGAGCCGCATCGCGGCGCAGGCCTTGTCGTGTTGTCCGTTCAATTCATAAGCCGCTGCAAGCGCCTGTTGCGTGGTGCCGAAACTTGGATCGTCCGCAATGGCTTTTTCGAGCCAGTCGACCGCCTCGGGATAGAGCCGCAGCCCCATCAGCGCGTATCCGTGCGCGGCACGGCAATGGCCGAGATTGGGATCAAGCGGGTTGAGCCTGTAGGCGGCTTCCGCATCCTCGATCGCCGCGCGATAATGCCCCATATAGGCTGCGACCCAGGCTGCGGACACACGCACCATCACCGAATTGGGGTTGATGTTCTTGGCCCTCTGGATGGCGCGATAGCCAAGCTCGTGATCGTTGCCGAGATAGGCCACCATATGCCCCGCAAATGTCAGAACCAGCGGATCGGTCTGCTGTTCGTCGAGCAGGGCATAGGCCGTTGGGAGCGCCTTGCGGCCTTCGTCATGGGTCATGGCACGCGCGCCGGTGCCCATCACGTGGGCGCGCACCACCAGCGCCTTGGCAAAGGCGTAGTCGGGATCGAGCGCGAGCGCCCGGTCCAGCAGATCCATGGCGATGTCGAATTCCGCGCGGGTTGCAACACGCATCACGCGCGGCGCGGCCTGCAGGCACAGATCATAGGCGCGGATATTGTCGGTCGGCTGGTGCCGGGCGCGACCGGCCTCGGCAAAGATCACCGTTGGTTCGAGCGCGGCGGCGGTGCGCTCGGTGATCTCGTCCTGTAGCGCAAACATGTCCTCGGTGCTGCCACCAAAGCGTTCGGACCAGATCGTGTGCCCGGTTTCGGCTTCGACAAGCTGGGTGGTGATGCGCAGGGCGTTGCCCCCCATCTGGATGCTGCCTTCAAGCACGTAGCGCACACCAAGCTCCGTGCCGACATCGCGCAGCGACACGACCTCTCCCTTGTATTTGAAGCTCGACGAGGCAGCGATGACGAACAGCCCGGGCATCCGGCTGATGCCGGCGATCAGATCCGACACGATCCCGTCCACAAGATAGGCCATGGCCGGATCGCCGGTCAGGTTGGCGAAGGGCAAAACCGCGATGGAGGGTTTTTCCGGCAGGGCAGGGCCTTCGGGCACCGCGCGGGCGGGCGCGCCACGGGTCAGCTTGTAGCCAACCCCGGGCACGGTGGCGATGGCATCGGTGCCGAGCAGCTTGCGCAGGGCGCTGATCTGGACGGTCAGGTTGCCCTCTTCGACGGAAAGGCCGCCCCAGACCGTTTCAAGCAATTCCTGTTTGGACACGACCCGATCCGCATGCGCATCGAGGAAGGCCAGCACGTCAAAAGCGCGCGCGCCGATAGCGACCGCCGCGCCGTCGATCTCGAAGCGGCGCGCATCGGTGTCGATGCTGAATTGGCGCAAGCCCTTCGTGCTCATAAGCATTGTCCCTGGTCATCCGGTTGAGCCTATCAGAGGGTCTTGGGCATGCCTATGGCGAGATCGCAGCGGCGCGCGGAAATATGAGTGCGACCAGACGGTTGACCGTTTGCGCGTTGTGGCATGCGCGCCGGGTAGTGCGGCCAGTCTGGATTGGCCCTTGACCCTGCTTCAGCCTGTCTCGGCGACGAGCCCTTGCGACTCGATGGCCGCCACCGCACAGGCTTCGTCATTGTCCGAACTGTCGCCTGTGATCCCGATTGCACCGATCAGGGCGCCGTCGCGCCGGATCAACACGCCGCCGGGCACCGGAACGAGGTTGCCCGCGTTCAGCGCATTCATGGCGTTGATGAAATAGGGCTGTTCCTGCGCGCGGTTGTAGAGCGCGCGGGAGCCAAGCCCCATCGCCACCGCGCCCTTGGCCTTGCCTTGCGCGATCTCGGCCCGCAGGGTGCTTGTCCCGTCCTCGCGTTGCAGGGCAACGAGGTGCCCGCCCGCGTCGATCACGGCGATGGTCAGCGGTTTCATCTCCTGCGCGCGCCGGTAATCCAGCGCGGCAGTGATGAGGGCATTGGCAAGGTCGAGGTTCATGGCGAGGCCTTTGACGGAAAAGGGCACAGAGGCGGCAGGGTCACACCGGCGGCTGCGGGCCGGCGCGGGCCGCTTGGGCAGGATCATTGCGAGCGGGCAGGGCGCGCACGGCGCGTGCGGATCGGTGCGGCGCCCGCCCCGGGCATGATCGTGCGGAGGGCGGGCGGGGTTTTGTCCGGTTCAGGCTCAGTTGTAGAAGTAATCCACAAGGAAGAGCGGGATCGCCGGGATGTAGGTGCACATCAGCAGCACCGCGAGCAACACCGCGATGAAGTAGACATTGACCTTGGTCACGTCCCAGATATTGGCGCGCGCCACCGCGCAGGCGGTGATCAGGACACTGGCGACGGGCGGTGTCTGTTGCCCGATGGCAAGGTTGAGCGTCACGACAAGGCCGAAATGGATCGGGTTGATGCCAGCCGCCTCGATAAGCGGGATGACGATCGGCACCACGAGGATGATCGCCGCAGCCGAATGCAGGAAGAAGCCGATCACGAGAAAGAAGAAGTTCAGGATCAGCAGGATCAACCATTTGTTCTCGGTGATGCTGAGGATGCCTTCGGCCAGTTGCTGGGGGTATTGCGCGCGGGTCAGGAAGCCGCCCATCACGACGGAGGCCGCGACCAGCAGCATGACGACGGCGGTCTGCATACCTCCGTCGAGCATCGAGCGTTGCAGGTGCTTGATGTCGACCTGACGATACCACAGGCTGATGGCGATGGCCGCGAGCACGGCGAGACCGGCCGCTTCGGTTGCGGTGACGTAGCCACCGAAGATGCCGCCGAGGATGATGATCGGCAGGGCAAAGGTCGGCAGCGCGTCAACGAAGGCCACCCAGAGCTTGCGCCCGGAGAAGGCTTCTTCGCGGGGCAGGTCGTAGCGCACGGCGAAGTAATAGGCGACGCCCATCAGGCCCGCAGCCCCCATGAGGCCCGGTATCACACCGGCCACAAAGAGCTGTTCGACCGAGACATTGGCCGAGGTGGCATAGAGGATCATCGGGATCGAGGGCGGGATGATGATCGCAAGCGAGGCGGAGGACGATGTCACCGCCGCGGAGAACGCGCCGGAATAGCCGCGCTTTTTCATCTGCGGGATCATCACGGAGCCCATGGCGGCCACGTCGGCCACCGCAGAGCCGGAGATTTCGGCAAAGAAGAGCGAAACACCGATATTCACATGGGCCAGACCGCCGCGGACAAACCCGATCAGAGCGGCGACGAAGTTGATCAGGCGGTCGGTGATCCCGCCGGCATTCATGATGGCCCCGGCCAGAACGAACATCGGGATCGCAATGAGCGAGAACTTGGTCGCACCGCCATACATGTCGAGCGCCACGTTGACGAGCGAGCCCGTGCCTTCCAGCACCACCAGCCCGCCAATGGCCGAAACCGCAAGGGCGACGCCGATCGGCACGTTCAGACAGATCATCGCGACCATGGCGATGAAGATACCGAGCATAAGCATCAGGCGTTCCCCGCTTTCTTCATTTCGGTTTCCACTTCTTCCTCGATCTCGGCATGTTCGAGCGAGATACCCGCGGCGGTCTTGCGCCAGTAATCGGGCAGGCTCAGAAGCTGGCACATCACAAAGAGCGCCGCGCCGATGGGAATGACCGACTGGGTGAAGCTGATCGGCACCCAGGTCAGCGACACCAGGGACATGCCGCCGAGGATGGTCATCACCACATACCCCGCCCAAGCCAGCAGGATGAAGAACCCGGCCGTGACGGCTTCGGCGAACGCAACCGCCCACATGCGGGTCGGCATCGGAATGGAAAGAAGCACGCTGTCAAAGCCGATATGACGGCGCCGCAACGCGGCCAGCGCGGACCCGTAATAGGTGATCCACGCCAGAAGAATCGCGGCCACTTCGTCATACCAGGCGAGGCTGGAGCCGAGCAGGCGGTAAATCACGGCGACGACCACGACCGTGGTCAGGATCACCATGAGGAAGATCACGAAATATTCGAGCACGACCTCGAAAACAGTGCGCAGTGGTTTGAGCATGAACGATCCCCGCCGGGTGCCGCAGGGGCCCCGGTGATGCCAGGTGGCGAAGAAATGACGACGGCTTTGAAAGCAATGCCCGCAGGAGGGGTTTCACGCCCTCCTGCGGGCGGTCGGGATCAGGATCCGGACGCGAGGCTCTGGATCTTTTCGATCAGTTCGGCGCCCCCCTCGACGGTCGAGGAGAACTCGTCATAGATCGGCCCGGAGGCATCGATGAAGGCCTGTTTGTCGGCCTCATTGACCGCAACGCCGGCATCCTTGATCACCTGCAACAGATCGGTTTCAAGCTGTGCGGCGTGATCGTAGACGAAGGCCTGGGTTTCGGTGCCGCAGGCTTCGAGATCGGCGCGCACGTCTTCGGGCAGGCGCTGCCAGCGACTCTCGGCCACCAGCACGTAGCCCGGCGTGTAGACATGGCCGGTGATCGACAGGTATTCCTGCACTTCCTGGAACTTGGCCGACGCGATCTGGGCGTAGGGGTTTTCCTGCCCGTCGATCACTTTGGTCTGCAGCGCGGTGAAGACTTCGGAGAAAGCCATCGGCGTCGGGTTTGCACCATAGAGCTGGAACATCTTCACGCGCCATTCGCCGTTCGGCGTGCGCAGCTTGACGCCCTGCAGGTCCTCGGGCGTATTGATTGCCCGGATGTTGTTGGTGATGTGGCGGAAGCCGTTTTCGAAGTAGCCGATGATGCGGTAGCCTTGGCTCAGCGCGGCTTCCTGAAAGACGTCACCGACTTCTGCCTGAATACGCTTCATATGCTCGCGATCCTGCACGATGTAGGGCATCTCGAAGATGCCGAACTCGGGCGCAACGGAGGACATCACCGACGAGGGCAGCGAGAAATCGACCTGACCCAGCTTGAGTTTCTGAAGCAGCTCGCGGTCATTGCCGAGCTGGCTGGAGCCGAAGGTCTGCACCTCGGCGCGGTCCCCGAGCTTGCCGTTGGCGCATTCGGCAAAGGCATTGACCGAGGCTTCGAAGAGCGAGCCGGGGTTGCCGACATGGCCGAAGCGCAGCGTTTCGGCCTGCGCCATCAGCGGCAGCGCGATGCTGGCGACGCTTGCGAGAATGGTTGCTTTGAGTTTCATGGTATTTCCTCCCTTGGATGCCCTTTATGGGCCGTTATTCTGCGGCGACCCGCGTGTCCGTCGTTTCCTTGAGATGCTCCATCGCCGCCTGCGCCCCTCCCGACGCGTGCGGAATGCCAGCCTTGGCAAGACCCATCTCGACACCCGACAGGGTCGCCATCAGCATCAGGTCGTTGAAATCTCCCAGGTGACCGATGCGGAACACCTTGTCGGCAACCTTCGACAACCCGTTACCGAGCGAGATGTCATAATGCTTCAGTGTCGTGGCGCGGAAGGCGTCCGCCGAATGCCCCTCCGGCACCATAACCGCCGTCAGCACGCCGGATTCCTGGCCCTGCCGCGCACAGAGCACTTCGAGCCCCCATGCGCGCACCGCGGCCCGGGTCGCCGCGCCGTGACGGGCGTGGCGCGCAAACACGTTGTCGAGCCCTTCCTCGTGCAGCATGTCGATGGCCTCGTTGAGACCATAAAGCAGGTTGGTGCCGGGTGTGTAGGGGAAGTAGCCGGTCTTGTTTGGGCCAACCATGTCATGCCAGTCCCAGTAGCTGCGCGGCATGGTGACGGATTTGGCATGGTCCAGAGCGCGGTCGCTGACCGCGTTGAAGCTCAGCCCCGGTGGCAGCATCAAGCCCTTTTGCGAGCCGGAGACGCAGACATCCACGCCCCATTCGTCAAAGCGGAAGTCGATCGAGGCCAGCCCGGAGATCGAATCGACCATCAACAGGCCAGGGTGGCCCGCCGCATCCATCGCCTTGCGCACCTCGGCAATCGGAGAGACCGACCCGGTCGAGGTTTCGTTGTGCACCACGCAGACGGCCTTGATCTCGTGCGCGGTGTCGGCACGAAGGCGCGCTTCGATGCGGTCGGGTTCGGCCCCGCCGCGCCAGTCACCTTCGATGAATTCCGGCTCCATGCCGATCTTGCGCGCCATCTTGTTCCATAGCGTCGCGAAATGGCCGGTCTCGAACATCAGAACCTTGTCGCCGGGCGCGCATGTGTTCACCAGCGCCGCCTCCCATGCGCCGGTGCCCGAGGAGGGGAAGATAAAGACGTTCTGGTTGGTCTTGAAGATGGTCTTCATGCCGTCCAGCGCCTTTTTTCCCACCTCGGCAAAATCGGGGCCGCGATGGTCAATGGTTTGTTGACCGATGGCCTTGAGGATGCGGTCGGGGACCGCGCTCGGTCCTGGAATCTGCAAGAAATGTCTGCCGGCCTGGCGCATCGAATTGTGTCCTCCCCAGGCGCCATTGGCTGGCGCGATTATGTGTTGTCAAAACGTAATTATGAATTCATAATTCAGTCAACATAAAAGTGAGGATGGCGCAAATCGCTTGTCCCGCAGGGAGGAAAACAACGGCTCATGCGTGAGAATTCCCGTCTTTCCAATCGCTTGTCGTCTTCTGTTGAAGGAGATGTCCTGTCTGATGCCGGTGCGCGGGCGCGCTATGCGACGGATGCATCGATCTATCAGATGGTGCCTGAAGCGGTGGTTGTGCCACGATCGGTCGGCGATATCGAGGCCGCGATGCAGATCGCGCGCGAAGAGGAGGTGCCCGTTCTGCCGCGCGGCGGCGGCACCTCGCAATGTGGCCAGACCGTGAACCGGGCGGTGGTGCTCGACAATTCGCGCCATCTCAACAAGATCATCGAGATCGACCCGCAAGGGCTGACCGCGACGGTGCAGCCGGGCGTGGTGCTGGACGAGTTGAACCGGGCGCTCAAGCCGCATGGGCTCTGGTTTCCGGTGGACCCCTCCACGGCGTCGCGCTGCACCCTCGGCGGTATGGCAGCGAACAATTCCTCGGGCGGCAAGTCACTGCGGTTCGGGATCATGCGGGACAATGTGCGCGCCATTTCCGCGATCCTGCCCGACGGGTCCAAGGCGCGGTTCAACGGGCGCACGCCGGAACCGGGGCCCTATGCGGACCTCGTGCGGGACATGCGCGCGCTGGGGCAGCGCGAGGCCGAGGAGATCGATGCCCGCTTTCCCAAGGTCCAGCGCCGGGTGGGCGGCTACAACATCGACGCGCTGACCGGCAATGACGTCAACATGGCGCATCTGCTGGTCGGCTCGGAAGGCACGCTGGCCTATTTCACGGAGCTGGAGCTGAGCCTTGCGCATCTGCCCGGCGAGAAAGTGACGGGCGTGTGCCACTTTCCGACCTTCTATGCGGCGATGGACGCGGCCCAGCATCTTGTCACGCTTAATCCGCAGGGCGTGGAGTTGATCGATGACACGATGATTGCGCTGGGGCGGGACATTCCGCTGTTCCGCAAGACGATCGAAGCCTTCGTGGAGGGCGATCCCGCGGCGCTGTTGCTGGTCGAGTTCGCCGAAGGCAGCGCAGAGGGCAACGCCGCCAAGCTGGCGGAGCTGTCGCAACTCATGGGGGATCTCGGCTTTTCCTTCAGCGCGACGGGGGACGGCTGGGGCGGGGTGGTTCCGGTGGTGGATAACCGCCTTCAGGGGGCGATTGCGGAATATCGCAAATCCGGGCTCAACGTCATGATGTCCATGAAGCAGGAGGGCAAGCCGATCTCCTTCGTGGAGGATTGCGCCGTCGCACTTCCGGATCTGGCGGAATATACCGCCGGCCTGACGGAGATTTTCGGCAGGCACGGCACCAAGGGGACGTGGTATGCCCATGCCTCCGTTGGCTGTCTGCACGTGCGGCCCGTGCTCAACATGCGCCAGGACAAGGACGTCAAGACGATGCGGGCGATCGCCGAGGAGGCGTTCGACCTTGTGAAGCGCTACAAGGGCTCGCATTCCGGTGAGCATGGCGACGGGATCGTGCGCTCCGAGTTCCACGAAAAGATGTTCGGCCCGCGCATCGTCAGCGCCTTCGAAGAGGTCAAGGCGCGGTTCGATCCCACGGGGCTGATGAACCCCGGCAAGATCGTGCACGCGCCCGCGATGGATGATCGCCGCGTGTTCCGCTACGGGCCGAATTACACGGTGCCGGATTTCGAGACCGCGCTGGACTGGTCTGCATGGCCGGGAGCGGCTGGCGGCTTTCAAGGCGCAGTGGAGATGTGCAACAACAACGGCGCCTGCCGCAAGCTCAAGGGAGGCGTGATGTGCCCGTCCTTCCGCGCCACGCGCAACGAGCGTGACGCAACGCGCGGGCGGGCGAACACGCTGCGCTTTGCCATCAGCGGCCAGATGCCCGGCGGGCTGACCTCCGAGGCGATGGCCGACACGATGAAGTATTGCGTGTCGTGCAAGGCATGTCGCCGCGAATGTCCGACAGGTGTGGACATGGCGCGGATGAAGATCGAGGTGCTGGCTGCGCGGCGCAAGGCGGGCGGGCTGACGCTGGCCGAAAAGCTGGTCGGTTACCTGCCGCGTTACGCGCCGACGGCGGCGCGCTTTGCCTGGGCGATGAACCTGCGCAACAAGATCGGGCCGGTCCGGCGGCTGGCCGAGGGGCTGACGGGCGTGTCGCACAAGCGCGATCTGCCGGTGTGGGCGTCCGACCCGTTCCGCGATGACGAGGCGCAGGACAACGACCCGCAGGTGTTGCTCTTTGCGGATGTGTTCAACCGGTATTTCGAACCGGAGAATTTGCGCGCCGCGGTCCGGGTGCTGCGCGCGGCGGGGCTGCGGGTCGCGGTTGCCGGGGACGGCTCGGGCCGGGCGCTCGACTGCGGGCGCACGTTGCTCGCGGTGGGCTGCGTCGAGGAGGCGCGCGCGGAGGCGCAGCGGGTGATCTCTGCCACCCGCGACGCGGTGTCCCGCGGCGTGCCGGTGGTGGGGTTGGAGCCGTCCTCGATCCTGACGCTGCGGGACGAGTTCCTGGGTCTGTGCCCGGGTCCGGAGGCAGAGGCGCTGTCGGAGGCGGCAAAGACCTTCGAAGAGTTCCTCGTCAGCTGTCCCGATCTACCGCTCAAACCGCTCGGCCGACCGGTTTTCGTGCACGGGCATTGCCACCAGAAAGCGCATGACGCGGTTTCGCCGATGCTCGATCTGCTGGACCGTATCCCCGACACCGAAGTGACCATGATCGAAAGCAGCTGCTGCGGCATGGCGGGGGCGTTTGGATATGCGCCGGAGACCATCGACATGTCGCTGCGGATGGCCAATCTCGACCTGTTCCCGGCGCTTGAGCGCGCGCCGCAGGATGCGATCATCGTCGCTGACGGCACGTCGTGCCGGCACCAGATCGCCGATGGCACCCCGCGCCGCGCCAAGCATATGGCGCGGGTGTTGGACGAAGCGCTCGGAGCAAGAGGGGGGGCGGCGTAATGTTGAGCCAACAGATCAAGCGCCCGTCACTGCATGAAGAGCTGGTCGAACGTCTGCGCAGCCTGGTGGTGGAGGATGGGCTCAAACCGGGCGAGAAAGTCCCGGAAAAGGAGCTTTGCGAAACTTTCGGCGTGTCTCGCACGCCGCTGCGCGAGGCACTCAAGGTGCTGGCGTCCGAAGGGTTCGTAGTCCTGCAGGCCAATCGGGGCGCGCGCGTGGCGCAGATCACCCGCGAGGAACTTGAGAACACCTTTCCGGTGATCGCGGTTCTTGAACAGCTTGTGGGGGAGATCGCCTGTGAGCGGCTCGACACGGAGGAGCTGGCCTGGATCGAACAGCGCCATGCGGCGATGGTCGCGGCCTTCAGGGCGCGGGACCGGAAGGCCTATTTCCAGGCCAATCAGGACATCCACCAGGCGCTGCTTCGGGGCACGCGCAACGATATCCTCGAAGGACATCACAAGTTGCTGGCCGCGCGGGTGCGCCGGGCGCGTTTCATGGCGAACCTGTCCGATGAACGCTGGACGCAGGCGATCGAGGAGCACGAGACCATGATGGAGCGTCTGCGTGCGCGGGACGCGCAGGGTCTCGGCGCAGTGATGAAACAACACATGATGAACAAGCACGCCGCGCATATGGCCGCGCTCGACAGATCCGAGCAGGCGCCGGAGGAGACCTGACAGCGCGCGCCACGGCCCACGACGCGGCGTCCGACGCGCGACAGGGCCGCAGCTGCATCGGGACAGCCCGCTGTCGCGTCTCGTCACGCGCATGGCAACGTTTCAGCCCGGTTTTGACAGGCGGATCAGGCACAGCCCAACTTATCAGTTTCAGAGGACCAGACCCATGACAGGAGACATCACATCAGAGCTGCGCGGCAGCAGCCTCTGGGTCACGTTCAACCGTCCCGAGGCACGGAACGCGCTGACGTTTGCGATGTATGAAGAGCTTGCGCGGCTGTGTGAGACGGTGCCGACCGATGGCACAGTCAAGGCGATGATCGTCACCGGTGCCGGCGGCAAGGCGTTCGCGGCGGGCACCGACATGACCCAGTTCCGGGCCTTCGAGACCCCGCAGGATGCGCTGGATTACGAGAACGAGATCACCCGTGTGCTGGGCGCGGTGGACCGCTGCCCGGTGCCGACCATCGCCGCGATCCACGGCGCCTGCACCGGGGGTGGCGCGTCCATCGCGGCGGCGTGCGATATTCGTATTGCGACGGACGCGCTCAAGTTCGGCTTTCCGATCGCGCGCACGCTTGGCAATTGCCTGAACGCCGGCAACCTGGCGCGGCTGAGCGAGTTGATGGGCGCAGGCCGCGTGCGCGAGATGATCTTCACCGCGCGGCTGATGGGGGCGGATGAAGCGCTTTCCGTGGGTCTTGTCTCGGAGGTGCTTGCGGATGAGGCGGCGCTTCTGGAACGGGCCGACGCGCTGGCCGCGCGGCTTGCGGGCATGGCGCCGCTCACCTTGCGCGCGACCAAGGAGGCGATGCGGCGCAACCGGGACGCGCTGGCGGTCACGGACGATGACCTGATCACCATGTGCTACATGAGCGAGGACTTCAAACACGGTCTGCAAGCCTTCCTTGCAAAGGCCAAGCCGGAATGGAGCGGTCGATGAGCGGCGCGCGCGGGCAGGGGCCCTTGCAGGGCATGAAGGTGGTCGAGCTGGCGCATATCATGGCCGGCCCGGCCTGCGGCATGATGCTGGCGGACATGGGCGCCGATGTCATCAAGGTCGAGAAACCGGACGGCGATGACAGCCGCCGTTTCCTGCCGCCCGATATCGGCGGTGAAAGCGCGGCTTTCATGATGATGAACCGCAACAAGCGAGGCATTGCGCTCAACCTCAAGGATCCGGCCGCGATCGAGGCGCTGCAATGTTTGCTCGACGATGCCGATGTGGTGATCGAGAATTACCGCCATGACACGATGGCCCGGCTCGGCTTGGGCTATGAGGCGTTGCGCGCGCGCAACCCGCGACTGGTCTATTGCGCGATTTCCGGCTTCGGACGCAGCGGACCCTATGCAGGGCGGGGCGGGTTCGATCTCATCGCGCAGGGCATGTCGGGGCTGATGTCGATCACGGGCGAGGGGCCGGGGCGCCCGCCGGTCAAGCCAGGCGCGCCGATTGCCGATATCACCGCCGGGTTTCTGGCCGCCATGGGCTGCGTTGCCGCCTATAGCCGCGCCCGGGCCACCGGCGAGGGCCAGATGGTCGACACATCGCTGTTTGAAGCCGGAATCTCGCTGACCTACTGGCAATCGGCCATTGCCTTTGCCACGGGCGAGGCGCCCGGTGCTCTCGGCTCGGCGCATCCGCTTAATGCGCCATACCAGTCGTTCCGCACGCGCGACGGGTGGATCAACATCGGGGCGGCGAACCAGCGCAACTGGGAACGGCTGCTGGAGGTGCTGGACGCAGGTGAGCTGCGCGACGATCCGCGCTTTGCCACAAATCGCGATCGGATGACCAACCTGTCGGCCCTTGTGCCGCTTCTCGAGGGGCACTTGCAAACCCGCGACACGCAGGATTGGCTGGCGCGGATGGATGCGGCAGGGCTGCCGGCTGGGCCGGTGATGGACATCTGCGAGATGCACCGCGATCCGCAGGCGGTCGCGCGCGACATGATCGTGGAGACCGAGCATCCGGTCGCGGGCCCCGTCAAGGCCATCGGCCTGCCGGTGAAATTCAGTGAAACGCCCGGCGGGGTGGTGCGCGCCGCGCCCACACTGGGCCAGCACGGGCCGGAGATCCTGGCCGAGCATGGCTATGACGCCAAGCGCATTGCAGCACTTCGGGACAGTGGCGCTCTGATCGTGGCCTAGGACTGGGACCACAAGACGCTCCTTCACAAGACGGTTGCGGAAAGCCGCGACGCCCCCCCGGGGGCGCGCTGCACAGACTTCAGATTTGTCTTGAATACGTATTCTTGCGCCTCTACGCTCAAATTGCGACTGATCAGGGAGGACGACATGCGCAAAAGGAGTTTCTTGAAGGCGGGCGTGGCCGCGGCGACGCTGCTGCTCGCACCTTTGTCCGCGTGGGCGCAGGACATGCCTTACAACCTTCTCGAAGGGAAACCGTTCGAGGGGACGACCTTGAATATCCTCAGCGTTGTGACGCCTCAGTTCGATGGTCTGATGCTGCGCGACGACGAGTTCACCGAGCTTACAGGGATCGAGACGGAGTGGACCTTCATTCCCTTCGGGAGCCTGCAGGAGAAGATCAATGCCGAGGGCATCGCCGCCAACGGCACGTTCGATGTGGTGAACTATCTCGACAGTTGGGGACCGCCCAACGCCCATTGGCTGATGAAGATCGACGACCTGATGGCGCGTGACGGGATCTCCATGGACCGCTACCCGGCGGCTTTTGCCCGGTCCGCGCAGTTCGAAGGGGAGACGCTCGGGTTTCCGCTGCGCGCGCACCCGCAGCTGATGTTCTATCGCAAGGATCTGATCCCCGAGCCGCCCGAAAGCTGGTCCGATGTGATCGAGATCGGCAAGGCGCTCAAGGAAAGCAATCCCGATGTGGCGCCGCTTGCGCTCTATTACAACAATGACGGCAACCGTCAGAACCTGTTCATCTGGATCAACTTCCTTTGGGCCGCTGGCGGCGATGTGTTCAACGACGACTGGACCCCGGCTTGGACATCGGAAGAAGCCTTGAAGGCCACGGAGGACTACATCGCGCTTCATACCGTGCACGGCGTGACAAACCCCAACAGTCTGGCCTTTGTGGAGCAGGATGCGCGGCAGTCCTTCATGCAGGGGAAATCGGCCATGATCCCGGTCTGGTGGTGGGCCTATTCGGGTTTCTACAACCCCGAGACCTCGACCCTGACCAAGGATCAGGTCGGTTTCACCGGGATGCCGTCCTATAATGGCGCGACCAAGACCTACGCGATTTCGATGCCATTCTCCGTCTCGGACTATTCCGAAAACAAGGACGCGGCCTGGGAATTCCTGAAATGGCTGTCCAACCCGGAAATGGACAAGGCCAATGCCATCGAGCGTGAGGTCGCGGGCAAAACCATCGTGAACAACGTGGTCACCCATATCGCCTCGTTGCAGGATCCGGATGTGAACGCCGCCAATGACGGCATCCAGAATGCCGCCTGGGCGTCTCTGGCGGATTCCGACATCATGCCGCAAATCCCGGAATGGCCGGAAGTCGGGGATATTCTCTCGGCCGCAATCGCTGAGGCCGCGGCCGGCGGGGACACACGCCAGCTGATGATCGATGCGGCAGAGCAGGCAACGCGCGTCCTGCGCCGCGCCGGGCGCATCGAGTAAGCGCCGCTCCGATGCAAAAGGCCCGGCCGCCACGCGCGGCAGGGTCGACCTCGAGCGTCCGGCCACCACGCCGGGGCTCCCTCAAGGCAGGCTCCGACATGCGTGACACGACCCTGAAATATGTGCTGGTGCTGCCGGCGATCCTTGTGGTCTTCGCAACCGCGATCTGGCCCTTGATCGAAAGCCTGCGGCTGTCGTTCACGGTCGGGCGGCTCAACCGGCCCGGATCACTGGATCAGTATCTGGGGTGGGAGAATTTCACATGGGCGTTCACGCAGGAGCCGGCGTTCTGGAATTCGGTCTGGGTGACGGCGGTCTACACGGTGCTGACTGTGGCGCTCACGACCATTCTCGCGCTCGGGCTGGCGATGCTTCTGGCGCCCGGGGGCAAGTTTCGATCCGGGGTCCAGACGCTGCTCATCCTGCCTTTCGCGATGAGCCCCGCGCTGATCGGGGTCAGCTTCCGCTTCATGTTCAACCCCGAATTCGGCCTGTTTGACGCGTTTTTCGGGGTGATGATCCCGCCGCTCGCGGATGTGAGCTGGCTGGCGGATCCGGTTCTGGCCTTTGCCGTCTGCGTGATGGCGGATGTCTGGGGCTGGATCCCGTTCCTGACGCTGGTGCTGATCGGCGGGCTTGCGAGCATTCCGCAAGACACGATCGAAGCGGCGCAGGTCGATGGCGCATCGGGCTGGCGCGTGTTCAAGGATGTGACCTTGCCACAGCTGGCCCCGGTGCTGGCGGTGGTGATCATTCTCAAGTCGATTTTCAGCCTGAAGACCTTTGACCAGATCTTCATGCTGACCAATGGCGGCCCCGGAACGGCGACCCAGACGCTGAGCCACTACATCTATTTCAACGGCATGAAATACGGGCAGATCGGCTATGCGGCATCGGTCGCGTGGCTGATGGTGATCCCGATGATCTTCCTCACCTATGCCTATGCCAAATTCGTCTTCCGGAAGGACTGAGCCGTGACCGGAAAGCAGAAAAAGCAGATCACCCGCGCGCTTCAGACCGCGCTGATCCTGATCGCCATCATCATCATGCTGGTTCCGATCCTGTGGATCTTCATGGCGGCGTTCAAGAGCCATGTCGATGTCTACCAGCTCAAGCTTTTCTTCACGCCGACCTTCGAAAACTTCGGTCTGGTGTTTGATGCGCCCTATTACCTTGGCGAAAAGCTGGTGAATTCGACGATCGTGGCGTTTGTCACGGTTGTTCTTGCCGTCCCGATCGCGACGATGGCGGCCTATTCCTTCAGCCGGTTTCGCCTGCGTGGCGAGACGGCGATGCTTGTCATCATCCTTGCCACGCAATTTGTGCCGGCGGTGGTGATCATCCTGCCCTTCTTTGTCATGTTCCGCGATGTCGGGCTTCTGGACACGCGGCTCGGGCTGATCCTTGTCAATCTCGCCATCGTGATGCCGTTTGCGATCTGGATGATCAAAGGATTTATCGACGGCATCCCGCTCGACACCGAAGAGGCGGCGATGGTCGATGGCTCGTCGCGCGTGCAGGTGATCCGCAACATCGTTTTGCCGATGGCCGCGCCGGGTCTGCTGACAGCGGGGATCTTCTGTTTCATCATCGCGTGGAACGAGTTTCTGTTTGCGCTGATCCTGACCAACAAGGACGCGGTGACGCTGCCTATCGGCCTTGCGCTCTTCAAGGCGGAGGAGGGGGATCTGTGGAACCTGCTCAGTGCGGCGGGCATCATCATCATGCTGCCGATGTTCGTGCTCGCGTTGATCATCCGCAAATATTTCGTGCAGGGCATGACGATGGGGGCCGTGCGATGACCGGCCTCGTCCCAGTGAACCTCTGGCACGACGGGAGCCCTGCGAGGGTCGATCTTGCCTCAGCGCGCCTCCGGCACAATGGGGGCCGTGCGATGACGCGCAGTGCGCACCCGGTCCACGCAGACAACCGCGTCAAGGAATCACAGCGCCCGCCGCCGGAGATCATGCCGGACGCGGCGATGTCGCGGCGATCGGCACAGGCGCTGAGCGGCTCCGGGCGACGATGCTCCATGCCAAAGAACGCATCACGCGCGTCATTTGGTGCGTTGCAGCGCCATCCGGACGCCGCGTTGTCAGGGTTTCAGCGCCGTCGCGCAAGAAAGGACAGCACTCATGGCTGAAGTCACCCTCAAGAACCTGACAAAACGTTGGGGCGATTTCATCGGGGTCGACAACCAGTCCCTCGAGATCAAGGACCGGGAGTTTCTCGTGCTGCTCGGGCCGTCAGGCTGCGGCAAGACCACGACGATGCGGATGATTGCCGGGCTGGAGGAACCCACGGACGGCGAGATCTGGATTGGCGACAAGATGGTCAATGACGATCTGCCCAAGGATCGCGACGTGGCGATGGTGTTCCAGAATTACGGGCTCTATCCGCACATGACCATTCACGACAACATCGCCTATCCGCTAAAGGTGCGTGGCACGCCCAAGAGCGAGATCGGCCCGCGCGTGCAGCGCGCCGCCGAGCAGGTGGAACTGACCGAGTTCCTGCATCGCAAGCCCAAGGCGCTTTCGGGCGGTCAACGGCAGCGCGTTGCGCTGGCGCGTGCCATCGTGCGCACGCCCAAGGTTTTCCTGATGGACGAGCCGCTGTCGAATCTCGACGCCAAGCTGCGCGTGACCATGCGCGCCGAGCTCAAGCATTTGAGCCGCGAACTCAAGATCACCACGATCTATGTCACCCACGACCAGATCGAGGCCATGACACTGGCGGACCGGGTGGCGGTGATGAAGAACGGGGTGATCCAGCAGCTTGGCACCCCGGACGAGATCTACAATGATCCCGCGAACCTTTTCGTGGCAGGCTTTATCGGATCCCCGGCGATGAACCTGATCAATGGCTCTGTGCAGGACGGTCACTTCGTGACCACGGGTGGCACGCGGCTGGTCAAGGTCGGTGCGGAGGACCGCGCCAGCGTGGTGCTCGGGGTCCGCGCCGATGACATGCAGGTATCCGAGGCGGGGCAGGGGGATATCGATGTGCGGATCTATGCCTTCGAGAACACCGGCGAGGCGACCTTGCTGACGGTGCAATGGGGCAAGCAGCGCGTGATCGCCAAGGGCGACCGGCATCTGCGCAAGGAGCAGGACGACATCGTGAGCATTTCGCTCGCGCCCGAGCATCTCTACCTTTTCGATCCCGAAAGCGGCAACCGGCTGGGGCGCTGAGCGGATGGGCACCGGGCAGGCTTGCACCTTTCGTCGCGGCATGGCTCTGCCTGTGCGGTGTTGGCGGCGGCATGGGTGCCAGAGCGCGCGCCACATCGACCGGGCGCAGAGGGGCGCAGCGGATCACCGGCGGGCGCGGACATGAGCGATACCCGGATCACGGCTTCGGAAGTGGCCAAGCGTGCCGGGGTCAGCCAGCCGACGGTGAGCCGTGTCTTCACGCCCGGCACGCGGGTATCGCCCGACAAGGTCAAGCGGGTCAAGGAGGCCGCGCGCGAACTTGGCTACCGGCCCAACACTTTGGCACGCTCGCTCAACACGGGCCGGTCCTACACGATCGGGCTTGTCCTCGCCTATCTGAAGAACCCGTTCTACCCCGAGGCGCTGCAAAAACTGTCGGAAGCGTTCAGCGCGCGGGGCTATCACGTCATGGTCTTCTTTGCGCAGAACCTCGCCGAAGAGGTCGACGGTGTGGTGGACGGTCTGATCGCCCATCAGGTGGACGGGATCATTCTTGCCTCCACCAGCATGTCGAACAAGCTCACCGCGCGGTTGCAGGATCTCAACATGCCCTTCGTGCTCTTCAACCGCGGACAGGACGACCGCTCCCTGCCTTCGGTGACCGCGGCCAACTACGACGGTGGGCGGCTGGCGGGACGGTTTCTTGCCGCCGGTGGACATCAGCGGATCGCCCATATCGCCGGTTGGAAACGCTCCACCAACGGGCGCGACCGGCAACGCGGGTTTGTTGACGGTCTGGCCGAACACGGCATGTCGCCTTTTGCGATCATCGACAGTCATTATCGCCGGAACATGGCGCGTGATGCGACGATGGCGCTATTCGACGCAGCGGAGACGCCCGACGCGATCTTTGCCGGCAATGATCACATGGCTTTTGCGGTGCTGGAAACGCTGCGCTGCGAGCTCGGCCTGCACGTGCCGGGGGATGTGTCCGTTGTCGGCTATGACGATGTGCCTATGGCGGCGTGGAAAACCTTCGATCTCACCACGTTGCGCCAGCCGGTCAATCAGATGGTGGCCGAAACGGTATCGATGCTGTTGGGGATGATCGAAGACGCGGCCATGCCGCAGGGGCGGGTGGAAATCGATAGCCCACTGATCGTGCGTGGCAGCGCGCGTGTCCCGGAAGGCTGGTGCGATGACAAGCCTTGAACAGCTTTACGCCGACCCCTCCGGCGCTGCCCGGACGTCTCTGGAGGCCGTCTGCCGTGCGCGGGTCGTCCGGGGCTGCCGCGCGCGCGGCTTGACGCAATCCACGGCCACGCGCCGGTTTCATGTCTTTTGCCAGAGCCGTCGCGCGCGACGGCTCAACCTGCGCCCACCGAACGGCGCGGATCACGCCACTTGATCCCACCGTTTCGACACAAGGACAGACCGCCATGACATCTCACGACACGTCCATAGACGCCCAGCCACGCATCGTCCGCTACGGCGAACTCAAACCCTGCAAGACCGCATTCATCGACGCCCATACGCCCGGCTCCGACCAGAAGGAAAACTTCACCATCATCGGCGGTGGCGTATCGGAAAGCCCGGACCAGCATGTGCATATCCGCGACACGCCGGGCTTCAACATCGGGGCGGCGGGCCAGCCGCCGAAATGCCGCAACTCGCTGCACGATCACAACACTGCAGAGGCGTTCTTTGTGCTCAAGGGACGGTGGCGGTTCTTCTGGGGGCGGTGGGGCGACGCGGGCGAGGTCGTGCTCAACGAGGGCGACATCTTCAACATTCCCACAGGCATGTTTCGCGGCTTCGAGAATATCGGCACCGATTACGGGATGATCATGGCCTTTCTCGGTGGTGACGATGCCGGTGGCGGCGTGCTGTGGGCACCGCAAGTGATCGAGGAAGCCGCCGCGCACGGTCTGATCCTTGGCGAGAACGGTGTTCTCTATGACAGCAAGAAGGGTGAAACCCTGCCGCATAATGTCAGCCCGATGCCGCTGATGTCCGAAGAGGAACTGGCCAAGCGCGCCGAGCCCACAACGGCTCAGGTGGTGCCGCATTACGTGGCGCGCTATCTCGATCTCATGGCGCTGTCGGACAGGCAGCCGGCCAAGGTGATCGGGGCGGACGCCATTCTGCGCGACAGGCCGGGGTTCGAGGCGGATTTTCTGTCTCGTGGCTCGCTGGCGCCCGAGCCTTATCGCTGTCCGCAGCCGGAAGTGCTCTTGCCGGTCAAGGGGCATTGGCGCCTGGGCTGGAACGGGCAGGAGACCGTGCTCGCGCCGGGTGATACCTGTCTTGTCCCGGCTGGCGTGGCGCGATCGCTTGCGCCCTCCATGACCGGCGAGGCGAGCCTCTACCGGGTGCGGCGCACCGATGATCCGGCCGGCAAGACCATGCCCTTGGCATGATGCAGGAGCCCTTGGTTCTTTTGCCCGGCATGATGTGTGACGGGCGGTTGTTTGCGCCGCAGATTGCCGCCTTTTCGCATCAACGCGCGGTGTTGACCGTGCCGCTCACCGGCTCTGACACGATGGAGGGGCTGGCCGACGCGGTGCTGCGTCTCGCGCCGCCGCAGTTTGCGCTTGCGGGCCTGTCCATGGGCGGGATCGTCGCGATGGAGATTCTGCGACAAGCCCCGGGGAGGGTGAGCCGCCTTGCGCTGCTGGACACCAATCCGCTGGCCGATCCCCCGGAAAAGGCGCCGATCCGTGAAGCGCAGGTGCGCGCCGTGCTGTCGGGCGGTTTGCGCTCGGTCATGCGCGACGAGATGAAGCCCAACTACCTCACCGACGGGCCAAACCGCGACGCGATCCTCGCTTTGTGCATGCAGATGGCCGAGGATCTCGGGCCGCAGGTCTTTGCCACCCAATCCCGCGCCATCCAGAACCGGCCCGACCAAAGCGCGACCCTGCGTGCGGTCACGGTTCCGACGCTTGTGCTTTGCGGAGAGGATGACAGGCTCTGTCCCCCGGAGCGCCACAGGCTGATGCGCGATCTCGTGGATGGTGCGCGGCTCAGCATCATAAAGGGCGCGGGGCATCTTCCCACGCTCGAACAACCCGACGACACCAACAGGATGCTTCAGGAATGGCTGACACATTGATCCCCGACGACCTGCTTGCACTGCTGCGCTCGGTCGACACGCCCACGGTCTGCAATGCCATCGAGGTGGCGCAGGGCCGGCGGGGCTTCAACCGCTTCACGCGGGGCACGATGCAGCATTCCAAGCCCGGCGACCCGCCGATCGTGGGCTTTGCCCGCACGGCAAGGATTGCGGGCCTTGCGCCGCCAAACGAGCCGGCGGAGGTGATCCGTGCGCGCCGCATGGCCTATTTCCGTTCCATGGCAGGCGGAACCGGACCGACGGCGGCGGTGGTCGAGGATGTGGATTACCCCAATTGCATCGCCGGCTGGTGGGGAGAGGTGCATGTGGCGGTGCACAAGGGGCTTGGCCTTGCGGGCGCCGTGACCAATGGCGTGATGCGGGATCTCGACGTGATCGACGCGGGCTTTCCGGTGCTTGCGGGATCAATCGGCGTGAGCCATGGCTTCGTGCATGTGGTCGACATCGGCACCCCGGTGAGCATCATGGGCATGCGTGTGGCGCAGGATGAGTTGATTCACGCGGATCGGCACGGGGCCTTGGTGATCCCGGTGGACGTCCTCCCCGATCTCAAGCAGGCCATCGAAACGGTGATCGCCAATGAGGCGATTGTTCTTGGCCCGGCGCGTGAGCCCGGTTTCGACATCGACAAGCTCGAAGCGGCCTGGGCGCGGTTCGAGGCGGCCCGCACCTGAGCGGCTCGCGTTCCGCGCGGATCGGCTGCTGCGCATCGCAGGGGACATTGTGCATCGCGACCCGAGGCCGCGCCTCAGGTGCCGCGTTCCGCATGCCGCGTGCCGGTCAGGGCCGCGCCTCTGACGGGATGCGGCTGCGGCGCCGCGCGGTGACTTCGATCTCGATCTTCATGCGTGGATCGGACAGACCGGCTGCAATCATCGTGGCGGCCGGGCCGATCTCTTCGAAATGCGCGCGCAGCACCGGCCAGCACGCCGGGAAATCCTCCGCGACCGGCAGGATATAGCGCACCCGCAAGACGTCCGCGAGGCTGGCGTCGGCCTGCGCGAGGGCCCAGGCAATGTTGCGCAAGGCTTGCGCGGCCTGTTCGGCTACATCCTGGGAAATCTGCATGGTGGCGTAATCGAACCCCGTGGTGCCTGAGACATAGATCATGTCGCCATCGACAAGGGCGCGGGAATACCCGATTTCGCGTTCGAAGGGGGATCCCTGTGAAATCCGGCGTCGGTCCATGGCCTGTCTCGTCCTTGTATTTCGGGGCTGTGGCGGGTTGAGCATGCGGTGCGGCGGCCGCAGAAGGCAAGCCCGGTGGTGATGGAGGCCGCATCCCGCGCCTTCGCGCCTGCCGCACCAGCCTTGCCGCGCCACGCTTGCTCCGACAGCGTTTTGCCGACCGATTTGTCCCGACAGCACTGCCCCAACACCATTGCCTAGACGGCGCTGCCATAGCGGCGCACCCGTCACGACCGGACCGAGACGGCACCACGGCAACGGACCGGGCGGGGCAGGGCCGGGTCGGGCAGGGCCGGGACGAGCAGGGCCAAGACGGGCAGGGCCGAGACGCGCGAGGCCGGGCTTTGCGCGGCGCTCCGGTCGCGCCGTAGGGGTGCGGCGCCTTGGGGTCGGACCGGATCGACCGGCAAGTGCCCGGTATCGGCGTCGGCGCTGTCCAAAACGCGCCCGCCGCGATTGCGCGACCCCGGACATGCAGCGCGTCTTTGACATGCCGCTGCGGCTCCGTTAGGCGTTTTGTATACAGCCGAATACCAAAGACAGGCTTCATGTCAGATATCCCGGAAAGCCGTATCGCACGGGCTCGCGAGCTTGCGCAGGGCGGCGCGCACAGGCTCAACACCACGTTGCATCGGCTGGTCCTTCGGAGCTTTGCCGTCACCGAATGCACCCAAGCGGTAGTGCCTGAGCATCACGCTCGTTTCGCGCCCTCGCGCGATGGCGGTGTGGAGCCAGACCGGGCCAATGCGAAGGCCCAAACCCGACCCGCGCGGCGCAATCGCCCGAAGGCCATGCCCGCATGATCCCGGTGCTGACGGCTTTCTGCGTGGCCGGGCTCGGGGTGGCGGTTTGGCACGCGCTTGCGTTCCCTTTACCGTGGTTGCTCGGTCCGATCGCGGCCTGTCTGTTGGCCGCTCTGCTGCGGGTGCCGCTTGGCGGATTGCCCCGGCTCAACGCGGCCATGCGCACGATCCTTGGCGTGGCGGTCGGCGCGACGCTGACCCCGGCGGTGCTTGGCAGCTTTCCGGCCATGTGGCCGACCCTCCTGCTGGTGCCGCTGATGGTGACGGCGATCGGCCTTGTGGGCGTGCCGTATTTTCAGCGGGTCTGCGGCTATGACTTCCCGACAGCCTATTACGCGACCATGCCGGGCGGGCTTCAGGACATGATCCTTTTTGGCGAGGAGGCGGGGGCCAATGTCCGGACGCTGAGCCTGATCCATGCGACCCGTGTGCTTGTGATCGTGGTCAGCCTGCCCTTCCTGATGAAAGGCATCTGGCAGGCCGATCTGACCGCACCCCCGGGAGAGCCCGCCGCCGATGTCCCGCTCAACGAGCTTGCCTTGATGGTGTTCTGCGGGCTTACGGGATGGTGGCTGGCCAAGAAGCTGGGCATGTTTGGCGCGTCCATCCTTGGTCCGCTGCTGCTGACGGGTGCCTTCGCGATGACCGACCTGTTACACCACCGCCCGCCGGCAGAGGCGATCTGGGCAGCGCAATTTTTCATCGGCATGGGGATCGGTTGCAAATATGCCGGGATCACCATGCTGGAGGTGCGCCGGGATCTGGTGGCCGGGCTTGGGTTTTGTGTCTTGCTGATCGTGCTGACCGTGGTCTTTGTCGAGGCGATCTATGGGTTGGGTCTTGCGCCGGGCATGGAGGCGCTGCTCTCCTTCGCGCCGGGCGGGCAGGCGGAACTGACGGTGCTGGCGCTGATCGTGGGGGCGGATGTGGCCTTCGTCGTGGCGCATCACGTCCTGCGGATCTTTGTGGTGATCCTCGGCGCACCGGTGGCTGTGCGCCTGTTTGCGGCGCCGCCGCGCGAATGACGGTTGGAGGCCGCCCGCGCCTGCGTGAGCTGTGGCGGTGCCGCTCCAGTCGGGGCCGCACGGCCCCCCCGCACGATCAGTGCCCCGAGCGCGCGCAGCGGCCTCAAGCGCGACCCGCGCCATCGTTGCCGCGCGCGCCGTGCCGGGGATCAGATGTCGAAGAACACGGTCTCGTCTTCGCCCTGGATGCGGATGTCGAAGCGGTAAACCGGCTTGCCGTCCGATTCTGTCCGGCGCGCAATAAGCGTCGGCCGCCGCCGTTCCCATTCGATCATGCCGAGCACCGGATCTGCGGCATTTGCATCGGCCTCATCGTCGAAATAGAGCCGGGTGTTGAGCCCAAGATTGATGCCGCGCGCCACGATCCAGAGCGAGATATGCGGCGCGTGCACCTTGCCGGATCCATCGCGGACAGAGCCGGGTTTGATCGTGTCAAAGCCCCAGGCGCCGGTTTCGAAATCGGTGATGACACGGCCCCAGCCGCGAAAGCCCTCCTCGACCGGCCCGCCGCCTTCGGGATGGGCGTAATGGCCCGCGGCATTTGCCTGCCAGGCTTCCAGCATGACATCCTTGATCGGGCTCCCGGTGCCGTCGATGACCAGCCCCTCGATGCGGATGCGCGTGCCTTTCGCGTTTGGCCCGGCAATATCCCAGCCCAGCTCACGGTCGTAGATGTCAAACCCCGCCGCGCCCGGTGCGAGGCCGATATGGACGTAGGGGCCTGCCGTTTGCGACGGCGTTTCGCGCAGATAGTCAAAGGGCTGTGTCATGGGGCGGTCCTGTCTTTCATCGAAGGCATGTCTCTAAAGCGGGGGCGGGCATGGCCGGATCCCGAGGGCGTGCGCCACGGGCCAAACCGGCTATCGCCACCCCGGACTGTCGCACCGTGGCTCCACGCCGGCGCGGGCCAGTTCAGGGCCGGTTTTCGAACATCGTCGCGCGGCGCCCGCGCAGCACGATGTCGAACCGATAGGCGATGGTGTCGAGCGGGATCGTGGCGTTCATGTCGAGCCGCGCGGTCAGGGCGTCGATTCCGTCCGGATCGGGGATGGTCTGCACGATCGGGCAGCGCGCGATGAGCGGGTCTCCCTCGAAATAGAGCTGCGTGATCAACCGCTGACAAAACGCGGTGCCGAACACGCTGACGTGGATATGGGCGGGCCGCCAGTCATTCACCATGTTGCGCCACGGATAGGCGCCGGGCTTGACTGTCCGGAAGGCATAGGCGCCATCGGCATCGGTGATGGTCCGGCCACAGCCGCCGAAATTGGGGTCAATCGGGGCGAGATAGGTGTCCTTCTTGTGCCGGTAGCGGCCTCCGGCATTGGCTTGCCAGATCTCCACCAGCGTGTTGGGCACTGGGCGTGCGTTTTCGTTGAGCACGCGACCATGCACGATGATCCGCTCTCCGATCGGGTCGCCATCCTGCGCGTAGTTGCGGATCAGATCGTTATCCAGCGGGCCGATGTCATCATGGCCAAAGGTCGGGCCGGTCATTTCCGCCACCGATTGGTCGAGGCTGATCCGTGCCAGACGCGGCGAGCGCGCAACAGAGGTTTTGTAGGCGGGGGTCAGAGCGGGCGGGTGGCGGTCCCGGTTGCGCTGATAGAAGGCGGCCGCTGCACTCATGATGTCTCTCCCATGGCGTCGAAGGTCTGCTTGGCGAGCTTGATGGCGTGGTTGGCTTTCGGCACACCGGCGTAAATGGCCACATGCAGAAAGGCCTGCATCACGTCATCGCGGCTGGCACCGGTATTGGCGGTGGCGCGGATATGCATCGGGATCTCGTCGAAATTGCCGGTCGCCGCCAGCAGCGCCAGCGTGAGCATCGAGCGCTCCCGGCGGGAAATCGTATCATCCGCCCAGACCGTGCCCCAGGCGCCTTCTGTGATCAGGGTCTGGAACGGCGCGTCGAACCCGGTCTTGGCGGCTTCGGCCCCGTTCACATGGGCATCTCCAAGCACGGCGCGGCGCGTCGTCATCCCGGTTTCAAAGCGATCGGTCATGGTCTGTGATCCTTTCGTGCTGCGCGTGGCGTCCGGTTGAGGCGGTCTCAATACGGCAATCCGACATAGCACTCCGCCATGGCTTGTTGTGCCGCCCGATTGGACCGCAGAAAGGCCAACTCCGCCAGCTGCATCTTGTGATCGAACGGCGTCTGGTCCGGCGCGCGGTGCATCAGCGATGAGAACCACCACGAAAACCGCTCCGTCTTCCAGACGCGGGCGAGCGCCTTCTCCGAATAGGCGTCGATGCCCGCGCTGGACCCCGACGCGTAATAGTCGCGCAGCGCGTTGTGCAGGTAATGCACGTCGGAGGCCGCGGTGTTGAGCCCCTTGGCCCCGGTGGGCGGCACGATATGCGCCGCGTCCCCGCACAGGAACAACCGCCCCCAGCGCATCGGTTCGGTCACGAAGGAGCGCAGCGGCGCGATGCTCTTTTCGATCGAGGGACCGGTTTCGAGCCTGGCGGCCTGATCGGCGGGAATGCGGCGCTTGAGCTCTTCCCAGAACGCCGTGTCGCTCCAATCCTCGACCCGGTCGCTGAGCGGACATTGGATGTAGTAGCGGCTCAGGCGTTCGTTGCGCATCGAACACAGCGCGAAGCCACGCTCAGAATTGGCATAGATCAGCTCGTCATTGACGGGCCGGGTCCGGCTGAGGATGCCGAGCCACCCATAGGGATAGACCTTTTCGTATTCGCGGCGGACGGTGTCCGGGATGGTCTTGCGGCTGACACCATGGAAACCATCGCAGCCGGCAACAAAATCGCAGCGGATTTCCTCGGCCTTGCCGCCCACGCGATAGGTCACGCGCGGGTTGTCGGTCTCGGCGTCGTGAATGACCACATCCTCGACATTGAACACCAGCGCGCCGCCGGCTTTCTCGCGGGCGTCATAAAGATCGCGGGTCACTTCGGTCTGGCCATAGACCACGACGGGCTTGCCGGTCAGCGCGGCAAAGTCGACGCGGAACATCTCGTCGCCATAGGAAATCTGGGTGCCGTCATGGGTGAACCCCTCCGCATGCAGCCGGTCCGCGCAGCCGGCTTCTTCCATCAGCCGCACGAGCCCCTGTTCGAGCACGCCCGCGCGAATGCGCCCGAGCACATAGTCCCGCGTCTTGCGTTCGAGGACCACGCTGTCGATGCCATGCTGATGCAACAGCTGTGACAGCAAAAGCCCCGAAGGCCCGCCGCCGATGATGGCAACTTGAGTTTTCATGCGGCGCACTCCCTTGTCACCTCCTCCTGCCATTCCGTGTTTTTCATAATTTCAGCGACATGAAAAATGAGTTATTGAGCATTATGATTGTCACAACAGGTAACTGAATGGATCGCCGTATCAAGTTTCGTCATCTCGACGCCTTCAGCACCATTGCACGCGAGCACAGCCTCAAGCGCGCAGCCGAGCGGCTCAACCTGACCCAGCCCGCCATTTCGCGCACGCTCAAGGATCTGGAGGACATCCTGGGCGTGACTCTGATGGATCGCAGCCGGGCCGGGGTGCGGCTCACCGATCAGGGCGCAGTCTTCCTGCAATTCGCCGAGCAGAGCACCGCGGCGCTCCGGCAGGGCTTGCGCAGCGTGCAGGCGGACCGCACCGCTCCGGGACGGTTGCGCATCGGCGCGCTGCCAAGCGTCGCCTCGGGGCTTTTGGTGCGCGCGACGCAGGCATTTCTCGCGCAGCACCCCGATACCATCCTCGAAGTGGTCGAAGGCCCGCACGAGGCGCTGACCGGCCAACTGCGCAGCGGTGCGCTCGATCTCGTGATCGGACGACTGGGCCGGCCGGAAACCATGGACGGGCTGAGCTTTCGGCAATTGCATGCCGAGGAGGTGGTCGTTGTCTGTCGCGCCGACAGCGCGGCGGCCGGGATCCGGCAATTCGAGGCGCTGAGCCGCTATCGGGTGCTTTACCCGCCGCAATCCTCTGCCATCCGGCCGCTGATTGCGCGGATGTTGATCGCGCAGGGCGTGCCCCTGTTCGAGAACCGGATCGAAACCACATCCTCATCTTTCGGGCGGGCGATGGTGCTCTGCGACCCGGAGCTTGTCTGGTTCATCAGCCGCGGAGTGATCGCTGATGACGTGGCCGCGGGCCGGATGGTGGCGCTGGAACTTGACATGACGGCAACCGTTGGCGCGGCGGGGATCATGAGCCGCTCCGAAGAGGTGCCGTCGGCCTTGGTGCGGGCCTTCGCCCGCACGGTGGGCGCGGTGTCAAACGGGGCGGTTGCGGGCTGAGGGAGCGATCCGGGGCCGCTGTTGTCGGTGGCTTTTGGCCCGGCGCGCAGACAGATCGCCCCCCGGACCGTCCTTTGCGGACCGTCCTTTGCGGAGCCCTGATGGATCCAGAGCCCGGATTGATCCAGAGCAATGACCCGACAAGCGTGGAGCCCTACCGTCGGCCTTGGGGAAACGCCTTCAGCGGGGGAAAAATGACCAAGTTCCTGAACCGGCGCGGCCTGCATGGCTGGGTCCTGTGCCGTGCGTCGCGCGCCGGTGGCCGGTGGTGGCGGCTTCGCATCTGGCTGTCGCGCGCGCATCCTCGGTGCGGGTCGCGCCGGCTGCTTTCCGCGAGGTGACCGGATGAGCCACCGCGCGACCGATGCACCGGCCCATGTCGCTCTGAACCGGAGCCTGTCGCTGCCGCTTGTCACGCTCTACGGGTTGGGCGTGACCGTTGGCGCGGGGATCTATGTGCTTGTCGGACAGACCGCTGCCATGGCGGGCGCCTTTGCGCCGGTGGCCTTCATCCTCGCGGCCATCGTGGTGGGGTTTACCGCGTTTTCCTACGCGGAATTGTCGACCCGCTTGCCGGTCAGCGCGGGGGCCGCGGCCTATGTGGCGGCCGGTCTCGGCAAGGTCCGGATCGCGCAGGCCGTCGGGCTGGCCGTGGCTGTGTCGGGGGTGGTTTCCGCCTCCGCTGTCGCGATCGGGGCCGGGGGCTACCTTGCCGATCTTCTCGGGTTGCGCGCCGATCTCATGGCTGTGCTGGTCGTGCTTGTCATGGGCGCGCTGGCATGGTGGGGGATCACGCAATCGGTGGCGACGGCGGCCGTCATTACCGTGATCGAGATAAGCGGGCTGTTTGGCGTCGTCTTGTGGGCGACATGGGTTGCAGAGCCGTCCGGCACACCGCTTGCGGCGATGGTCCCGCCGCTCTCCGGGCCGCATTGGGCGGGGATCGCCGCCGCGTCGGTTCTGGCGTTCTTTGCCTTTGTCGGGTTCGAGGATATCGTCAACATCGCCGAGGAGGCGCGCGACCCGCGCCACGTTTTGCCACGCGCCATCGGACTGACGCTGGTCGTGACAACGCTGGTCTATATCGCGGTCGTTGCGGCGGTGCTCCATGCCGTGCCGCTGGAGGCGCTGGCGGGCTCCGAGGCGCCGTTGGGCCTTGTGTTTGCCGCCGCGCCGCAATGGGTTCAGGCGACGTTCTCTTCCGTGGCGGTGGTCGCAACCATCAACGGCGTGCTGATCCAGATCATCATGGCCTCGCGCGTGCTTTATGGCATGGCTGACCGGGGGCAATTGCCGGCGCGCCTGTCCTACGTGTCGCCGCGCACCCGCACGCCCACTGTCGCCACCGCCTTGGTTGTGGTCGCGATCATCGCCTTGAGCCAGCTTGTGCCGATCGAACGTCTCGCGGGATATACGGCGCAAATCGTGCTGACGGTGTTTATCTTCGTGAACCTGTCGCTCATCGCCCTGAAACGGCAGTCCGGCGCGGAAGGAGACCATTTCCGCGTGCCCATGCTGATCCCGGTTCTGGGCGTGCTGAGCAGCGCCGCATTGCTGGTAACGGCGCTGTTGTGAGGGGGGGCACCGGACGGGCAAGGCGCGCTGTGTCCGCGCGGGCTCAGCCAAGCGCGCGCATCCAGTCAAACGTCGCGTCTGGTCCGGCGGGCCGGTATTCGGCCCCGAGCGGGCGTCGCCATCCCAGCGTATCGAGATGGGCAAAGATCGCGGCATAGTTCAACTCGCCATGATCCGGCGCGCCACGGTCCGGCACCGAGGCGATCTGGATATGTCCGATGATGGGCAAAAGGTCGGTCAGCCGCGTGATCACGTCGCCCTCGGTCCGGCCCACATGGTAGCAATCGAACATCAGCCTGAGGTTCGGCGCGCCGATCCGCGCGATGATGCCACGCGCCTGATCGGTCCTCGCAAGGAAGTATCCCGGCGCGTCGTGACGGTTGAGCGGCTCGATCAGGATCGTGCGCCGGGTGCGCGCGGCGGCATAGGCGAGGTTTGTCTCGAAGCACTGCGCCGCGGCATGGCCATCGCCAAAGCCTGCCATCACGTGAATGGCCTGCGCGTCGATCGCGTCGGCATAGGCAATGGCCTCGTCAATCGCCGCGCGGGCCTCGGTCTCGCGACCGGGCAGGGCCGCCAGACCATTCTCACCCGGCGCACCGCGCCGGGTGTTCAGCCCGAGCATCGGCAGCCCGGTGGCCTTGAGCGCGGCGCGCAGCTCTTGCACTGGAGTGTCATAGGGCCAATGGCATTCCACCGCGGCAAACCCCGCGGCGTGGGCCGCATGAATCGCGTCCGGCAACGGACGATCCGTCCATAAAAAGCCGAGATTGGCCGAGAATTCCGTCATCTGGGTCCTTTCAAGGTGGCTATGGCAGCACGTGCCGCCGGTGCCCGGCTGTCCACTTGGTCCCGGCCGTCCCGCGCATCCTCCGGGCCGTCCCTGCATTCACCACTCCCTGCCGGCGCACCCGGACTGCGCACCCGGACTGCGCGGTGCGCGCTGCCATCCGAGGGGCCCACGCGTGGCCCGATCCGAGCTGCGCAAGAAACCCCATGCCGCCTCTGCACGCCATCGCGGGCGGCCCGCGGTCTCACACCACGCGCAGCCATGTCATCATGCCACTGGCCGCATGTTCGAGCATGTGGCAGTGCAGGAGCCAATCGCCGGGATTGTCCGCGACAAAGGCAATCTCGACCGTCTCGTTGCGTTGCATCAGGATTGTGTCCCGCAACGGGCCCACGGTGCCATCCGCGTCGACCCTGCGGAAATGGTGGCCGTGCAGGTGCATCCCATGCGGCCAGGCGGTGTCGTTGGTCATGGCAATCCGCACCGTTTCGCCAAGCCGGGCCTCGATCAGGGGCACGTCGCCCATGTCGGCCATGCCATTGAACGCCCAGACCTTGCCGGCCGCGGCCATCTCCCGCATGTCCATCATGCGGCCGTCGAGCATTGCGCTCCCGAGGCCGCCCATGGCTCCGCCCTCCATGCGCAGATCGGCGCGCCGGGCCGTTTCGAGGTCGCCCAGCGGAGGGACCGGGTTGGGGGGCAGGGCACCGGGTGCGGCGAGGCGGGCAGGGCGTGCAACCCCTGCTACCTCGAACGCGGCCACCGCATAGCCGCCACTCCGTTCGACGCTCACCACAAAGGCTTCTTCGCCTTCCTCGGCCATCACATCGACGATCAGATCGGCGCGTTGCGACGGCGCAAGCGTGAGGCGGTCGAGCGGTTGCGGCCTGTCGAGCGGCATGCCGTCAAGCGCCACGACCCAGCCCGCAAGCCCGCGCGTCTCCAGCGTGAAGATCCGAGCATTGGCCGTGTTCACGAGCCGTAGGCGCATCCGCTCGTGTTTCGCAACGCGGCGGCTCCAGGCTCCGTCGCCGTTGACGGTGATCCAGTTGCCGATCCGCCCGCCATGCGCCCGGTCATGCAAGGCACCGAAACCATCCGCGATCTGTGCGTCATCGGTCAGCCGCCAGTCGTCCAGCAGCAACACATCGTCAAGATCAACTTCCGGCGCGCCGGCCTTCTCCTCCACGATCAGCGCGCCGTAAAGACCGCGCGCCATCTGCTCAAAGGTCCGGTTATGGGGGTGATACCAATAAGTGCCCGCATCCGGCAGCGCAAAATCATAAAGAAACCGCCCGCCCGGCGGGGTTGCGTCCTGTGTCATGCCCGCGACACCGTCCATCGCATTCTCGATCCTGATGCCGTGCCAATGCACCGATGACGGCTGGGGCAGATCGTTGAGGAACGCGCGGGTGAGCCGCGCACCTTGGCGCGCGCGCAACTGTGGTCCGGGCACGGTGCCGTCATATCCCCAGATCCGGGTCTCGGGGTACTCGGGCGGCGCGATGCGCGCCTGTCCGGTGCGGGCATGCAGGACGGGCGCGTTTTCGGCGCGCAAGGCTGTGGGCAACGCGGTGGCCATGGCAGCGCCGAGCATGGCGCGGTGAAAATGGCGTCGGGTCATGGATGTCATATCGGCGATCCTAAGATGTGGCGTCGGTCATGGGCAAGACCGCGAAGGCGGTCAGGCCCTGAC
This sequence comes from Cognatishimia sp. F0-27, assembly GCF_020667845.1. Classification (GTDB taxonomy): domain Bacteria; phylum Pseudomonadota; class Alphaproteobacteria; order Rhodobacterales; family Rhodobacteraceae; genus JAFMPQ01. Next base: position 33,955 of record NZ_JAFMPQ010000043.1, read on the forward strand.
AGGGTCGGAGAACGATATGGGGTTTCCAGTTGATGGAAGGTCAAGTGCGAAAAATCGCGCGTCGTGTCGTGCAAGTGGGCCAAGGCGCCGCGCGCGCGGGAAAGCGCGCCTGGTCAGATGACTGCACACCTCGTTGCGTGTCGCGACGGGGTCGGTCACACGTTCAAAGTGTCGCGTCTCCATCCGAAAATGGGCGCGATACCCTGAAGGCACCACTCACACAAAGGACAAAGAGGACACTCATGAATTTCAAAGCAGTCACGATCTTGATCGCGGCCCTGCCGCTTGCCGCTTGCGTCGAAGAGGCCGCAGCGCCCGTCGGTCAGCCCGCGGTCGGCAGCGCGTCCGATCTGAGCTCTTTTCAAGGTGCGCGGGCCGGACAGGCAGAGATGGGTATCCGCAACCTCGGTTATGAACCCATCCGGTCAGAGGGGCTGACCACGTTCTGGTTCAATCGTGCAACCGGTGCCTGCGCCCGGATCGTGACTTCCGAAGGGCGGTACGAATCCGTGACCATGCTGCCCGCGGGAGATTGCTGAGGCGCCGTGCGCTTCTCGCCTGACGGCATGTAGGCGTTCCCGGCCAGAACGGTCTGCGGGTGGCTGCACGAAGCGGCCCCTCGGCGGGCGCGCCACAGCCGGGAACCACCGTGCCGCCGCGCACGCATGATTGCCTTGCGGTTCGACCGGGTCGCAAGGCACGCGCCAGGGTCCAGAGGCCGATATGCCATGAGACAGGTGGCGCATCCTTGCCGCGGGGCCATTGCCTCCTGCGCACCCGACCGCGTGGCACCCCGCGTTTCGACGTCGCGGAGCGCGCGAGAGAAGACACCTGACCGCTGGTGCGCTGTGGCGTCTGTGCGCGCGCTGGTCTCACTTACGCCTGATTACGGAGTCCTCGCCATGAGAATTACGTCCCTCCTGCTAAGCGCCGCTCTTGCCATGAGCGCGCCCGCCCTCGCCATCGCGCAAAATGACATGCGCACCGAACAGGTCCGCTTTGACGCCGGCAGTTCCGGCACCACGATCGCGGGCAGAATTACCGGCTACGAAAACGTGCTCTACAAGATCGGAGCAGAAGCCGGTCAGCGCATGCAGGTGCGTTTGGACCCGTCGAACCTCGCCACCTATTTCAACGTCTACGCGCCCGGCAGCGGTCCGGGAGATGAGGCGCTCGCGGTGAGCCAGATGATCGGCGAAAGTGTGCCCGACCTCAATCTGTACGACGCCACGCTGCCGGTGTCGGGGGACTATACGATCTCGGTCTACATGATGCGCAGCGCTGCGCGCCGCGACGAGGTCTCTGACTACAGCCTTGCGATCAGCATCACGGGAGAGACCGGCACCGTGGTCGAGGCCGATTACGCCGACGGCTTGCAGGGTGGTCCGGATTTCTACCAGGTGTCCACATCGGGTGGCGGTTTGAACCTGCGCGCCGCGCCGTCCGCCGGGGCCGCGGTGGTGGTCAGGCTGAACAACGGCCAAAACCTGCGCAACCTCGGTTGCCGGATGGCCGAAGGCCGCCGCTGGTGTCGCGTGGCGACGCTGGCCGATCCCGGCAATGAAGGATGGGCCGCGGGTGACTTTCTGATCGAGGGCAGCGGCGATGCCTCGGCTGGCACAGGCGGTGGTGGTGGTGGCTCCGCCAGCTCCGGTGATAAGACCGAGACGGTTGTGGTGCGCTTTCCCTCCGGCACGACCGGCACCGAGCTGACCGGGTCGCTGGCGCCCGGAGCCTCGCGCCGCTACGTGCTGGGCGCGGCGAACGAGCAGTTTCTTTACGTGCGCGTCGCAGCGCAGGGACCGGGCCTGTATTACCAGATCTTCAACCCGGACAGGTCCTTCCTGCTCGACATGGTCTCTTCCGACAATGAATATCGTGGTCAGCTCTGGCAGTCGGGGGATCACGTGATCGAAGTGATCAATCGCGGTGGCGCGACCACGAACTACGCCGTGATCTTCGGGATCGACTGACACCCGCGCCACTGCACCTGTCCAACGGACACCCGCGCCTGTCGGTCCACGACAGTCGGGCGCGGCAGTGGGGGCGCCCAAACGGACTCGGGTCTGATCGGAGTGGCGGCCACTGTGCCGGCGGATGGCGTTGCGAGGCGATTATCGGCAAGCCTCTGCGCGACGACCGGCCCGGCACAGGCAGACCGTCGTCCTGTGCCTGAACGGGACGAACAGCGGCTCGTCCGCGCGGTGGCGGATCTGACTGAGGTGACTGACGCGGGCACGCCGCAGACCAAGGCGGGCAGAGCGGATTCAACGGCAGGCGGTATTGCACCCTTCAAGTCGACGATGAGGGCCTTGCGTCCAGACAGGGACTCGGGTCACGTCTCTGACGTGGGTCTGACGTGGGTCTGACGTGGGTCTGACGTGGGTCTGACGTGGGTCTGACGTGGGTCTGACGTGGGTCTGACGTGGGTCTGACG
>NZ_JAFMPQ010000044.1 GCF_020667845.1 Cognatishimia sp. F0-27
GATCGTGTCGGCGCCCTCGCCAAAGGCCAGCCCGGCGGCCAGGTTGGCGGTCACGCCGGTGGCGCTGTTCTCGAAGCTGACGATGTCGAAATTCGAGCCACCATCCAACTCGTCGTCGCCGAGCCCGCCCTCGATCGAGTCGCGCCCCTGGTCGCCAAAGATCGAGTCGTCGCCGCCCAAACCAAGCAGCGTGTCGTCGCCACCAAGTCCGACAATCGTATCGGCATCGGCTGTTCCGGTCTTGAGGTCGGCATAGATGTCGCCAATGAACGTGTTGGAGCCGAAATAGGACGTGTAGATCGTACCATCCTCGCTGCCGTCGAAGGCGTCGAGATAGGCCCATCGGTCTGCGGAACCGCCGGAGAAGACGCGCGCAGCCACCGAATAGGCGGTATAGGACTGGACGCTGCCATTTGATGTGTAAGATGAATACCCGTCGGTGCGGGACAGGATCACGTCGCTGAACCCGTCTCCGTTGATGTCCCCACCATCCACAAATTCGAGATCGTTGAACGAAAGCCCGTTGCCGGGGTTGAGCACGACGCGATAGCCGGCGCTGCCATCAAGGTCATCGACCACGACGGTCTCCATCGGCTCGGTCGCGCTCCCGAAGATGATGTTGACGCGGTTGATGTCGGCATCGAAGCGGCTTGCCCCGAGAATGACCCGATCATCGACCACGGCGATGTCGTCAAATCCGTCACCATTGACATCACCCAGCCCCGCAACCGACCGACCCAGTGCGACAAACCCCTCCTGGACGCCGTTCCCGATAATGAACCCTGTCGCGGAATTCAGGTCTGCGGCGGTGAGTTCGGCCGGCATTGGCGAAGCCGTGCCGAAGATCACATAGGCCTGACCGGCGTCTGCGCGTGTCACGGTTGCGTAGGTGTAAACCGTGATCGTCTGCTGAATCCGGGCAAAATTTCCGCCATAGGCGGGGAAGTAGGTCGAATAGGCCGGGCGCGTGTATGTATAGGCCAACTGGCCAGGGGCCGGTGCCCCATAGCGGGTATAGCCAGCCGGCACGTAAGACGTGAAAGCCGGACTGTAGACGAGGGTATAGGTGCCTGAGCCGGGATCGACCGGGTTGTAGCCTCCGGGATAGGTGACCGTTGTATACGAGGAGGGGATCTCTTGCGATCCGGTTGCGCCCGGCGCTCCGATGATGAAGTCATCGAACCCGTCGCCGTTGAAATCGCCGATGACGTCAACCGACGTACCCGCGCGATCGTCCCGATCCGCCCCCAGAAACGTAAAACCGGTCGTGCCATTCAGAGCCGTCACGTCGCGTGAGCCCGGATTGGTGTCGGTCCCGAAGAAGATATAGGCCGCACCGACATCCCCGATATTCTGAGCAAAGCTATATGTATATGTCGGCGTCCCACCGGGGCTGTAGCGGGTTCCTGACATCAGGTAGGACAGATCGAGAAACGGCGCGCCCACGATCGTATCGGAAAACCCATCTGCGTTGAAATCCCCGCCCGACGCAACGCTTGCACCAAAGAATGTCGGGTTTCGGGGGGCTTCGTTCTGCGCCGAGAAATATGTCGGGGAGTATTCCTGGCGGTAGTAGTTCTGACCGGGGTTCGTCAGGACAAGAGAGCCATTTGGCAGCGCGTCGAGGTCGATGGGGAGCGCGAAATAGCTGTCGCTGCCCGCGATCAGGACTATCTCTCCCGGTCCGGGAAAACTGTAGCTGAATCCGTAGGTCGTATAGCCGAACGCGACGGGCGCATCGGGAAGAGCGAGGCCAAGGTCCCTGAATCCATCACCGTTGAAATCGTCAACCGCGAAGACCCGCGCGTCCTCCAGACTGTTGGTCTGCGTGCCCTCGATCCGCGTGACGTTGGATGCGGCAGGATCCAGAACAACGTGCCCTTGCGGGCTCAAGGTGGGGGCGGTCGACCCGAACAGGATGAAGACATCGCCAAATGGTCTTCCCTCGGTGGTGATGAGGACATCATCGATCCCATCCCCATTCAGGTCACCCGCTCCGGCGACGTCATATCCCGTCGCGGAATAGAGCGGCCCACCGGTGATGATGAAGCCATCGGCCGGGTCGAGCGCTTCGACATCGACGGTGGGTGGCAGCCCCGACGCCGATCCGAACAGAACAGCGACACCACCGCCAAAGGGAGAAGAGTAATACGTCCCACCGCTCGTGGTTCCGCTTGCATCAAAGCCCGCGAGACCGAGGGCAAAGTCACCGAAGCCGTCGCCGTTTATATCCCCAATCGCTGCAACCGTGTTGCCGAATGAGGTGAAGCTTGGCGGTTGGGTATCGTTGATGAGAGTTCCGAACACCGGCATGGCAGGCTCCAGCAAGAAAGGTCAAAAGAGTAATGTCGACTGCGGTTTACCACGACCGCCTGCTGTCAAACTGACTGTAACGGCCCTTTGTGTCTACAGTTTTCGCACGCGGCATCACGAGACCCGGGCTCCGCCCATGCGTTTGCCATAGACAATCCTCGCGCTCATCCTCGGCCCTTGGCACGAACGCAACGGGGCACTCAAGGCCACAGACATGAGCGCCTTGTCCTTCGGACGGCGCCATCCGCGGTGGATCATTCACCACGCGCATCCGGCGTGAAGGCGGCACGCTTTCCGACGGCACACACCCGAAGGGCTGGCGCGTCGAGGCGCGCCAGACGATGTGCGCGGGTGTCAATCAGACGAAAGTGACGTCATCGACCAGCGCCGCAACATTGGTCAGCCCCAGGAAGGTCAAGGTTGCCCCGCCTTCAAAGGTCAGGACAAGATTGCCCTCCACAACAGACGCGATATCGCGCAGGTCGTCGCCCACAGGGGCGCTCTGGGCCATCAACGCCGCATCGATCTGCACCGTGTCGATATTGTTCTGGAAATCGTTGATCTGGTCGCTCCCGGAGCCCGTCGCGAAAACGAAGGTATCCGCGCCGATCCCGCCACGCAGCGTGTCATTTCCGGCGCCCCCATCCATCGTGTCATTGCCGAAGTTGCCTTCGAGCAGGTCATCGCCCGCGCCGCCGGACAACAAATCAAAGCCATTGGCGCCCTGCAGCGTGTCGTCGCCAGCGCCGCCATCCAGCGCGTCCGCCCCAAGACCGCCAACCAGAAGGTCCTCGCCCGCATCGCCAGACAGGCTGTCATTGCCGTTGTTGCCTTGCAGGGTGTCGTTGCCGGAGCCGCCCTCGAGCGTGTCGAACCCGTCGCGGGCTTGAAGGAAATCGTCATCGTCCCCGCCGCTCATACTGTCGAAACCGAGCCCGCCTTCGAGCGTGTCGTTGCCCGCATCCCCGATCAACGTGTCGTTGCCGAAATTGCCGCGCAACAGGTCATCGCCCGCGCCCCCTTCGAAGCTGTCGAACCCGTTCGACCCCGCGAGCGTATCGGCGCCATCCCCACCGAAGCCCACGTCAAAACCCTGCCCGCCAAACAGCGAGTCGTCCCCTGCACCCCCATCCAGAGTGTCGTTGTCCGAGCCGCCGTTCAGCGTGTCGAGCCCGGTGCCCCCAGACAGATCATCCGAGCCACCGCCGCCTTCGAGCAGGTCATTGCCCTCTTCCCCATCCAGAACGTCCGCGCCCGCGGCGCCTTCGAGCGTGTCGTCGCCCAATCCACCAAAAATGGTGTCGTTTCCGTCCTGTCCGTTCAGGCTGTCATTCTCGTCGGTGCCGGTCAGTGTATCGTTCCCGTCGGTGGGCGTATTGACTTCGACCTGGCTGGCCCGGAACTGGATGATCTCCCTCTCGGCACTGCCGGACACGGCGACCACGTCCCCGTCCGGCAATGCGGCAATCGGAACCGGGTTGCGCTGCACGTTCACCACAACGCCTTCCGGATCGGATTGAATGCCGCCACCGATCTGCGCCTCGTCACCGCGGGGCGTGCCATCGGCGCTGTAGAGGCGCAGGTAGATCCCGTCCTCGACCACCAGCTGCTGATTTACAAAGACCCCGACGCTGTCCCAACTCACCGCAAAACCACCGTCATTGAGCGCAACAACACGCGGCGCATCGCCGACATCCGAGGCTTGATTGATCGGCAGCTCGGGGCTGACAGGGGCGCCTTGTGCGTCAAAGACCCGCCCGACGACACCCGCTGCGTCAACACCGGAAACAGAGGTATCCGAGTCGGAATACCAGACGACCACAAACCCGCCACCATCGAGACCGGCAACGGCGGGCACGTATTGCGAACCGGGCAGCGATGTATTGACGAGAATTTCATCGCCGACCGGGTTGCCTGCCCCATCGAAGCGCTGCGCGATCACATCCGCAACAGAGCTGAATTGTCCGGTCGAGATCCAGCGCGGATAGGTGATCACGAAACCGCCGCCCGCAAGGGCCGCGATGTCCGGGCCGGGGATGGAACTGACCGATTGCAGGTCATAGGCGACCTCGTCACCACCAACGCCGGCCGTGTCGGTTACCCGGATGACGCTGCCCGAATTCCACAAGGCGGCGATCGAGCCGTTCGACAAAGCCGCAATCTTGCCGCCCGACTGACTGCCGGAGGTGGTGACGTTGAACAGAAATTCGTCACCCGGATTGCCCGCCGCATCAAAGGTCCGGCCAGCGGCGGCAAAGATGCTGCCATCCAGTCCGAAACTGTCATAAGACACCGTGAACCCGCCATTGGGCAGCGCGGTGATGTCCTGCAGGCGCTGCACCTGCGCGGTCTGATCATTCACAAGGATTTCACCGCCGACGGGGTCTCCATCCGCATCAAACTGTTGGACGAACACGTCCTCACGACGTGTATTATCAACAAGAGAGGTCCATGCGACGGCCCAGCCGCCCCCTTCAAGCGCGACGATTTCGGGGCGCGACTGGTTCTGCTCGGTGGTGGTGTTGACCACCGTTGGCGGCGCGTCTGGCGAATAAACGATCGGCATGGCAGTCTCCCCCTGAAAAATCGGTATGGGGGCAAGGACGCTGCACTTGCCGCCCGAAAACAGTTCGTAAAACCACCAGAAAACGGCACCGGCGGCCCCTCAAGCATCGCGCCTTTTGGGAATCCGATCAAGTTTTGCCTGTTTCAACCGTTTCTCACCGCTGGCCGAAGCGAGAGAGCGCTGCCACGGTCTCGCTGTCGACCCGCGTTCCGAAGCCGGAAAAACAAGGCATCAGCCTGACGCGCTACCGGCCTGAGACAGCAGGAACGCCAGTGCGCCCGGAACGATCAGAGCGTCCGCCGCGCGCAGCTTTTCGGGCGTGTAGTGCCCGGCAACATCAAGACAGTTCATCGTGCCGACGACATCCCCCGCGATCACGACGGGAATGTTGATGCAGCTTTCGCAACCGAGCGACTGGATGAGCGCATGATCGGGAAAGACCGCGGCGATCTCGTCGATTGAGTTGGCCACGAAGGTTTCCCGCCGAACCAGCACCTGTTCGGTCCAGATGTTTTCCGGGATCGGCTTTTCCCCACTGGTCGGATAGGCCTCCGGCATGTTGGAATAGGCACGCCATGCCACACCGCGGTCGTGGTCCACCTGCATGAGAGTGAACAATCGCACCCCGACGCTGCTGCGGACTTGGTCTTCGAGGGCCCGGAAAACCGCGAAAGGCTGGTCCGGGTCGGCAAGTGCCCCTGTCATGGTCATGGTCGACGCCTCTTGGTCTGTTTATGGATTGAGGAACTGTCCACCCTGCCGCCAGCGGCGACCAGCCCCATTTGGCGTCGCCGTGGATTTTTCATCTATGCCGTTTCGATCATCAAAAATCGGGGCAAACCGGGCCTCGCGAAGGCCGCAAGAGCCGTCCGTTTGGATCGGCCGGCCTCTCGGGGCATTTCGGAGAACTCTGGAAACATCCTTATCGCCAACCGGTTCTTGCGAAAGTCGGGTGACAGACGACCCGCGATGTCCGCGACCGGTTCTGCCCCCGGCAAGCCATCCGCGCCTGTCGAAAGCGGCGCATCCCTGACGGGCAATCATCCCGGGGGGATAATCCGGTCGCAAGAACCTGCCCGGCATCGCGCTTCACGGAAACCAAGCCCGGCATAACACGATATTGGCGCGTATTGGCGTGCCGCCTCATCGCGTTCAACCTGTTTGCCGATCCGGATTCGCGACAGAATCGAGACGGCCATGCCATCAGCCGCCTGTTGGTTGAGCGTATGGGTCCGCCAAACGCCTTCCCGCATGAGCCCAGACGCCAATCACCGTGTCGGAGAGGCTTGGGTGATGCCACAAACAAGTCCAATGCAGACCGAAGTGTCCGAATGCCCGTCAACGCAGGACGTGATCCCGATCCCCGGCATTCTGGAGAGACCCATTTTCGCGCCTGTTAGCGGGAACAAGCCAATTTCAATTGATCAATTTACCCATTGAGAATCACAGAACGTCCATTGCGGAAACGCGCTGTCAGGCATCCTTGTTATCGGCAGCCATCTCGCACCTGAAATTCCAATGGCGGAATGTCTTTCAAACCTACAAACCGCTGAAGTCACATACAAAACAGCCACTCCCTCTATTTCTGCCTCGAATGCGCCGGGCGTTCTTATATGTTTTCCAAACGGAAACAGTGTTTCCACTATGCGAGAATCGTCCCAATGCAGATGCGAAGAGGTTAACTAAAATTAACAAAAAACTTGATTGAGAGGACGAATCTCTGGCAAGCTGTGCGCGCTGCTTGCCATATGCGATCTCCTCGATGCTCCGGTGCTGCCACCCGGCGTTCAAATGGAAAACACTTGTTTTTGCTGGAGTGCACCTTCCAGCCAGATGCCTGTGACGGAGCTGACAGGACGCAATTCGCCTTACGAGTCGCATCCAACGGTTCGAGGGACGTGTTTTTGACGGAGCGTCGAGATTGTAATGGCGGGCGCGTCGCAGGGTATTTCCTGTGGTTTAGCCCTGTTCGTGTGCAGCCCATGCGTCACGCGCGTTACCAGATTGAGAGTGAATGACCAAATGACCTTTTTGAAACTTGCGGGCTCTTCGGTATCAGCCCTTGCGTTGACGGTTGGCGCTGCGATGGCCAACGACAACGAAGCATTTATCGATACCGACGGATCCAACAACACCGCCTTGATCACGCAATCAGGGGATGACAACAACGCCGGTGCCGACGTCGGTGGCGTTCGAATTCTGCAGCAAGGTGACGGCAACAACCTCGATATCCTGCAATCCGGGGACGACAACCAGGCGGGCGCATCCACGACCGCGGTTGCCGGAAGCGGCGCACAAGGGATCGACCAGATCGGCGCGGGCAATGCTCTGGATATCGAACAATCGTCCGATTGGAACCACATCAATGTCGTGACCCAGACCGACGGCAACTCCGCAACAATCCTGCAGGAAGCGACCGACCGGGCGGGTGCGTATCGCGGCAACGTCATTGCCGTGATCGAGCAGACAAACACCGGCGGCTCGGACAACACCATCACCGTGACGCAAACCGCGGTCAGCCCTGGGCGGCTGGACGGCGGCACCAACGTGATCGGTGATGCAAGACCGGCCTTCCGCCTGCGGGCGTCGCAGTACAATGCCAACAAGGCAGCGCTGGACGAAGGCGGGATCTTTCAGGACGGCACTGGCAATGCAGTGACTGTTGATCAGGACGGGAATGCCAACCTTGTTCGGCTGATCGATCAGATTGGTGCCGACAATGACGCAACCGCGATCCAGAATGGTGACCGCAACCTCGTGAACGCGATTGCTCAGGTTGGCGCAGGCAATGATGCGGATGTGGAGATCGTCGGCGACCTGAATGGGTGGTCCGGCCTGTCAGCGGGCGGCCCTGCTGATGCCAATGAGCTTGGTTTGACTGGTGCCATCGTCGCACAGTTCGGTGACGGGAACGATGCGGATGTGGTGATAAACGGCAACGGAAACAACTACGTCATTGATCAGTTCGGCAACGACAACACCGCCCTCATCGATATCATGGGCGGCATCCCGGTGATCGGCGAGAACGAAATCGCCATCGTGCAGGATTTCGACGGCAATACCGCGCAGACATTCGTGAATGGCTCTGGCAACTCTGCTTTGACCGATCAGATCGGGATGGGCAATACGGCCACGCTGACAATTGACGGAATTGCGAATGGCGGCTGGTCCGGCGGAATTTTCGGCAGCATCCGGGATCTGACCGGGGATGCAGGCACTGCTGCCGCTCTGAGCGTTTACGATCTCTCCGGGACCATTCTCCAGGATGGCGAGGACAACAGCACCACGCTGACGATCACGGGCGATTTCAACGCCTTCGCCACTGATCAGCTCGGTTTGAACAACATGATCATGGGCGTTACCCTCGGCAACGGCAATCAGGCGGCGGTTGTGCAGACGGGTAACGGCAACATCGGCGATTACGCGCAGATCGGTAACGGCAACAACGCTGGCATCATACAGTAAGAACACGGTCGTCGGGGTTTTGATCGCGCCGACGAATGATCAGACGCAAACGATACGCCCGCTGTTCAGGACAGCGGGCGTTTCTTTTTGACTTGCTCCTTTGGAGCCGTCAGCGACGAGTCTGGGGTGGCTCGACATCGGACCGGACAGTATATCTTCGGCCGCACAGCGCCTCGCGAAAGATGAGGACAGACCGGTCCGAACGCTAAAGCGCGTTTGTGAAGGTGATCACGGGCCATTCGCTCTGACGAATGGCCGATTTGGCCATCCACCCCACAGCCTCTCCGAAGGAGGCGCGGCACCAGTATCCGTCAGAGGCGCGCAAACACGCGTCGATCGTCAATTCTGCTCCCGGCGGCACGGTTCCGATGATCGGTGCGTCCCGCCGCGGCTGGTTCCGCACGTTAAGCGTGGTGAGGATTGAGATATTTGCGGCACCCTCTTCAAATTCCGGCGGGCGCGTTTCCGGTGTCTTGGCGCATTCGGCTGTATATCCGACATAGTAACAGCCATGTTTGCGCAATGCCGCGGTCAGAGCAATTGTGTCCGGATTACCATTTGCGCGTTCGACAATCATGGCGCCGGGATCCACTGACAGCTCACCGGTCAAGCGGGTCGGCACACCCCCAAGCGCTGCGAGCGTCGCGCCATCAGAGGTCAGAACAGCGATCTTGCCGTCCACGATTTTCCACGCACTGGCCTGGCTCACAGCGTCGATGCAGTTCCGGGTGACAAGAGACCGCCTCGGATTATCCTGAGGCTCATCCTTGATCGCTTCAGATTGCAGGACCAACTGGCACGTTGATCCGTTGGAACCGAAGGACGAGTCAAAGACAAACCATTCCCCCGAGAATGCATTCACAACCTCGGTCTGGGACTGGGCTGCGACCGCGCCAGACCAAACACTTGCAGCAGAGACAGCCGCCAACAGCCAACGTGCCACTTTGCTCTTCATCGTTCTCACTCGCCTTGTCACTCTTTGTCGTCGGGATAGTCAAATACGCTGTCATGGCTATGAATGATGCCATTTTCATTGCGAAGGATCAGGGTCACATGCACCGATCCTGGCGCTCGGATCGAGGTTTTGATCTGACCAAAGGCTTCGAAGGCCCCCGCCCTTGTCTCAATGTCGCGGGTTTGACGGATGATTGCGCTGCCGCTCGCATCCTGTTTTTCCAGCAGCAACTCGGCTTTTACGGGGCCAGGGTCTGTGCCCTCGACGCTCGCTGCGACAATCAAGGTCTCGTCTTCCACAGTGAAATCGACATGCCCGATTCCGCTTGCCCAGGCATTGGACGCCACCAAAAAGGCTGCGCCGAACCACATCCAGAACTCATGACCGACCCGCCGGACCATGTGAAACCCCGAAATCACGGCGTGGTGATCGAACGCTGCACGATAGTCACCGCGCCACCGCCCGTGCTGAACACGTTTGCGGGCACGACAGAAGACACATTGTTGCCCTCCACGGTGTAAGAGACCACTGCATTATCGAGCGCAGAAACCGACAGCTCTGTCTGGTTGCCGTCTCCGATTTGCGCCAGAATGCCGCCAGCGTCACGTCCTTCCACAGAGACGCTGCCTGTGTTGCTGTCGCCGTTTTGAAGCAGGCCGCCGAAGGCGCTGCTTCCGGCTATAGTAAGATTACCTGAATTTCCGCTGCCAAACTGCGCGACGAGGGTTGTTGCGAAGTCTCCGCCAGACACGATGATGGCCGAGTTCGAGCTTCCATCCTGCAAAAGGCCCGCGCGACCGCCCGTGCCGGAGACCGTGATGTTGCCCGTGTTCCCGGAGCCGGTTTGCAGAGCGCCGCCCGAGGTGTCGAATTCGAGAGGGATGTTCACCAGCGCAAGCGGAGCGTCGGCCGCGGGTCCGGTGGTCGCAGCGACGGGCGGGACAATAACCGGGTTGCTGACAAGCACACCGGATACGACGGAATCGTCGGCAAGGGATTGGTCGATGATCAGTGTATTGCCGACGCTCAGAGTATCAGGTGCGGATTGCGTGACAATTATCGCATTATTATCCGCTTGTGCGAGATACGGAAAACCCGCCGTGACCGCTGTCAAAGGAATGATCAATAGGTTTCGCATTAATATACCCTCCGACTGGAAAGTATCATCAATCCTGCTGAATGACCACTCTGTTCTCTGCTCCCGACATGGAAACGGATGCGATATTTCCACTACTTCCTTGTTTGATTACAACATCTTGAGATCGCCCCGCAAGAAACAGGCCGAGCTGATTGGACACGCCGGTTTGTGACACCGCAAATCGATGGTCCGTTCCGAGAATCGAGAGTTCCGCGAGATGGTTCCAGCCCGACTGCAGAATACGGCCGGCCTCAATTCGCGAAAGCCCTGATCTCGTCGAGGCGGGATCATCCTCAAACACCACTCTACTGCCCGAAGCGCTGCCCTGATCGATCAAGAGAGTGTTCGGCACAGCATTCTGCGCCGACGGAAGCAACAAAGTGTTTTCATGTGTCGCGAGCCCGCTGCTTTCGGAAAGAGCAACAGCCGGCGCCAAAATGAGCCAGGTCGCAACAATGAGCCAGCCAAAAAACAGGCGGTCAGTCACATGGTTTGTGTGGATCATCGTGGTGTCTTTTGCTTCCTAACGTGGAAGCAAAAGACACCATCAGGTCTTAAAACGCGTTTAAGCCCACAGTGTTTTCTGAAAAACCCGCTTCGCGTGCGGTTTAACCCAAGGCCTCTTCCGAGGAGCCTGCAGGCGGGGGCGCGGGCGGTTTTGGTGCTGCCTGCGGTCGCGGAGCCTGCTGAACACGAACAACTGGGGCCCGCGCCACGCGCGTGCGCACACGCGGCCTTGTCTGAGGAATAACCCCGAGGCGCGATTTCGGAGGCGTGGCATAGCCGGCAGAGGCCGGGATGTCGTCGTTGAAGAGTTGTTTGCGGTAATTGTCGATATAGACCTGCTGAAAGCCCTTGTCCTTGAAGCCCCAGATCTGGCGCATCGCGCCCTCCGCAATCAACGCAAGAACCGCCTTTTCGATCGCCTGTTCCACCGCGATCTGCTTGGGTTCGTTCGTTGCAATTCCGGTCTCCACCTCAAGGAGCTTGTCGAGTTCGACATAGCGGAAGACATCGCCCTGCGTCCGGAAGGAGGCAATCGGTTTGCGCACCAGCACGTTCGCCAGAACCTCGCCAGTCGAGGTCGAGATCGCGCGCAGGTTCACGGTGACAACATCGTATTTCCACTCGGTATTGGCGCCGATCCCAAGATACCGGGCGCCGAAACCACCTGTCTCGATGTTGGTATCATACCCAACAATGCCGCCGCTGATGATGATATCGGCATGCATCAGAGGACCAAGCACGGACGGATCGACAGACTGCTCGCCGCGATACTGCTCGCGCATGCGTTCGATGATCTGACGTTCCTGGACGACAGATTGCAGACTGGCGCGGTCCAGCACCGAGAACCAGCTGCCGTTTCCGGTATCCTGCAGCGCCTTTATGAGCAGCGGCGCTCCGGCCTGGGTCACGGCTCTCGACAGGGATTGCACGTTGTCGCGCTCTTTGTATTGACCGGTCAGATCCGGGAACTCGTAGACAGCAACGATTTTGCGCGAGGTTGGCGGAGCGACGGCCCGCAAGGCACGGTTCTGCTCGGTGATTTCACCCACGCTTGCAAGCTGTGGCCCTTCGTAGATCCGCTGAATATCGCATCCGGCGAGAAAGGCCGTGGCGCCAATGACCGCAACCAGCTTTCGAAAGGTTATTGATTTCATGGCCGTTTCTGCCCGCTCATTCACAAGGTTTGATCGTTATCCAAAATCCGGACACCCGGCGTGCCTGCCATCAATTGGTTACCAATTGCGGGACGGTGATTGTCGTCGTCGTCCCCGCAATGACATCCACGATATTGAGCGTAATCGAATCCGTCGTCCGCTCGAAAGTGATCGTGGTATCGCCGAATTCGACCCGCCCGCTGTCCTGAGGGTCCGTCCCGAAGATCGCCTCGGTCACCTCTGAGGCCAGTGCCGAAAGCAAACGGCTTTCCAGCTGCCTCACGAACAGCTCGGCGCGCGCGTCGGTCTCGCTTTCCCCGGTATCCACGCTCCCTCTGCCAGACCCGGAGCTATCGTCAAAGTCGCGTGCGGTCGCATTGCGTTGCGCATTGGCGATCGACAGAAGAAAACCGCCATTGCCGGGATTGCCGCCAAAACTCGGATTGCGTGGTTGGTAAGTCAATTCGCCGGCAATCGCGGTGCCGGCGGTTATTGCCACACCGACGGAGGCACTGATGAGCACTGAAGTATAACGGGTCAACAATTCAAAATTCCCTCGCCTAACGCAAAGAGCCGGTACAATAACTCAGGCTTTGCTTACTCTAGGTCAAAATGAGCGCCTATTCGACAGTCCACCATTAAAGAAACGCCAAATCGCGTCCAATTGGCAACGGCGCACGCCTCCTCGCTCTTTAGCTAACTCGATTCCCCTCTGCGCTCAATCCCGATTGTCATGCCCGGGACAGCGCAGCACGTGGGGCTCAGCATCGCAAGCGGCAGGAGCCGGACCCGCGCCGCCCTCGATGGCAGAGAGGCATGCCGCTGGCTCCCGACTACGCCCGCATTTTTGCACAGCACCGCGTTGCTCATGCGTGCCCTCACTGGCGCTGAGACGGCAAAACCGCCTTGGCCCTGATCAGTATAGCAAGTTCATGACCGCGAGCGACACCACGAGAAACAGGATTGTCATGATGCCGCCGCTCTTGATGAAATCCGTCACCTTGTACCCCGCGGGCCCCATGATGAGCGCATTGACCTGATGGGTGGGGATCAGGAACGAGTTGGAGGTGGAGATGGCAACCGTCAGCGCGAAAAGCGCCGGGTCGCCTCCGGCCGCCACTGCGATCGACACCGCAAGCGGCACCAGCAACACGGTCGCCCCCACATTCGACATGATCAGCGTGAAGACCGTCGCAAGTATGGCAAGCCCTGCCTGCAGGGACCAGATCGGCCAGCCATCAAGCAGCACAAGGATTTCCTGTGCGATCCAACCCGCCGTACCCGAGGTTTGCACGGCCTGTCCAAGGGGAATTAGGCTGGCGAGCAAGAACACCGTGCTCCAGCTTACCGCCTCATAGGCATCGTCGATATCGAGGACTCCCGTCAGGATCATGCCCACGGCCCCGGTCAGCAGACATAGCGACAGCCGCAAATCGGTCAGGAGGATCAAGCCCAACGCGATCGCAAAGAACAGGATCGCCCAGCCGACCTTGGTCGGACGCAGCTCTTCTTGCGGGTAATCGGTTGTCACCACAACAAAATCCCGGTTGCGGCTCAACCGTGTCAGCGCATCCCATGTCGACAGGATCACGAGTGTATCGCCTGCGCGGAAAGGCACCTCGCCAATCTGTGTCGGCTCGTGGTCTTCGGTGGCAACGAGCGACAGAGTTTCCTCGCCGCGGTGGATGGCAAGCATGCTCGCGCCATATGTTTTTCGGAACACAAGGTCATGCGCGCATTTCCCGATAACCGATGATCCCGGCGGAATGACAATCTCGGCCACGCCGGATTTTGTTGGGGCGTAGTCTTCGGCGAACACATCAAGCCGATCGTGCAGCACAAAACCCGCATCGCGCGCCATGTGCTCAACCTCCTTGCGACGCCCGAGCACGGCGAGCCGACAGGGTGTTGTAATCTTTGTCTGGATCACCGGCGCAAAGAACGTGCGCCCGCGATAGGCGCTTCCGATGATGTAGACGTGGTATTTCTGAATCACATCGTCAAAGGTTTGCCCGGCGACCGGATGCCCGTCTGGAATGGTGATCTCGAAGATGTCGGTTTTCAGCCCGTAGATCTGTTTGAGATAGTCTTTCATCGGCGTGCCGCTCGTGGCATCGCCGCCTTTTTGCACCCCGGGCAACACCCAGCGCCCGAAGAACACAAAATACAGAATACCGGTCGTCACGAGACACACACCGATCGGTGTGACGGAAAACAGCCCGAAGGGCGGCATCTGTGTCTCGGGCGGCAAGGATTGGTTCGCCGAAGCGATCAGATCGTTGAGCAATATCAGCGGTGACGAGCCCACCATCGTGAGCGTGCCCCCGAGGATGGCACAAAACCCCATCGGCATGAGCAGTCGGCTCAACGGCAAATTCGTGCGCACCGCAATCCGGCTCACGACGGGCAGAAAAAGCGCCGCCGCGCCCACATTCTGCATGAAGGACGAAATGACCCCCACCGTCCCGGAAATAATCGGAACGATCCGGGCTTCGGACTTGCCGCCATGCTTGAGGATAAGGGCTGCGACCTTGCTCATCAGACCGGTCTTGTCGAGACCTGCACCGATAATCATGACCGCAATGATCGACACCACCGCATTCGACGCCAAACCATCGAAGAGCTGGCTGACATCGGCCAGAGATCCCAAGCCCGGCAGTTGGCTGAGCAGACCGAGCAAAACCATGACCAGGATCGCGGCAAAATCGATCCGCACCACCTCCGACACAAACAGGACGACGGTGAAAAGCAGCAGGCCGAGCACGACCATCATCTCGACCGTGAGGTGGATCGTCTCCAAAACCGTCTCCTGAACGCGTCCATTTTCACGCCCGGACAGCCCCGGGCATCACTGCGCGTGCGATGCGCCTGTCTTGATGACTGCGCGCTGCACCGCTTTTCTGCTATATCACAAAACCGATCATGTGGTGCCTCTTGATGCGCCGCTTCTGCCTCAGAGCGCTGAAACCTTGTGCTGTGTGCCGTCATCACCGCCTTTGCGACGCGCCAGCCCTGAATGCCCGGCGCCCAACCGCGGCTGGTTCGCAACAATCGGCTTGCTATCCTGCGCGCGGACTGGTCGTCTGCCCCCTGACGACTAGGTCGCACCGAAGTTGTGGGGGGCATCACAAACCAGTCTCACGCAGCGCGGTATTCTTGCACCGCGAAAATGGCACCAGGGCAGAGACCAATGACGCGGACAATCCTTATCATGGGCAGCGCACCGGACGTGATAGCCTGTCGCGCCATTGGCCGGTCGCAGCTGGACGCCATCGTTGCGATCAACAACGCATGGAGCGTTCGCGACGATTGGGACTACCATATCGCACCGGATGACTTCCCTGCTGAACGCGGGCCGGGGCCGCTCCGACCGGGCCAAGTTGCGATCGGGTCGGAAACCTATGTGCCCGCAAACAACCGTTTTGGCGGGATCGTGTATGCCGGCGGCACCATGGCCTTTACCGCGGGATATTGGGCGCTGGATGCGCTGAGACCGTCCGCCATGATCTTTGCCGGATGCAACATGGTCTATCCACCTTCGGGCCGGACGCATTTCTACGGCTCAGGAACGGCAGATCCTCTGCGCCAGGATGTGACCCTGCGCAATCTCGAAGCCAAGTCAGCCCGACTCATGGCCCATGCGGCGCGCAGGGGATGTGCCTGCTACCGTTTGCCCAGCGCCAAAAGCCGCACATTGTTTCCCCCGATCCGTATCGAACAGGTGGGGGTTCATCACACGGCACCGCTTGCAGTCGACGAGGACCGCTTCGCGGCTGTCATCGAGGCCGAGAAAAGGGCGCAGTATTTTGTCGAGTCCGGGCGCTATTGGGACGAACAAGACCAATTCTCGACCGAACAGATCGACAGGATCGATGCGCTTTGGCTTCAGGCGGTCCAGACGCACCCCCCCGTCACCGCGTCGCAGGAAGTCTGATATCCGTGTCATATACGCGGCTTGGCGACGTTCGAACGCCTTGCCCCGGCTTCCGCGCGGCGCAACACACGCGTGTCACGAGGCAAGAGGCTTCCGGCCTGCCCGGAGAGCCGCAGTGGCCGGAGTCACGGGGCACGGTTCAGGACACAAACATTGCGGAAACGCCCCGGCCCCGTTCCCAACCAAAAGACCCGCCGACATTCTCTGCCGACGGGTCTCAAGATACGCGCGCAGACTGGCGTCAGACCGTTGCCACCGCAATCGCCGCTGTGTCCGTCAAGGACGTTGCGACCTCGACAATCACCGTGCCATCAAGCAAGACACCGGTTCCACCGCCCCCGGGGCGCTGTTCAAGCGTGACTTCGCCCGCACCGGTGTAGCCGGCATCCAGGAAGATCACGAGACGATCCTCGGCCTGATCGAAATCGGCCAGGATCGGCGGGTCGTAATTGGTGGTGACATCGCGGTCGATCTCCACCGTGATCGCATCGGGGCCGGCGCCACCAAACACCGTCAGCGGATCCGTCACGCCAGCGGCAACGGCATCGGCGCTCTTGCCGACGATGATCGCATCCTCGCCAGGACCGCCGTCAATGCGCCCTGAGACCACGCCACCGGCGTCAATGGAGTCGTCGCCACTCCCGGCGATGATATCGATCACTGACTCACCGACGGATATCGTGTCACTGCCATCGCCACCGTCGATATTCTCGATCGGGTCAACTTCACCCGCGAGGATCGACGTCCGACCATTGTAAGTGTCCGCGCCAGCGCCAAGATCGGCATCGATGCGGGCACCCGCGAAATCGACCTCGTCTGCACCGTCACCGGTATCAACCTCGGCAAAGCGGCTGAAATCGTTCGAAAACCCTGTGGTGGTCCCGCTATCGTAATCCACGGTATCGTCGCCAGCGGTGCCGTCAAAGCGCAGAACAAAGTTTGTGCCCACCGCCGGGAACACATCGCTGAGTCCGTCGATGTCGAGTGCAGGCGACGGATCCTCGCCAATGATGATGCGCTGGCCGATATCCTCTTCGGGCGGCGGTGCCGTCACGCCTTCGAGGAACACCAGGTCAATCGGGTCGGCCCCTTCGGGCTGACGGGTGAGCGCCACGCCATCTGCACGCACATCCCAGTCATAGACATCCAGCCGTTCCGGCGTGCCCGGCTCCGTATCGGGGAAGGAAGAGAGCACGATCCGGTCGGTGCCGCTTTCGAAATCGGTAATCGTGGCGCCATTGGCCGGGGTGAAGTCACCGTCCTCCTCGTCAACGATGAAGAACGTGTCCGCGCCGGCGCCCCCGGTGGCTGTCTCTCCGGTGCCGACGATCAGGACGTCATCGCCGCTCGTTCCGGTTCCGCTGACGATGGCGCCGTCGACAGTTTCGATCGTGTCGCTACCGCCGGTGGTGTCATCGCCCCCGTCATCGGCATCATCATCGCCACCGTCATCGGCATCGTCGTCGCCGCCGTCGACAGTGTCATCGCCGCCGTCATCGGCATCGTCATCGTCGTCACCGGCATCGTCAGAATCGTCGTCGCCATCGTCACCGCTATCATTCGTCTCACGACCAAAAAATTCCGGAATATCCTGATCCTCGTCATCGTCTTCGTCCGGTCCCTCGAAAAGACCAAATGCGTAGGCGAGGAGGCCGATCCCCACCAAGGGACCCAGGGCTAGAATGGGAAGCATGACGGTCTCCGACGTTAACCAATACCAATGTCGAGAGTGCCACAGGTTTTCGAAAACTCATAACAAAAGCAAATCACTGGGTCTGACCGGCGCGGTTTCACGGGACAATGAGTGCCAGAGCTTGAGCTTCGTTTCCCCATCCGAAACAGACAAGTCAGAATCCGCCCCATCCTTGATGGGAATCGGTCTGTCCCGAAACGACCTGACCGCGCGGCTCATCCGCTGGACCATCGCTGGCGCCCGACAGGGAATCCGCTAATCCATCTAGGCAGGGCCGTGCGTTCATGCTCTAAACACGGCATGTCCAATCCACGATTTCCAGACCATATCAAAGCCCTGCCCGATACCGTGCCGTTTGTCGGGCCCGAAGTGCAGGAACGCGCCCTCGGGAGCCCTTTCTCGGCGCGGATCGGCGCAAATGAAAGCGTTTTCGGACCGTCGCCTTTCGCCATTGCCGCCATGCAGGACGCGCTTTCGGAAATCTGGAAATACGGCGATCCCAGCAACCACGATCTGCGCGCAGCACTTGCCGAACGGTTCAACTGCGTGCCGGGCAACATCATCGTCGGTGAGGGCATTGACGGTTTGCTCGGCTATACGGTTCGGCTGCTGGTCGAACCGGGCGACGCGGTGGTCACGTCGCTCGGCGCGTATCCGACCTTCAACTACCATGTGACGGGCTTTGGCGGCGCGTTGCACACCGTGCCATATCGTTCCGACAAGGAAGACATAGACGCCCTGATCGAGAAGGCGCACGAGGTTGACGCGAAGCTCATCTATTTTGCCAATCCCGACAACCCCATGGGCACATGGTACTCGGGCATCCACATCGAAGCGGCGCTCGATCGTCTGCCCGAAGGCACGCTGCTGCTGCTTGACGAGGCCTATATCGAATTTGCGCCGGAGGGCACGGAGCCAAAGATCGACCCGGACGACCCGCGCGTCATCCGATTCCGGACCTTTTCAAAGGCCTACGGGATGGCTGGGGCTCGGGTTGGCTACGGCATTGGCGCGCCCAATCTGATCAAGGCCTATGACAAGATCCGCAATCACTTCGGCATGAACCGCGTATCCCAGATCGGAGCGCTTGCCGCGCTTCAGGACACGGCGTGGCTCGAAGCCGTTGTGCGTGAGGTCATCGAGGCGCGCGATGAGATCGAGCGGATCGCACGCGATGCGGGGCTTCGAACCCTGCCGTCGGCAACCAATTTTGTCACCGTGGATTGCGGCCGCGATGGCGATTATGCACGCGCCGTTCTCGCCGCGCTCATTGAGGAGGGCATTTTTGTCCGGATGCCGGGGGTTGCGCCACAGGATCGCTGCATCCGGGTCACTGCGGGCAAAGCCGAGGATCTGGCCGCTTTCGAGCGTGTTTTCTCAAAGGCCCTCGCCAAAGCCAGCGCTGCGCCCGAGCGCTGAACATGGCGCCGGTCGCGCAAGCTTGATGCGAATGCGCGGCAAGTTTTCCTTAACGTCGGCATCATCCGCGCTATTCTGTCACAGCACCTGCGAGGGTAACCCCTCGCCCGCTGTGGAGGGCATGATGAACCAGAACCACCCCGGACGGGTCGAAAACTACACGAATGCCTGTCTCGTCATGGCGTTCGTGAACCTGTTGCTGATATTCTCGGTGCTGTGGGCGATGTGGGGGCTGGGAGCGGTGCTGGTCTTGGCGGCCGTGCTCAACCACATGATCCCGCGGCTCGGCGCATTGCGCGCGCGCAACGCCCGACGCGCGGTCCAGCGGGGGCGGGGCACCCCCGACGCCGGCTGAACACCGCAGAGCGCATGTCGGCGCCTTTGGCCGCCTAGGCGACCTTGACCGTCTTTGGCGAAGCGTCACGGACGACCGACGCCAGTTGCCGCGCCGCAGCCGAGACACCGCCTTTGCCGTGCGGGATGTCGAGCGCGTCCAGCCCTGCCTCGACCACGCCCAGCAAACCAAGGATCATTGGAGCATTCACATGCCCCATATGCCCGAAGCGGAAAAACCCTGTGCCCTTCGGATCATCCGGTTCCGACATTCCAAGCCCGATCCCGAGCGTGACGCCGGTTTGCTCCTCGGTCCACCGTCGCAGCGCGGCTCCCAGAGGCGCGCCAAGCCGCAGCGATGTGACAGCGTGACTGCGGAAGGCCGGATCGGCAATGTTGAGCGTGAGCGGACCGCCATCGCTCCAGACATCACAAGCCGCCCATATCGCTCCAGCCAGCGCTTCATGGCGTGCCCAGACCGCTTCGATACCCTCTTCGTGGATCATGTCGAGCGCGACACGCAGCCCGTAGAGATGGTGTGTCGGCGCAGTGCCATTGAAATACTGATAGAACATCTCCGGGTCAGCGCGGGGGCCCCAGTCCCAGTAACGTGAAACGCGCGGCATCGCGCGGCGCGCTTCAGCGGCCTTGTTGGAGAAGAAGACGAATCCCAGACCAGGGGGCACCATCAGCCCTTTTTGTGACCCGGTGATGACCACATCCACGCCCCAAGCGTCCATCTCGAACCGGTCACAGGCCAGCGACGCGATGCAGTCGGCCATCAGCAACGCGGGGTGCCCGAGATCGTCCAGAACAGCGCGCAGCGCCGCAATATCTGATCGCACCGAGGAGGACGTATCCACATGCACCGCCAGCACAGCCTTGATCTTCTGGCCCGTGTCCGCCGCGAGCGCAGCGCGAACAGCGTCTGGGTCAATCGGCGCGGCGCGGCCAAAATCGAGGATCTGCGTTTCGATTCCGAGGCCCTCGGCCATATCGGCCCAACCATGTCCAAACCGCCCGGTCGCCGGCACCAGAACCGTTTCGCCCGGCGCCACGGTATTGGCCAGCGCGGCTTCCCATGTGCCGTGCCCGTTGCAGATATAGATCGCCACCTGCCCTTTCGTTCGTGCCACGGCGGCAAGATCAGGGATCATCCCCGCCACCATGTCGGGCAAAGCCCCCTCATAGATGTTCGGGGACGGGCGATGCATGGCCTGAAGAACGGCATCCGGGACAACGGAGGGGCCGGGAATGGCGAGGTATTGGCGGCCGTTGGCAAGCGACATCGGGGTATCCTTCGGAAACAATCACGGCTTGCACGACCCTATCAAAGGCGAGAGTCAGCGCAAGCGTGGGAAGTAGACCATTTGACCGCGGCGACGAGAGCAGTGGCGCAAGAGCGCGTTGTTTTTCTCAGGGTAACGCGGATTTAAGCGGGGTGTCAGAGTGGACGGCTTCAGGCATGCGTGATCTCCTATTGGAACCATGGCATGGCTGTCGCCTGCGAGTTGCCATTGCACCAGAACGCGCCACCGGACCCAACCGGTAGGGCTTAGTCCCTTCTGCGCTCGGCGAACGCGTGCCTCATGCGCCTTGCATCGGAACACCGGCCACCGCGAACGAGACACCGTCGATTTCAGGAACCCGTGTGGTTTGCGGAACAGGGTGACGCAACCGCGCAGGTCCCATGGCTTGCCAATTGCGGGCACCTCGCCTACACAACTCGCGCTTCACATCCCGGCGGTGCGCGCCCATATGGTTCTGGATGGCACTGATGCTCTCCTCTCTCTGGTCCCGACTTGAACAGGCCGAACGTCGGTTCCGGCGCTCGTGGGGCAAAGACATCTCGACTCCTGCTGCGCGGCGCCGCTCGAAGCTGCATTATCATCTTTTCGATCATGCGTTCCTTCGGGTTTTCTGGACCAATTTCTGGCCCGTGGCGCCGGGTGTCTGGCGCTCGAACCAACCGACGGATGCGCGGTTCGAGAAATATGCCGCCATGGGCATCAAGACGGTGATCAACCTGCGCGGCGAAGAGAAGTATTCACATTTCCTCTTTGCGCGCGAAAGCTGCGCCCGGCTTGGCATGACCCTGCGGACGGCAAAACTGCACGCGCGGTCCGCCGCGTCGCGCAAAGCGCTCATGCATGTCATCGAAGAGTTGCGTCAGGCGGAAAAGCCCATGATGTTCCACTGTAAATCAGGGGCGGATCGCGCGGGCTTCGTGGCCGCCCTATATCAGCTGATTTTCGAGGACGTGCCCGTCGCGGAAGCCAAGAAACAGCTGGGCCTGAAATTCATTCACCTGAAGTTCACCAAGACCGGCGTGCAGGACTACGTGCTTGATATCTACGAGGCCCGTCTGGCATCGGGCCATATCGGGTTCGAGGACTGGATCGGACTGGAATACCGGTCGCGCGAAATTCAGCAAGGTTGGGACCAACGCAAGAGCCCGGCCGAAACCGCGGCGCTGCTGCACAGCATGGCGCGGTCCGAACCTTGAGCGACACGCGCCCCGAGCCACGGAACGAACGCGCCAAAAGCGGGCGCGGAACACCCGACCCACAGGCGCAGACCGAGCCGAAAATCGCCGCGTCCTGGCCGCTGTTCCGTTGGATCTGGAGCGGTTACCTGACCCGCTACAAATGGCTGATGGCCCTGGCGGTGGTCTTCATGTCCATCGAAGGCGCGATGTTCGGCTTTCTCAGCTACATGATGAAACCGATGTTCGATCAGGTGTTCATCGGCGGCAATCGCGATGCGCTTGTGTGGGTCGCGTTTGCCGTGCTGGGCATTTTCCTGACCCGCGCCGTGGCGAGCGTGATCCAGAAAGTGCTGCTGACCCGGATCAGCCAGTTGACCATCGGCGATATCCGTCAGGACTTGCTGGCGCATCTGATGCGGCTCGATCTCGGCTTTCACCAGACACACGGACCGGGTTACCTGATCCAGCGCGTGGAAGGCGACGTCAACGCCATTTCCAAGGTCTGGTCGGCGTTGATCACCGGCGGGGGGCGCGACGTCATCGCGCTGATCTCCCTGATGGTTGTTGCCATCAGTATCGACCCGCTCTGGACCCTCGTGGCGCTGGTCGGGGCACCGGCGCTCGTGTTCCCGACGGTTCTGGCGCAACGCTACGTCCGACGGAACGCGCGCAGGGCACGTGACCTCGCCGCGGCATTGTCGAGCCGCCTCAACGAGGTGTTTCACGGCATCGTTCCGGTCAAGCTCAACCGCATGGAAAAGCACCAGTCACGACATTATCGCCGTCTGACCCGTGAACGTATCCGCATTGAAACCCGATCGAGCTTTGGACAGGCGATGCTCCCGGGGCTGATCGACATCATGTCCGGCATCGGCTTTGTCGGTGTGCTGCTTTATGGCGGCGCCGAGATCCTCGAAGGGGAAAAGACCGTCGGCGATTTTATGGCGTTTTTCACCGCGATCGGGCTGGCCTTCGAGCCGCTGCGCCGCTTGGGTGCGATTTCGGGGATCTGGCAGGTGGCCGCGGCCTCGATCGAGCGGATTCGGGAATTGCTCCAGACCGAGCCGCGCCTGCGCGATCCCGAAATGCCCGTAGAGGCCCCAAGCGGTGTGCCGGGCGTTGCGCTGCGGGATGTGCGCCTGTCATACGGAGAGGCACCCGTTCTGCGCGGTGTGAGCCTGATCGCCGAACCCGGAAAAACCACGGCGCTCGTCGGCGCGTCCGGCGCCGGGAAATCCACGGTGTTCAACCTTCTGACCCGGCTGGTGGATCCGGAAAGCGGATCGGTCGAGATCGGCGGCATATCGGTCGACGCCATGCGGCTGCGCGACCTGCGTGGTCTGATCTCTGTCGTTTCGCAGGACTCAGCGCTGTTCGACGAAAGCCTGCGCGAGAACGTCACGCTGGGCGCGGAGACCGTCACTGAAGGCGCGCTCGAGGCCGCGCTGGAGGCGGCGCATGTGAGTGATTTTCTGCCCCGGATCGATGGCGGGCTGGACGCTCGGGCCGGACCGCGGGGGTCCAATCTCTCGGGTGGGCAACGGCAACGGATTGCCATTGCCCGCGCCATCCTGAGGGACACGCCGATCCTTTTGCTCGACGAGGCGACCAGCGCTCTGGACGCGCGTTCCGAAGCGGTGGTTCAAGCCGCGCTCGAACGGCTCGCCAAGGGTCGCACAACCCTTGTCATCGCGCATCGGCTGTCCACCGTGCGCAATGCGGACAAGATCATCGTGATGGATGGCGGGCAGGTTGTGGACGAGGGCACCCATTCCGAGTTGATGGCGCGCGAAGGCCCCTACCGTGCCCTGTACCATTTGCAATTCGACAATTCCTGACCCGACCGCGATCCGCGTCGCGGCGACCGCATAAACTCAACGATATCCCTGAAGACCAACCGGCCCGGGATTGGCCATCGTTCTGGCTTGCATCGCGTGGTGCCAGAAGGATCTGCCCACGCCCGTCAGCGGCGGTATCGCAGCGCAAGGGCGTGCGGGTCGCGCCCGGCGAAATACAGCCCGAGGGTGGACAGGTTGCGCCCCCCCCGTCTGATCCAGCCCGATGAGGTGTAGCGCGCTGCGGATGTGGTTGCGGTCACGGGCAAGCGCTTGGGCCGAGGCAGCGCCCGCGCGAAAGCCACGTCCTCCATCAGCGGAATATCCTGATAGCCCCCAGCAGCGTGGTATGTGTCACAATCCACCAACAATCCCTGATCGCCATAGGGCAGCCCAAAGATGGCAGAGCGGAGATTGGCCCAGCCTGCAACGAAGCGCGGCGCAAATCCGGGCGCGTCAAATGCCAGTCGGGCGTAATAGGCGCCCGTTTCGCGAAGTGCGGGCTGTATGGCCTCTGACCACCCGGAGCTCAGGCGCGTGTCGGCGTGCAGGAAGAGCAACCAGGATCCCGTGGCAAGTTCGCCCCCCCGGCGCAACTGCCCGCCCCGAGAAGGCGCACCGCGCGCGATCCGCGCGCCGGCCGCATCCGCCATCGCCAGCGTGGCATCGGTCGAGCCGCCGTCCGAGACGATCAACTCGCGGATCAATCCCCGGCCAAGCCCTTCCACAAGCGCGTCAAGCGTCGCAGGAAGGCCTGTCTCGGCATTCAAGGTGGGAATGATCACGGAAAGCGGCGCGCGCATGCTGGGTCTGTTCGTCTGATGGTGAACCTCCTATATGGCACAAGAAGGCATCATGGAAACGGAGTTGTCGACATTGACGCGCACAGTATTCAAGCTGACCGGAGCGGACACGCGGCATTTCCTTCAAACGCTCGTGACGAACGATGTCGCGCGGCTCGATGAGGGCATGGTTTATACCGCGTTGCTGACGCCGCAGGGCAAGTATCTGGCCGATTTCTTTCTGGTGCCCGATGGTGACGCGGTGCTGGTGGATGTCGCAACGGGCCTTGCGCCGGGTCTGCAACAGCGTCTGAGCATGTATAAGTTGCGCTCGGACGTGACCATCGAGGCAACCGATATTGCGGTGACACGCGGCTTGGGCACCCCGCCCGAGGGCGCGTTTACCGATCCGCGTGATGCGTCTCTGGGCTGGCGCGGCTATGCCGGTCAGCCGGGCGAAGACGTGAACTGGGACGCTTTGCGTGTTGCGGCCTGTGTGCCGGAAAGCGGCATAGAACTCACACCCGATACTTTCATTCTCGAAGCCGGGTTCGAACGTCTCAACGGGGTCGATTTCCGAAAGGGCTGCTACGTCGGTCAAGAGGTGACAGCCCGGATGAAGCACAAGACCGCCCTTCGCAAAGGGCTTGCGCGCGTGAAGGTCGAGGGCACCGCGCCCGTGGGCAGCGATATTGAGCACAACGGCAAACTTGCCGGGACGCTCTACTCTCAGGCGGGCAATCAGGGGATCGCCTATCTACGGTTTGACCGGGCCGGCCCCGGCATGTGCGCGGGTGACGCAGCCGTGCATTATGAGGGGTGACCGGGACCGAGTGCCTTCGACACCCGGACCACGGCCCGTTCCGCGCCCGCGCGCGTGAACAGGCGGGCCGATGCGGCATTGAACGTCCAGTAAAGCGCCGTCCATCCAGTGCACCCAAGTTCTGGTAAGCGTGCTTCGACGGCACGGATGAGCGCGGTGCCAATCCCTTTGCCGCGATGCGCTTCGGCCACGGAAATCTGATCGATCAGGGCCAACCTCTCCGCGTGGCGAAAGGCATCGGCGGCGCGATCCTGCACCTGCACCAGAGCGTAGCCCAGCAGCGCATTGTCCCGTTCGAAACCCAGAATCAGCGCGCCCTGCTCCAGACGATCTGCGAAGAACGCTGCAAAGGCCGAATCCGTCGCGCCATCATGAAACTGATGCGGGCGCGCGTGACAATGAACGGCCTGCACAGACCGCAAGAGCGGCACAAGACGGGGAATAGCGTTGTGATCGAGTTTTATAATCATGTTGGGCCTCCTGACTGGGGTGCCGGAGACCTGACCATTGTTCTTCACCCCGGCGGTCGCACGGGATCGGGCGTGCGGATTATGCGCGCTCGGAATATTCCATGGTTTCGGTGTTCACGATGATGTCTTCATCCTGCCCGACAAAAGGCGGCACCATAACCTTCACGCCGTTCTCGAGGATGGCCGGTTTGAAGCTGTTGGCCGCTGTCTGCCCCTTCACCACCGGTTCGGTCTCTGCGATCTTGCAGGTGACCTTTTGCGGCAAGGTCGCGTTAAGCGCTTCTTCTTCGTAGAATTCCACAACGATGGTCATCCCGTCCTGCAGGAACGGGCGACGGTCGCCAAGAATCTCGGCATCAAGCTGCACCTGGTCGTAGGTTTCCGTGTCCATGAACACGAGCTGCCCCGCATCCTCGTAGAGGAATTGCATGTCCTTCTGCTCAAGCCGGACACGCTCCACCTTGTCCGCAGAGCGGAAGCGCTCATTGAGCTTTGAGCCATTGCGAAGGTTACGCAGTTCGACCTGTGCAAAGGCACCACCTTTGCCGGGCTTGACGTGATCGACCTTCACCGCGGCCCAAAGCCCGTCATTATGCTCAAGCACGTTCCCTGGGCGGATCTCGTTCCCGTTAATTTTAGGCATTTGGCAAAACCATGGCAAAAGGTTGATGATCAGTTACTCGCACCTATATCTGGGGCTGGTCCGGCAAGCAAGACCACGAGATACAGTGCTGCACCCGCAGCGAGCCATGCGCTCAGCGCAACGGAGCTATGACATTTCGGGGTATCCGAATCGGTGCAGATAGTCCATAACCCCGCGACACGCCGGAAAGACAAGAGCCAAAAAACAAAGGTCGAACCATGAAAGATTTCGTTGACGGCACTGCGTTCAATGCAGAACAGGGCAATCGCGCCCGTAAGCTTTTTGCTGCCGTGGTGCTGGCTGCCCTAGACGACGCGATCGCTGACGACAAGAAATACGGCAACGGTCCAGAGCAGATCGCTCGCTGGGCACGCTCGCGCGACGGACGTGAAGTCCTGTCCTGCGCGGGTATTGATCCTAACGAACGCGTCGTTAAGGGCCTGATGGAGTTTGTTGGCAAGGGGGTGCGGACATCCGTGGCCCTGTCTCGCGAGGAAAGCGAGCGCCGCAACGCTGCCGCACAGCAGGCTGAAGCCGCCTGATATATCTTGCCTAGCAGCAAGAAAAGCATGCCCCGGTGGGGCATGCTTTTTTCGTGTAATACCAAAATTTCGGGCATGACAGAGCGCGGTTCACGACAGGCCGTCGTCCATCACCGGCCCTGACATAGCTCATCAATTGCGGGCGGCGTCTGCGCGTTGGGTTGTGCGGGTCGGTCCATCTGCGCCCGCGACACCAAGCGGACACCCGTACGGACCATGCCTCCGCCGATGCAACGCCGCCAAAAACCAAGAGCTTCGCGCATCTTTCTTGTGTCGGCCAGCACCGCAATGCGCGCGCAAAGGCCCGCTACACCAAAGGCCATCGCACAAGAACACCGGGGACAACCGTGACGACGGCGGAGGTGTCTTGATATGGTGACGCCCGGCCCACGGGGCCGGAAAGGCTCCCCCGTCCTCTGGTTCGCCCCAAAACGCCGCCGAAAGCACAAACCCGAGCTGGCCCGGTCAGCGGTCCAGACCGATGCAAGCCAAAGCGGATTTCAGTCGAAATCCTGGCTGATCAGGACACGGTGGATTTCACGACGGACAAGCTTGCGCACGTTGCGCGTGATGCGTTCACCAAGAGCGCCCTGCAACTCTTGCCGGACGATTTCGGCCACCATCTCGCGCAACAAATCCTCGTCAATCTCAATCCCATCGCCCAAAAGAGACGGGCGGGGCTCAGGCGAGGATGCTTGCCGCGCTTCGCCTTTCTGAGGCGCGTGTCGGCTTGCGCCGTCCTCCATCATCGGGCGGTGCACAAACGTCCCGTGCAAATCCGTGCCGGGATCGTCCTCATCCCACTGGTCCGAGCGCCGGGCCACCACGTTTTCGAGCGCCGCGATCTTCTCTTCGAGCGTCGATGCGGCAGGCGCATCAGCTTCATCTCCGGGTTTCTGCAAATCTGCTTGTGTTGAACCCGGCGCTTTATCCGCCAGCGTCTGAGCAGCGCTGTCCTCCGTGGGCGTTTGTGCCATAGGCGCTTTGTCAGGCTCAGCGGGCGTTTCATGGGCCATGGTTTCAATGGCTTGCCCCGGGTCAGATGCGTCACGCTCGGACGCTTCATCCGGGGTATGCGCATCAGCCCGTTCTGATGTCGCCTCGATTTCCTCCAGAAGATGGTCAAGCTCATCCCTGACAAGAGATTGCAAGGTCGTCTCTTCTGCCGCGTCTTTATCCATCTGAGCGTTCAGCGGCTGCGACAAACCGGCCCGATCATCTGTGTCTCGGCCTAAAAGAATGTCTTCAGTGTTCAGATCTGGTTCTTTGTTCCCGGCATCACCCGCGTTCTCCGGGTCGCGCTGCAAGGCAAGAGCGTGGTCAGTCTCACCCTCAGCGATCAGGGTGGCGGGCCCATCGTTTACTGTCTCGGACGGGAGCGTATTGAATCCTTGCATACCCTCCGACATCTCATCCGGTTCAGCGGCTTTGTCCGCCGATGCCGCAGACGCCTCAGGCGCGGCACGCTCTTCTGAGGACGCATCAATCGGCGACCGCGCGGATTCGGTTCTTGCGGCGGCCCCCTCACCGGGCGCTTGCGCGGTCGAAGTGTCGCCAGCAGGCTCCGGTGTATTGGTCGGGTTCACAAGCAGAACCGGTGCGCCCGGGTCAGGGGCCATCGCCGCATCGGCAGCGCGCTCCAGTTCGTCGCGCACGCGCTGAGCCGGTGTCAGGACAAGTTTGCCCTGCTCCTGCGCGCGCCGTTTGGGAGGCTTGCGCGCATCTTCGGACACAAGTCTTCGTATGGAGGACAGAACGTCCTCGATCTCAACATTGGTTACTGGGTCTGACATGCCGATCCCGTTCTTGCCTGATGCAGGACTTTACCGGCACGCGCAGATTCTCTCAACAGATGCGAACAAGTCTAATCTTTACCCAAGGCCCTCAGGACACGGTCAAGCTGGTCACCCTGCCGGCTCAGGCCCGAAGGCGCATCCTTGACCAGGTTGTAATAGGCTGCCGGGTCATAGCGCGGCACGTTGAGATTGAGCGCATCCGCCGTCAGCTGGCCTGTTGCGGCCAGGATGGCATAGGCTGCAAGCGTCTCATCCACCTGTGCCGAGACGAGACTTGCCCGCGCATCCAGCAGTTCCTGTTCGGCGTCGAGCACGTCAAGCGTGGTGCGCGCGCCAAGCGTGGCTTCTTCGCGCACGCCGCGGAAAGCGACCGTTGCGGCGCGCACCTGATCGCGGAACGCCTGCGTCGACGCCTGCGCCACGGCAAGCTGCGCATAGGCATTGCCGACATTCTGTTCGATCTGGTGGCGCACCACATGAAGATTGGCCCGCGACTGGTCTCTCTGGGCCATCGCCTTGCGCACCGCTGACCGAAGCGCGCCACCGGAATAGATCGGGCCGCTGGCATTCAGACCAATGCTGCCCCCGCGCGAAAAATTCTGGTTGTCGAAATTCTCGGTCACGCCATACCGCCCCTGAAGGCTGATTGTCGGACTCGACGCCGCTTCCGCGATACGGATGCCGATTTCGTTGACCGTCACCAGGCGTTGCGCCCGCTCCATTTCCGGGTGCCCACGCACCGCAAGACCCTTGGCGCCGTTCTCCGTCGAGGGAATACGCGGCAACCCGTTCGGCGGCGTCAGCGAGCCCGGTCGGCGACCCACCGCGGCGTTGAACTCCTCGATTGCAATGGCAAGCTGCCCTTCCGCGGCCGACAAGGCGCTGCGCGCGGCGGAAATTCGCGCCTCGGCCAGTGCCACGTCCGTTCGGGTCACTTCGCCCACCTCGAACCGGTCCCGCGCAGCACGCAACTCCTGGCGGATCACACGCACGTTGTTTTCGCGAAGAGCGACGGTTTCGATCGCGCGGCGCACCTCCATGTAGGCAGAGACCGCGCGGAACAGCACTTGCTGCTCGATTGAAACAAGACCGGCGCGCGTTGCAAGCACGGCCTCCTTGGCCGCGTCAATCGACATCCGGTTCGCGCCGCCATCGTAAAGGGTGATCTGGGCCAACAGGTTGATGGAAGCCGTGTTGTTGGCAAACCCTTGCTCGACAAAGCGTGACGTAAAGACAGGCGCCCCACCGACAATCCGGGTCGCGCCCTGCGTCGACCCGGTCGTGCCAAAGGACCGGGTGATGTCGCTGCTCCAGGAGATGACGGGGCGCAACGCGGCGACGGCTTGTGCCACATCCTCGTCGGCAGCCCGGAGCACCGCTCGGTTCTGTTCCAGAAGACCGCTATGCGTGTACGCGTGGACCAGCGCATCCGCGAGCGTTTCCGCTTTCGCCGGTACGGAAAGCCCAACAGTCAGAAAAAGCGCCCCTAAAGCACCCTTGAACGTGTTCTTCGCTGCGGCAAGCACTGCCCTGCCCTCCTGATCACGGGGCGTTGGCGGCTCGATGTCCGCGCCCCAGGTTTCTTGGCCCAACGGCCTGCCTGTTATCCTCGTGACGCGCGGTGTCCCGGTTCGGTTCGACCTACAGCGCGAAGCTACGGGTTTTCTCGAACCCGTCCAGCACGGGCGCGCCCGCATTGAAAGCATATCGCCACGAAATCTTACCGTCCAGCTTGTAGCCGACCCGAACGGTGCCCAAGGCGCGATCCATGAAAATGGCCACCACCCGGCCACCGTCCTTGAGCTGCGCCGCGATGCTGTCGGGGAGTGTTTCGATGCCGCCCTCGATCATGATGACATCGTAAGGGCCATGCTCGTCCGCACCGTCAACCAAAGGCCCGCGATGCAGGATCACGTTATCGGCGTGGTGCTCCGTGAGCAGATCCTGCGCCTCCTGCGCGCGCGCCTCATCGTCCTCAACCGCGACCACCGCCTCGGCGATGCGCGCGATGATCGCGGAGGAATATCCAAACCCGGCGCCTATATCGAGCACCAGATCCTTGTTGTTCAGGTTCGCGGCGTCGAGCATCTTTGCAAAACAGCGCGGATCAAGAATCACGCGCCCGCCGCCGAGTTCGATCTGATCCTCTGCATAAGCGGCTTCTATCTTGTCGCGCGGAACAAAAGCTTCGCGCGGCAGGGACAGCATCGCGTCGATGATCGGGAACTCCGTCACGTCGGACGGCCTAACCTGTGTATCCACCATCATACGGCGGCGTGTGGCGAAGTCGGTCATTCGCTAAACTCATGTGTTCAGTTTTGTCCCCCGGGTTTTGCCATGAACCGACGCAAACGGCAATCGCTGCGTTGGGAAAAGCGCGCGCCGCGACATCGTCACGCGTTCAAACCCGCATATGCGAGGCATTGTTGCCTCAAACGCACCTAAAACGAGGCTTTCCAGTAGGCGACATGATGACCGGGCCATGCCTGAAGCGCCGGTCGCTGCGGATTTGCGCAGGCGAGCGCGGCTGTCTGTATCGCTTTCGGCGAAGTTTCGGTCAGGCCGTGATACCCAAGCGCTGGTCTGAAAGCAGCACAGCCATTCGAGGTGCGCTCTCCGATGCGAAACGCGCCAGCCATAAACCTTCATTCTGGAGGACAACAGCGCACTGTCCCCCTTGCGAAGCGCAAGCCGAACCGCTAAGCACTGCTCGCATCCACACGGTCGGCGAGTTGGCGGAGTGGTGACGCAGCGGATTGCAAATCCGTGTACACCGGTTCGATTCCGGTACTCGCCTCCACTAAATCACTGATTTCACTGTGCTTTTCCCATCATCACCCGCAAAAACCTCATAGCACACTCGTGGCACACTTTGCCCGTGACACGGACGATGGTATTGTGATTCCAGAGACTTACAGGTCACACGGGATCAATGAGCGGAACGCAGACCGAGCGCATCAACGAGAAACTGACGATCTATCGTCGCCGGCACCGCGCGACGCTGACAGGGCACTGCGCATCACTAGTTCTGCCTTCAATGAAGGCGCTATTGAAACCGCTCGCGATTGAGAGATCAAACTTCTCTCCGCGGAAGAGCTTGAGAAATTAGTGGCTCAATGACTGTCGCTGAACGGTTCGCACCGCCAAGCAATGTAAAGACCGCCACCGAGCGTAATTCGAGTGGTGACGGGAGAACAAAAAGAAAACATTTGCCAGCCGCGTCATTAAGTGGTGTAGTGCAACGTAAGAAGCGCAAGATGTGGGTAGATTCTACGCGTTTCGCCAAAAAATGAGAAGAGGCAACGATGCAGAACACTTCCCACGCTGTCATGGCTCAGCGCGTTGAAGCCAAAGACAGTCTCGATGACTTCCCTACTCCACCATGGGCGACTAGAGGGTTGCTCGAGCATATCATTGAAACTGACGGGCATTTATCGCAGCTCACAGCACTTGAACCCGCGTGTGGCAGAGGTCACATGGCTCAGGCTCTACGAGAGTACTTTGCCGAAGTGCATGCGTCTGACGTGCATGACTATGGCTTCGGTCAACAGGCAGATTTTTTGTCAGGTCTCTACCCTGCAGAGGGCTATGACTGGGTCATAACAAACCCCCCGTTTCGGCTAGCCGAAGACTTCATTCACAGAGCGATGCCGATTGCCAGGCGCGGTGTCGCAGTCCTTGTTAGAACCGTATTTATTGAAAGTGTCGGTCGCTACGAGAGACTATTCAAGCAGTTACCACCCACGACTGTCGCGCAATTTGCCGAAAGGGTTCCCATGGTAAAGGGTCGTGTCGACAAGAAAGCATCGACCGCTACAGGCTATGCGTGGATTGTCTGGGAAAAAGGAAAGACACAGGGTCCAAGGTTAGCTTGGGTGCCGCCGTGTAGAAAATTGCTTGAGAAAGATGGCGATTACGACAACGGTTTCCTTACGGGTACCACAACTGAGAATGGTCCATTGCAAGAAGAGCTCTTCGGATAGCGAGCTATGAATTGACAATAGTTTCTTGAAGTTCTTCGATTGACATAACCTCACCGGGTCGTCGATGCACCATTCTATGGCAGTTTGGGCAAAGCGGAACTACGTCGGCAACAGCTTCTCTCAAGGGCTTTTTGGAGCTTCCTGCGACAGCAATTGGCTTTTTGTGATGGATTTCAATTAAGCCCTTCGCTCCATCCCCGTAACACGAAGTTCCTTCAAAGCCACAAGCCTCACAAGAAATAGTGCCGTCGTCGTTTGAATAGTAGCTCATCGCATACTGCCTGAGACGCTGCGAACGCAGTCTTACCTTTGCGTTTACACTTTCGAGATTTCCCTCTTCAACAAAGACAAGTGGCTTTGTTGGCGTGAGCGCTTTCTTCTTTTCAGCCTCTGAAAACCCTTGCTGACTGAAGTTCTCGTCAACACCACCGAATTTCTCGACGAAATCCTTGCCTATCTCAGTAATGTAGTATTTGCGATCCACGTAGATCGCGAGGTCATCACGTTCGAGGCGGTCATGTGATTTTAAGTTCCGAACTTTTTGGCTGAACTTGTCATCATTCCTTCCCTCTAATGGCTCCAAGTCTTCGCCTGCGGGTTTCATGGCTTCACGGAGCACCCCCATCAAATCCGAAGTGGACAGACCAACTTCCTCTGCTTGAAGCAGTGCCCTTAGTGCAGGAAGCACCAAGTCACTTTCTGTAACGGTCTTAGTCATGTGCAAGACGCTATCATTCTAATGGTGGGTTTTGAAACATCCTTGCTTGGGCACAATAGATTTCCAGGGAGAGCCAAGAACTGGAGAGAGATAACAGCACGCCGAAAATCGTCATTTCCCACTCGTAGCTTGCTTTGATCACGAGGAGGACGATGTTATTTTGATTGCATAGACTTAGCCGTCAAACGGGATCAATGAGCGGAACGCAGACCGAGCGCATCAACGAGAAACTGACGATCTATCGCCGCCCGCGCAGCACGCGCTGGCAGGCACGCATTCGTCTGTCTAACGGTGAGTGGCATCGCTTCTCAACGGGCAAGACCGAGTTTGAAGAAGCGAAGGAAGAGGCGCTGAAGCAGTATTACACTGCTGACTTCAAACAGAAAAACAAACTGCCGCCGTCCACGCGCAAGTTCCGTCGTGTGGCAGAGTTCGCGAAGCAACGGATGCAGGAAGAACTCGACTCAGGTGGCGGTCGCGTCGTGTTCAAAGACTACATCACCGCGATTGACCGCTACCTGATCCCGTTCTTCGGCAACAAGTCGGTCGCGTCGATCAAGGTTTCAGATTTGAAAGAGTTCGATGCCTGGCGCACGGAGAAACTCGGACGGCGCGCGGCACACTCCACGATCAACACCCACAACTCGGCACTGAACCGCGTTCTGGACGAGGCGGAGATGCGCGGATGGATCACATCGTCGATACGCCCGTCCCTCGTGAACAAGGGCAAGTCTGCCGACAGTCGCGGGTCGTTCACCGACGAGGAATACAAGTTCATCTATACCAAGATGCGGACTTGGTACAAAAACGCGCATCGGCAGGACACGCGAGAGACGCGCGAAGTTCTGCGCAACTACATCCTCTTTCTGGCGAACACCGGCGTCCGGCACGGCACCGAGGCACTGAATCTCAAGTGGAAGAATGTCTCGTGGTTCGAGAAGGACGGTGAGCGGTATCTGTCGATCTATGTCAGCGGCAAAACCGGCGGTCGTGAACTGATCGCCCGAGACAACACACGCGACTACCTCGACCGGCAACGCGAACTGAACGCTGATCTGACGAACATGACCTTCGACGAGGTTCTCGTGGCCAAGGTCGACGACCATGTCTTCAAGACCCGCAGCGGCAGTGTCGTAACGCTCTACAATCTCGCCCGCAGTTTCAAAGCGTTCTTGCGCGAGTTCGACATGGAAACGGGTTCGGACGGCAAGGTTCGCACGCTCTACAGTTTCCGGCACTTCTACGCGACGCAAGGTCTGTCGAAGGGTTTCAGCACACACATTCTGAGCAAGCAGATGGGCAACTCGACGCAGATGTTGGATCGATTCTACAGCAAACTGAGCGCGAAACTGAACGCCGATCTGCACTCGGGACGGAACGAGTTGACGAGCAAGAAGAAGGACGACGAACCGGCAAAGAACACGGTTCACGATCAACTCTTCGACCTACTCGACCAGAAGCACCTGTCCGAAGACGGTCTACTGAAGGCACTGGGCGTCGGCGCGGACGGGTACGAACCCAATGCGTCGAGCACAATGCGCGCTATCGCATCGTTCAAAGCAGGTGGTCTATCGGAAGACGGACTGCTCAGAATCTTGGGGAACTGACACAATGCCAAGCCAACATATACTAGTTTGCGACGAACTCAGGTATGTTGGTAGATGAACTTTCGAACATCCACTTTTGAATTTCGCTGCGAGTCCCGCTCGCCCACGGCGTTAGCCCATGGCGAAGACAGCCAGAAGCCGAAGTTCACTGTAGTTAGGAGACTCGAAAGCGCACACTCCAAGGAACTGAGGTTCGATCCTGTCCGACAGCACATCGCCCTGACCAAGGCGCGCAGCAAAAAAATTCATCAGAGACCCAGACATTGGACAAAAAATCGATCTGCGATACGGTCAGAGCTCATAAGAGCGATCATATGGTGATCGGGATAGTGCGCTTGCACCCAGCCGTGAAGCACAACACAAGAGGGGTTTAAAGCGGATTGGACACCTCACCATTCGGTAGACAGACTTATGAAGTCTGCACATGCTAGGAAACTGTTGGGAAAATTTGACGATGTTTGTGACCTGAGACCCGTTTCCTCCTCCATTTTGAGGTAGAGTCCGTCCCAACGAAGGAGACGGACAGAATGAAGAGATTACGGTTCAGCGAAGAACA
>NZ_JAFMPQ010000045.1 GCF_020667845.1 Cognatishimia sp. F0-27
ATTGCCTTCGCATCTGTCCCTTGTGACAGACAACGGAAGGGCGTCCCTCGGGGCGCCCTTTTCCGTGTGCCGCGCGTGCCTTTCGATCCGCGACGGTGCCTTCGGCCGGGCGTGATCCAAAGGAGCGCTTCCGCGCGCTTTTATGCCGGCAGTGGCCGGGGCGTCGCAAATGCCGGCATGCGGGATCGTGGGGGCAGCCCGCGCCCTACAGGTCGCGCCAGCGGGGCAGCCGGATCGCGCGCGCCTTGGCATAGTGAATCCCTGCAAACAGCATCGACAGACCGGTCATCGCCATGAGGAACACATCTGGCCCGAGGGCAATCATCGATTGAACGGGTCTTGGCGCAACGCCAAGCGCCATGCAGGCGAGGGCCGTGCCGCCCATGATCGACGTGAACAGCACGAAGCCGAACACAAACAACGCAAGCGGAGTCCAGAAAAACAAGGGCTTGACGATCAAACCCATTCTTGCCAGCCCGCGCAGGGCCGGAGCATAGGCGTAAGACCCGGTTATGCCTTCGCGGGCCAGGGCGTCGAGGGCGCGGGCAAGACGCTCTTGCCGCGTTCTGGCCGCGGGTGCGGGATGGTCAGCCTGCGGTTTGTGTTTGGCGCTCAAGGCAGAACAGCGCGCGGCAAACTGGTCGCGTTGTCCGGTGGTGCGTTCGGTGGTCATGGCATTTCTTTCCATCGGCGGTCTTGTGGTGCCCCTGCGTCGCAGGGGAACCGGGCATTTGTCTGCCAACCCCGTGGCACAATTGCGGTCGAGCCGTCGCATGGCGCCGCCCGCCATCAGACCCAAATTGGGGTGCGGGGCGCAGGGGATCAACGTCCCACCGGCGCCGCAGGGCAGGGCGATAACCGTTTGCATCGGGGGAAACTGGCGGACCGGAAGGTCCGAACCGCGTCGATTGGGGCGCGGCGGACGGGGCTCATTGTGCTTGAGGGGGCTTGGCCGCGGGGGACAGGGACGCGCGGGTAAGAAAGGTCGCGCGCGGGAGACAGGGACGCGGGAGAGAGACAGGGGGATCTGAGGAGAGAGGGGCGGGCGGACAGGGCCTGGAGGACAGGCCGGTGGGGGATTGGGGCCTGGAGAAACATGGGGCACGAGGAACGGCGATCTGGGCGTCAGGGGCGACGACCGGACAGGGCGTGGAGGACAGGCCGGTGGGGGATCGGAGCCTCGAGAAACAGGGGGCACGACCCAGCGACCTGTGCGACAGGGATGACAGCCAGCTTGGGCGGCGCAGGACGGGGCTGTGGAGCGGCTTGGGGCAAAGCCGGCCCATGGGCGGCTCAGGCGCGCATTTCAGCCCTCGTTCCCGATCAAGGTTGGCGTGGACATCATTGCGAAGCGTCGAGGCGGCCCAGAAGGAGTCGCTTGCGACTCGCGGCGTGCTGCGCTTTGACGGGAGCATGGATGCGTTACAGACAAAACTGGAAGCGCCGCACTGGGCCGCGGGTCGGGTGGTGGCCGGCGTGGACGAGGTGGGGCGGGGTCCGCTTGCCGGCCCGGTCGTCGCGGCAGCGGTGATCCTGCGCGAGGACAGGATCCCGGTCGGACTTCAGGACAGCAAGAAACTGGGCGCTGCAAGACGCGAGGCGCTGACGCTTCAGATCGCGCAGGCGGGTCTTATCGGGATTGGCCAGGCCAGTGTCGAGGAGATCGACCGCATCAATATCCTGCAGGCAACCTATCTTGCCATGCAGCGGGCGGTTGCTGCACTGCCGCAGGTCCCGGACCATCTTCTTGTCGATGGCAAC
This sequence comes from Cognatishimia sp. F0-27, assembly GCF_020667845.1. Classification (GTDB taxonomy): domain Bacteria; phylum Pseudomonadota; class Alphaproteobacteria; order Rhodobacterales; family Rhodobacteraceae; genus JAFMPQ01. Next base: position 1,762 of record NZ_JAFMPQ010000045.1, read on the forward strand.
CGCCTGCCACGCGATCTGCCCTGTCCTGCGAGCGCTGTTGTGCGCGGCGACAGCCTGTCGCCATCGATCGCGGCGGCCTCAATTGTGGCCAAAACGTGGCGCGACAATGTCATGAAAAAGATCGCGCAACACCATCCCGGATATGGATGGGAAACGAATGCCGGATACCCCACACCCTGTCACAAAAAAGCCCTTCGAGATTTGGGGGTGACCCCACACCATAGGCGATCCTTCAAACCCGTGCACAACATATTGTATCAAGAATAAATCTTAAGAGATTGATTCAAAAAAGAAATTGACGGTGATTCGTCAGGAGGCCAGATTCGATCCAACCACAGAGCGCAAAGCAAGCGCCGGGATCAGAGGCAGAGAATGACGAAGATGACCAAGTTCACGGGCGCTGATGCGCTCCCTCTCAACACGATTCTGGAAGGAGACTGCATCGATGTGATGCGGTCCCTGCCGGCGGAATCCGTAGACCTGATCTTTGCCGATCCGCCCTACAACCTACAGCTCAAGGGTGACCTTCATCGCCCCGACAACTCCCGCGTCGATGCCGTCGATGACGCGTGGGATCAATTCTCCAGTTTCGCCGCTTACGACTCATTCTCCCAAGACTGGCTTCAGGCGGCGCGCCGATTGCTCAAACCCAACGGGGCTCTTTGGGTGATCGGCTCTTATCACAACATCTTTCGGGTCGGTGCGGCGTTGCAGGACGCGGGTTACTGGATCCTGAATGACGTTGTCTGGCGCAAGGCGAACCCGATGCCGAATTTCCGGGGCAAGCGCTTTACCAACGCGCATGAGACGATGATCTGGGCGTCGAAATCCGAGGGCGCAAAATACACCTTCAACTACGAAGCGCTCAAGGCGCTGAACGAAGGCATCCAGATGCGGTCCGACTGGGTTCTGCCGATCTGTAATGGCGGCGAACGGCTCAAGGACGACAGCGGCGAGAAGGCGCACCCGACGCAGAAACCGGTATCGCTTCTGCACCGCGTTCTGGTCGGCTCGACCAATCCAGGGGACGTTGTGCTTGATCCTTTCTTTGGCACCGGCACTACGGGTGCGGTCGCCAAGATGCTCGGTCGCGACTGGATCGGCATCGAACGCGAGGACGCCTATCGCAAGGTTGCGGCCAAGCGCATCGCCAATGTGCGCGCATTTGACAAGGCCGCACTCGAGGTGACGCGGTCCAAGCGCGCCGAACCGCGGGTGCCATTCGGACAGCTTGTGGAACGGGGCATGTTGCGGCCGGGAGAAGAGCTGTGGTCGATGAACGGGCGACACAAGGCGAAGGTCCGGGCCGACGGCACGCTGATTGGCGATGACGTCAAGGGTTCGATCCATCAGGTGGGCGCGGCGCTCGAAGGCGCCCCAAGCTGCAACGGATGGACCTATTGGTGCTTCCGGCGCGATGGACAGACGGTCCCGATCGACGTGCTGCGCCAGCAAGTGCGCTCCGAGATGGCCGACAAGCCGGACTGACCCGACACACACATTTTCAGAACACCGCCAGTGCCGTGAGACCATCCGGCACAACCTCCCCGCCTGCTTGCAGGCGGGGCTTTTTCGCGCGAGGCGTTACCAGTCGATAAAGCCGAGAAACTCTTCGAGCGATGCACGCCACGTGGTGTATGTCTCCAGCAAGGTCGCTTCTGACACGCCGTGATCGAGGAGCACGTCCATCTGCAGAAACGGGTCCATTTCATCGTCCAGGAAGGTCGAGGCATAGCGCATGTCGCGATTCCACGCGTTGGCCTTCTCCAAACTGAGCCCGGATTCGATATCCATTCCGGCCTGATACTGGATCTGGGTGCAGTAGCGCCCACCGGAGCAACCGTAAAAGAAGATCGAGTAGGACGCGCCGTCCAGCGTGCCGGTGATCAGGGGATCGCCAACATTGTCGGTGCCGATTTCAAGCGCAGGATCGACCGTTTGCAACAGAGTCAGGATGCGCTCGGCGTTGGTGCCGTCGATTTGCTGGGCCGTTGCGGCATGGGCGCAGGTCAAAACGCTCAGGGCGAGCAGTGAGAGTCGGGGGCGGAAATGCATCATGGAAAGTCCTTTCTGAAACAACGGAGCCCTGAACCACTATAGGCAAGCAACGGTTATGCTGGCAAATCGCGTGCAGAAGGTCCGATCTGCGCTTTCCCTCGTAGGGCCCGTCGCCTAAGGATCGCCGCATGGACATTCGCGCAATTCTCATGGGCGTCGCCTTTGCCGCCATGTGGTCATCAGCCTTTACGTCGGCCCGTATCATCGTTGCGGAGGCGCCCCCGATCTACGCCCTGGCCTTGCGGTTTCTTTTGTCTGGCGCCATCGCGGTCGGCCTTGCGGCCTGGCTTGGGCAGAGTTGGCGTCTGACCGCGTCGCAATGGCGCGCAACTTTGGTGTTCGGCATCTGTCAGAACGCGCTTTATCTCGGTCTGAACTTCGTCGCCATGCAGACGGTTGAAGCGTCACTGGCCGCAATCATCGCATCGACCCTGCCCTTGCTGGTCGCCCTCGCGGGGCTGCTCTTCTTTGGGGAAAGGCAGCGTCTGATGAGTGTGGCGGGGCTTGTCGCCGGTTTTGCCGGGGTGGCCCTTATCATGGGGAGCCGCTTTGGCGGCGGTGTGGATGGCTTCGGGATCCTGCTCTGCATTGGCGGTGTGATCGCGCTGACGGTGGCCACGCTGGCGCTCAGGAACGCGTCATCAGGGGGCAATCTCCTGATGGTCGTCGGATTGCAGATGCTGGTGGGCTCTGCCGCGCTCTGGCCTTTTGCCATTCTGCTGGAGGTGCCCGTGGTCACGATCAGCGGCCCCCTGATCGCGGCCTTTGCCTATACGACCCTCGTTCCGGGCCTGGCCGCTACTTTGGTCTGGTTCATGCTGGTCGGGCGGGTTGGCGCTGTGCGTGCTGCGGCGTTTCACTTCCTCAATCCGTTTTTCGGGGTGGCGATCGCGGCGCTTCTGCTGGGCGAGACATTCGGCATTCTGGACGCTGTCGGGGTCACGATCATCGGCCTTGGGATTCTGGCCGTGCAGCTTTCCCGCAAGTCTTATGCAAATAGCTCTGAAAAAACGCACAGGCGCGTGTGAAGGAGAAGGCTTCGTTTACTGATGCCGCGTAGGGTCGCCGCCATCCTGAAGTTCGGAGAGCGGTATGAGCAGATTTTCAATTCGTATTCAGATCATCGCGATGTGTGCTGCCTTCGCCGTGATCCTCTTGGCCTCCACGGGAGCCTTCTGGATCACGCAACGTGCGCTGGCCACAGCGATTGTCGACAAGCAGACGATCATGCAAAAGAGCCTGCTGATCAGTGATATGGTTGAAAACGCGCTCAAAGCCGAAACAAGTGCATACCGGTATTCACGTGGCGAAGATGCGGCGATTGACGAGCTTCAGGGCAACTTGCGGGAAATCCACGAGCTCGTTTCCGCGGTACAGGGCAATGTGACGAACGGAGTAGTCGGGGCGGAGGACATGCGCGAAATCGCCACCCGTCTGGCCTCGGAAACTGCCGAAATCGAGGCGCTTTATCAGGGGCTGGATCAGTATCGCGATATCGGTCTCTTTGATCGCAAGGTGGTGATGGACACGGATGTGATACCGGGGCTGACCGCGTTTACGGCCGCGATGGACACTCTAAAGGACGAACTCAAGGCCCAAAAGGAAGACACGGTCGTCGAAGCGGGTCAGAAGATGTCGCTCGCGTCGTTGATCCTCCTCATTACCGTTGCCTCCACCGTTATTCTGTCTGGCGTCATCGCAACGCTCTTTGGCCGCCTCTTGTCCCGCCCGGTCATGGCCGCAGCCCAATCCGTAGAGAAGCTCACACTTCGGGACTACGACTCTGCGATCGACGGCCAGACACGCGGCGACGAGATTGGCCAGATTGCGCGGAATCTCGAGGCTCTGCGTGACAAGTTGCATGCTGCGGACGCCAAGTCCGAGCAGGACAAGGCGGAAGCCGAACGCCGCACGGAACTCTTCGATACGCTTGGCGCCAATATGCAAAAGCTCGCGGCGGGTGACATGGATGTGAGCATCGCACCGTCGGATTTTTCCGATCTTGGCGAAACCTACATGGGGCTTTGCCACAATTTCAATGACCTGTCCGCTGGCCTGAAGGATCTGGTCAGCTCGGTGCGGGAAAGCGCCACCCTCGTCGAACGGAGCGCCTCCGACCTGTCGACCATGTCCGACGACATGTCGCGAAGGGCGGAGACCCAGGCGGCTACTCTGGAGCAATCCGCCGCCGCGCTCGAAGAATTGTCGGCAAGCGTTCGGTCCGCCGCAGCGCGGGCGGCGGAGGCAGATGACCGTGTTGGCGACACGCGCGACCAGGCAACCCAGGGAGGCGAGATCATGGGCCGTGCGCTTGAAGCGATGAGCTCCATCGCGAAATCCTCCGAGCAGATTACCCAAATCATCGGCGTAATCGACGATATCGCCTTTCAGACCAACCTTCTGGCGCTCAATGCGGGTGTTGAGGCCGCACGGGCCGGCGAATCGGGCAAGGGCTTCTCGGTTGTTGCGTCCGAAGTGCGCTCTCTGGCGCAGCGGGCTTCGGAATCTGCCAAGGAGATCAAGGCTCTGGTTTCCAATAGTTCGCAGCAGGTCAAGGATGGGGGCCGCCTTGTGGAGGAAACCGGTGAAACCCTGACGTCGATCGTGAACAGCGTGAAAAATGTGTCCGACCTCGTCTCGGAGATCGCATTGGCAGCCAAGGAACAGGCCAGCGGTTTGCAGGAGATCAATATCGGCGTTTCGGAGTTGGACAAGGCAACCCAGCAAAACGCGGCGATGGTCAATGAGACAAGCGGGGCGAGTAAAAAGCTGCGCAATGAGGCGAGCCGACTGTCAGCGCAATTGGCAAAGTTCGGCTCTGATGATGCGATCGGGATCAGTGAGGAGAGCCCGATACCTCCTGATGTGATCCACCGCGCGGTCGAACCGGAAGCCTTTGCACCGATGGACAGCAATTGGATCGAGGAGACCGCAAAGGCGAAGCCGGCAAAATGGAAACCGGCCGACAACCCAGACGAGTTCGTTGCGGATTACGATGATGACGATGTATGGGCCGAGTTCTGAGGCGTCTCATCTGCGGGTCCGAGAGGTGACCGTGGAGATACAAGGCGCGTGCAGCGGCCTCCGCTCGTTATCGCTCGCAATCACGCGGGCCAGGGGTGAGCAAGGCCACGCCGCGTTCCCGAACGGGTGATGCAGCGTCCCGTTTTCTGGCAAGCGGTGCGGTGGCTTCCGTCCCGAACCGTTGGACATTCGATGGCCATACCATACCGCTCAGGAGCGGTCTGACCGGGGAGATCAACGCAAATCGGAAGCCGCGCCGTGGCCGCCACCGTGTCAGCCACGACGCGGTCCTGGCCTCTGCGCGGTGAGCAACCGCTCGCGGAGGCCTTGCGCGCCATGCAGGTTACGGCTCGCCGCCGTCTCGGTTTTCCGTTGCGCCGGCATTCGGTCGAGGCGCACAATCGGCGTCAGCCGATACGACCGCCGGCATCGCCAATCTGACCGCGATGCAGCAACCAGTGATCGAGGATCACACAAGCCATCATGGCTTCGGCGACGGGCACAGCCCGAATACCGACGCAGGGATCATGCCGACCCTTGGTGATGATATCGGTCTCTGCGCCAGAGCGCGTGATTGTCTTGCGGGTGGTGAGAATGGAGGATGTCGGCTTGACCGCAAAGCGCGCCACCACATCCTGCCCCGTGGAGATCCCGCCAAGCACACCGCCTGCATGGTTCGAACCAAAGACAGGCCCTTCGGACCCCATCCGAATTTCATCCGCGTTTTCCGCGCCTGTCAGAGTGGCTGCCGCCATACCGTCGCCAATCTCCACACCCTTGACGGCGTTGATCGACATCAAGGCTGCCGCGATGTCCGTATCCAGCTTGCCGTAAACCGGCGCGCCCAGACCCGCAGGAACGCCCCGCGCGATCACCTCGATGACCGCCCCAACGCTGTCACCGGATTTGCGTAGGTGATCGAGATAGCCAGCCCAATCCTCCGCCGAAACGGGATCCGGACACCAGAACGGGTTCTGGTCGATCTGCTGTTCGTCAAAGCGAGCACGGTCAATGCCGCGTGGCCCCATGGCCACCATGTAGCCCTGGATCTCGATCCCCGGAGCGAGATGCGCAAGCGCCGCGCGGGCCAGACCGCCCGCAGCAACCCGCGCCGCTGTCTCGCGCGCCGAGGACCGCCCGCCGCCGCGGTAATCGCGAATGCCGTATTTTTGCCAGTAGGTGATATCGGCGTGCCCCGGACGGAATTTCTCGGCGATGTCGCCGTAATCCTTGGAGCGCTGGTCCGTGTTTTCGATCATCAATTGGATCGGCGTCCCGGTGGTGCGCCCTTCGAACACGCCGGACAGGATACGCACGGCATCCGCTTCGCGGCGCTGCGTCGTATACTTGTTCTGACCAGGTTTGCGCTTGTCCAGCCAGTGCTGGAGCACGGCTTCGTCGATGGCGACTCCCGGCGGGCACCCGTCCACCGTCGCACCAAGCGCGGGGCCATGGCTTTCGCCCCATGTCGTGACGCGAAACAGGTGACCAAAACTGTTCAGGCTCATCAGGGCTCTCCTTTGCACCGCTGTCCTAAGATGGATCGGGAGTGCCCTCAAGGGGCAGCGCCGGAAACCAGCGTAAATGACGCGTCAGCCCTTGCACCTGCGCGCAAGGCGTCTTAGCGTCCGCCCCACCTCGGGGTGCCGGGGCCATGACATCATGGCCAGGCTGAGATGCAGCATGCGAACCCGTAGAACCTGAACCGGATAACACCGGCGGAGGGAAGGTGTGGACAGGGTCGTTCTGTCCAATCCTGCCCTCCCGTAGCAGAGATTGGAGAGACAAAATGAAACCTCTGACTTTCGCCGCGGGACTTGTGCTGGCCACATCGGCCGCAGCCCAGACTCCCGTCCTGACCGTTTACGCGCCGGACTATTTCGTCTCCGAGTGGGGGCCGGGTCCGAAGATCGAAGAGCTCTTCGAGGCCGAATGTGCCTGTGACCTTCAATTCAAGCCGGGTGACCTGTTGCCCCGGATCCTGCTTGAAGGCGCGCGGACGGAAGCGGATGTGGTGATCGGTCTGAATACCGATGTCACGGGCAAAGCGCGCGAAAGCGGGCTGTTTGCACCGCATAATGCCGATATGGCCGCTCTGACATTGCCGGTGGCATGGACGGATGACATCTTCCTGCCCTTCAACTATGGGCACACGGCCTTTGTCTATGACACCACGCGGCTTGACGCAGCGCCCGAAAGCTTTGATGCCCTTCTCGAAGCCGGGGACGACCTGCGTCTTGTCATTCAAGACCCCCGCAGCTCCATTTCGGGGCTCGCGCTCGCCCTCTGGGTGGATGCGATCTACGGCGAGGAGGCCGAGGCGGCCTGGGCAAAACTGGCGCCAAAAATCGTGACGGTGACGCGCGGATGGTCCGAAAGCTACGGGCTCTTTACCGATGGTGAGGCGGATATGGTGCTCAGCTACACCACATCGCCCGCCTACCATATCATCGCCGAAGGCGACGAGACCAAGAAAGCGGCCATCTTCCCCGAGGGGCATTACTTCATGGTCGAGCTGTCGGCCAAACTCGCTTCGACCGATGTGCCGGAACTCGCGGATCAGTTCCTCGCCTTCACCGTTTCCGAACCGTTCCAGTCGATGATCGCAACCGGCAACTGGTCGATCCCGGCGGCGCTTGACCCCTCCGGCTGGCCCGCGGGTTTCCAGCAGCTGGACCTGCCGGAAACCGTGCTGTTCTATTCCGAAGAGGAAGCGGCTGAACGCCGGGACGCAGCGATCGAAGCATGGCGCAGCGGCTTGTCACGCTAAGCGCGGCCATCGCCCTTCTGGCCCTGACGCTGGGGCCAATCGGGGCGGTGCTGATCTGGGCCGAGGGGGTTTCCTCCCTGCGGCCCGGTGATCTGGCGGCGTTGCGGTTTACCGTTTGGCAGGCTTTCTTGTCGGCGCTGGTCAGTTGCCTGCTGGCGGTTCCTCTGGCCCGTGCGCTGGCCCGCCAGAGGTTCCGCGGGCGCGGCCTGTTGCTGGCGCTGCTGGGCGCGCCGTTCATCCTGCCCGTGATCGTGGCGGTCATGGGGCTGATCGCGGTCTTCGGTCAATCCGGATTGATCAATCAGGCCTTCGCCGCTCTGGGCCTGCCCCGCTTTGACATCTACGGTCTGCACGGGGTCGTTCTCGCACATGTCTTCTTCAACCTGCCGCTTGCGACGCGGATGATGGTGCAGGCGTGGCTGGCCATCCCGGATGAGCGGTTTCGGCTGGCGGCCTCGCTTGGCCTGTCCCGTCGAGCGCTCTTTCTGACGCTGGAATGGCCGCTGATTCTGCGGATCCTGCCCGGGGCTTTCGCCGTGATCTTCGTGATTTGCCTGACAAGCTTTGCGGTGGCGCTGACGCTGGGTGGCGGGCCCCGCGCGACCACGGTTGAGTTGGCAATCTACCAGGCGATGCGGTTCGATTTCGATCCGGGCCGCGCCGCGGCGCTGGCCTTGCTGCAACTGGTGCTTGGTCTTGTGGCAGGTGTTGTTGCGCTGGCCCTATCGCCCCGACAGGGGTTCGGCGTGGGGCGCGACCGCTCTGTGCCGCGCTGGGACGGCGCCGGACGCCGTGTGCTGGACGCGGTGGTGATCGCAGCTGCAGTGCTTTTTCTGTTGCTGCCGCTTGGCTTGGTCGTGGCGCGGGGAGTGCCGGGCCTCAGTTTGTTGGAGGGCGATACGATCCGCGCGGCGGGACATTCGGTGATCGTCGCGCTGGCCTCTACCCTGTTGTGCCTCGTCTGGGCTCTGGCGCTCAGCACGCGGCGCGGGGAGTTGCTCGCGCTGATGGCGATTGCCATATCGCCGCTGGTGCTGGGGGCGGGCCTGTTCCTCGTGCTGCGGCCCTTCGTCAACCCGTTTTCCATGGCACTGCCGGTCACGGCACTGGTCAACGCGCTGATGGCGCTGCCCTTTGCCTTGCGGGTTTTGCGCCCGGAGGCGGAATCGATACGCACGGATTTTCTGCGCCTGCGACAGACCTTGCGTCTGACCGGATGGGCCTGGACGCGGCTGGTGCTCTTGCCGCGCTTGCGGCGCCCGTTGGGGTTTGCCGGCGGGCTGACGGCGGCGCTGGCGATGGGGGATCTGGGCGTGATCGCGCTGTTTGCGGATCCGGATCGCGCGACGCTGCCGTTGCAGGTCTATCGTCTGATGGGATCGTACCAGATGGAGGCTGCGGCCGGGGCGGCGCTGCTGCTTCTGGTTCTGAGCTTTGGTCTGTTCTGGCTTTTTGACAGGGGAGGGCGCGTTCATGCTCAGTCTCGAACAGGTTGAGATCGCCATGGGCAAGGAGCGTTTGTGCGCGGCATTCGACGTGCCGCGCGCGGCTCGGGTCGCCATTCTCGGCCCATCCGGGGCAGGCAAGTCTACCCTGCTCGATGTCGTGGCCGGGTTTCGCCATCCTGATCGTGGTCGGATCCTGTGGTCCGGCACCGACATGACCGCGATGCCCCCGGAGAAAAGACCGGTCTCAATCCTCTTTCAGGACGGGAACCTTTTTCCCCATCTGAGTGTTCGGCGCAACCTTGCGCTGGCGCTGCGCCCCGATGGGCGCAAGCCCGATTCCGCGGGTCAGACGCGCCTAGGCGACGCGTTGGGCCGTGTGGCGCTCGACGGGATGGAAGATCGTCTGCCCGGCACGTTGTCGGGCGGACAGCAAAGCCGGGTGGCGCTGGCGCGGGTGCTGTTGCAGGATCGGCCGCTGCTGCTGCTGGATGAACCATTTTCGGCACTGGGGCCGGGATTGCGACACGAGATGATTGATCTGGTCACCGATGTCGCAACGGAGATTGACGCACTCTTGATGATGGTCACGCATGATCCGTCGGACGCTCGGCGTTTTGCCAGTCACATAATCCTCGTCGCGGATGGGCTGGCCCATCCGCCGCAGGACACGGCGGCCCTGTTTGCGGATCCGCCACCCGCCTTTCGCGACTACCTGGGTCGAAGTGCCGATCCGGCACCCTGACCCGTTGCGTGATCGGGCGCATGGCAACCCGGCGAGGCCCGGCACAATCATGAACCGTCGCACAAAAAAAGCCCCGCCAAAGCGGGGCTTTTCGATGTTCGGGCGATCAAAGGCGATCAGGCATCCTTGCGATACTTGATCGGCTTCCAGATACGCTTGTTCGTGAGGTAGAGCAGAACCGACAGCACGGTCAGGAACAGCACGCCGACAAAACCGGCCTGCTTGCGTGCCATCATCTTGGGCTCTGCGGTCCACATCAGGAAGGCCGCGACGTCCTTGGACTGGCTTTCGATGGTGGCTTCGTGGCCATCGTCGAATTCCACGTCATCGCCGTAGAGCGGCGGCGCCATGGAGATCCAGCCGCCCGGGAACGCCGTGTTCTCGTAGAGGATCGAGCCTGCTTCTTCCTTTTCCTCGCCGGTATAACCGGCGAGAAGGGACGCAATGTACTCGGCGCCGCCCATGCCCTTGAAGAACTGGTTGATGCCGAGACCATAGGGGCCGTGGAAGCCTGCACGGGCTTTTGCCATCAGCGACAGGTCAGGTGCACCGGCGGCCTCATTGGCGGGGAAGTTGTCGACCGGCCGCGCGGGGCGGAAGTCTTCAAGCTCCTCGTCATAGACCTCGAACATTTGCTCGGCATAGGCACGAACTTGGTCCTCGGGCATGCCGGGGCCGCTTTCGTCGGAAAGCGTCCGGATCGGCACATATTTCAGCCCGTGGCAGGCCGCACAGACCTCGGTGTAGACCTTGAGGCCGCGTTGCAGCTGGTTCTGGTCAAACGTGCCGAACGGTCCCTCGAAGGAGAAGTCGTAGTCTGTGACTTCGCCCGATGCCCCGGCGGCAAAGGCGCCGGTGGCAGAGAGCGCGAGAGCCGTCAGCGCCGAAAGGGTGAGTTTGCGGATCATTGTCTGAATGTCCTCTCTCTTATTCTGCCGGTGTCGGGTCGGCGACGGTGGTCGTGCCTCCCGATGCGGCCTTGTTCGCCTGGAAGTCCTCTTCGATCGTCGCAGGCTGCGGCAAGGGCTTCTCGATGACACCGAGCAACGGCAGGATCACGAGGAAGTAGGCAAACCAGTAGGTCGAGCCAATCAGCGCGATATACGGGTAGATGCCCTCTGCAGGCATGGCGCCGACCCAGGTCAGAACCACGAAGTTCACGACAAAGACCCAGAACCACCACTTGAACATCGGGCGATAGCGACCGGAGCGGACCGACGACGTGTCGAGCCACGGTGCGAGTGCCATCACGGCGATGGCGCCGAACATAGCGATCACACCGAAGAACTTGGCGTCGATGATGCCACCGGTGATCCAGTTGGCTGCGATCACGACCCAGACGTCACCGTCAAAGGCACGCAGGATCGCGTAGAACGGCAGGAAGTACCATTCCGGAACGATGTGCGCCGGTGTCGCCAGCGGGTTGGCTTCGATGTAGTTGTCGGGGTGCCCGAGATAGTTGGGCATGAAGCCGACAATGGCGAAGAACACCGCGAGGATGATCGCGAGCGCGAACAGGTCCTTGATGACGAAATACGGCCAGAAAGGAACGGTATCCTTTTCGGCTTCGGCTTTCGAGGTGCGGCGCACTTCAACACCGGTCGGGTTGTTGTTTCCCGTGGTGTGGAAGGCCCAGATATGCACGATCACGAGGCCGAGAATCAGGAACGGCATCAGGTAGTGCAGCGAGAAGAAGCGGTTCAGCGTTGCGTTATCCACCGCCGGTCCGCCCAGCAACCAGGTCTGCAGCGCGTCGCCCACGAAGGGGATGGCGCCAAAGAGGCCGGTGATCACGGTTGCGCCCCAGAAGGACATCTGACCCCAAGGCAGCACGTAGCCCATGAAGGCGGTGCCCATCATCAGCAGGTAGATCAGCATGCCGATGATCCACGTGATCTCGCGCGGGGCCTTGTAGGACCCGTAATAGAGCGAGCGGAAGATATGCGCGTAGACCGCCACAAAGAACAGCGAGGCGCCGTTCATGTGCACGTAGCGCAGCATCGCGCCGCCATTCACGTTGCGCATGATGTGCTCGACGCTGGCAAAGGCCAGGTCGACATGCGGTGTGTAATGCATCACGAGCACGACGCCGGTGATGATCTGCAGCACGAGGGTAAAGGTGAGGACAATGCCCCAGATCCACATCCAATTCAGGTTCTTGGGTGTGGGGATCATGAGGGTGTCATACATCAGTCCGACGATTGGCAGCCGCTTGTGCAGCCACTTCTCGCCACCTGACTTCGGTTCGTAATGGTCGTGCGGAATTCCGGCCATGAAAGGTCTCCTTATCCCAGCAAGATCGTTGTTTCATCGACAAATTCGGCGGCCGGAACCGGAAGGTTCTCAGGTGCCGGCCCGCGGCGGATACGGCCCGAAAGGTCGTAATGCGAGCCGTGGCAGGGGCAGAACCAGCCGCCAAAGTCACCGGCATTGTCCAGCGGGATGCAGCCGAGGTGGGTGCACACGCCCGTCATCACCAGCCATTCGCCGGCCTCATCGAGCGAGCGGTTTTCGTCCGCGGCATCGGTGCCCGGCTCATTTGCGTTGCGCGACATCGGGTCGGGCAGTTCGGAAAGCTCAACCGACCGCGCTTGCGCGATCTCGTCTTCCGTCCGGCGACGGATAAAGACAGGCTTGCCCAGAAACAGCACGCGAAGCTGCGACCCAGGTTCAATTCCGGATACATCAACCCGCAGCACACTGGCAGCGCGCACATCGGCGGAGGGGTTCATCTGGTGGACAAGCGGCCAGACTGCGGCACCGGTCGCAACCGCGCCAGCCCCGGCCGTGGCATAGTAGAGGAAATCCCTCCGGGTGCCTTCGTGATCGTCAGTATGTGACACGAGGTTTTCTCCATAGTTTCGGGGCTGACATGACAGCCGCTCACAGAATCCATGGGCCGCGGAGGATGCCGCTGCCTCATCGCCCGGCTATGTAGCGGGCAGGGGGTATGGCGTCCAGCGCACAAAGCCGCGATAAAGCACAAAGCGCCGATGTGTCGCGGTTGTATCGCCCCTCCCGAGACAGGTAGACAGTCCTCATGTCATGGAGACCCGACATGTCCCCTTTGCGTCAAAGAACAGCCGTTATCGCCATCATCGCCGCCGCAGGTGCATCACCCGCTCAGGCCGAGATGGAGGTCTCGCTTTATTCCGGCTGGCAGACCGCCCCGCACAGTCGTGTTGACGGCGACTATCCCGGCGGCGGATCGTTCGATGCGTTGATCGGATGGGAGGGGCGGTCGTTCGACATGCCGCCCTATTATGGATTGCGTGGGACGTGGTGGCGCAACGAAACACTCGGATTCGGCATCGAGTTCACCCATTCCAAGGTCTATGCGCCGGACGACGAAAAGACCGTGCTTGGGTTCTCTGCGCTTGAATTCACCGATGGCCTCAACATTCTGACGGTCAACGTCATGCGCCGCTGGCCCGAAAAATGGGGAACGGCGACGCCTTATATTGGTGGCGGCATCGGTATCGCGTTCCCGCATGTGGATGTGGAATACAGGCCTGGCGGGTCCAAGACCTTCGAATATCAGCTGACCGGCCCTGCGGCCCGGATCATGGCGGGCATCAGCTACCCGTTGACCGAGCGGCTGTCGGTCTTCGGAGAGTATCAGTTTACCTATAGCTCGAATTCGGCGGAACTTGACGGCGGCGGCTCGTTGAACAGCGAGATCAAGACCAACGCGCTCAATATCGGGCTTTCGCTCAAATTCTGAGGCGGGACAGGGCTGGCTGCTTTCTGGCGGCCAGACCCTGCGTATACACACACTCATGGAGGTCGCGTTGCGCAAGCGACGCGCTGTGCGGGGCCGGGGCGTCTCTGCGGTGCGCACGCGGGCGTCTTCCGGCGTTCGGGCAGGGCGTTTGCGCGGGCAAATTGGGGGGCTCGTCAAGCGAGCCCGCCCCTCGCGGGCCGCGCCCTTTTCGCTCGCCGGAAAACGCGGCCGGGGCGGTGGCGGCCCCATCCGATCTGCGGCGCGCGCGGTAGCCATGTCTTTTGGTCCGATGGCGGCGCGCCCACTTGGTCAGCCCTCCACGATCCGCAGTCTGAGACCGGCACCAAGGTTGCCTCGTTCGATCTGCCCTTTGGGGATTCGGCGGGCGGAGGCCGCGGTCCTGACGCCCGTGGCTCAGCCCGTCGGCTCGGTCGCCTGCATCGAGGGGCGTTCGCAGAATGCTTTGTGCCAGGCGGCGAGCGCGTCATGGCCGGTGCGCCAGCTGCGTGCGTCATGCCGGAAATCGAGATAGCTCAGCGCGCATCCGACGGCGATATGCGCGGCATCCATCGGACCGGCCAGATGGCTCATCCAGCGGGTTTCAATCGCATCGAGGGCGCGAGCGACCTTGCCCCATTGCCCTTCCATCCATTCCGTCGAAACCTGTTCTGGCTTGCGGAAGCGCTGTTCGTAGATCACCAGCACCGCAGCATCCATGATCCCGTCGGCCGTCGCCTCCAGGGTCAGCGTGTCCCAGATCCGGGTCTGCGGATAAAGCCCGGTCCCGGCCCGGTCATCGAGATAGCGGCAGATCACGCGGCTATCATACAGCGCCGGTCCGTTGGACCGCACAAGGGCCGGGATCTTGCCCACAGGGTTGACCGCGACCAATCCGCTGTCGGGATCCAGCGGTGACGCCGTGACGTCGACCAGCTCGGTTTCCTCGAATTGCCCTGTTTCATGCAGCGTTACAAGAACCTTGCGGACAAAGGGTGACGGTCCGGCCTTGAGCAGTTTCATGTCTTTTCCTCCCTCGCTTGGCGTATCGCACCAAATGCGCTCCTTGTTCAATGACAGAGCCCCTGCGCGCGCTCAAGCCCGATGAGCCTTGCGCGGGGCGCAAGAGGCAGGAGGAAGCGGGGCACACGCAAGGCCAGCGCGAGCGGTCCCGATCCGGGCCGCTGTTCAGCGCGCCTGCGGGTGGCTCGCCTCGTAGACCTTCATCAGCTGCACCTCGTCGACGGCGGTGTAGGCTTGCGTTGTAGACAGCGAACTGTGGCCAAGCAATTCCTGGATGGCACGCAGATCCCCGCCCGCCGCGAGAAGATGCGTGGCAAAGCTGTGCCGCATGGCATGGGGAGTCGCCGTCGCCGGCAGACCCAGCTGCATGCGCGCGCGCTCGGTCACTTTCTGGATGAGCCTTGGATTGAGCGCGCCGCCCCGCGCGCCTCGAAAGACGGCCATATCCGGTTCCGTCGGGTAGGGACACAGCCGCAGATAGGTGTCCATGGCGCTCCGCGCGACCGGAAGAACAGGAACCAGTCGTTCCTTGTTGCCCTTGCCGATAATGCGCAGCGTGTCGCCGAGCGGGAGATCGCGACCGGTGAGGCCGAGCGCTTCGGAAATCCGCAAGCCACAGCCATACAGAAGGGTGATGACCGCCGCATCGCGCGCGCCGATCCAGCCATCACGGGCCTGCATCTCGACGCTCTCGATCATCGCGCGCGCGGCGTCTTCACTCAACGGACGCGGCAGTTTCTTTTGAAATTTCGGCGCGCGGGCCGCCAGAACGGCGGTTGGTTCGAACCCCTCACGCTCCGCAAGCCAACGGTAGAAGCTTTTCACCGCGGAGAGCTTTCGCGCCATCGAGCGCGACCCGAGCCCTCCGCCGCGAAGATGCGCAAGATACGCGCGCATGTCCAGCACGGAGACCCGCGCCAGCGGCGCCAGCCCCTGCGGCTCTGCATGATGGGCTGTCAGAAAGGCAATGAAGTCGGCCACATCGTTGCCATAGGCGGCGATGGTGTTCTTGGACCGGCCCTTGAGCGCGCGGGTGCTTTCCAGCCAGTCCGCCAGCGCATCGCGCGCGGCTTCTGACAGGGCGATGCTCATGGGCGGCCCGTCCGCGACAGAGCGCCGGCGGATCGCCGGCTTGCATCATGCTGCGTGCTCATGACAACCATCGCCGCATGGCCCGTTCAAAGACGCCACCAAAAAAGGCGAGCAGGTCGGTGCCTTGCTGCGGGGTGAACTGGCCGGGATCGACCGAACCCATGACAAGCAGTCCCGGCAGGCGACCCGGGCCAAAATCGAGCCGCAGGCAGGCTTCAGAATGGATCCGGTGGGCCTGCTGCCCATAGACCCGCGCATCCCCTTGCCGGACCGCCCGAAGCGTGACCGGACGGGCAGGCGCTTCGCGATCGCCGGCGACATACTGCTCCACGAAACCCGGTTCGGCCACGGAGAGCACCTCGCCAAGGCGCTTGACCGCCGGGTCATCCTCGTCATTCTGCACCGTCTCCAGCACCAGCCGAACCACGTCAACGCGCAGGATTTCCGCGACCTCGCCGCCGAGATCGCGCAGAAAGGGCTCAAACTCGGTAGGGTCGAGCATGCGCAGGACCGCGCGGTGGATCTGGTTCGTCCCCGCGAGGTTCTCATAGGCCGCGGCGATGACGGACCGATGCGTGTCTTCGAGCCGGTCGAGCCGCGCCTCCAGACGGTCCATCGCGATCCCGCGCAGATCGACGATATTGCTGCCCATGGCGCGTTCATTCGCGGCGATCAGCGCCTGCATGAGATCGGTGTCTTCCAGAATCATGTCGGGGCTGGAGATGAGGGTTTCCCGGAGGGACTCCTCAATGCGTCGCGTATTGGTCATGGGGCGCCTGATTGCTGTGTGACTGCTTTGAATGCCGCTTTTGCGGTCGTTGGTAGCCTTGATCCTATGCGGGAGTCCCCGCTGTCAAGCGATGTGCACCGCCCGACGCGGAACGGTTGCGGGTCGCGCGGGTTTGGTCACACCCGCGATCCGTGTCACACTGGGCGTGTCACGGGCCAAGAGGGAGCGCGCCATGCCACGCATTGACCAGACCACTGAGGTGCAGACCGTCATCACCACCTTCGAGACCAGTCCGGGCACCTGTCAGGACTTGATGGATGCCCTGACCGATGCCTATGCCGAGTTCATCTCCAAGCAGAAGGGGTTCATTGCAGCCGGTCTGCACGTGAATGATGCGCAGACACGGATTGCCAATTATTCCCAATGGGAGCGGCGTGAAGATTTTCAGGCGATGCTGCGCTCCGATGAGATGCGGTCGCGCAACCGGGGGTTTGCCCCGCTGTGCCGGAGCTTTGAACCGGTGCTTTACGATGTCGTGGCCACGTTTGACTGATCCGGCCAGGCGGGCCGCGCCCCGTTTGCGGGCCGGAACCCGCGCAGGGAGGCTGTGCGGAAAGGCACAGTGCGGAATGTGGTATCGTGCTGGACAGGGTTGCGCGGACTGATACCTCAAGGGTGACAGGACCGAAGACCGCCGGAGGGGCGGGCGGTCCGCAGTCCAACCCGAGGGAGATGCGACCATGACACGCGATGCACTGGACCTCACGGTGCGTGATGGGCTGCCGGAGGCGCTTCAGGTGCTTCTGGCCGAGTTTCCCCGGCAGGGCTGGGAGCGGCACCCGCATTTCGCCGGGCTGGTGCAGTTCTGGCTCGACCGGCATGCCATGTTCCGCAAGCTGACCGCCGTGATGCTGGAGGACGCGGAAGCCGCGATGGACGCGCGGCTTGATCCGCAGGCGCATCTGCCACGGCTGTCGCGGTTCGGGGGAATGCTGGTCAGCCAGCTCCATGGCCATCATCAGATCGAAGACACCCATTATTTCCCGGTTTTGACCCGGATCGAGCAACCCCTTGAGCGGGGTTTCGCGATCCTCGACAAGGACCATCACGCGCTTGATGGTTTGCTCGCGCGGTTTACGGATGCGGCGAATGGCGTGCTGCAAGGTGGCGCGGAGGTCGGCCCGTTCCGCGAGGAGCTTCTCTCGTTTCAGCGGTTCCTTGATCGGCACATCGAAGATGAAGAGGATCTGATCGTCCCGGTGATCCTCAAGCACGGTCCCGACGGCTTGCACTGACCGCGAGGACGGCTACACCGCCGCGTCGGACGGACAGTCGCGGAATGCCTGCACGGGGCGCGCGGCCCCGGAGAGATCCACCGTCACGGTTTGCTCTCCGAGAATGGCTGTGGCGGTGTCGTTGAATTGCAGCCCATCGAGGACATTGCCAAAGCCGCGATCCGTAACGGTCACCGTCTTGCCGTCGATCTGATGCCGTGTGGTCGAGATCTCCAGCGCTGCCCCCCCTGAAAAGCGGATTGAAAACACAGCCGCACGCTCCCATCCCTCGGGACGGGTGATTGCGATGGTGTAGAGCGCCCCGTCAAAGGTCATGCGCAGCTGAGTTTCGTGTTGGACCGTGCAAACCGGGCTCGCTGTGAATTCCCAGGCATGGAGCGGGGATGCCAGACTGCAGAGGAGAAGACCGATGCGCATAAAATGCAAATTAGAGTGCATGGTCCTCATGGCAACCGCATGCGGCGCCGCTCCCGCGCAGGAAGGTGGCGGTGCTGCGCAGCGGAAGGGTCAACGTACTGGATGCCCGCGCGCGGCGGCGAGGGCGACGCTTTGTCTGGGCATCCAGCCGTTGAGGCCGTCAGCTTCCGCCGTCCGTGCCAGCAGGCAGAGCAATGGCCGTCCGTTCGAGCGCGTCGATGGTCGAAATGCCGTCTTCGCCTTCGGAGTTGAAAGTCAGGATCACGCGGTCGCCCGCACCGAGATCTGCGGGGATCATGAGATCGGATGGCAGGGACCACACTGTCAGGTCCGTGAGCACCAGCACATTGCTCAGACGATCATGGGCCAGAACCAGCCCGGTGGTTTCGTCAGCAACAACAGGAGCAGCAACCAAAGCGGCAAGAGCCGCAGCGAAAAGAGTGCGCATCTAGCGATGTCCAAAATGAGGAAAGCGCTCTCGGCACGTCTCGTGCCTGCAGCCGCCGAGTGGAGCCTCGCACCCGGATGTCGTGCAGATGGGGTGCTGTTGGCGATGCACAAGAGCCTTGTGACGATTTATTTTTGAGGCTCGCAAACCAGCGCGCGATGCGGGGCCGGGAGTTGCCGTCGGTGCGCGCCATGGGGAGGTCCGCGACGGGTGTTTGGAGATGTGTTGCGTTGAATTTTCAGAAGTGACCGAGGCCGTTGATCGCATTTCATACCGAGATGGGGTGCAATCGCGCGCGCCGACCCCATCTTATGGCGAGATCAACGCGGAGAATCATCATGCAGTGCCCCATCGACGGAACCGATCTGGTCATCAGCGAACGCAGCGGAGTCGAGATTGACTATTGTCCGAAATGCCGTGGTGTGTGGCTCGACCGGGGAGAGCTCGACAAGATCATCGAACGCTCCGGCACGTTTGCCAAAAGCAGTCGCGACAGCGGCGGCGCGGAGCGCTTCGACAGTCAAGATCGCCGCAAGGACAAACGGTCCCGCAAGGAAGGCATCGGCGGATTTCTTGATGATCTGTTTGATTTCTAAGCCGGTTTCGTCCACGTTAACTTCGAGGACCCCGCGCGCGGATGGAAAGAGGAGCGTCATGCGAACAGGCTTATGCATCGCGGCATTGGTGTTGCTGGCAGGGTGCGGCGTGCCTTTTGTCCCACTGATCTGAGCATGATTTGGCTCATTGGCACGTGGTTTGTGGTTGCGTTTCGCGGCGCAACCTGTCAGTGCAAAAGGGCTTAGACCTTCTTTCGATACCTGTCTTCCTTCACCGGCACGCAGTCTTTCGATTACGACGCGCCTATGCTGGAGCCGCTGCGCTGTGCAAGCGGTTGATATACAAGGAAATGACAGATGGCCACTGGCACTGTAAAATGGTTCAACTCCACCAAAGGCTTCGGCTTTATCGCGCCTGAGAGCGGCGGCAAGGACGTGTTCGTGCACATCTCTGCTGTTGAGCGTTCGGGCCTGACCGGCCTCGCGGACAACCAGAAAGTGACCTACGACCTCGAATCCGGCCGCGACGGCCGCGAGAGCGCAGTGAACCTGGAACTCGTGTAAGGCTTCACTGCCCTTACCGATGTGATGCGACGCGGTCCCTTTGGGGCCGCGTTTTTTTGTGTTTTCGCGGAGTGCCTCGCGAATCGGCGGTTAACGCTTTGATTTGGCGTCTGTTTGTGGCTGGCACAAAGCATGCACATCCTATGCACATTCCATGCGCATGAGTGTGCGGGTTGGGCGTGGTCAACGGTGCGGTCGGTGGGTGCGGGGTTGCGCGCGAATGTCGGGGCCGATCCTTGGGGCGTCGGGCCGCTCTTGGCATGTCGCTCCTTTTGCGGAGTGTGACGGGAAGATCCGCCGCGCGCGGTATCACAACCCGGGATCGGGGCGCGGGGGAGACGGCCCGCGGTGCTGCGTTCGGGTCGTGTGTTCCCGGGCGCTTTATGGGTGCCGTGTCATTGCTCCGGTCGCCTGTCGTGCTTGGGTGGCCAAAGAGCCGACCCGTCCGGGCGGGCCGTCTCTCGCGCGGCGGCCTTTGGCCTTGATTCCGCGTGGTTTGCTGCCTAGCGGCAGAGTTCGATCCCGTAGAGCCCTTCATTGCGCAGCGCAACGGGCATAGGCCCGTCTGCCGTATCGATCCAGATGAGAAACAGGCGGAAAAAGTCGTTCCCGGAATCGCCGACACAGGACACATCGTACAGCGCTGCGTCCATCCCGCGGACGTTTGTCTTGTTTTCAATCACGCAATTGCGTTCGCACGTATAATACTCGTTGTTCGCAATCGGTGTTTGCCCAACGCATCCGTCGTCAACGTAGCAGAGCCCAGCGAGCGACCCCTGAGCCTGTGCTAACGTCGGAACACAGAGCGCAAAAAGCATTGCCAATTTCCTGCCGACGGTCATGTCGTCACCCTCGCTTCCTCCTTTTAACACCCCCACGCTGACCGGGGCGCCCGGCGGTTGAGCGGCCCTTGGCCTTGACCGCTTCGGCGGAGGCGCGTTCGACGGCTTGCTGGCGCGCGAGCGGGTCGTCGGCGACGGCGAGGTCGACGGCCTCAAGGCGTTTGACCTCGTCGCGCAGCCGTGCGGCCTCTTCGAATTCGAGGTTTTCGGCGGCCTTGCGCATGTCGGTGCGCAGCCCTTCGAGCACCGCCTGAAGGTTGCTGCCGGCGAGATTGTCGTCGACCTTGGCGGTGACGCGGTTCATGTCGACATCGCCCTTGTAGAGACCGGCGAGGATGTCCTCGACGTTCTTCTTGACCGTCTCGGGGGTGATGCCGTGTTCTTCGTTATAGGCGATCTGCTTGTCGCGGCGGCGGTTGGTTTCGGCCAGCGCGCGCTCCATCGAGCCAGTCATGCGGTCGGCATACATGATGACGCGGCCATCGGCGTTTCGCGCGGCGCGGCCAATGGTCTGGATCAGCGAGGTCTCGGAGCGCAAAAACCCTTCCTTGTCGGCATCGAGAATGGCGACCAGTCCGCATTCGGGAATGTCGAGACCCTCGCGCAGGAGGTTGATCCCGATCAGCACATCAAACGCGCCGAGCCGCAAGTCGCGCAGGATTTCGATCCGCTCGATCGTGTCGATATCGGAGTGCATGTAGCGGACCTTGATGCCCTGTTCATGCATGTATTCTGTGAGATCCTCGGCCATGCGCTTGGTGAGCGTGGTCGCAAGCGTCCGGTATCCCGCAGCGGTGACGCGGCGCACCTCGTCGAGCAGATCGTCGACCTGCATCTCAACGGGGCGGATCTCCACCTGCGGGTCGAGCAGGCCGGTGGGGCGGATGACCTGTTCGGTGAACACGCCGCCCGCCTGCTCCAACTCCCAGGAGGCGGGCGTGGCGGAGACAAAGACCGATTGCGGGCGCATGGCGTCCCATTCCTCGAACTTGAGCGGGCGGTTGTCCATGCAGGAGGGCAGGCGGAACCCGTGCTCGGCCAGCGTGAACTTGCGCCGGTAGTCACCCTTATACATGCCGCCGATCTGGGGGACGGAAACGTGGGATTCATCGGCGAAGACAATGGCGTTGTCGGGGATGAATTCGAAGAGCGTGGGCGGCGGCTCACCCGGCGCGCGGCCCGTGAGATAGCGCGAATAGTTCTCGATCCCGTTGCAGACGCCGGTCGCTTCCAGCATCTCGATGTCGAAATTGGTGCGCTGTTCAAGGCGCTGCGCCTCCAGCAGCTTGCCTTCGTTCACAAGCTGGTCGAGACGCTGCTTGAGCTCTTTCTTGATCTGGATGACCGCCTGCTGCATCGTCGGGCGCGGCGTGACGTAGTGGCTGTTGGCATACAGGCGGATGCGCTCGAAACCGTCGGTTTTCTTGCCCGTCAGGGGGTCAAATTCGGTGATGCCTTCCAGCTCTTCGCCGAAAAAGCTCAGTTTCCAGGCGCGGTCCTCAAGGTGGGCGGGCCAGACTTCGAGGCTGTCGCCGCGCACCCGGAAGGAGCCGCGCTGGAATGCCTGATCGTTGCGGCGATATTGCTGCGCCACCAGATCGGCCATGACCTTGCGTTGGTCATACTCGCGGCCGACATGCAGATCCTGCGTCATGGCCCCGTAGGTCTCGACCGAACCAATGCCGTAGATGCAGGAGACCGAGGCCACGATGATCACGTCGTCGCGTTCGAGCAGGGCGCGGGTGGCCGAGTGGCGCATCCGGTCGATCTGTTCGTTGATCTGCGATTCTTTCTCGATATAGGTGTCGGAGCGCGGCACGTAGGCTTCGGGTTGGTAATAATCGTAATAGCTGACGAAATATTCCACCGCGTTGTCAGGGAAGAAGCCCTTGAACTCGCCGTAAAGCTGGGCTGCCAGCGTCTTGTTGGGCGCGAGGATGATCGCGGGGCGCTGGGTTTCCTCGATGATCTTGGCCATGGTGAAGGTCTTGCCGGTGCCGGTTGCGCCAAGCAGCACCTGATCGCGCTCGCCGTTGCGCACGCCTTCGGACAGCTCGGCAATGGCGGTGGGCTGGTCACCGGCGGCTTCGAATTCGGTGTGCATCGTGAAGCGGATGCCACCTTCGAGCTTTTCGCGTGTCCGCACATCGGGGGCGGCGGCGTGCAGCACGGGCATCTGCTCGGGGCTGTTATTGTGCATGAAACCCTCCGATTGTTCGCACTTTGTTCGAATATCACACCCGTTCGGGAAAGGCACGGGGGCGGTTTGTGTGGCTGCGTCGTTCCCCGCGGGATATAGGGCGCATCCGCGTCGATCCCAAGCGCTTTGGACGCCTCGCGATTCCGAGTCGACGCGCGCGGGGCCGGATCGCGGAGGGAAGAGTTGGCCATCGCGCGGTCCTGTCAGGCCAGCGTGACGCCATCTTGTCGCAGGAAGCTGACGGTGGGATTGGAGGCGCTGGGTGCATTCTTCTTTGTTAACAATTTGTTAACGGCAATCGGGAGTGTTGGTGGCAAAGAGGCACATCATTGGTGATGAAAGAAATCATTTGGCTAAACAGATGGGGCATTCTTATCTTTGGGTAAGCAAGCAGACGGTTTGGTCGGGTTTCGGTTCGCACACACCCACCCCTCGCTCCCCGCGGGCCAAGGTTCGGCCAAACCCTGCTTGTGGTTGCGCCCTGTATGTCCGATTTGGTTTTTGTGCCGCCTGCGTCAACGCAGCAAGGTCTGGGTGCTTGCCTGCGTCGCAGGAATCTCCGATAAGGCTGCAAGCACAGGAGTTTGCCATGCGCGCACGCATTTTCCAGCCGGCCCGGACGGCCATGTCGTCGGGACAGGGCAAGACGAAGCACTGGGTGCTTGAGTTTGCACCCGAATCGGCCCGTGAAGTGGATCCCTTGATGGGATGGACCTCGTCATCGGACACGCAAAGTCAGGTTCGGCTGAAATTCGAGAGCAAGGACGCCGCGCTGGCCTATGCCAAGGAGCATGGCATTGATGCGCTCGTGTTCGAGCCGCAGAAGCGCCGCCAGAACATTCGCCCCCGGGGATATGCGGAGAATTTTGCGGTGGACCGTCGGGGTGCCTGGACGCATTGAGGCGCGTCCCGGTAACGGTGTGGCGGCGCCTGCGGAAGGGCTCCGGAGACCACCGATTTCAGATCCGGTGACGGGCGCCCCACTGGGCGCCTTTTTCATATGTCTGGGGGCATGGCGATGGCAGGCAAGGCTCTGAACAAGGCGAATCTTGCAGCGCTGGGCGCAGAGACGCTGGCCGATCTGCTGCTGGAATGCGTCAAGGGGGATGCGGCCCGCCAGCGCAGGGTCCGGATGGCTCTGGCCGCGGATCTGGGACCGGAGGCGGTCGCGGCGGATGTGCGCAAGCGGTTTGCCTCGATCCGGCGGGGACGCAGCTTCATCTCGCGCAAGACGCAAAAGACCCTGGCAAAGGAATTGGCCGATCTCACGACGCTGATCGAGACGCGTATCGCCCCGGAGGCCCCGGATCTCGGCTTTGAGTTGCTGTGGGCGCAGCTGCACCTTGCGGCCGGCATCCATGAGCGCACCGATGACAGCCGGGGCACGATCGGCGACGCGATGGCAGGCACGATGGAGGCGGTCGCGCGGCTGGCCCCGACGCTGACGAAGGACCCAGAGGCGCTGGCGGAGGATGTGTTCGAGGCGGTTTCCGTCGACGGCTATGGCGCGTTCGATCATGCGGTGCAGGCGCTGGCGGATGCCCTCGGCGACAGCGGGTTGGCGCGGCTGAAATCGCTGGCCGAAACGGCGCGTGCCGCGCCGCTGAGCGAGGCTGACCTCATGCTCTACGGGTTCATCACCGACCCGGGCCAGCGCGCGGACCGGGCGCGGGTGGCGCGCGACCGAACCGTTGCCATGATCCTTCAGGATGTCGCGGACCTTCAGGGTGACGTGGACGCGTGGCTGGCACGCTATACGCCCGAGCAACTGACCTTCCACACCATCGCCCCTGAAGCCGCCGCCCGCCTGTTGGAGGCGGGACGTGCGCAAGAGGCGTTGAGGCTTGTCGAAGCCGCGTTACCGAATGATGACCTCTGGCTCGACAAGGCGGATCTGGACGCGGCGCATTTCGCCTGTCTGGAGGCTCTGGGCCGGACGGAGGATCTGCGCGCCGCGCTGTGGAGGCGGTTCGAGACCCGGCTTTGCCCCGCCGCGCTGCGCCGTCATCTGAAGCTGCTGCCGGATTTCGACGATATCGAGGCGGAGGAGGCAGCACGGCAGCACGTGCTTGCGTTTGCCCCCGTCGAAGCGGCGCTGGGTTTTGCCCTGGAGGCACCGGACATGACCCTCGCGGCGGAGCTGGTCATGGCACGGCACGCGGAGATTGACGGCGAGGCCTACGAGGTGCTGACGCCCCTTGCCGATGGCTTGACCGGCGCGCATCCGCTGGCGGCGGTGCTGCTGTGGCGGGCGATGATCGATTTTGCCCTGTCCCGTGCGCGCGCCGGACGCTATGGCCATGCTGCGCGGCATCTGGCCGCTTGTGCAGCGGCGGATGCGGAGATCATGGATTATGCCGGGCATCCGACGCATGAGGCATATTTGAGCGGGTTGCGCAGCGCGCATGGCCGGAAGTCGGGTTTCTGGCGGCGCGTCGATTGACCGGTCGGGCACGGTGGTCGCGGGGTTGAAATGGCGCGGGTCGGTCGTCGCCGCACTGGCCCAACCGCGCGGAGGGCGTAAGAGGGTGTGTGATGGCGCTACGGTTTGAACCGGTATTGGGTGATGATGCCGGCGCGGAGGCGCTGATCGCGGCGCATCACGCGTTGATGCGGGCGCAGAGTCCGGAAGAAAGCTGTCATGTGCTTGATGCAGCCGGTTTGCGGCGCTCCGGCGCGCGGCTCTTCGTCTTGCGGACCGGGGCGGGGACGGTCTGTGCCATCGGGGCGTTTCAGCCGCTGGATCACGTCATGCCGATCGCGGGTGCGGTCGAGTTGAAATCGATGCACATTGCGGCGTCGCATCGCGGTCAGGGGCTGGGACATGCCTTGTTGACAGGTCTGCTCGACGCGGCGCGGGCCGCAGGCGCCACAACGGTCTGGCTGGAAACCGGGTCCGAATCGGGCTTTGCCGCGGCGCGCGCGCTCTATGAGCGGGCGGGGTTTGCCTATTGCCCACCCTTCGGCACATACCGGGAAGATCCGCTCAGCGTGTTCATGACGCGCAACTTGTAGTCATGGCGCGCCGAGCGACTTGCCAGAGGGCACGAAACGGGGCAAACCTGCGCCAGAGCGGTCCCTTAGCTCAACTGGATAGAGCAGCTGACTTCTAATCAGCAGGTTGAGGGTTCGAGTCCTTCAGGGATCGCCAGTTTCGTTTCGATGCCTCTCCGGCGGCGTTCGGCGGCTGCGCGCAGCCGCCAATCCCCCGCGCGTCTATGGCAACAGCATTCCACGGATCATGAAGAAGAACATTGCCGCCATGGTTGCCGCGACCGGAACGGTGATGATCCAGGCCGCTGCGATCCGAAGCAGGAGGTTGCGCTTGACCAGTTCGACACGGTGCACGCGACCCAGACCGCGTCTTTCGCGTTTTCCAAGCAGACGGTTGGATGAGCTCTCGGCCTTCATGTTGCGCAACATGTCGCCCTTGGTTGCCACATCCGCAGCCTCGAATTCCTTCAGGAACGTTTCGACGGCCTCGGGGTCCGATTGCGCGTGGTGATCCCTGATCTGATCGATCGTCCGCGCGTAGCTCGATTTGATGTATTCGCGCAGAAAGCCGACACCGAACACGCCGCCGACGGCAATATGGGTCGAGCTGACCGGAAGCCCCAGTTGCGATGCGATGATGACGGTAATGGCCGCGGCCATGGCGATGCAGAAGGCCCGGATCTTGTCGAGTTCGGTGATTTCGCTGCCGACGGTGCGAATCAGCTTTGGCCCGTAAAGCGCTAGCCCCAGGGAAATCCCGATCGCCCCGACCGCCATGACCCAAAGCGGAATGCCCGCCTTGGTGGAGATGCCGCCATCCATGATGGCTTCGTTGATCCCGGCCAGCGGCCCAACGGCATTGGCCACGTCATTGGCCCCATGCGCAAAACTCAGAAGTGCTGCGGCGAAAATCAGCGGGATCGTAAACAGTTCGTTGACGCTTGATTTGTGGTTCTCAAGACGCGCTGTCAGGCGGGCCGTATAGGGTCGCATGAGCATGAAGATGACGGCGGCCATGGCCAAGCCGATCACCAGAGCGACCGGGAAGGACACGGTGACGATCTTCTTGATGCCTTTCAGCATCAGATATGTCGTGAAGGCCCAGGCCATGATCGCCACGAGAAAGGGAACCACACGATTCGCCGCGTCAAGAACATTGCTCTGGTAGGTGATCGAGCGCTTTATGAAATAGAGAAAGCCCGCAGCGATCAAGCCGCCCAGCATGGGGGAGATCACCCAACTGGCAGCGATCTGGCCCACCACCGACCAGTCGGCGACGTTCCATCCTGCGGCCGCGATACCGGCGCCAAGAACGCCGCCGACAATTGAATGCGTGGTCGATACCGGCGCGCCAACCGCCGTTGCGAGGTTCAGCCAGACCGCCGCGGCCAGCAACGCCGCGATCATCAGCCAGATGAACGTGTTCCGGTCCGCCACGAGGTCGGGATCGATGATCCCGCTCTTGATCGTTCCGACAACCTCACCTCCCGCAATCAAGGCGCCACCCGCCTCGAAGAAGACAGCGATGACAATGGCTCCGGTCAGGGTGATGGCATGTGACCCGACGGCCGGGCCGACATTGTTGGCCACGTCATTCGCACCGATGTTCATCGCCATGTAGCCGCCGATCATCGCAGCCGCGACCATCAGGGTGCCATCAATCCCGCCATCGGTTCTCACGATGGTGAACAGCATGATGCCAACGATAAACAACAGCGCTGTGCCGAAGCGGAACAACTCGTCTCTGTTCCGCTGAACGGCATGTTCGATATTCTCTGTTTTCAGCACGGTTTTAGCCCCCCCGTTACACCCAATTGAGGGGCGATCATGTCATGTTTGCCATTTCCCAGAATGAGCCAGATCAAAGACAGCATATTCAAGCGACGATATGTCTCTGCATTACATCGCCGGACACGGGAGGGTTTTGGGTGAAGCGATCTCAGGGAACGCGGCTTGCGCTGATGCATGGAGTGCAGTTGCCGCGACAGACAGCGGCACCGTCATCGCCGACGGGAGCCTTATCGGCAGCAGCATCGAAAGCGGGATTGGCAGCGGCAAGACAGTCTGGCGCAGAGACGTGACGCGTTATTTCCTGCCGGTTGCCATCGGCGCGCTTCTGCTCGCGTTCTGGTTAAGTCCTGACGCGCGGGAAATCGCTGCGGGTGTCGCCATCTTCCTGTTCGGGATGCTGATGCTTGAAGACGGCTTCAAGCTGCTTGGCGGCGGGACGCTGGAAAAGCTCCTGGAGCGGGCGACCCATTCCACGCCGCGCGCGTTGATGTTCGGTATCGTCTCGACCACATTGCTGCAGTCGAGCTCTCTCGTTTCGGTCATGACCATATCGTTCCTGAGCGCGGGGCTGATTTCCCTTATCAGCGGTGTCGGGATCATCTTTGGTGCCAATATCGGGACGACGACCGGCGCCTGGCTGGTCGCGGGCCTCGGTCTCAAGGTCGATATCGCGGCCTATGCCATGCCCATGATCGCGATCAGCATCGTGCTGGTGTTCCAGAAATCGAAGGCGTTGCGGGGCTTTGGCTATGCGCTGGCGGGGCTGGGGTTCCTGTTTCTGGGCATCCATCACATGAAAGAGGGCTTTGACGCCTTCAAGGATCAGATCGACCTCACGCGCTTTGCCTTGTCGGGCTTGCTGGGCCTTGCCGTCTATTCCCTTGTCGGAACCGTTGCGACGGTTGTCATGCAGTCGAGCCATGCAACGATGGTCCTGATCCTCACGGCCCTCGCCGCCGGTCAGATCAGCTATGACAACGCGCTGGCGCTGGCGATCGGCGCAAATATCGGGACAACGATCACGGCGATCCTCGGCTCGCTGGGGGCAAACTTTCAGGGCAAACGGCTGGCGCTCGCGCACCTTATCTTCAACGTGACGACCGCGGCCGTGGCGCTGGTCCTGATTGTGCCCCTGCGCGAGGCGGTAGACTGGATCAGCGATCTGGTGGGGATCGGGGCAACAGACTATGCCCTGAAGCTGGCGGTGTTTCATACCATCTTCAATGTGCTTGGCGTCGCACTGATGCTGCCGCTTCTGTCTCGGCTGATCGCTTTTCTGGAACGCCACATCGTCGAAGCCACGCCGGATGTCAGCCGTCCGCGTTATCTCAACGAGGCTGTCGACGAATTTCCTCAATCGCTGGCAATCGCGCTGCGAAAGGAAGTGCTGCACCTTTATGAGAACGCGGCGGAACTGATCCTGCACGGTCTGAACCTGCACCGTGATCAGGTTTACTCGACAAACGACGTGGCGGCCCTTGTCAGGCGCAGCCGGGCGCCGCTGGATCTCGATATTGACGAAGGCTACGAGCATCGCGTGAAGACGCTTTACTCCGGCATTGTCGAGTTCTCGACGCGCGCCGGCAACTTGCGGGACGAGCCGGAGATCGCGGAACGCATCTATGCCTTGCGCGACGTTGCCAGCGAAATCGTGCAATCCGTGAAATCGATCAAACATCTGCGCAAGAACATTCTGCGCTACACGGTCCGGCCCAGTGGCGTGACCACCGAGCTTTATGACGAACTGCGGACGGAGATCGCGCGGATCGTGATCGAAATTCGCAAGCTGGGGCTCGCGGAGCCGGAAGACCGCAGTGCGTTGTGGCTTGATCAGGAGCGCGCGCAAGTCGAAAAGGATGCCCGCTCGACCGCCAAGCGTGTTGAGGCCCTAATCAGGAAAGGGCATCTGAGCGCGGCGGCCGCGACATCCTTCCTGAACGATTCCGGATATGCCTATGGAGCCATGCGTGATCTGATTGAAGCCGCCCGCAGCTATTACATCGACCGGGATGACGCGATGGCGGAAGTGGAACGGATCCTGACGCTGGACGAAGAGGAACTCGACGAGGTGATGACGGCCCCGAAGGGCCTCCCGCCTGCTTAGGAAACAGATGGTCCCGCGAGGGGCCTTGAGTGCACACCAGCCGTCGGTTGAGCCGCGGAAAAAATGGGGAAGCCGAAGATGGGTCTGAAGAAACTCGTTTCGAAAATGGAAGAATACAACGAGCGGCTGGAAAGCGGAAAGGCGAGCAAGATCAAGCCACATGATGTGGAGAAAGTCCTCCGCAAGCTCCGTGCCAAGGCGACCGATCTGGAGGCAGAGATCGCCTCGACGGCATCGGCGGACAAGAAGGCCCGGCTGGAGGGGAAGCTTCAAATTGCGCGCACCCATCTCGAACGCGCGGAATGGCTCCTGAAAGAACTCGGGTGATCGCGTGCAGGGGGGGCTCCGTGCGTCGCATGCCGTGGCCTGCACACGCGCCCCGAAGCGCTCACTCCGTGGGCGTATCACCAAAGATCCGTTGAGGACCTGAACCTCAACAGGGCGACCCGAAGAAAGCGCGGTTTACCGGGCGCAGGGCAGGTTGGCTCATCCGGCGAAGCGACGAAACCGCCAAGCCCGTTTGAAGCAATCGTGCCTTGACAGTGCCGGGCCACTCGATGGGGGCGGACACCTGCAGGTGCCGGGCGCTTAAATCAGGCTCGTCTCATCGAGGATCGCGCTGGTATTGCTCACCCCCACAAATGTCAGTGTGATGCCACCACCGAAATCCAGCATCAGGTCGCCATTCGCATTCAGGCTCGAATAGCCGCGCAAATCACCGACAACCGGCATGGCCTCGCTCAACAACTCCGACGCGATCTCGATAGCATCGACGTTGTTCTGGAAATCTACAACCACATCGGCTCCGGCAGAAAACACGAAGGTGTCGGCCCCCAGACCGCCCTGAAGCGTGTCATTTCCGGGTCCGCCATCCACCCGGTCATTGCCGGCATTGCCAAGCACCGTATCATTGCCAGTCCCGCCGCTCAGCACGTCAAACCCGTTGGCTCCGACCAGCCGGTCATCGCCTGAGCCGCCCGTCAGGGTATCCGCCCCGAGGCCTCCTTCGAGCAGGTCATTGCCCGAACCGCCATCAAGACTGTCATTGCCATTGTTACCCTCAAGCGTATCGTCTCCGGCGTCGCCTACCAAAGTGTCGAACCCGTCGCGCGCGGAAATGAGATCATTGTCGGCGCCACCGGCCAGCAAATCAAAGCCCAGACCGCCCTCAAGGGTGTCGTTCCCGGCATCCCCCTCGATGGTATCATTCCCGAAATTGCCACGCAGAAGATCGTCGCCGTCACCGCCGGACAAGCTGTCGAAACCGTTGAGTCCGGTCAGCGTGTCATGGCCCGCACCACCATCCGCGACGTCAAAGCCCTGACCGCCAATGATCGAATCCGCGCCGCCGTTGCCATGAAGCGTGTCATTGCCCGGCCCGCCCGAGAGCGTGTCGTCTCCGGCGTTGGGATTGCTGGGATTGGCCATCTGCACGGGTGAGTTCTCGCCACCATTGGAGCCGTCGCCAGACATCAGATCATTTCCGGCTCCGCCATTGAGCTGATCCGCCCCATCGCCGCCCGTTACGGTGTCGCGCCCGTTGCCTGCATTGATGACATCTGCATCCGCACCGCCAATAAGGCTGTCATTTCCGTCGTCCCCCACAAGCGTGTCGGCGCCCGCCCCCCCGATAATCGTGTCATCGCCAAACCCGGCGTTCAGCACATCATTGCCATCGGTTCCGTCGAGACTGTCGTCACCGGCACGCGCCACATCCTCGGGCGTTGAGCCGAAAAACCTGTTCCATGTCGCGTTGGTCCAGCGCGCAGCATTCTCGTAGGTCTCTGCGGCCCAAGCCGCAGTTGCTTCCAGCGCTTGGGCAGACAGCGATGCAAAATTCGACCATTGCTCCGCGCCCCATTCGGTCGTCGCAGACCAAGTCTCTTGTGTCCAGGAGCCAACCGCTTCCCAGGTTTCCACGGTCCAATCAACCGCGAGGTCCCAGGTCTCAGCGGCAAGGGTTTGAAGGTTGTCCCAGGTTTCGACCGTCCAATCGACGGCCGCATTCCAGACCTCGGCGGTAAAGCTCGCGATGCCACGCCACAAATCAACCCCCCAGTCGCGCATTGCGCGCAACTGATCCAGCGTCCACGTCGCGAAGACCCGCAAACCAGCCTGAATTGTCTCGATGGCGGCGGCCGTCAATTCGACAAATTCGAGAAACCCGAAGACCGAAAACCCGATATCCTGGCGCATGCTCTCCAGATTGGCGCGGGTCATCATCCGGGTTGCAAGAAAGGGGCCGGAGGGCGGATTCGCGTCGCTTTCCGTATAGTAGGCGATCAGATCTTCACCGGAGTCGGTCAGGATCTCGTTGACATCCAGCTCGCCGGTGATGATGCGGGCGACGTCAACGGTCGCGACCGTCAGCATCAGCGAGAGGTATTCGAGGCTGAAATCCAACCCGGTGCCTACACCACCATAGAGATGGCTGAACTCCTCGGCGCTCAGGGCTCCGACAAAGGCTGCGCCGGAGTCGAAGCGGACCAGGTTCCAATCATAGCCTTCTGCGCCCGTGAGCACCGGCTGCGCCCATTGTGTTGTGTGGGCCGCTATCAGCTGGGTCCAGGGGAGGGGGCTGAAATGGTCAAAGCTGTAATAGGTGGCCGTGCCGTCGATGAACGCTTCGCCCGCCATGCTGACAAGGTCGCCTTCAGCTATGAAATGATGCACTGCGTCTGCGGTTTGTGAGTCCGGAAGGGCGTCATAGGTCTCAACCAATTCGCGCGAGATCCCCGGTGAATTGAAGGTGGCGACTTGGCCGATATCAAACCCTTCCTCCGCAGCACGAACGGCAATGTACTGCGCCTGTGCACCTCCGAGGCTGTGGCCCGTCAGATGCGTGCCGGGATTGAGCCGCAAGAAACTTGCGATCTGGGGCCAGACAAGGTCGACCTGGTCTTGCCCGATGATGCCGGGATTGAAGTCGGTGAGAATGTCCCCGAGATTGGAGGTTCCGCGAATGGCGAGGATCGGGGCCCCGATCGGCGATGTGGCAGGTATCGCGTAAAACCCCGTTCCCTCGGTCGGATTGCCCACAATCGGCTCGCCCAGGGAATAGCCCCATTGCTCATTGAGCGCGTCGAATTCCGTGTCTTCATCCTGCGTGCCTGTACGACCATAGGCAACGATCCGGGCGAAATATTCGAGGTCGACAGTTGTGGGAAGGTAGGGCACGGCAAACACATCCGTGGAGGTCCCGATAATCAAACCGCCGGTCAGTTGGCGGTCGCTCAGCTCTTCAACGCTGAAGGTGCCATCGGTGAATTCGATGGTTTCGACACCAATCAACAGGTCGGTGCCGGCCGGCGAAATGACCCGCACGGCATTGCCAATCTCAAGCACGGTCGCCCTGTTCGAGGCGACCTCATAGATGACCAGATCATTGCCCTCGCCCGCAGCCAGGGTGTCGTCCCCGTCTCCGCCGATGAGGGTGTCGTTGCCGAACCCGGTGGTGATGCTGTCATTGCCCGCGCCGCCATCGACGAAGGCATCGTTCTCCGAGATGGCCACAGGCGAGGTGAGCGCCAGAATGTCGTTGCCGGATCCGCCAATCACCTCGGCACGCTCGAACCCGGAATAGCTGAGCGCGGCCGTGGCGTTGTTCTCGCCGACGATCTGCCCGTTGATCCGTTGAATGTCTTCCGTGAAGGCGCTCAGGTCGAGACGCAGCACATCGATGGCCGAACCGGCGCCCCCGCGGATCTCGCCATTGAAGATATCCTCGTCATAGAGGACGACCTCGACGCGGTCAGCGCCCGTCCCGCCGTAATAGATAAGCTCTTCGATGCCATCAAATTGCAGGCCGTCATTGAG
>NZ_JAFMPQ010000046.1 GCF_020667845.1 Cognatishimia sp. F0-27
CGAATAAGCAACGATCCGTCCGCCGCCGCGCGCCATACAACCGGCACAGCGCAGGCGGACAATCAGACTAATACGGGGCGCCGCAGGGCGCCCCGCACGGGTTCGACGAAGCGGCAGGGTGGTCCTGCCCCTTCCTCTCGCGCCCCAACACCGCCAATAAAGGCCAAGACATGCAAAGCCAGAACATCCGGATCCGGCTCAAGGCGTTCGATTACCGCGTCCTCGATGCGTCGACGCAAGAGATCGTGAACACCGCCAAGCGGACGGGCGCCCAGGTGCGCGGCCCGATCCCGCTGCCGAACAAGATCGAGAAATTCACCGTTCTGCGTGGCCCCCACGTGAACAAGAAGTCGCGCGACCAGTTCGAGATCCGCACGCATAAGCGTCTTCTCGACATCGTCGATCCGACCCCGCAGACCGTTGACGCCCTGATGAAGCTCGACCTCGCCGCCGGCGTGGATGTCGAGATCAAGGTATAAGGGAGGGCACCAGAAATGTTGCGCTCTGGAGTTATCGCAAAAAAGGTCGGGATGACGCGCCTCTTCATGGAAGATGGCAAGCAGATCCCGGTCACCGTGCTGCAGCTGGACAACCTTCAGGTTGTGGCTCAGCGGACGTCGGATGAGCACGGCTATTCGGCTGTTCAGCTCGGCGCAGGCACCGCCAAGGTCAAGCGCGTCAGCAAGGCCATGCGCGGCCATTTTGCCAAGGCGTCCGTCGAACCGAAGCGGAAGATCGCGGAGTTCCGCGTGTCCCCCGAAAACCTCATCGAGGTGGGCGAGGAGATCATCGCGGATCACTATTTTGAAGGCCAATACGTGGATGTGTCCGGCACCACGATCGGTAAGGGTTTCGCCGGTGCCATGAAGCGGCACAATTTCGGCGGCCTGCGCGCCACGCACGGTGTGTCGATTTCGCACCGCTCGCATGGTTCGACCGGTCAGTGTCAGGATCCGGGCAAGGTCTTCAAAGGCAAGAAGATGGCCGGTCACATGGGTGCCGTGCGCGTCACGACCCAGAACCTGCAGGTCGTCAAGACCGACAGCGACCGTGGTCTGATCATGATCAAGGGCGCGGTGCCCGGACCCAAAGGGTCGTGGGTGACGGTCAAGGATGCGGTCAAGAAACCGCAGCCCGAGAACGCGATCATGCCGGCGGCTCTGATGTCGTCCAAGCGTGAAGCACAGCGTCTGGCCGAGGAAGCCGCTGCCGCGGCCGAAGCCGAAGCCAAGGCCGCTGAAGAGGCGCGTCTGGCAGAGGAAGCCGCGCAGCAGGAAGCTGCTCTGAAAGAGGCCGAGGCCGACATTCAGGCAGACCAGTCCGGCGATGCGGCCCGTGAGAAGAAGGATGGTGACGAATGAAACTCGACGTGATCAAACTGGACGGCGGCAGCGCCGGATCGGTCGAGCTTGCGGAAGGGATCTTTGATCTCGAGCCGCGCGCCGACATCCTGCACCGCGTGGTCCGCTGGCAGCGCAACAAGGCGATGCAGGGCACCCACAAGGTCAAGACCCGCTCGGAGACGAGCTACTCGACCAAGAAGATCTATCGCCAGAAGGGCACCGGCGGCGCACGCCACGGTGACCGCAACGCGCCGATCTTCCGCAAGGGTGGTATCTACAAGGGTCCGACCCCTCGCAGCCATGCGCATGACCTTCCCAAGAAGGTGCGCGCGCTGGGTCTCAAGCACGCGCTCTCCGCAAAGGCAAAAGCCGGTGCGTTGGTCGTGATTGATGCCGCTGAGGCCGATGGCAAAACCAAGACGCTCGCGAAGCAGGTCGCCGACCTCGGTTGGAAGCGCGCTCTGGTCATCGACGGGGCCGAAGTGAACGAAGCCTTTGCCAAGGCCGCAGCCAATATCGACGGGCTCGATGTGCTGCCCAGCATGGGCGCAAATGTCTATGACATCCTCAAGCGTGACACGCTGGTGCTCACGAAGGCGGCTGTCGAAGCTCTGGAGGCTCGTCTGAAATGAGTGCGAAGGCAGAACATTACGACGTGATCCGCAAGCCGCTCATCACGGAAAAGGCCACAATGGCGTCCGAGAACAACGCCGTGGTCTTCGAAGTGGCGATCGACGCGGCCAAGCCGCAGATCAAGGACGCGGTTGAAGCTCTGTTCGGTGTCAAGGTGAAGGCGGTCAACACCTCCATCACCAAAGGCAAGACGAAGCGCTTCCGTGGAATCAAAGGCAAGCGGAAAGACGTCAAGAAGGCGTATGTCACGCTTGAAGAGGGCAACACGATCGACGTGACCACCGGTCTCTGATCCGTATCCCTCCGCAAAAAAGCAGCCCGGTCGCCTCAAGCGGCCGGGTTTTTCTTTGCCCCGGTGCCTGGGGCCGATCCTGACGACCGGTCCGGTCCGGACCGTTCGGCTAGAGCACGGTCTCCAGCAACGCGGCGACGTTGCTGCGGGTCAACGCAACCGGGTTGCCGCCACAGCTTGGATCCTTCAACGCGCCATCGATCAGCCGGTCGAGATCCGGGTTGGTGACGCCCAGTCCGGACATCCGCTGCGGAATGTCGAAGGAGGCATTGAACCGGTCCACAAAGGCACAGAACCCGTCAAAGCCCCCATCGATGCCGAGATAGCCGGACACGGCGTCAAACCGCTCTGCGATTGCGGGGCGGTTCAGTTGCAGCACTGCGGGCATGCACACGGCGTTGGTTGTGCCGTGATGGGTATGATAGAGCGCGCCGATGGGATGGCTCAGCGCATGAATGGCGCCAAGCCCCTTCTGAAACGCCGTGGCCCCCATTGCCGCCGCAGACATCATGTGCGCGCGCGCTTCGAGGTCCCCGCCATTCACATAGGCGCGCGGCAAGTTGTCGATCACCAGTTTCATCCCTTCGATGGCGATCCCCTGACTCATCGGATGGTAATGCGGGCTGGAAAAGGCTTCGACGCAATGGGCAAACGCATCGAGCCCGGTGCCGGCGGTGATTGCGGGCGGCATGCCCACGGTCAGTTCCGGATCGCAGATCACGACGCTCGGCAAGACCTTGGGATGAAAGATGATCTTCTTTTCGGCGGTTTCGGAATTGGTGAGCACAGACGCGCGCCCCACCTCCGAACCGGTCCCGGCGGTTGTGGGGACAGCGACGATCGGCGCGATGGCATCGGCATCGGCCCGCGTCCACCAATCGCCAATATCCTCGAAATCCCAGACGGGTCGCGTCTGTCCGGCCATGAAGGCGACCATCTTGCCAAGATCCAGACCGGACCCACCGCCAAAGGCAATCACCCCGTCATGACCGCCGGACCGGTAGACATCCAGCCCGGCCATCAGGTTTACCTCGTTGGGGTTCGGGTCAACATCAGCAAACATGGCGCGGCCTAACCCGGCGCGCTCCATCAGGTCGAGCGTTGCGGTGGTGATCGGCAGCGCTGCAAGACCCCGATCGGTGACCAAGAGCGGTTTGCTGATCCCCGCCTGTGCGCAGGCTTCTGCGAGCTCCGAAATGCGCCCCGCGCCAAAGCGGATGGCTGTCGGGTAGGACCAGTTTCCAACAAGACTCATGGTGTGACTTTCTTCAGGTGGTAGGATTTGGGCCGCGTCAGATTGTGATAGCCGATCACCGAAAGCCCGCCGCCGCGCCCGGTGTTCTTGCACCCGGTCCAGCACAGCCCCGGGTCGAGGTAATCCGCGCGGTTGAGAAAGACCGTGCCGGTCTCGATCCGGTCGCCCACGGATTCGGCGCGCGCCACATCCCGCGTCCAGAGGCTCGCAGTCAGGCCGTAATCGCTGTCATTCATCAGCGCGATGGCCTCCTCGTCGTCGCGCACCGGCATGATCCCGACCACCGGACCAAAGCTCTCTTCGCGCATCACCGCCATCTCATGCGTCACGCCTGTCAGGATTTGTGGCGAAAGGTAGGTGCCGCCGTCGTCTTCGGGGAAGGGGGCGATATGCGCCGTGGCGCCAGCCTTCAGCGCGTCGGCGATCTGTGCGCGCACCGTATCGGCAAAGCGTTTGTGCGCCATCGGACCAAGCGTCGTTTCCGGATCTAGCGGGTTGCCCAGCTTGTAGCCTTGGACCACCGCCACCGCCTTTTTCACAAAGGCATCGAACAGGCTCTCATGCACGTAGATGCGCTCGATTCCGCAGCAGCATTGCCCGGAATTGAACATCGCCCCGTCGATCAGCGTGTCCACCGCCGCATCGAGATCCGCGTCTTCCATGACGTAGCCGGGATCCTTGCCGCCAAGCTCTGTGCCGACACCGGTGAAGGTGCCCGCAGCGGCCTCCTCCATGGCGATGCCGCCGCCGACGGAGCCGGTGAAATTCACAAAATCGAAGGCATTTGCGGCGATCAGTTCGGAAGTGGTGTCATGATCGAGAAACACGTTCATGAACACATCCTCCGGCACGCCGGCTTCGTGAAACGCGCGCGCCATGCGTTCGCCCACGAGCAATGTCTGCGTCGCGTGTTTGAGCACCACCGCGTTGCCCGCGATGAGCGCAGGGGCAACGGTGTTGATTGCCGTCATGTAAGGGTAGTTCCACGGCGCCACGACAAGGACCACACCATGCGGCACCCGCTTGATCAGGCGTCGAAAGGTCGCGTCCTCGCCGACCTCTATGGGCGCCAGCGCGCTTTCGGCAATCTCCGCCATATGCAGCGCGCGTTCCTCGAAGCCACCAAACTCGCCGCCATAGCGCACGGGCCGTCCCATCATATGGGCAAGCTCCGGCACGATCTCGTCATTCATCGCGCCCACGGCGGCCACGCCCGCGCGCACCAGCGCGATCCGCTCCTGAAGCGGCCGCGCGGCCCAGGCGACTTGCGCGGCCCGTGCGCGCTCAACGGCGGCGGTCGCGGCCTCAAGCGACAGGGTCTCGCGCTCGGCAAACACCGTCCCGTCAATCGGCGAGATACATTTCAGCATGCTCATGCTTTCTCAAACCCTCTGGCAATCTCGTAATCGGTCACAACCCGGTTGAACTCCTCAAGCTCCCATTCCGCCGCGCGGGCGTAATGCGTCACGGTCTCCGCGCCAAACGCATCGCGCAGCATGTCGGAAGCCAGAAGCGCCTCCCGCGCGTCCCGAAGCGTGCGTGGAATGTGGTTCCTGTCGTCATCGGAATAGGCGTCGCCCGCATAGGCATCGGGGAGGGGCAGGGCATCCTCGATGCCCTTGAGACCGGCGGCCAGCATCGCCGCCATGGCGAGATAGGGGTTCATATCCGCGCCCGGCGTGCGGCATTCCACGCGCACGCCCTTCGTGCCATCGCCGCAGAGCCGGAAGGCCGCCGTGCGATTGTCCACCGACCAGACCGCCTGCGTCGGCGCAAAACTGCCCCGCGCAAAGCGTTTGTAGCTGTTGACGTAAGGCGCGAGGAACACCGTGTAATCGGCGGCATAGGTCAAGAGCCCGGCCATGTAGTGATCCATCAAGGCCGATTTGCCAAGATCCGCGCCCGCATCGTGAAAGGCATTCTCGCCATCCTTCCACAGCGATTGGTGCACATGCGCGGCCGAGCCGACCCGGTCCGCGTGCCATTTCGGCAGGAACGACGCGGCATAGCCCTGAAGATGGGCAATCTCCTTGATCCCGTGCTTGGCAATCGTGTGATGATCCGCCGTGGCCAGCGCCCCCGCGTATTTGATGTTCACCTCTTCCTGACCGGCTTCCGCTTCGCCCTTGGTGCCCTCGACAGGGATGCCCATGGCGCGCAGGTGGTTGCGGATCGGGCGCATCACCGGCTCTTCCTTGCTGGTCTGGAAGATGTGGTAATCCTCGTTATAGCGCGAGATCGGGTTCAGCGCGCGAAAGCCCCCGGCGGCAATCTCGTCATGGGTGCCCTGAAACAGGAAGAACTCCAGCTCGGTCGCCATGATCGGCGTCAGCCCCATCGCCTCGGCCCGCGCGATCTGGCGCTTGAGTACTTCGCGCGGCGCAAACGGCACGGGCGCGTGGGTGTGGTGGTCGAGCACGTCGCACAGCACCATCGCCGTGCCCTCGAGCCACGGCACCGGGCGCAGCGTGCCCAGATCGGGTTTCATGATGTAATCGCCATAGCCCGCCGACCAGCTTGTGGAGGCGTAGCCATCCGGCGTCGCCATCTCGAGATCCGTCGCCAGCAGGTAGTTGCAGCAATGCGTCTCGCCGCCGCCATCCGCCGGGAACATCTCGAGAAACGCCTCCGCATGGAAACGCTTGCCCATCAGCCGCCCCTGCATGTCGATGATGCAGGTCAGGACGGTGTCGACGAGGCCCGCCTCGATCCGGGCCTTGAGATCTTCGTAGGTCATCAGAACCCCTCAGGTCGTGATGCGCGGGCAGGGGAGCCCCACCCGCGCGATGGGTGAACCGGATCAGCCGTAGCGATAGGGGCGCCCGGCTTTCTCCATATCCGCGTTGTATTGCTTGAAGATCTCCACGACCCGCGCCTGCACCGGTCCTTCGGCTGCGATCTCGTCCCAGAACACGCGCGCGGCGGCCTCGACCTGCGCCCATTCCTCGTCCGGGATGGAGGTCAGCTGCAGCTTGTCACCATTGACGCGCAGATTGGCCTCGCCGCCCCAATACCACCACTGGCGGTAGTAATGCGACTGGTCGCAGCACACACGGAACAGCGTCTGAAGATCTTCCGGCAGCTCGTTCCAGCGGTCCATATTGGCAAAGAACGACCCCGCCCACGCGCCGGAAATGTTGTTGGTCAGGAAGTAGTTGGTCACATCCGCCCAACCGACGGTGTAATCCTCCGTGATCCCGGACCACGCAATGCCGTCAAGCTCGCCGGTCTGCACCGCAACCTCGATGTCCTCCCAGGGCAGGGTGACGGGCACAACGCCGAACTGGCTCAGGAACCGACCGGCGGTGGGGAAGGTGAAGACGCGCTTGCCCTGCAGGTCCGCAAGGCTGCGGATCGGGTCCTTCGTCGCGAAATGGCACGGATCCCACGCGCCCGCGGAGATATGCTTGACGCCGACGGCAGAGTATTGCTCGTCCCAGATCTCGTTGAGCCCGTACTGGTTGAACAGCACCGGCACATCGAGCGAGTAGCGCGAGGCAAAGGGGAAATAGCCGCCAAACACCGTGACATCGGTGGGCGAGGCCATGGAATCGTCGTCCGATTGCACCGCGTCGATGGTGCCGCGCTGCATCGCCCGGAACAGCTCGCCCGTGGGCACAAGCTGATCGGCATAGAACAGCTCGATCTGCATCCGGTCGCCCGCGATCTTGTTGAACATCTCGATGGCCGGGTCGATCACATGCGCCGCGAGCGCAGGCCCCGCATAGGTCTGCATCCGCCAGGTGATCGTGCTCTGCGCGAGGGCAGGGGCCGCCAGAGGGGCCGCCGCCGCACCAACCGCGGCTGTCGTCAGGAACTTGCGTCTGGATGTATGGGTCATGAATGATCTCCGTTGGGGTGAATGACTGTGAGCCTTTTGGCTTTCTGGTTAATTTCCGTAGACAGTTTGCGGCAACCACAGCGCGATCTGCGGGAAGGCCATGATGATCGCCAGCGCCACCACCATGACGCCGACAAAGGGGATGATGGAGCGATAGATATCCGTGAGCGCAATCTCCGGCGGCGCCATCGCTTTCATCAGGAACAGGTTATAGCCAAAGGGCGGTGTCATGTAGGCGATCTGCGTCGTGATCGTGTAGAGCACACCATACCAGATCAGGTCGAACCCGAGCGCGCCCACCAGCGGCACGTAAAGCGGCGCAACAATGACAAGCATCGCCGTATCATCAAGGAAGGTGCCCATGATGATGAAGGAAAGCTGCATCAGGATCAGGATCACCCATGGGCTCAACCCCAGCTGATCCGTGAAAAGCGTCTCGATGGCGCGCACAGCGCCCAACCCGTCGAACACCGCGCCAAACCCGAGGGCGGCGAGGATGATCCACATGAACATGCACGAGATGCCCAGCGTCTGCCTGGTGCAGCTGTGAAAGATCGCCCATGTCATCCGCCGCTTCAGAAGCGACGCGGCCAGCGCGGTCAGCGCGCCGATGGCCGAGCTTTCCACCAGTGAGGTCCAGCCGTTCACGAAGGGCACCATCATGGCCGCGAAGATTGCCAGCGGCAGCACCCCCGCCCCGAGAAGCCGGAGCTTTTCTTTGCGGGTCACGTCGTCGAGATCGTCCGCCACGGGGCCAAGCTCCGGGTTCCTGCGGCAGCGCCACCAGATATAGAGCACGAACATCGCCGCCATCATCAGCCCCGGAATGATCCCCGCGAGCCAAAGCTGCCCCACCGGCTGCCGCGCGATCATTGCATAAAGCACCAGCACAACCGACGGCGGCACAAGGATGCCCAGCGACGAGCCCGCCTGGATCACACCCGTGACCATAAGCTTGTCATAGCCGCGCCGCAGCAGTTCCGGCAGGGCGATGGTCGCGCCAATCGCCATGCCCGCCACCGACAGCCCGTTCATGGCCGAGATCAGCACCATCAGCCCGATGGTTCCCATGGCCAGCCCGCCGGGCATGTTGCCAAACCAGACATGGAACATCCGGTATAGATCATCCGCCAACCGGCTTTCCGACAATACGTAGCCCATGAAGATGAACATCGGCAGCGTCAGCAGCGGATACCAGGTCATCAGCTTCATCGCGGCGGAAAACGGAATGTCCTGCCCGCCCGTGCCCCACAGGGCGATGGCTGCGATGGCGGCAATCGCGCCGATGGCGCCAAAGACCCGCTGCCCGGTGAAGAGCATCAGCATCATCGACAGGAACATGAACAGCGCGATATGTTCCTGGCTCACGTCTTTACCTCCGGAATGTCATGCCCCGTGGCGCGCGCAAGGTCCTTGACCAGTTCGGACAGGGCTTGGAGAAGCATCAGCGTCAACCCGACAATCATCACTGTCTTGACCGGCCAGATATAGGGTCGCCACGCGGTCGAAGACCGCTCCAGCCGCCCGATCTCCTCGCTGCCGGTGACCAGCCCGGCGAAAAACTCCAGCGGCGCCATGCCCCAGTAGCCCAGCGAATAGGCCGTCGAGCCAAGCGCCCCATAGAGCAGCACGCCGAGATAGAAGATCAGGAACAGAACCGTGAACACATCGATCGCCGCCTTTCGGCGCAGCGACCAATTGCCGTAAAACAGATCCATCCGCACATGCGCGCCGCTCAAAACCGCGTAAGGGCCGCCAAGCATATAATAGGCGACCATGGTGAATTGAGCGACTTCGAGCGTCCAGAGCGAGGGGAGGAAAAAGGTCTTGGAGATCGAAGACCACAGCAGGATCCCCATCAACACAAACACCCCATACATCACCACAAGCCCGATCTTGTGGTTCAGCCCGTCAATCAGGCGCGCAAAGCGCAGCAGGGCACTCATCCGGCGGCCTCCGTCCGGCGCAACGCGGCGCGCGTTTGGTCGATCCATGCGCCCAGCGTCGTGGCCATGGCGTGCTGCCGGGCCTGATCCGGCACAAGGTCGTTCCGGATCTCGATCATCACGTTGAGCAATCCATTGGGCGCGCCGTGCAGGTCGAGCGTATGCGCGACACCATCCGCGGCGG
The DNA here is from genome assembly GCF_020667845.1 of Cognatishimia sp. F0-27. Taxonomy (GTDB): domain Bacteria; phylum Pseudomonadota; class Alphaproteobacteria; order Rhodobacterales; family Rhodobacteraceae; genus JAFMPQ01. The sequence goes on from NZ_JAFMPQ010000046.1 coordinate 9,495, forward strand.
AATACGGCTCGTTGAGCCGGGTTTCATGGCCGATGCCGGGCGGAACGGAGGCCATCATGGCCTTGGCAAAGCGATCGTCGACACCGTGCAGCACGCCAAGCTCCACCGCGCGGGTGGTCCCGCCAAAGACAGGCGTGAAGCTGTGCACCGTCACCATCAATGTCAGGCTTGCGCGATGCTCCGCAATCTGGGCCGCCAGCGTATGCCGGAAGGGGTCATAGACCGCGGCGACCCGGGCGGCGCGTGCCGCAGGTGACAGCCCGATATTACCGGGAATGTCATACTGCTCGCTTCGGGCCGGGATGGCGCTCGGCGCGTCAGGCGGGCGATTGCAATCATAGACAAGCCGCGAAACGGTGCCTTCCACGAGGATCGCGCCGGTGTCGCGCGCCAGCTGCGTTGCCACGCCCAGAGCGCCGGGATCCCACGCGATATGAGACCGCCTCGCAGCCGCATCGAGCCCAAGATTGTCCAGCGTGTCCGGGATCTGGTTGGCGGCATGTTCGCACACAACGATGACCGAGGGCGCCGGCCCGAACCGGGTCACCCGGACGGCCTCTCCGACATCGCTGATGCTGATTTCCGATTCCATTGGTCAAGGATTGACAGGCTTGTGTGACCTGTCAACGGATTTCCTGTGTGAATCTTTACCGCGGCGTATCCGCTGTGCAATTCTTGACAAGTTGCGCCGGAGAGGGACACTGGGGGCATGACCGTATCGGACCGGCTGATTGCCAATCGCGAAGACCTGACCCCGGCGGAGCGTCAGCTTCTCGATACATTGCTGGATGACTACCCGATTGCCGGGCTTGGCAGCATCACCGAACTTGCCAGGACCGCCGCGGTCTCGACCACCACCGTCGCCCGGATGCTCCAGAAAGCCGGGTTTGACGGCTTTCCGCAGTTTCAGGCCGCCCTGCGGATGGAACTCAAGGAGATGATCTCCGACCCGGTGTCGAAGCGGAAGGCGTGGCAGCACGATCTGCCCGAGGAGCACATCCTCAGCCGGTATGCCCGGCGCGGGATCGAAAACCAGCAGCGCAGCCTCGACGATGTGGACCCCGAAACCTTCGACCGGCTCTGCCACATGCTCGGAGACCCCGGGCGGACGATCTACATCGTCGGCGGGCGGATCACCGGGACATTGGCGCATTATCTCTATCTGCACCTCCAGATGATCCGCCCCAAGGTCCGGCTGGTTGCACGTGGCGGCTCCTGGCCCCATGACCTGCTCGATCTCCGGCCCGATGACGTGGTGGTGGCCTTTGATGTGCGCCGCTACGAGAACGCGACGCTCCAGATGACCCAGATGTGCCACGAACGCGGGGCCGATATCGTGCTTTTCACTGACCAGTGGCGCTCTCCCGTGCACCGGATCGCCACGCTCACCTTCTCTACCCGCATCGTTGTGCCCTCGGCCTGGGATACCTGTCTGCCGCTGCTGATGCTGATCGAATGCACCATCGCGGCGCTTCAGGAAGCGATGTGGGAAACCGTCAAACACCGCACCGACGCGCTCGAAGCGGCCTTCGACCAGACAAAGCTGTTCCGCAAATTCACCTGAGACGCCGGTCCGCACCGGCTCCGGGCAGTCCACACGTCCGGCAATCGACCTGCGCCGCGTCACCCCATGCATTGTCGGAGCCCCGGTGCCGCGGCATCACCCTTCGGCGCGGGCCTCCAGCGCCGCCACCAGCTGCTGTCCGAATTTCGAAGAGGCCACCGGCAGCGAGCGCCCTTTCATCTGGCCAAGCAGCAAGCGTCCGGGCGGCACATCCTTTCCGGACAGGGGTCTATGAGCGATCGCATCGGTTGCCCCGACATTGAGGCCGATCGGGATCTGAAACCCGACCGCGTTTTCGCGGGTCACATAATGCCGGATCAGTTCAAAGGATTCCGTTTCGACCATCGGCGAGAGCGTGCGCCCGCGTCGCGTGGCGCCCAACTCAAGAAGGTGCCGCACCCCATAGGCCGCCGAGGGCAGCACAAGCTTGTAATTCAGGCAATCGCGCAGCCGCAGCACGGGTTTCTCGACAAGGGGTTCTGTCCGCTGGAAGAGGGCATGCACCGTTTGGGGCAGGGCGTAGAGCACGTCAAACTCCACAAGGTGCACCGGTTCGAACACCAGCGCGAGGTCGCTGCTGTAGGAGGCAAGGTCACGCTCTGCTTGTGCGCGGTCGCGCACATTGACCGAAAAGGTCACGCCCGGATGCGCCGCGCGATAGAGCGCGATCTGCTCGGGAAGGAAATAGGGCAGCAAGGCCTGTGAGCAGGCGATGGAGATATGGCCGCGGCGTTCTCCGGAGAGGTCTGCCACCTGCGACTGCACGCGCGCGAGATCGGTGCGTTGAAGGCGGATATGCTGCATCAAGAGTTCGCCCGCCGGGTTGAGCCGCATGCCGCGCGGCAATCGCTCGAAGATCGGCCAGCCGAATTCCTGCTCGAAACTCTGAATGCGGCGGTTGAGGGCGGACGCGGTGAGGTTGGTGTCCTCCGCGGCCTTGCGGATCGATCCCGCGCGCACCACCGCGTCAATCAGTTCGAATGTCCTCAAGTATCTCATATCGCGCCTCGTTTGCCGTAGCGTTGCGAAAATTGCACCGGTTGGGTGCTTTTATAGCATTAGATGTGCGCGCTGTTCCAATGCAGCGTGGGGGAAATGCGATTCCATTCCTCCCAGCCAACAGCGAGGCCGCCCATGACCGCCCAGACTTCCCGCCGCAATTTTCTCAAGATGGGGGCCGCCGGCGCGTCGATGCTGCCCTTCCTGCGTGCCATGCCAGCCGGAGCGCAAGGCAGCGACACGCTGGTCGTTGTCACCGGCGCGACCATCAACAGCCTCGATCTGCACCGCACCGGGACCAGCCGGGCCTCGTATCAGGTCGGCATCAACTGCTATGACCGCCTGCTGACCTTCGGCACCAAGGAGGCGCCCGGTGGCGGGCTGTCTTACGATTACACCGTGATCGAGCCCGAGCTTGCCGAAAGCTGGACCGAATCCGACGACGGGCTGACGCTGACCTTCAAGCTCAAGCCCGACGCGACCTTCTGGGACGGGCGCAAGGTCACCGCGCAGGACGTCAAATGGTCTTTCGACCGCGCGGTCTCCGTCGGCGGTTTCCCGACGGTCCAGATGAAGGCGGGCGGGTTGGAACGCCCGGATCAGTTCATCGCCGAGGACGAAGAGACCTTTGTCATCAAGCTGGACCGCCCGTCAAAGCTCACCATCCCCGATCTCGCCGTGCCGGTGCCCTACATCATCAATGCCGTCGAAGCGCAGGAAAACGCGACCGAAGACGATCCTTGGGCGATGGAATACCTGCACACCACGCCCGCAGGCTCCGGCGCCTACAAGGTCGCGCGCTGGACGCCGGGCGAGCAGCTTGTCTATGACCGCAACGACGCCTGGGTTGGCGGACCGCTGCCCGCGGTCAAGCGCGTGGTGATCCGCGAAGTGCCAAGCCCCGCCACCCGCCGCGCGCTTCTCGAACGCGGCGACGTGCAGGTGGCCTTCGACATCCCCGACAAGGACGCCGCAGAGCTCGCCGAGACGCTCGACGTCTTCTCCACCCCGGTCGAAAACTGCATTCACTGCCTGTGCCCGAACTTCGCCTTCGAGCCGTTCCAGGACGCCAATGTCCGCAAGGCCATCGCCTATGCCGTGCCTTACGAAGACATCTTTCAGGCAGCGGCCTTCGGGCGTGGCTTGCCAATGTATGGCGGCGAGGAGGAGATCACCGACATCGCTTGGCCGCGCAAGACGCAGTATTACACCGATCTCGACAAGGCGCGCGAACTCATGGCCGCCTCCGCTTATCCTGATGGCTTCGAGGTGCCGCTCTCGATCAGCCTCGATCTGGCGTCGTGGATGGAACCCACGGCCCTTCTGGTGCAGGAAGCGCTGGGCAAGATCGGCATCACCGTCGAGATCGAAAAGATCCCCGGTGCCAACTGGCGCACGGCGGTTCTGGTTGAAAAGCGCCTGCCGCTGCATCTCGAAAATTTCGGCGGCTGGCTGAACACGCCCGATTACTACTTCTTCTGGGCCTACCAGGACGGGCACCTGTTCAACTCGTCGAACTACCGCAACGAGGAGATCGAGGATCTGGTCAACGCCACGCTGCACATGCCCATGGACGACCCCGAATACGCGCCCAAGATCAAGCGCATGTTCGAAATCGTGCTGGACGAGCTGCCGCGCATTCCGCTCTATCAACCGGCGCTCAACGTCGCCACAAACGGCGCGGAGGGCTACGAATTCTGGTTCCACCGCCAGCTTGACGTGCGCGTTCTGAAAGCGGTCTGACCCATGCTGTCGTCCCATCCCCGGCTGCGCGCGACCTTGTGGCGCGTGGCCCAATCCATCCCCGTGGTGATCGGCGTCGTGGTGATCAGCTTCCTGCTGACCCGCGCGCTGCCGGGCGATCCGGCGGTCTATTTCGCCGGGGTGGCGGCGGACGCGGCCTCGATCGAGGAAACCCGCGTCGCCATGGGGCTGGACAAACCGCTGCCGCAGCAATTCGTGCTCTATGTCGGGGATCTGATGCGTGGCGATCTGGGCATGTCTTTGTCGAGCGGGCGGTCGGTGGTCGATGATCTGGCCAACCGTCTGCCGGCGTCGCTGGAACTGACCCTGACGGCGCTGGTGCTTGCGGTGGTGATCGCAGTGCCGCTCGGCGTGCTGGCCGCAACGCGCCCGGGCACATGGGTCGACCATCTGTGCCGGGTGGTGGTCACGGCGGGCGTGTCGCTGCCCACCTTCTTCACCGGTATCCTGCTGATCTACATCTTCTATTACCTCATGGGCATCGCGCCCTCTCCGCTCGGACGGCTCGATTTCATCTACCTCTCGCCCGACCACGTCACCGGCTTCTACCTGATCGACGCGGCGCTGATGGGCGATTGGGAAACATGGCGCGGCGCGGCCAAGCAGCTTATCCTGCCCGCCTCGACGCTGGCGCTCTTCACGCTCGCACCCATCGCGCGGATGACCCGTGCCGCGATGCTCACGGCGCTGTCGTCAGATTTCATCCGCACCGCGCGCGCCGCGGGCTTGTCGAGCCGGACGGTGCTCTATCGCTACGCCTTCCGCAACGCGCTGTTGCCGGTGGTAACCACGCTCGGCATGGTCTTTTCATTCGCGCTCGGCGCCAATGTGCTGGTCGAGAAGGTCTTCGCATGGCCGGGCATCGGTTCCTACGCGGTCGAAGCGCTCGTGGTCTCCGACTACGCCGCCGTGCAGGGTTTCGTGCTGGCCATGGCGCTCCTCTTCGTGGCGCTTAACCTCGTGATCGACCTGCTTTACACCGCCATCGATCCGCGCATCGGGTTTGACGCAAAATGACCCAGGCCACCGATCCCGCCCACGCCGCTGACAGCACGCTTGGCCATGTGCTCTACGTGCTGCGGGCCAATCCGGTGACCATGCTGGCTTTCGGCATGTTCGCCTTCCTGATCCTGTCGGCCATCTTCGGGCCCGCGCTTGTGCCCTACGATCCTCTTGCCACCAACGCCGCCGCCGCGCTGCAACCGCCCTCCGCCGCGCATTGGTTCGGCACCGATCAGGTCGGGCGCGACGTGTTCAGCCGGGTGATCGTGGCAACCCGGCTTGATCTGTCGATCTCCGTGGCCGCCGTGGCGCTGTCCTTTGTGGTGGGTTCGATCCTCGGCTGCATCGCGGGCTATTGGGGCGGCTGGCTCGACAGCGTGCTCAACCGCTTTCTCGACACGATCATGGCGTTTCCGCTCTTTGTGCTGGCGATGGGCATCGTCGCGGCCCTCGGCAACACCATCGAAAACATCATCTACGCCACCGCGATCATCAACATGCCCTTCTACGCCCGGCTGGTGCGCGCAGAGGTCAACATCCGCCGCGATGCGGGCTTTGTGCGCGCCGCCAAGCTGGCGGGCAGCTCCGATATCCGCGTGCTCGCGACCCAGATTTTCCCCAACGCGCTGCCGCCGATGATGGTGCAGGTCTCGCTCAACCTCGGCTGGGCGATCCTGAACGCGGCGGGGCTGTCCTTCATCGGCCTCGGCGTCAGCCCGCCAACGGCGGAATGGGGCATCATGGTGGCCGAAGGCGCAAATTTCATCGTCTCCGGCGAATGGTGGCTGGCGGTGTTCCCCGGGCTCTGGCTGATGTTCGCGGTGTTTACCTTCAATCTTCTGGGTGACGGTCTGCGCGACATCGTCGACCCGCGCAAAAGGACGTAAACCCGATGCTGACCGTCAAGGATCTCAGCGTGATGTTCCAGACCCGGCGCGGCCCGGTCGATGCGGTGCGCGGCATCAGCTTCGAGGTGTCCAAGGGCGAGATCCTCGGCATTGTCGGCGAAAGCGGCTCGGGCAAATCGGTGACATCCTACGCGCTCATGCGCATCCTCGAGGCGGGCGGCGTCATCAAGGCGGGCGAGGCGGAATATTCCGGCATCGACCTGCGCCGCGCCGCCGAGCGTGACATGCGCGACATTCGCGGGCGCGAGATCTCGATGATCTTCCAGAACCCGCGCGCCGCGCTCAACCCTATCCGCAAGGTCGGCCACCAGATCGAGGACGTGCTGCGCCAACATGCCCGCGCCACCCGCTACGACGCCCGCGCGAAGGCCATCGCGGCGCTTGAGGCGGTCAAGATCAAGGATGCCGAGGCGCGCTATGACGCCTATCCGTTCGAGCTGTCGGGCGGCATGTGCCAGCGCATCGTCTGCGCCATCGCGCTGGCCTGCGATCCGCGACTTCTGATCGCCGACGAGCCGACCACCGGCCTTGATATCACCACGCAAAAGGCTGTGATGGACCTCGTGCGCGACCTCATCCGCGAACGTGGCATGAGCTCCATCCTGATCACCCACGACCTCGGCCTCGCCGCGCAATATTGCGACCGGATCCTCGTGATGAAAGACGGGCTGATCGTCGAACAGGGCGATCCCGTCCAGATCTTCAGCGACCCGCAACACCCCTACAGCCGCAAGCTTGTCGATGCGACCCCGCGCGCGGGAACCGGCGTGCGCAGCCTTCTGCCCGCGTCCGAACGCAAGCCCGAACCTCAGATCGCGGTGAGCGACACGCCGCTTGTGGAGGTGCGCAATCTGGTCAAGACCTATGCGGGCAAATCCGGGCCGGTCCACGCGGTCAAGGACATCTCCTTTACCGTGTTCAAGGGGCAATGCGTGGGGCTTGTGGGCGAAAGCGGCTGCGGCAAGTCCACCACCTCCGAGATCCTCGTGCGGTTGATGGATGCTACCGCCGGACAGGTGCTGTTCGACGGCGCGGATATCGCCGCCATCCCGGCACGCGGCTTTGCCCGCGACCCCAGACGCGCCCAGATCCAGATGGTGTTTCAGGACGCCACCGACAGCCTCAACCCGCGCCATTCCGCGCGCCAGACCATCGCAGAGCCGCTGCGGCGTCTGGGCGGCATGCGCGGCGCAAAGCTCGACGCCCGCATCGAGGAACTGGCCACGCTGGTCGGTCTGCCGCTGGCGCTGCTGAGCCGCTTCCCGCATCAGCTTTCCGGCGGCCAGAAAGCCCGTGTCGGCATCGCACGCGCCGTGGCGCTCGAGCCGAAATTCCTGATCCTCGACGAGCCCACCGCCGCGCTCGACGTCTCCATTCAGGCGGTTGTGCTCAACCTGCTTGTGGATCTGCGCGCCAAGCTCGGCCTCAGCTATCTCTTCGTCAGCCACGATCTGCACGTGGTGCGGCTGCTCTGCGACCACGTCATCGTCATGAAGGACGGCCAGATCGTCGAGCAGGGTGCCACCCATGACGTCATGACCCATCCGCAAAACCTCTACACCAAAACGCTTCTGGCCGCGGCGCCAAAACCGCCCGAACGCCGCCAGATCCGCGACTTCCCACATTCGGAGGACACCGATGCTCAGCACGATCCCATTCACGATGAGCGCGCTTCGTGAGGCCTATGCCGCCGGTCTAAGCCCTGTTGCCGTCATCGACGAGATCTTTGCCCGGCTTGATGCGGTGGACGATCCGGGGATCTTCATCCACCTGTGTGACCGCGAGGATCTGCGGGTGCAGGCGAACGCGCTCGGCGCCTATGATCCCGACCTGCCGCTCTGGGGCATCCCCTTCGCGGTCAAGGACAATATCGACGTCGCGGGCATCGAGACCACCGCCGGCTGCCCGGCCTATGCCTATATGCCCAAGCAGGACGCCTTCGTGGTGGCGAAGCTGCGCGCGGCGGGCGCGCTGATGATCGGCAAGACCAATCTCGATCAGTTCGCCACCGGCCTCGTGGGTCTGCGCACGCCCTATGGCGCGCCGCTCAACGCGGTCGATCCCGAGATTGTGCCCGGCGGCTCCTCGGGCGGCTCCGGCGTCATCGTCGGCCATGGCATCGTGAGCTTTTCGCTCGGCACCGACACCGCCGGGTCGGGCCGGGTGCCCGCCGCGCTCAACAATATCGTCGGTCTCAAACCCACGCTCGGCGCGCTCTCGGCCAGTGGCGTCGTGCCCGCCTGCCGCACGCTCGACACGGTGTCGATCTTCGCGCTGACGGTCGATGACGCCTATGCCGCCTTCGACGTGGCGCGCGGCTTTGACCCCGCCGATGCCTATTCCCGCAAGCTGCCTGCGGAGCCGCTGACCGCCGCGCCGAAAGGTCTGCGCATCGGCGTGCCCGACGCCGCCTCCATCGAATTTTTCGGAGACACCGCCCAGAGCGACGCCTTCGCGCGCGATATCGCCCTGCTCGAAAGTCAGGGCGCCCGTGTCGAGCCGGTCGATTTCGAGCCGCTCTACGCTATCGCGCGCATGCTCTACGAGGGCGCCTGGGTGGCCGAGCGCCACACCGTGATCGAAGACCTGCTGACCCGCGACCCCGACGCGATCCACCCGGTGACCCGCACGATCATCACCCATGCCGAAACCATGACGGCGGCGGATGCGTTCAAGGGCATCTACCGTTTGGCCGAACTCAGGCGCGCCGCCGAACCGATGCTCGACCGGCTCGACATGCTCTGCGTGCCGACGATCCCGACCTTCTACAGCGTCGCCGACCTTGAGGCCGACCCGATCACACCCAATTCGAACAACGGCACCTATACCAATTTCGTCAATCTGCTGGGCCTGTGCGGCATCGCCGTGCCGACCGCCCCGCGCAGCGACGGACGCCCGGGCAGCGTGACGCTTCTGGCCGAGGCGGGGCAGGACGCGCTTGTGGCCTCGGTCGCGCGCGGGTTCGAGACAAATTGCCCGCGCGGGTTGGGGGCGACCGCGCATCCCGTGCCGGTGCCCGCGCCGCTCCCGGAAGCCGCGCCCGATCATATGATCCTCGCCGTCTGTGGCGCGCATATGACCGGCCTTGCGCTGAACCACCAGCTGACCGACCTTGGTGCCCGGTTCGTGTCCAGCACCACCACCGCGCCAGCCTATCGGTTCTATGCGCTGGCCGGCGGGCCACCGGCCCGTCCGGGCCTCCTGCACGCAGGCGGTGGGGAGGGCGCGGCCATCGCGGTGGAGCTGTGGTCGATGCCGAAATCGGCGTTCGGCAGTTTCATGGCGGGCATCCCCGCGCCGCTCGGGATCGGGACGATCACGCTGGCCGATGGTCGCAGCGTGAAGGGCTTTCTCTGCGAACCGCGCGGTCTTGTCGGGGCCACCGAGATCACCGCGCTGGGCGACTGGCGGGCTTATCTGGCGGCACAGACCGAGCCGGCACCGGCATGACGTCGCAGGCCGAAAAGCGGCTCGCGGAGCTTGGGCTGATCCTGCCGCCCGACTGGACCCCGCGCGGCCAGTTTCTGCCGTTTCGGCGCGATGGCTCTACGGTGTATCTCTCCGGCCAGATCTGCGAATGGGACGGGCACGTGACCCATGAAGGGCCCGTTCACGAGACGCCCGAGGGGCTCGATCACGGGCGCAAGGCCGCACAGATCTGCGCGCTGAACCTGCTTTATCGGTTGCGCGCGGCCTGCGAGGGCGATCTGGATCGCGTGGACTGTGTGTTGCGGCTCGGCGGGTTTGTGCAATGCCTGCCGGGGTTCGCTCAGAGCCCGGCGGTGATCAACGGTGCGACAGAGGTCTTTGTCGCGCTGTTCGGCGAGAGCGGCTGGCACGCCCGCACCGCCGTCGGTGTCTCGGGCCTGCCGGGCAACGCCTCGGTCGAGGTGGACGCGATCATCCGGCTCAGGGACTGACGGCTCAGCGGCGGATGGCGCCCCGAGCGGTGGCTCAGCGGCCCGGCTGTGGCAGTGGCGGCACCACCCGGTCGGGGCCTGCCCGCTCCAGCGCCGCGCCCACGGACAGGACGGTCCGGTCCGTGCCTGGAGCCCCGGCAAGCATCACCGCGCAGGGCCGGCCCAGCCCGTCGATGCCCCATGGCAGCGACAGAAGCGGCCCGCCAAACACCGTCCACGGCGTCAGCCAGTCCTGGAACCCGGTTGTGCCGTCCAGAAGCGGGGCGCCCTCCGGCACCGGGAGGGAGAGCAGAAGGTCCGCCGCCCCCGGACCGTCCCAGAACGCCCGCTGTGCCGCTGCGAGCCGGGCCCGCGCCTCGGTGACTTCCGAAGAGTCGATCCCGGCACCTGCTTCGAGCGCGGCGCGAAAACGCGGCTGCAACTGCGCCTTTCGGTCGTCGCGCAACAGGGCGGCATGGGCGGCATGGGCCTCGGCCTGCATCACAATACGATGCGCTTTCACGATGGCGTCCACATCCGCCTCAAGCGGCCCGTCGGCAACCTGCCAGCCTATCAGACGAAGGGCCTCTCCCGCCCCGGCCAAAGCCGCGGCAGGCTCGGCACTGGCACGCCGCCGCCCTTGCCACAGACCGGAACGCAGCAATCCCGGCCCACCGGCGGGTGGCGTCGCCCCCGGCGCGTCGCACATCGCGTCGAACACGGCCCTGGCCACCGCGACCGAACAGGCGATGACACCCACGGTGTCAAAGCTGGGTGCCAGCGGGGTTACCCCTGTGGTCGACACCGCCCCGTGGCTCGGTTTGAACCCGACTGCCCCGCAATAGGCGGCGGGCCGACAGAGCGATCCGGCGGTTTGTGTGCCGAGCGCGGCGTCCAACAGACCGGCCCCCACGGCCGCACCGGACCCGCTGCTCGACCCGCCCGGACTGCGCCGCAGATCATGCGGGTTGCGGCAAGGCGTCGGATCGGTAAAGGCAAACTCTGTCGTGGTCGTCTTTCCGACGATCCAGCCGCCCGCGGCGCGCAACCCGGCCACCGCCGTTGCGTCCCCCCGGGCGGGGGGCGCCGCGGCGCAGGCCGCGCTGCCATTGCGCGTCGGCAGGCCCGCGACGTCGATGATGTCCTTGACGCCCAGGCGCAAGCCCGAAAGCGGCCCGTCCGGGCGAAGGGCGTCAGCATCGCCCAGCGGCGCAAGGCTGGCAAAGGCGTGCAGCACCGCGTTGCCAGCGCGGATCCGCGCCAGCGCCGCGCGCCTGTCTTCCGGCGCAAGGCGTGAGCCTGAAAGGGGCGCTGTGTCAGTCATCGTTCATGGTGTCCGGGTTTCGCGCATCTCGCGGACACGGTGCCGGATCTCGCAGGCCGGGGCCAATGCTGTTTTTGCATCACCGCGATGCATTCAGGGTCACAGCCCGCAAGACGCGCCTACAGGTCGCGCGACGCGGAGGTTGCAGACGCGCCTACAGTTCCCGCGACGCAGACGCTGCGAACCCGGGCCGGCAGGGCCGGTGAGCCTCCCGGTCCAAGCCAAGGCCCGCCACCCCTCCGGTCACGTCACGGGCAGGGGAGGGGGGCACGGTCGCTTTCAGGACAGACAGCCCGTCAGACAATCACGCCCGGGCCGGAGTTCGGCGCATCAGATAGGTGTCCATGATCCAGCCATGCCGCGCGCGTGCCTCCGCCCGTCGGGCCACGATCGCCTCGCTGACATCCGCCAGCGCGCCATGCATCAGGATCTGGTCCGGACTGCCAAGATAGGCCCCCCACCAGATCTCCACCCCCTCCGGATCAAGCGCCAAAAAGGCGCAGCCGCCATCCAGCATCACAACCACGCTGTCCTGTCCCTCGGGCCAGCCCGCGTCACGCAACTGCCGCCCGGTGGTGATCTGGATCGGCCCGTTGATGGCATTGAGCGGGATGGCATGGGCTGCGGTGAGGGCTTGCACGGCGGTGATGCCCGGGATCACCCGAACTCTCGGCGCCGGTGCAAGCCGCCCGGCAATCCGCAGCGTGCTGTCATAGAGCGCCGGATCGCCCCAGACCAGCAACGCAACCGGCCCTTCTGGCGGGGTGTCTTGCAACGCGGCCTGCCAGCGCCGCGCGATCTCGTCGTGCCAGAGATCCACCCGCGTCTGGTATGGCAGGGCGGGGTCGCGCTCGGGATAGGTGAACGGCACCACGCGCGCAGGGCTCCGCGCCGCATCAAGGATCGCATAACGCAGGGCGGCGAGCTCGTCCTTGCCCGCGCCCTTGTGCGGCACAAGCACCACGGCAGCCTCCCGCAAGGCCGCCATGCCTTCAAGGGTCACATGCGCCGGGTTTCCCGTCCCGATACCGACAAGCCACAGGTCTTTGATCATCGTTTCCTTCCGGACCAAGCCATCCCGCACCAAGCCGTCCCGCACCAAGCCATCGCGGCGACACGTCAGGCCCGGATTGCTGCACGCCGCCCGATTGCCGCGCCGGCATGCGCGTGATCAATCCGCCGCACTTGAATCCGTGCCTGTTTCACATGCGCGTCTTCCGGATCCCTGATCCCGGGAAGATGCGCCCTGCCGTGCCCCGCCATGCCTTGCCGTGCATCGCTCCGGCGCCGTGCCGAAGCCGGATCTGCAACCGCGGCGATGCGCCAGGCCGCAACCCGGCTTTGAGCCGCACCACCGCGCCCAGGCAGGCGTCCCGCATCAGCAGGCGTCCCGCATCGCGCCGCATCCTCAGGGCCGCGCCGCCACCGCGGCGGGCGCGCGGCCCAAAGCTGAGACACGGCTTGTAACCGGCCTCGACCCATAAAAAAGGCCCGGGCTCCCTTCGGACCCCGGGCCATCGTCACAACTGCGGATCAGGCCGCGGTATAGAGCCGCTGGGTGAAGAGCCCCGACGCCCGCGCGCCGCGCAGGGCCTTGGCCCCGGCCAGCGCCGCGAGATCGGCAATCGGCTCGATCAGGATGACCAGCATGTAGGCCGCTCCGAAGGTCAGCACGGACTGGAACGCATCCGCGCCGACGCCCTGCCCATAGAACACCCAGAACGCAACCCATGCGACAACGCCGCCCTGATACATCGCGGAAAGCTTGAGCACTTCGGCGTAGTTCAGGTCCACATAGGCCTTGTCCTGCGGGATCACCCGGCCCGCCAGCGCGCTGATCGCAAAGAGCGGCACGAGCAGCGTCGTGGCATTGACAAAGAACATCGGCAGATCGGACGGGGCAAAGAACATGCCCTGAACCAGAAGGCCAAGCGCCAGTCCGAGCGCCGCAGGCGCGGCCCCCATCAGCAGGAACAGCGTGGTGCCGAGAATGAAATGCACCTCCGAGACGCCGGCCGGGAAATGCGGCAGCACTTCAAAGAAGATGAAGGTGCCGATTGTCGCCATGGCCGTGCGTGCCGCGAAAGAGCCGATGTTGGATTTCGCAAGATCGGCCATCGCCAGCTTGGCGGTGTAGCCTGCGGCGCCCGCGGCCGTCGCATAGGCAAAGCCCATTTTCGCGCCGTCGACGATTCCGGGTTCAATATGCATGTCAGTCCCTTCTCATGCGGCTGCCCCTCCGGCAGCGTGTCTCTGCCCGTTCCGGGCTTGATTTCCGTGCAGGCAGGTCTCCTGGCTCACGGGTCTATGCGCCTTGGACCTTCCCAGCCCTTCGGCCAGTGGCGTCTCCGCGGCGCTCTCCGCTCACAGTTGCGGGGGCAGCCCGGGGGTCTCACCCGGTTCCCTTTTCAGCCACCCGAGGGTGACACCATGCCTGTCAACTATCTCAGCCAACGCCCCGCCGCACAAGATGAAATACGACATTCAGCCTTCCGCAAGCGGCCCATAGAGGATCAACGCCGGCTTGTCGCTGATACTTTCGGCCAGTTTCGCACCGAGCGCCGCAACGCTCATGCGGTGCAACTGCTGATCGGGCGTGCTGACCCCTTCTGCGAGAATCGCAGGCGTGGTTTCCGGCAGCCCGCGCGCCACAAGCTGCGCCAACAGCTTGGGGAAGGTGCGCTGGCCCATGAAGACCACGGTCGAGGCGCGCGCATCGGCCAGCGCGTCAAGGTTCATGTCTTCCGGAAGCTGGCCGGAAATGTCATGCCCGGTGACAAACTGCACCCGCCGCGCGGTCAATCGCCGGGTGAGCGGAATGCCCGCCGCGGCCGCCGCCGCGATGGCGGAGGGCACGCCGGGCACGATCTCGTAGGGGATGCCATGCTCGCGCAGCGCGACAAGCTCCTCTTCCAGCCGCCCGAACAGACCGCTGTCGCCGGATTTCAACCGCACGACGCGCCCGCCCTGTTCGGCGTAATCCACCAGCAGACGGCTCACATGGTGCTGCTTGGGTGAGGCGCGTCCGGCGCGTTTGCCGACCCCGATGAGGTCCGCCCCTGCGCGCGCATGGCCCAGGATCGGCCCCGAGGAGAGATCGTCAAACAACACCGCATCGGCGCGCTTCAACCGGTCCACCGCCTTCAGCGTCAGCAATTCCGGATCGCCCGGCCCGGAGCCGACAAAACTGACAAAGCCGCTCATGCCGTCGCTTCCTCCGCGCTGATCAGGTGAAAGAACGTGCCCGTGACATGGCCCCGTACCGATCCGGTTTCCGGCACCGGATTGCCATCCGCATCGGCCACCCGCGCGAGCGGCGCGTCGGGCTGCTCGAGGATCGTCGAATAGTGGAACTCGTGCCCGCGCAGCGCCGCGCCGACGCCGTGACCGGGCAGGGGGGCCGCCAGCACCGCGCGGCGATAGCCGAGGTGAAACTTGCGCTTTTCGTAGCTCGTCACGAGGCCCAGCAGACCGGCCATTTCGTGTCGCACACCGTCCTTGTCGATGAGCGCCGCGCCAAGCGCCATGTAGCCGCCGCACTCCCCATGCACAGGGCGCGTCTGTGCATGGCGGCGCAGCCCATCCATGAAGCGCTCCGACGCCGCCAGCCGACCTGCATGCAGCTCCGGATAGCCGCCCGGCAGCCAGACCAGATCGGCGCTTGCATCGGGCGCCTCGTCGGCAAGCGGCGAAAACGGCAGCACCTCCGCGCCTGCCGCGTGCCAGCCTTCAAGCAGATGCGGATAGGTGAAGGAAAACGCCGCATCGCGCGCGATGGCAATGCGCTGCGCCGGGGGCGGCGGCAGGTCCGCCGCCTGCGCCATCGGGGCTGGTTGCGCCGCCGGGGCCGCTTGCGCCGCGGCCCTGATCGCATCGAGATCCACATGGGCGCGTAGGAAGCCCGCATAGCCCGCGATGGCGGCCTCAAGATCAGGATGCTCCACCGCCTGGATCAACCCCAGATGCCGCTCCGGCAGGGCCAGATCACCCCGGCGCGGCAGCACGCCAAGCACCGGCATCCCGGCGCGCTCCATGCCGAGACGCGCCAGTCTTTCATGGCGCGGCGAGGCGACGCGGTTCAGGATCACGCCCGCAAAGGGCAGATCCGGCGCGTAGCTGCGAAAGCCAAGCGCCGTGGCTGCGGCCGATTGCGCCTGGCCGCTCACATCCACCACCAGAATCACCGGCCAGCCCATGCTCTGCGCGGTCTCCGCGCTGCTTCCAAACCCCTGCTGGCCGCGCGTTGCGACCCCGTCGTAAAGCCCCATGGAGCCTTCCGCGATGCAGATATCGGCCCCCGCCGCCCGCGCGCCGATCGCCTGCCAGAGCCGTGGCCCCATCGCCCAGCCATCGAGGTTGTAGGAGGCCCGCCCGCTTGCCGCCCGGTGAAAGGCGGGGTCGATGTAATCGGGGCCGGACTTGAACGGCTGCACCGCCATGCCATCTTCGGCCAGCGCGCGCAGCAGGCCAAGCATCACCGTGGTCTTGCCAGTTCCGGAGGCCGGCGCCGAGATCATCAGGCCCGGGACCCTCTGCCCGGCGGCCATCTTTTCGGCGGCCATCTCGTCGGTGGCCACTGTCTCGGGGGTCTTCTGGTCCGGCCTGTCACCCATGGGTCGGCTCCTCGCTGTCGGGGGTCCAGCCCTGCCACGGGCTGTCGGCGCTTTGCGGCCGGTATCGCCGGTCGTAATCCGCCGCGTAAAGGCAACTTTCCGCAAACCCCTCTCCCGCCAGGGCCGGGCCCACGAGGATCAGCGCGGTGCGCGTCACCGACCCGTCGAGCTTGTCTGAGATATCGGCCAGCGTGCCCCGGATCAGCCGCTCGTCGGGCCAGCTTGCGCGGTAGGCAATGGCCATCGGGCAGTCCGCGCCGTAATGCGGCGTCAGCGTCTCGGTCACATGCGCGAGGTTCTGGATCGACAGGTGGATGGCCAGTGTTGCCCCCGTGGCGGCAAAGTTCTCCAGCGTCTCACGCTCCGGCATCGACGAGGCCCGCCCCGGCGTCCGCGTCAGCACCACCGATTGCGCCAGCCCCGGCAGCGTCAGCTCCGTGCCCAGCGCCGCAGCGGCCGCGGCAAAAGATGGCACTCCCGGCGTGATCGTGAACGCAATGCCCTCCGCGCGCAACCGGCGCAGCTGCTCGCCCATCGCCGACCAGACCGACAGGTCTCCCGAATGCAGCCGCGCCACGTCTTGGCCCGCCTCATCTGCGGCACGGATTTCCGCGATGATCTGGTCGAGCGACAGCGGCGCGGTGTTCACGATCCGCGCGCCTTCCGGGCAATGGCCAAGCACTGCTTCCGGCACCAGCGATCCCGCATAGAGACAGACCGGGCAGGCGGCAATCAGGTCACGCCCCCGCAGGGTCAGCAGGTCCGGTGCGCCGGGTCCGGCGCCGATGAAATGCACGGTCATGGGTCTGGTCCTTCTGCGAGCGCACATGTGGCCATGCGGTCCGTCGATATCACCCGGGCCGCGATGAGCCGCGCGCCCGGTCCCGCGGCGGCAAGCGCGGCAGCCTCGGCCACCGAACCGGTGCCGCGCCGTTCTGCCACGGTTGGCGACTGGGTTTGTGTGGTCTGCGCCGCAAGATGCGCCGCGTCAATCCCGCGCACCGGGCGCGCAACCGCTTCGCCAAAGGCGCTGAAGGCGGCAAGGCGCGCGCGGTCGTCGGGCGCGGCAAGCAGGTCCACGGCGCGGCCCCGCCGCGCTTGCGCATAGGCATCCTGCAGGCTGTCTACCGTGACCGCGCCGCGCATCCCGAACCCCGCCACGATCACAGCACCGTGCTCCATTGCACGATGGGAAAGCCCGCCTTCCACCCGCGTTTTGGTCCGATCGGCGCTGCCTCCGACACCGCCAGCCGCGTGAGTTGCCCACCCAATCGCGCATGGCTCGCCACAAGCAGGGACACGGTTTCCAGCGTGACCGCATTTGCCACGAGCCGGGTGCCCGGTGCCAGTCGTGCCTCAAGCCAGCCAAGCAGCGCCGCATCGAGGCCGCCGCCGACAAAGACAACATCGGGTCGTTGCACCCCGGCAAGCGCGTCGGGCGCAGCGCCGGTCACAACCGCCAGCCGGTCCACGCCAAGCCGCGCCGCGTTTTCGGCGATCCGGGCGGCGCGGGTGGCGTCGGCTTCGATGGCGGTGGCCTCGACGGTCGGATCGCTGAGCAGCCATTCGATCCCGATCGAGCCCGATCCGCCGCCAATATCCCAAAGATGCTCAAACGGGCGCGGCGCCAGCGTCGAGAGCGTCGCCGCGCGCACAAGCCGCTTGGTGATCTGCCCGTCATGGGCAAACCACGCATCGTCCCGCCCGGTGGCGCAGGGCAGCACCGCGCCGTCGCCCGCCACCTCCAGCGCCACGCAAACCGGGTGCGTGAACGCGGTCGCGCCAGGGGGCGCATCAGCGCGCAACTCCTTTCGCGTTTCGCGCGGTCCGCCCACCGCCTCGAACACCGTCATCCCCGTGGCGCCGAACCCGGTCTCTCGCAGATATCCGGCAAGCTGCGGCACCGCCGCGCCGTCGCGCACCAGCACGATCATCCTTTGGCGCGGCGCCAGCGCCGGGCGCAACCGGCTCAAGGGCGCCGCATGCAGGCCGAAACACCGGGTCGCTTCAAGCCCCCAGCCCATGCGCGCCGCCACCAGAGAGAAGGTCGACCGCCCCGGAAAGGCGCGCCATTCGCCCGGTTCCAGCCCGCGCGCCAGCACCGCCCCCGCGCCAAACCAGAACGGATCGCCCGAGGCCAGCGCCACCACGGGCCGCCCGCGCAACGCCATCAGATCGCGCAGGCCATCGGCAAACGGCACCGGCCAGATCCGCACATCCGCTTCCAGCGGCGGCAGCAGCGCCACGTGCCGCGCCGGGCCCATCACGATCTCCGCCGTGTTCAGCGCGGCAAGGCTTGCGGCGCAGAGCCCATCCGGTCCATCTTCGCCCAGACCGATGATCGTGAGCCACGGAGCGTCAGACATGCCCATGCCCCCGGATGGCCGCCCCAACCTGCTTGTGCTGGGCGGCACCACCGAAGCGCGCCAGCTTGCGCCCATCCTCGCCGACCGAGGGCTCCGCGCCACCATGTCGCTCGCCGGACGGGTCCAGCGCCCCGCGCATCAGGGCCTGCCGACGCGCGTCGGGGGCTTCGGCGGCGTGGCGGGCCTTACAGCCTATCTCACGCAGAACCGCGTCACCCATGTGATCGACGCCACGCACCCCTTCGCCGCGCAGATGAGCCACAACGCGGTGGCCGCCTGCGCGCAAACCGGCGTGCCGCTTGCGGCTCTGACCCGCGCGCCCTGGGGGGCGCAATCGGGCGATGACTGGACCCGTGTGCCCGACATCGCCGGCGCCGTGGCCGCGCTCGACTGCCCGGCGCGGCGCGTCATGCTCGCCGTGGGGCGGATGCATCTCGACGCCTTTACCGCGAACCCGCAGCACCGCTACCTGCTGCGCCTCGTCGACCCACCTGAAAAGCCGCCCGGCTTTCCGCGGCACGACGTGATCGTGGATCGTGGCCCTTTCAAGCTGGACGGCGACACCCGGCTGCTCAGAGACCACCGGATCGACATCATCGTGTCCAAGAATGCCGGCGGCAGCGGTGCGCGCGCCAAGATCGACGCCGCGCGCGCGCTGGGCCTGCCGGTGATCATGATCGACCGTCCCGTCCTGCCGGCCCGAACCGAACTGCACAGCCCGGAAGAGGTGCTTGGCTGGCTGTCTCACGCGGACTCCGGCATCGGCACGGATCTCGGCGTATAGACAATCGGCGCGCCGTCGCGGGCGATGATCCGCGTGGCCGAGGAGCCGACAAGAACCATGGTCCGCATGTCGGCCATGTCCGGCTCACAGTCGGGCAGGGGAACGACCCGGATCTCTTCTTCGGGCGTGCTCACCGCGCGGGCAAAGATCACCGGGCGCGCGTCGCCGCAGACCGCCTTCAAAAGCGTCAGCGTGCGGGCAAAGCCCTCCGGCCGCGACCGGGACCGCGGGTTGTAGAACGCCATCGCAAAATCGGCCTCCGCCGCGAGACGCAAGCGTTTCTCGATCAGTGCCCAAGGCTTGAGGTTGTCGCTGAGATTGATGGCACAGAAATCATGGCCCAGCGGGGCGCCCACCCGCGCGGCCGCGGCCAGCATCGCGGTGATTCCCGGCAGGACACGAATGTCGAGGTCGCGCCAGGCGCTCGGCCCGGCTTCGACCGCCTCGAACACCGCCGATGCCATGGCAAACACACCCGGATCACCCGACGACACAACCACCACCCGCTTGCCCTGCGATGCCATGTCGAGCGCGTGGCGCGACCGGTCGATCTCCACCCGGTTGTCCGACGCATGCAGCGTCAACCCGGGCCGTTCGGCCACCCGCGCCACGTAAGGAATATAGCCCACCACATCGGTGGCCTGGGCCAGTGCCGCGCTCACATCCGGTGTGACAAGCGCCTCCGCGCCCGGCCCCAGTCCGGCAATGATGACCGACCCGCTCATGATCCGGCCCCCCGTTCCGCCTGTGTCATGATCCGCGCTCCCGTTGCATCCGTGTCATGGCCTGCGCCCCTGACCGTGGACCACGATGATCGAGAAATACGGCGTCACCTTGCCCTCCGCCTCCGCGAGGCGCTGCACCGTCTGGTTGGGCATGGAGGCAAATTCGATCAGCCACGCGGCGTCGTATTTTCCCGAGCGCCGCAAGGCGGTGCGCACGCGGTCGATATTGCGTCCGATCTTCATGACAACGATTGCGTCGGCGGCCTCCATGTGGCGCACCAGATCGTCCTCTGGCAATGTGCCCATGAGCACGGAAAGAACATCGTCGCCCCATGTGATCGGCGCGCCGCTGGCGGTCCACGCGGCGGACATGCCGGTGATCGCGGGCAAGACCGTCACCTCCAGATCATCGCAAAGCCGCGTATAGAGATGCATGAAGGAGCCGTAAAAGAACGGATCGCCCTCGCACAAGACGACAACATCCTCCCCCGCCGCCGCGAGCCCGCGCAGATGCGCCGCGCAGTCCTCGTAAAACGCCGACAGGATCTCGTTATAGCGCGGATCGGAAAGCGGGATTTCCGTGGTGACGGGGTATTCCATCGCGAATTCCACCGCCTCGGGATGCAGCATCCCGTCCACGATCCGCCGGGCCTGTCCGGGGCGGCCAGCCTTGCGAAAGAAGGCCACGTGTCGCGCGCCGCGCACCAGCCGGTCGGCGCGCACGGTCATCAGGTCCTGGTCACCGGGGCCAAGTCCGACGCCGAAGATGCGCCCGGTCCTCGCGCCCTTGCGTGCGCGCGTCCCGACATCCGACGCGGCGCGCGCATCCGGGGCAGGCCCCCTGTCTGCCTCTGCGCTGCCGGTGCTCATTCCGCGCGGCTCGCGATGGCATTGATCGCCGCCACGGTGATCGCGCTGCCGCCCAGCCGTCCGGCTACGATGCAGCAGGGCACCGGCTGGTCCGCCCAGAGCGCATCCTTGCTTTCCCGCGCCCCGACAAAGCCGACAGGGCAGCCGATGATCGCAGCCGGTCGCGGGCAGGCCGGATCCTCGAGCATGTTCAGCAGATGAAAGAGCGCCGTCGGCGCATTGCCGATCGCCACCAGCGCGCCCTCCAGCCGTGGCCGCCAAAGCTCAAGCGCCGCCGCCGAGCGCGTGTTGCCCATCTCCGCCGCCAGCGCGCGCACCTCCGGGTCATGCAAGGTGCAGATCACCGGGTTGTCCGCCGGAAGCCGCGCCCGCGTGACCCCTTCGGACACCATGCGGGCATCGCACAGGATCGGCGCCCCGGAGGCCAGCGCATCGCGCGCGGCACGGGCAAATCCCGGTGAAAACCGGATATGCTCTTCGAGACCCACAAGCCCCGCGGCATGGATCATGCGGACGGCAATCGGCTCCTCGTCGGGGTCGAACCGCTCCAGTGCCGCCTCGGCGCGGATCGTCGCAAAGCTCTCCTTGTAGATCGCGGCGCCGTCTTTTTCGTAGGTATAGGGCATTCAGGCAAACTCGGTCAGGTCATGGATCTGGTCGGGGTCCAGGTCTCGGCAGGTCGCCTCATCCCATGGCAAACCCTCCCGGACAAGGTCGAAAGCGCCGCCCCTGCCGACCAAAACGACATCTGCGACACGCGGCCACGCACAGCCTTTGGTGCAGCCCGAAACGTGCAGGCTGCGCCCCGCAAGACGCGGCGCGAGCCGTGTGGCCAATGCGCGGGTCTCGACGCTGGCCTGCGGGCAATAGGGCGCTCCCGGGCAGGCATGGGTGGTCAGGATCGGGTCTTGCGGATCGCTGACGAAGCCCGTCGCCTGCCCGATCGTTGCCCCCTTGAACAACAAGCGCCGGTCGAGCATCAGCCGCAGCGCCTCGGGACGATGGGTCTGGATGGCCGCGGCGAGATCGCCGCTGCGCATGGAGCCAAAGGCGACGCCGAGCACCGTACCAAAGGCGACGCCCGCTGCCGGGCCAAAGGCGCACCGGCCCAGCGCGGTTGGGCCAGGCACCGTCTTGCCACCCCCTGTCTGAAAACGCCGCGCCCCGCCTGGCCCGTCCGCCCGGCCCGGTGCGACAGGACCGCAAGCCGGTTGCAGCGACGCTGCGCCCGACGCAGCCGGGCAGGGGGCCGCGCGCGGGGCAACGCCCTGAAACCGCTCCGGCAATGCGACCCCGCGCAGGTGCCGCGCCATCCGCCCGGCCTCGCGCCCGCCGCTTTGCACAAACCAGCGCGCCAGCGCCGCAAGGTCGGCGACCGCCTGCTCAAGCGTCGTGGCAAAGCCCGTCCCCGCCCCGTCCGCGCGCAGCACAAGCCGCCCGTCCACCGCCCGCTCAAACCGGAAATCCGCAGAGCCGTGACCCAGCATCGGCTGCCCGCCCGTGTCGAGCGCAAAGCCCATCTTCTCCGGCAAGGCCGGCAGGGTGGGCAGTCCCGCGACGAGCGCCTCGTAAAGCGTCGCGGTCGGATCGCCCGTCTGCCAATCCATCGGCATCAGGATGTTGCGCATGCCCTCGACGGCCGGGTCCGCATCGATCACCCCCAGAGCGTCCAGCGCCGCCAGCAACGCGCCGTGCTTATCCGCCGCCACGCCGCGCAGTTGCAGGTTCGCGCGCGACGTGATGTCGAGCGTCCCGTTGCCGAACCGCTCCGCCAATTCGCACAGCCCCAGCGCCTGTTCCGGGCTCAGCTCTGCGCGGAACGGCCTGACCCGGACAACCAGCCCGTCGCCCGACATCATCGGCCGATGCGCCCCCGGACACCACCCCCTGACCAGCGGAACCGCGTCGCTCATGCCGTCTCCCCGCCCGCGCGGGCCTCCTCCAGCGAAGCGCGCACCGAATTGCGCCGCGTCTGCCACAGACCGGCGTCAAGCAGCTCCGCAAACCGCGCCTGCATGGCCGCATGGGCCTGCGCGTTTTCCGCCCGCAGGAAGGCGTCGGTTTCCGGATCACCCAGCGTTGCGGCGTGATACAGATCGAACAGATGCGGCGACACCGCGCCCGCCAGATGCGCAAAGGCCGCCATGTTGTCGAGCGTCGCGGCAATCTCCGCCGCCCCGCGGAACCCGTGTGCCCGCATCCCCGCGATCCAGGCCGGGTTGGCGGCGCGGGCCAGCACCACGCGGGCAATCTCCTCGGGAAGGCTGCGCGCGCGCGGGCGCTCCGGGTCCGTGTTGTCGAGATGATAGAGCGTCGCCGTGCCGCCTGTCACC
Source organism: Cognatishimia sp. F0-27 (assembly GCF_020667845.1). Classification (GTDB taxonomy): domain Bacteria; phylum Pseudomonadota; class Alphaproteobacteria; order Rhodobacterales; family Rhodobacteraceae; genus JAFMPQ01. The sequence continues at coordinate 32,646 of NZ_JAFMPQ010000046.1, forward strand.
GCCTTGGCCGCCGCAAATCCCGCCTCATGCGCGGCATAATCCGCGGCCATCAACAGATCGGTCTCCGGCAGATCCTGAAGGTGCACAAAGGCATCCGCCTGCGCGATCCGCTCCGCGATCCCGGCCGCGTCGCGCATCGGTGTCTCGCCGTCCAGAGCCCAGGCCGACGCGTCGAGCCAGGCCTGCCCCGCCGCCGCGCGCCCCTCCGGTCCATAGGCCTCCATGGCCTGCCCCATGCCCAGTCCGAACCGGCCCGGCGCCGGTCCGTAAACCCGCGCCAGCCCGTCCTGTCCCGCATAGGGGTTCCAATCCGCCGCCTCGTCGCGCGCCGCCAGCGCCCGCACCGCCTGACCGTAAAGCGTCGAGAGCGTGGGGAACACGTCGCGGAACAGGCCCGATACCCGCAACGTCACGTCGATGCGCGGCCGCTCCAGCTCCGCGATGGGCAGAACCTCGATCCCCGACACCCGCTCCGATCCCGCATCCCAGACCGGGCGCACGCCCAGAAGATGCAGCGCCATGGCAAATTCCTCGCCCGCGGTGCGCATCGTCGCCGAGCCCCAGAGATCCACGATCAGCCCGCGCGGCCAATCGCCCTCTTCCTGCAAATGCCGCCGCACCAGCTCTTCGGCCAGCACCACACCCTGCGCATGGGCCGCCCGCGTCGGCACGGCCCGCGGATCGGTCGTGAACAGGTTGCGCCCCGTGGGCAGCACGTCGCTGCGCCCGCGATAGGGCGAGCCCGACGGCCCCGCCGCGATCCGCCGCCCGTCCAGCGCGTCGATGAGTGCCTGCCGTTCCGCCGCCGCCGAAACCGATGCGTCAAACGGGCCGTGCGTCGCGGGCGGCTCGCCCCAGACATGCAGCCCCTCGCCGAACTGGCTCTCCTTGATGTCACAGACGAAGCGGTCGATTCGGGTGATCGCCTCCGCGCTGCACCCGGCGCGGTCGAGCCCGAGGTCATCCTCGACCCCGCGCGCCTGCGCCTCGGCCCGGATATCCGCCTGCAACCGGTCCCGCCGGCGTGGGTCAAGGCCGTCGGCATTGGAAAACTCGTCGAGCAGCGCTTCCAGATGGGCCAGATGATCCGGCGTTTCGCTGTCGCGCAGCGGCGGCGGGACATGGCCGAGCGTGACCGCGCCGATCCGCCGTTTGGCCTGCGCCGCCTCGCCGGGGTCGTTCACGATGAACGGGTAGATCACCGGCAGCGCGCCGGTGAGCGCCTCGGGCCAGCACGCCCGCGACAGTGCCACGGATTTGCCCGGCAACCATTCCAGCGTGCCGTGCGCGCCGATATGCACCAGCGCATCCGCCCGGTCCTGAAGCCAGAGGTAAAAGGCCACATAGGCGTGGCGTGGCACCCGCGACAGGTCGTGATAGCTGTCGTCGCGCTGGGCCGGGACACCGCGCTCCGGCTGCAACGCCACCAGCGCATGGCCGAGCGACAGCGCGGCAAAGGCAAACCCGTCGCCATCGCAATCGGGATCGTCCTCCGGTGCGCCCCAGGCGTCCTCAAGGTCGCGCTGCAGTGCCTCCGGCAAGCGGCCCAGCGCGGCGCGATATGCGTCCAGCGACCAGCGCATGCCGCGCGCGAGCAGCCCCGTCGCAAGCTCCGGCTCCGCCTCCCCACAGGCATAGCCCGCTTCGCGCAGATGCCGCAGGATTGCCCGCGCCGAAGCCGGCGCATCGAGCCCGACCGCGTGGCCCATGTTCCAATCCTTGCCCGGATAGGTCGACAGAACCAGCGCCACCCGCCGCGCCGCGACCGGCTTGCGCGCCAGCGCCAGCCAGCCGTCGACCCGCGCTACCACGGCGGCGATGCGCTCCGCATGCGGCGCATGGGCGTAGCGGGAAAATTCAAGATGCGGGTCGCGCGCGCCCGGCTCCTTGAAGGACACCACGCCCCCCATCAGGCGCCCGTCCACCTCCGGCAGCACCACATGCATGGCCAGATCGGTGGGCGACAGACCGCGCTCCGCCCCCTCCCAGGCATCGCGCGTCGCGGTGGACAGCGCCACCTGGAAGACCGGGCATGCGCCCGCATCGAGTGGCGAGCGGCCATCGGCCCCCTTGCCGCTGAACGCGGTGGCATTGACGATGGCATCGGGCGCGAAGGCCTGGACCTGGCGGCGCAGCCAGCCCGCCGCACCGGGCTCCTTGAGCGATGGGGCAAACAACGCCTGGACAACGTGGCCCCGTGCCGTGAAGGCCGCAACCAGCGCCTCGATCGGCGCAAGATCCGCCGCCACCAGATAGGACCGGTAAAAAACAACCAGCACCCGGGCCTTCTTTGGGCTGGAAATATCCCGGGGGGTGCGGGGGGCAGGCCCCCC
>NZ_JAFMPQ010000047.1 GCF_020667845.1 Cognatishimia sp. F0-27
TGACGATGCAGACCCGTCGCCACGATAGGAGAAGACATAGCCGTAACCGCCTTCGAGCTCCATCTGGATCCAATCGCGGTCCCGGTTGTAATCGAGGGTGCTTTGCAGCACCTCCCCGACCTCCAGCGTTTCCACCGTGCTGATGTTGCCGGCGATCTCCTGTTCGACGGACAGTCTGTACGTGCCCGTCTGTGAACCGTAGCGCGAGCCGAGGTCGAAAAAATATACCGCGTCCTCGGACACGGTGAAGCCTGAGAGGATGCTGCCATCCGCATTCAGCCCGAAGTCGAACTCGCCAAGCGCGTTGCGTATGGCGATATTGGTGTCGGGCAAGGACGTCGTCGCGCCATCCCCCCCGAAATTGAACGTATACCCATAACCGCCATCAAGCGTGAAACGCACCCAGTCGCGTTCCCGGGACGTTTCGATCTCTCCTTCGAAAACGTCTCCGAACGTTGCGGAATACGGTGTGGCGAGGCTTTCGGGCGCGTCGGTGGTTTCGGTGATGGTGGGCATGGCACTCTCCGGGATAATCGGGTGTTCAAGCGATTTTACAAAATCAAACGTGGTCAATCACGCGGTGGATCAAACCATGTCCGGGCGCGTGTGGGAAGCAAAAGCCCGCCCCCGCCCCGGCAATTTGGCGCACCGCACCACAACCAGGCAGCGGCAAAGCCCGCCGATGTTTCGCGTGCGAAACCGCCGCGCGCCCCCGGTCGCGCATCGCGCGGCGTCGAAGGCAAAATCAAGCGCGCGGTCGGGGGATGGCGATCGCGGACAATCCGGGGGCACTCCGAGGCGGCACTCCGGCGGTCGCCGGCGCGGCCTGACCGGCGCGGGCCGCATGGGCCCCGTCAGGCGAGGAGCACGTCGTCGAGGATCACGTCGAGCCCGCGCACGCCGATGAGTGTCAGGCTGTCGGTGCCGAAATCCAGCACGAGGTTTCCCGCGCCATCAAGCGCCGAGACCGCCCGCAGCGCCGCCTCGGCGGTGCCCGTCCCGAGATCGGGCAGCAGCGCGCTGTCGAGCACGATGGCATCGAGTCCGGCCTGAAAATCGGTGATCCGGTCCGCCCCGCCCACAAAGACGAAACTGTCGCGCCCGGCCCCGCCGCGCAGCGCGTCATTGCCCGTCTCCCCGGTCAGGGTGTCATCACCCGCGCCGCCGATCAGCACGTCATGGCCCGCCCCGCCATTGAGCACGTCAAAGCCGTTGGCCCCTTCGAGCGTATCATTGCCCTCGCGCCCCTCCAGCGTATCGGCGCCAAGCCCCCCCTGCACCCGGTCATCCCCGGCGCCGCCATCGAGACTGTCATTGCCGTTATTGCCCTGAAGCGTGTCGGCCCCCGCGCCGCCGTCCAGCGTGTCGAACCCGTCGCGCCCTTCGATCAGATCGCCGCCGTCGCCGCCCGCCAGGCTGTCAAAGCCCAGACCGCCGATCAGCGTGTCGTCTCCCGTGCCGCCATCGGCGGTGTCATTGCCGAAATTGCCGGTCAGCCGATCGTCGCCGCTGCCCCCGAGCAGGCTGTCGAACCCCTCGCGCCCCACCAGCGTGTCATGGCCGGCCCCGCCGGTCAGCGTGTCGAAGCCGACGCCGCCATCGAGGCTGTCCCAGCCCGCGCCGCCCTCCAGCACATCGCTGCCGCCGCGCCCGGTCAGCGTGTCGTCGCCCGGCCCGCCCGACAGCCTGTCCGGCCCGCCGCTGCCCGCGTCGCGCAGGCCCGGCCCGCCGCGCGCATCGGCATCGGGGCCAGAGCCTGCGATCAGGGCGGCCGTCGCAACATCGCCATCGCGAAACGCCACCGTCTCGATGCCAAAGAGCTGATCCGCGCCGTCCGGGCCTTCCAGCGCCACGCCATCGGGGAGCGCGCGCGCGGTCACGGACAGGCGCGCCGCGTCGATCACGGCCACATCCACCCCCGCGCCGCCGCGCAGCGTGTCATCGCCCGGACCGCCGGTCAGGCGGTTGTCGCCGTCATTGCCCTGCAGCAGGTCATCGCCGCTGCCGCCCGTGGCCGCCTCGATCATCACGCCCGCGGCTATGGTGAACCCCCCCGCAACGCCCGCCATGGCCGACAGGTATCCGCCACCGCCCGGCGCCTCCACCAGCGTTGCCGGGCGCAGGTCGATCACCGCGTCACCGGCCCCGTCATGCGCGATCTCGTCGATGCCACCCGCATCCCAGATCGCGCGCCAGCCGGTGCCCGGCGCGTTCTGCGTCGGCAGCACGTAGCGGTCATCGCCCGTCGCGTGGCGGTCATTGGCCCCGTATTTGCGCTGCAGCACCGCGATATCGAGCGCCATCGGCCCGATCTCGTAGCCCCAGAGGTCATCGGGATCGCCCTGCGTGCCCGGACCGCCGGTCACGTAACCGGTGTTGTAGGACATGGTGGTATAGACGCCCTGGTTGAGCAGGTGCGGCCCGTACTGGCCTTCTTCGAGAAACACGCCCTGCATGCGCGGCGAACCCCCGCCATCGTCATGCGGATGCGCCAGGCCCAGCCCGTGCAGCACCTCGTGGGTGATGGTGATGAAGGCAAAGGCGCCCGCTTCGAGATCCCCGCCCGGGGCCCGGTCCCACAGGGTGACGTCGAACACGCCCACCCCGGCGGCCACCTCTCCGGGCGGGTTGAAATAGGCCAGAAAATCGCCGCCGATCTCGTCGCTGTCGCCCAGCAGCACGAAATCGGCACTGGCCGGGCCGAAGACCTGCGTGAAGGTCAGGTCGGCGGCTTCGGCGATCAGGGCAAACGCCGCCTCGAAACGGCTTTGTTCATAGGCGTTCAACCCTTCGGAGGTATAGCCATCCGCGCTGAAACCGGCGGGGGCGAAATAATAGGTCACATCGCTGTCGGCGAGCGCGGACCCCCAGTCGAGCGTATCGGTCAGCGAGGTCATGCCGGGCTCCCGTGTGACGGACAGATCGCGCACGGACACCGTGTAGGTGCCCGCGTCGAGCGGGCTGAAGCCCGAGACTTCAACATAGACGGTCTGGACGGTTTCGGCGACAAAATCGAGCACCGGGTCGAACCCGTCGGTATCGTCATTCTCGTCGATCAGCCGGCCCTCGGCGTCAAACAGGCGCAGATAGGGATCCTCGAGGCTGCGCCCGGTGACGGTGATGCGCACCTGCTGGCCCGCCGCGAGCGGCAGCGCCATCCAGTCCCGGTCCCCCCCGGTTTCCAGCGCGCTGTCTGCGCTGCCCCCGACGCTCAGGCGCAGCGGGGTGTCGGGGGTCTCGGGCAGATCCGCGGACGGGGTCGGAAAGAGGTCGGGGAAGGTGGACATCGGTCTTGGGTCTCACGGCATGGCCTGGTGCGGCGGGATCGCATGCGGGGCGCCGCCGGGCAAGGCCCCCCCGCCGCGCGGCGGCGGCAGGTATGAATGCGCGGACCGGGTGTGCACGGGGCGCACGGGGCGCGATCAGGCGCGCTTTTTCACCCACCCGAGAAACGCCTTGTCAGGCGCGTTGAGGCGCGGCGCGCCGGAGGCGGCCCAGACGCCCTGCCATTCGGCCTGCAACGCATGGACATCCACGCCGGGCATCAGGGCGCGGACCTGATCGAGCGTGTCGCTGCGCAGCACCGGCGGTCGGCCCGGGGCGGCCCCGTGCGCCGGGCCGCGCCCGGTTTCGGTGCGCCGTGGCGTGACCACCAGAAGATCGCCCTCCGCCACGCGCAGGTGGTAATCGGGCAGGTGATCGGAGGCGGCCATCTCGCGCAGCATGGCGCGAAACACCCGGCGCGGGCTGGCGGAGCCGGATTTGAGATGCAGCGTGCTCACCGAGATCTGCCATTCCGGCTGGCGGCCGCAATGTTTGCGCGCCAGCTCGTAGATCCGCCGCTCCAGCGGCTTGCGCAGGCGGAAATAATCGCGGCTCAGCGTCAGCACCGATTTCGCCAGCACCGCGTTATAGAGCCATTCCGACAGGGTGACGGCCACCGAGACCATGCGCCCGCCACGGGCCTTGCGTTCGATCTGCCAGCTTTCGATGAGCCCGAAGCCGGAGGTGATCTCGCGCCCGCCGGTTGAGAGATTGGTGGTGATGCGGGTGCCGGCAAGCCGCTCGAAGGCCTCACGCAGGCGGCGGTAGCTGTCGCCGGAGGTCTCGCGGTTGGTGGCCACCAGCAGGTCATGGGCCACAAGATGCAGCCGGCGGCTGACCGCGGCACCGGCATTCACCGCCGCCATAAGCTGCGAGATGCAATAGATCAGGATGTCCTTGTCGTGGATCGTGGCCAGCCCCTTGACGCTCGGCACCACCTGGATCTGCACATCGTTATGGGCGTAGTTCAGGATGCGCCGGTCCGGCCGGGTGGAGAGCGAAAAGATCGGATGCTCCATCGAGGCCAGATCGTCCTTGGGACTGGCCCCGGAGAAATCGCACACGAAGAAATCCGCCTGCGGATGATGCTCGGGGCCAAGCGCGCCTGCGCCCGGTCCGTGCCCTGCCCCGGCTGAGGGTCTGGGAAGCTGTGCCATGGCCTGTCCTCGATCGGCGCGCCTCCCCTTGTGCCGGGTGATGACGCGCATGCCTGCTCGACCACATGCGCCCGATGCCTCGCGAGCCACTCTGGCGGTGGCTGGCGGCATGCCCTGCCTCTCTTTGCGGAGGTCCGGAGCGGTTCGTGGTTTTCTTGACACCCGAGCCTAGAGTTATCCACAGGCCCGGTCCAGCGGCTTTCGGGTTTTCGGAATCGGCGCTTCGGGTTTCCGGAGTCGCTTCAACGGGGTTTCAGAGTCACTGCAGCGTCAGGTGGCGGTCAAAAAACCCCGCATGACAAAGGGTTTGCACCGGATCAGGCACATGCCGCGGAGCCCGTAACACGCTAATAACCGATTATAACAGGATTGACCGTCCCATGGCCGATGACGGAGGCCGAAAATACCGCCCAAGGATGGCCTAGGGCGCGAATCAACCCTTTGAAAAAGGCAGAAAATCCCATCCGCCTGCGCAAAAAGCTTCCACATGCCGCCTTTTGGCGTATACTGAGAAAAACGCGGCACATTGGGCCGGCTATCCCTTTCCGATCAAACCGGTCGCGGGACAACAGCCGGGGGTGGACGGGGGCTGACGAACGCTACCCCTTTCACCGGGCACCCGACAAGCCGTTCGGGCAACGACCCGGTTTTCACAGGCGCAGCGCTTTGCGGTGCAGATCACAGACCCGGCGCAGGGCGCGTCATTCGAAGAGCAGGCCGCGACATGAGCACCAATACCCCGCCCCCCTATTTCAGCATCGATCCCGATCGCGCGGCTGCCGAGCTCGGACCGCCATCGGGCACCGCGGATTTTGCGACCATCGCGCAGGCCTGTGCCCGGGGTCGCAGCGATCTTGCCGGGCGCGGGCTCGACGAGACCGGGCAACGCCAGTTGCGGCTGTTTTCCACCTGGGAGATCACGCGCTACCTGATCCCGGTGAACCCGGCGCATTTCCGGCGTGTGCTGCGCGCCCATGAGGACCTGCCGCAGGGCCGTTCGGAAACCGAGGGCGGGGCCAAGTGGTTCACGCTCGACGAGGTGCTGCGGCTGCGGGCGCATTTTGCCGCCGAAGGATCGCGCGCCAAGGAGTACCGCCCCTACCGTCCGGAAGGATTGTCCGCAAAGATGGTGGCGGTCGCCAACTTCAAGGGCGGGGTGGGCAAGACCTCCACCGCGGCGCATCTGGCGATGTCGGCGGCGCTTGATGGCTACAAGGTGCTGGTGATCGATCTCGACAGCCAGGGCAGCATGACCTCGATCTTTGGCGGGCGCGTCGAGGATGAATGGGGCACGGTCTTTCCGCTGATGGCGCGGCATTACGCGCGGCACGTGCAGGCCGACAACCAGCGCAGGCTCGACCGGGGTGAGACGCCGCAGCCGCTCGACGAGACGCTCTCCGAGGCGCTGGATGTGACCGCGCGGGATCTGATCCAGAACACCCATTGGCCCAATATCGACCTGATCGGCGCGCAGCTGAACCTCTACTGGGCGGAGTTCCAGGTGCCGGTCTGGCGGATGGGTGCGCGGGGCTGGAAGCTCTGGGAGGCGCTGACCGACAGCCTTGAGGTGGACGGGGTGCTCGATGAGTATGACCTCGTGTTTCTCGACACGCCGCCGGCGCTTGGCTATCTCACGATCAACGGGCTGTCGGCGGCCGATATCCTGCTGGTGCCATTGGGCGCGTCGTTTCTGGAATTCGACAGCACGGGGCGGTTTTTCGACATGCTGCACGCCACGTTCGGCTCCATCGAGGAGGCCGAGAACATGGCGGCACGGGCGCTGGGACGCGAGGGGCTGGCCTTTGAATGGGATGCGGTGCGCGCGATCATCACCCGGTTCGACGGGGCGCAGCAAGGCGAGATGGCGGCCCTGATGCAGGCCTATCTCGGCCCCACGCTGTCGCCGCACCGGCAGGATTTCACCGCGCTTATCGGGCAGGCGGGTGAACAGGTCTCGGGGATCTACGAGGCCGATTACCGCGATTTCAACCGCGAGACCTATGCCCGCGGGCGCGAGACGTTCGATGCGACCTATGCGGCGTTCAAGCGGCTGTTGCTCGGGGTCTGGCGGCGCGAGGAGCTGGCGCGGCGCGAGGCCGCGGAATGAACCGTGCGGGTGTGCGGCGGCGGGTTTTGGGGGGCGCTGCCCCCGTCACAGCAAAGCTGTGCCTCCCCCGGAGTATTTTGGGACAGAAGAAACAGCGGGGCCCTTGCCGGTCCGGGCGCGGGCAACAGAGCGGCGCGCGCCGGCGTGACGGTTTGGCAAGACTTGCGTTGCCACCCTGTGATCTGAATCGAATGGCGTAAGGAGAGCGAGATGGCCCGACGCAAGCGTTTGCAACCGCCCATCGCGGCACAGACAGAGACTGTTTCGGCGCAAACCGCCCCTGCCCCGATGCGGGCGCCGATTGCGCAGGTGGCCGGAGATGCGGCGGCCGCGGCGGCGTTTCACGATGTGGCCGACGAGTTGGCGCGGGCGCGCGAGGATGGCCGGCTTGTGCTGCGCCTGCCGCTCGAGCGGATCGAGGCGGCGTATCTTGCGCGGGACCGGATGGCCCCTGCGGATGCCATCGCCGATGACGAGGCCATGGCCGCGTTGCGGGCCTCGCTGACAGCGCGCGGGCAGCAGACCCCGGTGGAGGTCGTCGCGCTTGGACAGGAGCGCTACGGGCTGGTGTCGGGCTGGCGGCGGGTGCAGGCGTTGCGGGCCTTGTTCGAGGAGACCGGGGAGGCACGGTTTGGCGCGGTTCTGGCGCTCCTGCGCAGTCCGGAGGATGCGGCGGCGGCCTATGTGGCGATGGTCGAGGAAAACGAGATCCGCGCGGACCTGTCGTTTTTCGAGCGCGCGCGGATCGTGCGCCGGGCTGTCGAGGCCAGGGCCTTTGCCGATGAGCAGGCGGCGCTGACCGGGTTGTTCGGATCGGTCAGCAAATCCAAGCGCTCCAAGATCAAGAGCTTTCTGGCGATTGTCGACCGGTTGGGCGTGCTGCGGCACCCGGTCCGGATCTCCGAGCATCTGGGGTTGAAGCTGGTCAAGGCGCTGGAGGCGGATCCGGAGTTGCCGTCCCGGGTGAGCCGCGCAGTGGCGGCGCTGGATCCCGGCGACGCGGATGCGGAGATCGCGGTTTTGCAGACCCTGGTTTCGCACGCGAAACCGTCACCCAAGACAGGGAAAGAGACTGCGGAAACAGAGCCTAACGGGCCGATAGACACACATTTTCGGCCGGTGATTGCCGGGCTTGGGATCAAGGTGGATCGCGGTGTGATCACGCTCAAGGGCAAACGGGTCACACCCAAATTCGCCGAGCGCCTGGAGGCGTGGCTGGCGGAGATGGAGCGCCGCGGGTAGCGCGGCGGAAGGGGCGGACCGGGGCCGTGTCGCACAGGCGACGCGGGTGGGGGTGCGATTATCCTTGTGAGAACACAGGATAAGGTTGCAGGATGGTCAGGATTTCAAATCCTGATTGTACCTGGAGGCCAGCATGTCCCTTTTCCAAGCGATGCCCGACCCGACCATCCGCCGCAGCGTTGACGACGATTTGCCCGCCGATGCCACCACAACCGAGACGATTGCCCTTTTGCCGGGCGACGCCGTGACCTTTGACGGCACGATCGGCTTTGGCGGCGACCAGGACTGGATCCGGGTGGAGGTGCCTGCGGGTGCGGAGCTTCAGGTTGGCATGGATGGGCTGACTTTTGGCGACCCGCTCTTGCGGTTATACGACGCCGACAGCCGCCAGATCGGGTTCAGCGACGATGCCAATTTTCTCGGAGAGCGGCTGAACCCGTTTCTGAACCTGCCCTTCGCGGAGGCGGTCACCGTCTATATCGGTGCGCAATCGTGGTCCTCGAGACAGACCGGCGATTACAGGCTCTATATCGAAGCGGTCACATTGCCTGTTCTGAGTGCTGGTGAGAGTCTCGATGGGGCGCTCCTCGGTACGGGGGATCGCGATCAGGTGTCCCTCGCGCTCGAGGCCGATGCGGCCTACGCGCTGTCCGTGTCCTATCCGTCAGCGGATTTTGGTATTCGGGTCAGGGGGCCGCTGTCCACGGTGCTTTCGCGGGAATTCGTTGACGGCGACACCGTCGATGAGCGGTCGATCGTGTTCCTGCAGGACGCGGCGGCGTTGAACCTGGTGGTTGAGGTGGGCACGTTTGGCATCGCCGGGCCCTCGCCTTACACGCTCAGCCTGACCGCGCTCACCACAATTGCCGGCACGCTTGAAGCGGATGTCTTCACGACCGGTGACACCGGCTCTTATGGCCGTTTGCTGGCGGGGGATGACACGGTCACCGGCGGTGCGGGGGGCGACACGCTGGAAGGTGGCGGCGGCGATGACGTGCTGTCAGGCGCGGGGGGGCATGACCGGCTTACGGGCGGCTTGGGGCAGGACAGCCTCGATGGCGGGGATGGCGATGACCGTCTCGACGGGCGTGTGGGGGATGACACGCTGACCGGTGGTGCGGGCATGGACACGCTGCGGGGCGGGCCGGACAACGACAGGCTGGATGGCGGTGGGGACGCAGACACGCTGGAAGGCGGGTTTGGCGATGACAGCATCCTGGGCGGCGACGGGGCCGATCTCCTGCGTGGCAGTGACGGGCAGGACAGTCTCGATGGCGGCGCGGGGGACGACACGCTGGAAGGGGGGCGCGACGACGATGTGCTGACCGGCGGCGCGGGGGCGGATCTGTTCCGCTTTGCACCGCCGGGCGCCGAGGGAGATGACTCGATCACCGATTTCACCGGCGGCGAAGATGCGCTCGACCTCTCGGCGCTTGGCTTTGCGAACGGCAATCCGGTGGCCCTGTTCCGCATTTCGAGCCTGAACGATGCGGGGGACATGGTCCTCGCGCTCGGGCCGGGGCGGACGCTGACGCTTGAGGGGGTCTCGGATTTGGGGGACCTGTCGGGCGATGCCTTCATCGGCGGAACGCTGGACGCGGACAGCATCCAGGGCGGGGCCGAGGCCGAGCTGATCTTTGGGCTGGCGGGGGCGGACACGATCCGTGGCAGCGTCGGAAGTGACACGATCGTCGGCGGGGGCGGCGATGACGTGATCGATGGCGGCGTGGAGCGCGACGACCTCTGGGGCGGCCTTGGCAATGACAGCATCACGGGCGGCGGCGGGCGCGACACGCTGTCGGGGGCAAACGGCCTCGATACGCTCGACGGTGGCGCGGGCAATGACGACCTCTACGGGGGCGCGGGCGCGGACCGGCTCCTTGGCGGCGACGGGGACGATTTCATCTTTGGCGGGCGCGGAGCCGATGCCCTGGACGGTGGCGCGGGCAATGACGACCTGTATGGCGATGCGGGTCATGACACGCTCACGGGCGGTGCGGGGGAGGATTACCTGGTTGGCGGCAGCGGCGATGATCGTCTCACAGGCGGGGCAGACAGCGATCTGTTCTTTTACACCAATGGCGACGATACGATCACCGATTTCGACCCGGCCGAGGATTTCCTCGATCTTCCCTTCAGCCTGATCGACGTGCCGCTTGACGACATCACCTTTCAGACCGCGCAGGGCGATCTGGTGCTCACCTTCGCACCGGGCCGCACGCTGGTCCTCGAAGGCATATCGGAATTGTCCGAGATCGAGAGCACGATCCTGTTCTTCTGAGGGGTGTAGGGTTTCGCATGCGAAACCCTGCCTGTCATGGCGTCCCCTGCCCTGCCTTACCCTGCCCTGCCCTGTCCGGTGCCCGGACGGGATCCGTTGCGCACCGGGCCGGACCAGCGTGCGCCGTGCTTGCAAAGCGTTAAGCCGCGCTTCCTAGCGTCCGGGCCGAAGCCTCGTCTGTCACGAGCCCTAGCCCGGAGCCGCGCCCATGTCCGATCTTTCGCCGATCCTGTCGATGCCGTTTATCCTGCCGTCACAGGCGCAGAAACACGTCACCCATAACGAGGCGCTGCGCATTCTCGATCTGGCCGTGCAGCTCAGCGTTGCCGATGCCGACCGCACCGAGCCGCCCGCCAGCCCGGCAGAGGGCGCCCGCCATATCGTGGCCAGCCCCGCCACCGGCGAATGGGCCGGGCATGAGGGGGCGCTGGCCCAGTTCAGCGCCTCTGAAGGGTGGGTGTTCACGACCACGCTGCCGGGGTGGCGGGCCTGGAACGCGGCCGAGGCGCGCATGATCGTGTGGGACGGGACCGGTTGGGCCGGGGTGCGCGGCGAAACGCAAGAGGTCGATCTTGTCGGCGTGAACGCCACCGCCGATCCGGTGAACCGTCTGTGTGTCTCTGCGCCGGCCACGCTGCTGAGCCATGAAGGGGACGGCCATCAGCTCAAGATCAACAAGGCCGCGACCGGTGATACCGCGAGCCTGCTGTTTCAGACCGGCTGGTCCGGGCGTGCCGAGATGGGCACCGCGGGGGATGACGCCTTTTCGATCAAGGTCAGCGCGGATGGCGCCGCCTGGGTCACGGCGCTGAGCCTCGATCCCGTGACGGGCCATGCCACGGGGGATGCGGTGCAGCAAAGCGCTGTGGACGTGACGCCGGGGCGCCTGGCGCGGGCGGATCTCGTCTATGGACCGGGCAACCTCCTGGGGCCGGTGTCGGAAGCGGGCGGGGTGCCGACAGGGGCGGTGATCGAGCGTGGATCCGGTGTGTCGGGCGAATTTGTCCGCTTTGCCGATGGGGCGCTGATCTGCTGCCATAACGGCGCGTCGCGCGAAAGCGAGCTGGCCTATGGGCAGATCTTCCGCAGCACGGCGGCGAACTGGACTTTCCCGGCCAGTTTCATCGCCCCCCCGATCGTGTCGGGGCAGGTGGTGGATGGCGAAGGCTGGGTTGCGATCAGCGCATCGACCACCACCAATGCCACGGCCTACCGCTATTCGGTTCTGAGCGAGAGCGCCGATTGCACCTTGCGCTTTCTCGCGGTGGGTCGCTGGGCATGATCCGGCCTGCCGTGCGGCAAGGCTCCCGCGGGGCCCTGTGAGGATCACGGGGGCGCAGCCCGGGCCATGATCCGCCCCGCCCCGGTGTTTGTTCGATCGCAAACAGGCTCTGAACGCTTCATATTCGACACTGACATGGCCGTATCAGAGCCTGTTTCCCGCGTGCCGCCCCCTCTGTCCGGAGGGGGCGGTTTCGCATGCGAAACCGGGAGGCGTCGAGCCGGGCCGGATCAGGGGGAGTGATCGGCGATGTCGCCAAGGCTGCGCACGCCCTGGAATGTCGGCGGCAGGCCGGTCTCGAACACATGGGTCAGGGGGCCGTCCAGATCGCAGAACACCCCGTCGCGCAGGTCTTTGACGTGCCCTGCTGATCCTGCGCAATCGGTGTCGCGGTGGGGTCGCGCGTATCCACCGCGCGGAAATCGTCGATGGTGCCCCGGCTGATGCCATCGTTGGATGCTTGGCCGTAGACAAACCGATCCGCGCCGATCCCGCCGCCCATCCAGTCATCGCCCTGCCCGCCATCGCGCGCCTCGCTGCCCGCATCACCCAAGAGCGTGCCGTTTCTGGAGCCGCCGGAGTTGGACTCCTTGCCGTTCCCGCCCGTCAGCGTGTCATGCCCGTCGCGGTTCGAGAGCCTGTCATTCCCGGGTTGTCCCGGCAGGCCGTCATTGCCGTCATCGCCCATCAGCGCGTCGTCTGCCGCGTCGCCATCCAGACGGTTGACGCCAACCCTGCCCTCCAGCGTGTGGTTATCGCCCAAGCCTCCCAGGCTGTCGTTTGCCATCCCCGCCCTGGAGGCTCTCGGCACCTATGCCGCTCAAGGCGGCGTCACTGCCGGGGCTTGTATTGATCCGTTCATTGCCCGCATCCCCGCCGGTCAGATCGGCACCCGCATTACCAAAAACCGGGTCGTCGCCGACCTTGCCGAAGATCGTGTCGTTTTCGGGTTGAGAGGGCAGGACGATAAACCCGTCACGGCCCTCGCCCGCAGGGCGGTCGCCGCGACGGCTGTCGTCGCCATCCCCGCCCTGGAGGCTCTCGGCACCGATGCCGTCCGCGGTCACGCTGTCATCGGCCGTCAAACCTCGGATCGTCTCATGGCCGCGGTCTCCGCCCTGTATGTCGGGGGCGCTGGTTCCGTCGATCGCGTCGGGAAGGGGGGAGCCAGAACGCGGGCAAAAGCGGGTTCAAGGGCATGGGTCTGTCTTCCGCAGGGTTGAACGGATGGGGCGTTTCAATGCCGGAAAGCGTATCGCGTGCCTGACAGGGGCAAAGCGATGTGCGCCGTGGCGAGGCGGGGCCGGGTGGGATACCTGTCTGGGACTGCTGAATCAGTCTCTAATCAGCGGATTAGAGACTGATGTGGACGGTGATTGGAGGTGCCATGATGCGTGTCCGAAAGGGGTTTGGGCGGTTTCTCTGGCACGGCAGGGTGGGTTTGGCGCCCGCGCCGCACCAGTCAGGACCGCGGTTTCGCATGCGAAACCGTCCCCGCTCTGCGCGGGGGCGCTGTCAGCGTTCCAGCAGGTCGCGGTAATAGCTGCGCAGCAGCAGGATACCGGCCGCGCCGGTGATCAGGGCAAGCCCGTAGGCATAGACCGGATCCACATAGGCACCGGTGTAGCTGTAATAGAACGCCCGCCGGGCCTCTCCGACGGGATGCACCAGAGGGTTCCATTCCAGCCATTCGCGGTAGGGCGAGGGAATCTTGTCATGCAGGAACAAGACCCCCGAGATCAGCACCAGCGGCCGGGTGATCACCGACCAGACCGTCTGCCAGATCGGCGCGCGCGAGACGAGCACGCAATTCAGCATGCCGAAGCCAAGCCCGAGCATGGCCGCCATGGCGAAGGCGTTGAGAAGGCGCGGCAGGTCGAGAATGGTGCGGGTTTCGGTTGTCATCAGGATCACCGAGAAGATGATCAGGCTGACCATGGAATGGGTCAGCACCGCGAGGATGAACCGCGCGGCAATGGCGTCGACGAAGGTGACCCGCGGATAGGCCAGCAGCTGGCGGGAATAGTTGATCGATTGCTGGGTTTTGCTCGACACGACCATGAACATGCCGAAGGGCAGGAACCCCGATGCGTAATAGATCGCAAAGCTGGTGCCGAGAGGCGGGGATCGAAACCCGGTCGAGAAGATCGCCACCATGACCGCCAGCGCGAGGGCGGGTTCGAGCACCGCCCAGGCATAGCCCCCGGGAGAGCGCCCATAGGTGGTGGACATCTCGCGCAGGATAAGCGCTGCGATGGTGCGCAACGAGGCCGCGCGGGGGATGTGATCCTGGGGCCGGCCGATCGCCTGTGGAGGGGGGAGGCTGTCGGCATAGGTGTCGGCGCTTCTGGCCATGGGGGTGGGTGTCTTCCTGCGATGTGTGCGGCGGGATCATCCCAAATGCGCGCTCCGGGTGCAAGGAGGGGGCGGGCCGGGCGCAAAAGAAGCGGGGGCGGGCCGGGCGCGCAGGAAGCGGGGGCGGGCCGGGCGCGAAAGGAGCGCGGGCGGGCGCGAGACCGCCGCGGGGCCTTCAGAGAGCGTGGGGCGCAGGGAAGGGCAGGCATGGCTGCGGGGAGGATCCCCGGGCCGAGATGCAAGCCGCTGGTCGGGGATGGGGGCGCTGCCCCCGTCTTTGCAGGCAAAGACTCCCCCGGAGTATTGCGGGACAGAAGAAACCGGGATGCGGCCCTCAGGCAGGCCATGGCGCGCTTGTGGGCGTCGCAGGAGGGGGCCTGTGCGGCCCGGGTCTCCGGGGTTGGCCGGTTGCTGGCGGGAGGTTGGCCGGGGCGGCGCGCGCCCCGGCGATCCCTGTGTCTCAGAGGAAGCTGATATCGTCGGCGATCTGGCTGAACTGGGTGATGCCGTTCAGCGTGATGCTGTCGCCATTGCCGAAATCGAGCCGCAGGTCTCCATCCGCGTCGCGCCGGACGGCGCCTTGCACATCGCTCAGATCCGGCGTCCCCTCAAACAGGTTGGCGTTGAGCACAAGCCTGTCGGTGCCGGCCTGGAAGTCGAGCACCGTGTCGCGCCCGCCGCCGGCGTTGAAGACAAAGCTGTCCGCCCCGGTGCCGCCAAAGAGCACGTCGTTTCCGGCGCCGCCATTGAGCCGGTCCATGCCCGCATTGCCGGCCAGCGTGTCGTCGCCGGTGCCGCCAAGCAGCGTGTCCGCGCCGTTTCCCGCGGCGAGGCTGTCATGGCCCGCGCCCCCGTCGAGGCTGTCGGACCCCATGCCGCCATCGAGCGTGTCGTCGCCGGCCCCGCCATTCAGCGTGTCATTGCCGAAATTGCCTTCGAGACTGTCATTGCCGTCCCCGCCCATGGCATGGTCGTACCCGTCCCGGCCCAGAAGCGTGTCATTGCCTGCGCCGCCGGACATCACGTCCCATCCGATGCCGCCTTGCAGCGCGTCATTGCCTGCACCGCCCGTCATCTCGTCATTGCCGGCATTGCCGAGCAGCACGTCATGGCCGTCGCCGCCTTCGAGCGTGTCCCAGCCATTGGCACCGCCCAGCGTGTCGTTGCCCGTGCCGCCATAGACCCGGTCGAACCCGTAGCCGGCATCCACCGTGTCATGGCCGGCGCCCGCCTCGACGGTGTCATTGCCGCCGCGGGCCATGACGGTGTCATTGCCGGCGCCGCCGGTGAAGCTCTCGTTGCGGCCTTCGCCGGACAGGGAGCGGCCCGGTTCGGAGGGTTCGGGATCGGGCTCCGGGGGCGGTGCGGCATCGCCGGCCTCGGCATCCACCTTGACGTTGGCCCCGGCCATGGTCACCGTCGTGGTGACCACCCCGTCGAGCCCGCCGCCGGAGAAGGTCAGCGTGTAGCTGCCGTCCGGCAGCACCATCTGGTAACCGCCGGAGCTCCAGCTCGTGGTGGTGAAGGTGCCGGCATCGCCTTCGGCGGTCACGGTGACGCCGCCCATGCCTTCGCCCCGGTCGTAGAAATCGTCGTTATCCGCGTCATCGATCACCACGCCCAGAAGCTGCGGGTCGTAATCCCAGCGGTTGCCGAAATGCTGTGTGGTCAGGTAGGGGCCGGTGGAGGAGCCGGGGCCGTCTTCCATCTGTGACAGGCCGACCTCGGTGAATACATTCGACAGGATCGTGTTGCGGTGTCCGGCGGGATCCTGGATCCCGGTGGGGCCGGCGCCCCAGTCGATATAGAACCCCGCATGTCCGTGGAGCACATTCTCCACATAGGCGAAGATGTTCTCCGCCACGCGCTGGAAACCGGTATAGCCCGCGTCGATCACCCGGTCGCCGAGACCCGGCTCGCCGGGGAGGTTGTGCGACTGCCGGTCATGTTCGATCATCAGCAGCGTATGGGTGTCGGCGCTGTCGGCCAGGGCAAAGGACCACGCCACGGGCGCGACCGCGTCATAGCCGTTCAGCTGCTCGCGGAGCAGGTCCATATCGGTGTCGAAATACTGCAGCGCATTGGTGATGTCGCCATTGGCCCCTCTTTGTCGGGAGGCATTGGAGACCAGTTCGTCATATTCTCCGGCGGGATCCTGTCTGGATCGGTTGATGAGTTCGAGGTAAAGCTGTTCTTCGGCTGTGGGCAGCGTTGGCATTTGTGGTCCTTCGGGCTATCCGCGGCGAGCAGACGCGCGGACCCGGTCCGGGGCAGATCGGACCGGTCGTTGACTGTTTCACACCTGCCGGCATTCTGACCGGGCTGACCGCGGCGCCTCCGGAGCGGCGCAGTGCTTTGGCATGACGTCATCAGTGACACGACAATGTGGCCGGGTTTTGGGAAGAAGGCGGCGAAACAGGATCGGGATCCGGGCCGTTGCGGGGGTATTTGATGCAAATCCGGCGCGTTGCGGAGGCGCCGGAACACAGGCCCTGCCGGGGCGTCGATCGCGGGCCGGGTCTGGCGCCCGGGACGTGGAAAAAACAGGAAAGGACAGACCATGGCGCCGAAATTCGGGACCAGCGGATTGCGTGGTCTGGTGGTGGAACTGACCGACGCATTGGTGGCCGATTACACGCGCGCCTTTCTCGATGCCTGCCCTCAAGGTGCCACATTGTGCCTGGGGCGCGATCTGCGCCCCTCCTCGGCGGGAATCGCGGATGTGGTCTGCGAGGCCGCACGGGCGGCAGGTATGGATGTGGTCGATTGCGGCGCGCTGCCGACCCCGGCGCTGGCGCTGGAGGCGGCGCGGCGCGGGGCAGGGGCCGTCATGGTCACCGGCAGCCATATTCCCGCCGATCGCAACGGGCTGAAGTTCTACACCCCCGCAGGCGAGATCGGCAAAGGCGACGAGGCGGCGATCCTTGATGCGTTGGGCGCGGGCCGGGCGCCGGACGGGCCGGTGCGCGGCAGGGGGCGCGGCAGGATGCTGGCTGCACCCGGCGCGGGGGCGGCCTGGGTGGCGCGCTATGCTGGGGCCTTCGGGCCGGCCGCGCTCTCGGGGCTGCGGATCGGGATCTACCAGCACAGTTCCGTGGCGCGCGACCTGATGGTGGCGGCGGTGCAGGCGCTTGGCGCGGTTGCGGTGCCGCTGGCGCGGTCGGAAACCTTCATCCCGGTCGACACCGAGGCGCTTGACCCGGAGACCGGCGCGACGCTGGCGGGCTGGGTCGGCGCGCACGGGCTGGACGCGGTGATCTCGACCGATGGCGATGCGGACCGGCCGATGCTGGCCTTGTCCACGGGGCGGGTGATCCCCGGCGACCTGCTTGGGGCGCTCACGGCGCGTGCGCTGGAGGCCACGGTGATCGTGACGCCGGTTTCGGCCAATTCGCTGATCGAGGACCTGGAGGGGGTCACGCAGGTGCACCGCACGAAGATCGGATCCCCTTACGTGATTGCCGCGATGGAGGATGCGCTGGCCGCCGATCCCGATGCCCGCGTGGTGGGGTTCGAGCCCAATGGCGGCTTCCTGCTTGGTTTCGCGGCGCAGGGGCCTGAGGGGCCGTTGGCGCCTCTGATGACGCGTGATTGCCTGCTGCCGATGCTGGCGCCCCTGGTGGCGGCGCGGAACATGGCGGGCGGGCTTTCAGCGCTGGTTGCGGGATTGCCGCCGGTCTTCACCGCGGCCGACCGGCTGCAGGGGATCGCGCCGGAGGTTTCGCGGGCGTTTATCGCGACGCTGACCGGGGATGCGGCGGCGCGGGCGGCATTTTTCGAGGCGGGGGGCGCCGAGGACGGGCTGGATCTGACCGATGGGCTGCGGGTGCGCTTTGCGGGGGGGGCTGTGGTGCATCTGCGCCCGTCGGGCAATGCGCCGGAGCTGCGCTGCTATGCGGAGGCGGGCTCACCGGAGGCCGCGGCGGATCTGGTGGCGCGGCATCTGGACCGGGTGCGCGCGCGGTTGGGGTGAGCGGGTGAGGGGCGCTGCCCCGTCGCAGTAAACTGCGACTCCCCGGGATATTTCTGGCCCAAAGAAACCGGGTTGGGGCGCGCAGGTCGGGGCGTGTGGGGGCCGGGTCGTGTGGAGGGCGGGGTGTGTAAAGGGCGGGGGCCGTCTCAGGCAAAGTCGAAATCGGCGGCGGTCAGGGTGACGGTGCCGCCGGCACCCGACAGGAGGATCTGATCGGCGCCGCCCGCATCGACCACCAGGTCGCTTCCCAGAACCGAGATCGTCAGATCGGAGAATTGCGTCACCGTCGTCGCCGGGCCGAAGTCGATGATGTCGCTGCCATCCTCGAAATCATTGATCGTATCGCTGCCCCACCCATCCTCGAACACGAACTGGTCGGCGCCCCCGCCCCCGATCAGCGTGTCGTCGCCGGTGCCGCCATGGATCATGTCGCCCGCATCGCCGCCATCGAGATAATCCGGCCCGTCATGGCCATACAGCCGGTTGCCGGCGGCGGTGCCGACGATGCGGTCATTGAAAGCGGTGCCCGCCGCGCGTTCGATGGAAATCAGCGTATCGCCGGTGGCATGGCCGCCCGCCGCGTAGCCCGATCCGAGATTGATCACCACGCGGGCCGGGGACTGGCCGAAATCGGCGGTGTCGGCGCCGGAGCCGCCATTGAGCGTATCGGCGCCCGGGCCGCTGATCAGCGTGTCCTCGCCGCTTTCGCCGCGCATCTCGTTTTCGCCGGCAGTGGCGGACAGGCGATTGGCCTCGCTGCTGCCCACGAGCACATCGTCAAAGGGGGACCCCGCAAGGTTTTCGACACTGGTGGCGCGATCGCCTTCGGCATCGTTATTGGCAAAGAAATTGGCGCCGAGATTGACCACCACGCGGCCCGGGGACAGCGCATAGCTGAGGCTGTCCGAGCCGCTGCCGCCGTTCATCGTGTCGGCCCCCGGCCCGCCGAGGAAGTGGTCGTCCCCGGCATTGCCATTGAGCAGGTTGGCATCCGGGCCGCCGTCCAGCGTGTCATCGCCGGAGCCGCCGTCCAGCGTGTCGGTGCCCGGGCCGCCATCGAGCGTATCCGCATCGGCGCCACCATGCAGCCAGTCGTCGCCCTCCTGCCCGGCGAGGTCGTCCATGCCGGTGCTGCCGAAGATCTTGTCATTGCCGGCATTGCCCAGGATCGTGTCGTCGCCGAGGAACCCGAACAAGGCGTTGTCGCCCACATTGCCGGTGATGCGGTTGTCATTGCCATTGCCGGCGCCGCGATCGTCCCCGACCCCGAGCAGGGTCAGATATTCGATGTCGAAATCCAGGATGTAATAGCCATCCTCGGCAAAAACCGTGTCGATGCCCTGTGCGCTCTGTTCGGAGATCACCACGCTGTCGCCGCGGACATAGAAGGTGTCATTGCCGTCGCCGCCGAACACCGTGCCATGCAGGAGGCCGTCGCGGGTGTCGAAGATATCCGACCCGCCGCCGAGCCGGATATCGCCGACGAGCGTGCCGGTATTGGTCAGCCGGTCGGCGCCGTCATTGAGCGCCACGGCAAAGCTGTCCTGTCCGGTGATCACCCCGCTGTTGGTGACCGTGATGGCGCCATCGTCGTTGAACTCCACCCCGAAAGCCCTGCCGGTGATCGTGCCGGAATTGGTGACCTGCGCCGTGCCGCCATCGCCCTGGTCGATGCTGATGGCGGTGTCGTCGGTGGAGGTGATGGCCCCGCTGTTGACGAGGGTGACGGTGCCGACCCCGGTGGTGGCGGTGAAGAGATCGACCGTGATGCCGGGCGCCATGATCTCGCCGTGATTGACCAGGCTGGTGCTGCCGATCCCGGCATCGGTAAAGATCGCTTCGCCCTGCCGGGCGTGGATGAGACCGCTGTTGTAGAGGTCGATCGTCAGCGCGCCATCGGAATCGGTCACCTCGACGGCGCGGTCCGAGGAGGAATGGATCGTGCCCTCGTTGGTGAGGGAAAAGATCGAGGACAGATCCGCATCGATCACGCCGGCGAGGGGGTTTTCCGCGGTGACATAGCCGCCCCGGCCCACCGCCATCGTCAGGACGGAGCCATTGGCATCCACCGCCGATGCGCCGCCGTTATAGCTGCCCAGAAACCCCATCACCGTGAGCGTGTTGCTCCCGCTTGTCGTGGTGACCGCGTCCTGACCGGAGACCGCCAGCGTGCCATTGGCGGTGATCAGGCCGAATTCGCTGCTGTTCAGGCTGCGCGCGGCGCTTGAGAAGGTATCGAGGGCGAAATCTGCCATGCTTTCTCTCCAGCGGGAAAATTTCCCATTTAAGAAATGGATTCTGTGGCCTCCGCGCCGGTCACGCGGTCAAACCCTGGCCCCACTGTGACCCAGCGCCGCGGGTCAGACAAGGCAAGCGCGATTTGAAAGCCGTAATCACAACCTGTGGCATGTTCCGGCCAGCCTGCCAGCCAGCCAGCCTGTTGCACCCGAATGGCGGGCGGCGGCCCTTGAGGGCGACCGGGTGCGGCGCTCCCACCGGGGGCGCGGCGCAGGATGGCGGGGGACCGGAAAAGCGCGCAGGGCGCAGGGCGGCAGGCCGCCCCGGCACAAAAAAGGCAGGGCAGGGGGCTCCTGCTCTGCCGGTCTCGATGCGGCGGGACCACCGGCCTGCCGCAGGGGGCGCGCGGCAGGCCTGCCGCCGCGCGCGCATGGCTTATTCGAAGAGGAAATCCGCCGCGGTCAGGGTCACGGAGCCATTGGCACCCAAGAGGCGGATGTCATCCACGCCGCCGATATCCACCAGCAGGTCTGAACCGTCGACGCCGATATTCACATCGCTGATGTCGTTGATGCCCGGCAGATCGAGGAAACGGATGATGTCGGTGCCATCTTCGAAATCGTTGATCGTGTCATTGCCGAAGGCCGTGATCTCGAAGATGAACTGATCCGCGCCGGTATCGCCTTGCAACTCGTCATTGCCCGGCCCGCCATAAAGCAGATCGCCCGCGCCCTCGCCGCGCAGCTCGTCATCACCCGAGCCGCCAAAGAGCCGGTTGCCGCCCGAGGTGCCGACCAGCACGTCGTTGAAGTTCGAGCCCACGAGGCGCTCGATGGAGATCAGCTCGTCGCCGGTGGCATAGCCCTGATCGGCAAAATTGGCGGACAGGTTGACCAGAACGCGTGACGAGCTGTCGGAGTAATCGGCGGTATCCGCGCCGCTTTCCCCGTTCAGGATGTCGCCGTCAAAGCCGCCCTGGAGCGTGTCTTCGCCGGAGCCGCCGCGCAGCTCGTCCTCGCCAGTCTGGCCGTAGATGACGTTGGCGCTTGAGTTGCCCACCAGCACGTCGTCAAAATTCGAGCCGCGCAGGTTCTCGACTCCGGTGGCACTGTCGCCTTCGGCATCGTTGTTGGCAAAGAAATTGGCACCGAGATTGATCACCACGCGGCCCGGGGAGCCGCCATAGGAGATCTCGTCGATGCCCGGTCCGCCGACCAGCCGGTCCGCGCCGCCATCGCCAGCGAGAAGGTCGTTGCCCGACCCGCCTTCGAGCGTCTCATCGCCCTCGTTGCCGAGCAGCAGGTCGTCGCCCTGATCGCCGCGCCCGATGCCGCCTTCGAACTGGCCGGAATTGCCGGTGCGGATGGTGTCATTGCCGGTGCCGCCTTCGACCGTGTCGAAGCCGTCATTGCCGACCAGGCTGTCATCGCCGCCGCCGCCATGGATCCAGTCATTGCCATCGCCGCCGTTGACGGTGTCTGCGCTGGCCCCGCCAAAGATCTTGTCGTCGCCGCCCAGCCCGGTGAGCGTGTCTTCACCCCCAAAGCCGAACAGCGCGTTGTCACCATTGTTGCCGGTGATCGAGTTGGCGCCCGAGTTGCCTGCGCCGCGCGTGTCGCTGATGCCTTCCAGGACAAGGCTTTCGAAGTAAAGCGGCAGCACGAAGCCGCTATCGGCGCGAACGATGTCAAAGGCGCCGCCGGATATGGTTTCGGAGACGGCCTGGGTCTCTTCACCGACAAGATAGGTGTCGCTGTCATCGCCGCCAAAGATCGTGCCGCGGACTTCACCGTCGCGGGTGTCGATCGTGTCGCTGCCTGACCCGGTATCGATGTCACCGACAATCAGGCCGGTATTGGTGATGACGTCGTCGCCGGCCTCGCTTTCCACCGCGATCCCGAGATTGGAGATCAGCGTGCCGGTATTGACCAGTTCGATAGGGCCCGCATCGGCGAAATCGATGGCGTTTTCGTCGCCGATGATCGTACCGGAATTGAAAAAGGTTGACGCAAAGGCGCCGAAGCTGCCCACGCCCTGATCGACCAAGAACGCATCATCGGAGTTGGAGGTCACGATGCCGGTGTTGATCACATCCACCGTGCCTGTGGCATCGAAGGTGCGGAAGAGCTGAACCGCTTCGCCGGTTGAATAGATGTTGCCCGCATTGTTGAAATCGATTGGTCCGTCACCGCTGTCGACATACACCGCCTCGCCGGTGTTGGACCGGATCGAGCCTTCGTTGTAGATGTTGACGCTCACGGCATCGTCGGTATCGTTGACTTCGATGGCCCGGTCATTCGAACTGTAGATCGTGCCTTCGTTGAACAACGTGAAAGAGGTTGTCACGTCGATATCGAGCACGCCGTTCGATGGATTCTCGGCGGTGACATAGCCATTCGGGCCAATCGCCATCTCGAAGACGGAGCCGCCCGCATCGACCGCGGAAAACCCGCCGTCATAGCCATTCAGAAAGCCCAGGACCGTGAGCCAGTTGGTGCCGGATGTTGCGGTAACCGCATCGGCCCCGTCGACGGAAATTCCGCCATTCGGCCCGATGAACCCCATCTCGGAGCCATTGAGCGTCTGTCCGACCGTGCTGAACCCGGTGAAGGTGAAATTTGCCATTTTCTGTTCTCCCTTTGATGGAAACGGCTCTGAACAATTCGGATAAAGGCTGCAAAACTGGGGGTCTCGCGGCCGGATCGTTGTAAAATCACCAACAATTTTCCCGATTTCTGACGCTTGGACAAGTCAGGTATTCCGGTCAGCCCGATATCGGCGCACGCAAACGCCCGGAAGGCGGCACCGGTTCTGCGCCGGTCTTCTGTGTCACGGGTGGCTGGCGCGCGCCTGAGCGGTTCGGATGGCGGGCGGGGGCCACAGGCGACGCCCCTTTTCGTGTGGACCGGGCAGATCATGGCGCGCGGCAGCGACCCGTGACAGGGCGCACAGGCACAAAAAAACGGGCCTGAAACCAGGCCCGCATGACACACCTGCACAGGTGTGAGCCGGAGTCGAAGCGCGCTGTGACCAGCCGGCGGTGCCGGGCCGCCCGTCCGTTCAGAAGCCGCCGAAGCCGTTGGTTTGTGACGCGGAGCCGCCGCCACCGCCGCTGCCACCGCTGCTTGCGGCCATGGCACCGGCTACGGCAAGCGCGCCGAGCGCCGGGGCAAGCGTGCCGAGCGCCAGACCCGTCCCCGCGCCCAGGATGAGCGCGCCGGGGCAATCATCATCGGTGGTTTCGGTCGCGCCGTCATCGTCGCAGTCGTCCTCGGGTTCCTGCTGAGCATAAGCTGCGGAACTGATTGTGAGCGCGCCTGCGGCGATCAATGCCAGAAAACGGGAATACGTCATGACAATTCTCCAGAAGGATGGAACATGCATAGGACATGAAGGCCGTTCGAACAAGAAATTTGGTATCGCGCCCTGCCGGACCATCCCGTCAAGCGGGCCAGCGCGGGCGTCACTCGCCGGTCAGTCGTTCGATGACGATGGTCCCGACATCGGGCCCGACCCATTGGCGGGTCTTGCGCAGCTGGCCATTCGCCCCGATCCAGTAGCGGTTCTCGAAGGTCCGGTCCGGCCCGGAACAGGATTCGTCGAAGCGCGTGGTGGCAAATCCGCCCACGGCGGTTTCGGCGGTGTCCGGCCCGGCGCGGGTGATATCGCAGACCAGCGCGCGGATCGTGACCTGGTCCGTGCCGTCGAGATAGCGATGGATCCGGATCACGCGGGTTGGCCCGCCGGCATAGAGCGCGGCCTCCACATCGGCGATATCGGCGCTCAGCAGGTCGCCGCCCAGCCCGCGTGTGGCGCTCAGGATGCCGCGCCTGATGCGGATCGACACGCCATCGCCGCTGGCCCATGTGGCATGCCCGTTATTGGCGCCGACCCATCTGGCGAGCGCCTCTGCGCCGCGCTCGGGCAGCGCGATCAGGATCACGGGCTGGTTCAGCGCGGCCACCGCCTCCGGCGTGATCTGTGCGCGCAGCGACGGTCCAGCCGGAGCCCGGGCGGCCCCGATCCGGCTCAGCGCATCGGCCAGCGGCCCGCCCCCTTGCCCTGCGGCACAGCCCGCCAGAAGCCCCAGCATAAGCAGAGCCGCCGCCATCCGGACGACCCCGCGCCGCGGCCTGTCGCAATGCCCCGTCATCGCCAGAACCGCCCCCATTGTTCCTGCATCGCGGGGCGGTGGAAGTCGCGCACCCCCTCGTAGAGCCGCCCGGCCACGTCGAGCCGCGCGCCGCCATCGCGCTGCACCGGGCGCAGCACGCGGTTGATCCCCCGATCCGAGCTGCGCCCGGTCAGCGCGGCAAAGGGCACCTCGAAGCGGAGCCCCTTGTCGAAGGAGCCTTCGCCGAAATCATCGAAGGGCACGTCGGTCAGCGTGGCAAAGACCCCGACCTTGATGCCATTGCCGAACCGCCGGTCGACCGCAAAGGTCGCCCCCCAGTCGCCGGCAAGATAGCGCCCCGCGTCGACCCGGTAATCGAAGCCCCCCGCGCCCGCGTAATAGGCCGAGACATGGCCGGTCATGACGCCGTAATCCTGAAAGCCGAAGCGCTGGTCGAAATCGCGCTGCTGGGCGTAGTTGATCTCCACGCCGAAGGCGAGCCGGCTGGTCACCGGTTTCCAGAGCAGTTCCGTCGACAGCCCGCCATACATCGGTTCGAGATAGCCCAGCGTCACCCGGCCATAAAGATCGGGGCCGGGGCGGAAATACTGCGCCGCGGTCAGCCGGCTGAGAGCCAGGCCGTCGCTTTCGCGGGCATAGATCGGGGCATCGGTGCGCACCCGGCGTATCTTGCTGTCCGAAGGGGGCAGGTCTTCGGCGCCGTCATCGCTGAGCTGGCCACGGAGCGCCCCGGCAAAGACAAGTCCCGGACGGGGCTCGTAGCGCGCGCTCAGTTCCAGCCCGTAATCGAGCCGAACCGGGCTGTCAGGGTCGAAATAGCTCGCCGTCAGGTAGGGCGCGAGGCTCCAGTCGAATTTCGGAAAGGTGCCCTCGGGAAAGGCCAGCGTCCGGTCCACCGGCCAGGCGTCCGAGAAGGCCGCGCGCGCATAGCTCTGCCAGGCGCCGTCAGGGGCGGTTTCCAGTTCTTCGAGATCGCTGCGGCTCAGCGTGATCGCCGAGGCCGGCAGGCCGGTGCCGGTGGTGGGAATGATCACGAAGGTCTCGACCGAGGCGGGCAGGCTGCGGGTCAGGATGCGCGCGACACGCCCCAGCGCCTGCGCGGCCACGGTTTGCTGGCCGGTGCGCACGCGCAGCGTGGCGGTGTCTGCGCTCACCGCCATGGCCTCGAGCATCATGCCTTCGGCGGCCAGAAGCGTGGCGGTGGTGGTGCGCGCGGCCCCGGGCCGGGTGCGATCCTGCGTCCAGCCCAGATCGGCGGCCGCCCCGGGGGGGCGCGGCTGCACCGGGACGGGGGCGGGATCGACGCCGCCGGGGAAGCGGTTGGGGCGCTTGGGATTGAAATTGTAGCTCAGCTGCACACCGAGGGTGGAGCCGTAGAGCCAGGCCGCCGAGAGGTCGAGCCCACGGCGGGTGCGCCAGGTCACCCCGAGATTGACCGGCGAGCGGTGCACGAAGCCGATATCGGCATCCTCTTCGAAGCGGTAATCGTCGGAAGAATATTCCGCCGAGAGCACCAGCCGGTCACTCACCGCGTATTGCAGCCCGGCAAAGAAGGCCGCATCGCCCCGGAACCAGTGGTCGGTGCGCAGATCCCCGTTCACGTTGAGCCCGTCGCGCCGGTCGGGGCGGGTGTCGAAGCGGTCGGAGAGAACACCCAGCGGATTGTCGATACCGTTGAACGTGCCGAGGCGCCCCCAGCCGAGTCCGGCGGTGGCCTTCAGCCGCCCGAAACTCTTGGTGGCGGCGATATATTCCGCCGAGCTGATCCCGGTGCCCCAGATATCCTGCAGGCCGATGGCAATGGCCGGGCGGGTCGCGGTTTCGGTGGCCAGCTGGTAGCGCAGGTCGAAGCTGCGGTCATAAAGGTTGGGAAAACTGCTCGACGAGGGCAGCCCGTAATAGATCGCGTAGCGGAACACGCCCGAAAGCCGCGGGGCGATCTGGAAGTGCAGCGCGTGGCGCTGGACCTCGCCGACGCGACCGACGGTGAAGCTGAGCATGCCGTCCGGCATGGCCTCGCCGGAGGGCATGTCGACAAGGCCGGGCACCCCCATGAAGCCCAGAACCGGGCGGTCCCACGGGGTGTCGGCCTTGGCGCCGGCGGCTGTTGTGACCAGAAAGGCGCTGAGCACAAGACCGGCCAGGCCGGCAAGACGGCTGGAGGTTTTCGGACATGACCGACGCAAGCAACCCCCTCCCCAAAACGATGGCCCGGCGCGGATCCAGCCCGGGCAGCAGCATGAAAATCCCCGTATTACATGACCGATTCCGCCCCTGAAGGAAACCACATGTTGTGGTGCGGACGCGTTGGGCGGAACATCCTGTTCACCGGCTGTGCGCCCGGTGGGCATCGGAGAGGAAAGGGGGCGGGCGATAAACCGCAAAAAAGCCCCAGAAGCGGCCTTGGTTTGCCCGGCGCGCGCGATAGGCTGCTCCCGGACGTGGCTCCGGCGCCCGCCCGCAGGCGCCTGACGGCGCGCGCGATCGGCCAGACGGGGACCAGTTGCCGTTGCAAGGAGGGACTTTATGATTACGCCGGTGATTTTATGCGGTGGCTCGGGCTCCCGGCTCTGGCCGTTGTCGCGCAAGTCCTATCCCAAGCAGTTTTCCGACCTGATCGGGACCGACACGCTGTTCCAGGCCTCCGCGCGGCGGGTGTCGGGGGCGGCGTTCACCCCGCCGCTGATCGTGACGGGTGAGGATTTCCGTTTTATCGTGGGCGACCAGCTTGCCGCCTGCGGGATCACGCCGCTGGCGACGCTGGTGGAGCCGGAGGGGCGCAACACCGCCCCGGCGATCCTGGCCGCCGCCCTGCACCTTGCGCGCAGCGATCCCGGCGCGATGATGCTGGTGCTGCCGTCGGATCACCACATCCCTGACCGCGACGGGTTCGTGAGCACCGTGATGCAGGGGCTGGAGGCGGCGCAGGCGGGTCATCTCGTGACATTCGGGATCACGCCGGACCGGGCGGAGACCGGCTATGGCTATCTCGAACTCGATGCGGCGGGGGCGACCGGCCCCGTGCCGCTCAGACGCTTCGTGGAAAAACCCTGTGCCGCGCGCGCCGCCGAGATGGTGGCGGATGGGCGGCACCTGTGGAATGCAGGGATCTTCCTGTTTTCGGTGCAGGCGATCCTTGCGGCCTTCGAGGCCCATGCGCCGCAGATGATCGCGCCGGTGTCGCGCGCGGTCGAGGCAGAGGAGCCGGACCTGGGCTTCCTGCGGCTGGAGGCGCAGGCCTGGGCCGAGGCGGATGACATCTCGATCGATTACGCGGTGATGGAGCGCTCCGAGACGCTCGTGGCGGTGCCGTTTGGCGCGCATTGGTCCGATCTGGGCGAATGGACATCGGTCGCCCGCGAGATGGGACCCGATGCGGATGGCAATGCCACCCATGGCGCGGTCGAGTGCCTCGACTGCACCGGCACGCTGATGCGGTCGGAGGCCGAGGGGCTGACGGTTGTGGGGCTTGGACTGGAGGACATCATCACCGTGGCGATGCCCGACGCGGTGCTGGTGGCCCACAAGAGCCGCGCGCAGGACGTCAAGCAGGCGGTCTCGGTGCTCAAGGACAAGGGTGCCCGGCAGGCAGAGACCTTCACCCGCGATCACCGGCCCTGGGGCTGGTTCGAGAGCCTTGCGATGGGGCCGCGGTTTCAGGTCAAGCGGATCGTGGTCAAGCCGGGCGCGGCGCTGTCGCTGCAAAGCCATCACCACCGGTCCGAGCACTGGATCGTGGTGGAGGGCACCGCGAAGGTGACGGTGGATGAAGAGGTGCGGCTGGTGACCGAGAACGAGAGCATCTACATCCCGCTCGGGGCGGTGCACCGGATGGAAAACCCCGGCAAGGTGCCGATGGTGCTGATCGAGGTGCAGACCGGGATCTATCTCGGGGAAGACGATATCGTGCGCTACGAGGACATCTACGCGCGCAAGTGAGGCCGGGCGCGCCGGGGCCTCGTTTCGGGGGCCCCTGAGCCGTCATGCGGCCTTGCGATGCTGGCCGGGTATCCCGGTGCCGCCCTGATCCGCAGGGCGCGGGCAGACCGCCGGGGACAGGAAAAAACGGGATGCGGACGGGATTTCGCGCCAGACTGTGAAGCGCTTCACAGAAGCCGGGCGCGGGGTCGGGCAAAACCGGGTCATGGGCCGAGCGGCCCGTCCTCAAACACCCGGAGATACCCAGATGACCTTCCAGATCCAGACGCCCGCCCCCGCATCCCCGATTGCCGCCGCCGGTCTTGCCGTCCGGGATGTGTTCGCCGGTCTTGCCTATGGCATGCGCGTGCTGAGCACCTATCGCGCGACGCGGGCGCGCCGCACGCTGACCGCGTCCCATTTGCGCGATATCGGGCTGACCCCGGGCGAGGCCGCGCGTGTGACCATCCGCGACTACCCCACCCAGTATCACCACTGAGCATGGCGGGCCCCGGGCCTTGTCCGGGAGCCTGCCCGGGCCCGTGGGCGCGGTGCGCGGCGCGGGCGACCGGGCGATCCGCGCCGGGCTGTTCCGGGCGCACGTGCATGGGTGTGCGGTGCTGCGGACGGGGCCCCGGCGCTGTCAGGTATAGGATTTGTAGCCGTAGTAATTGTAGCCGCCATAGCCGTATTTCTGCATCCGGCGGATATTGACCTGCGACAGCACGAGGCCGGTGACCGGGCGCCCGACGGAGGCAAACTCGCGCAGGCCTTCCTGCACCACCGCCTTGGGGGTGTTGTCCCAGAGCACGCAATAGACAATGGCATCCGCCACCGCGCCCAGAACGCGCGCATCGGGCACGACACGCACGGGGGGCGTGTCGAGGATGATCATGTCATATGTCTCGCGGGCCTGTTCCATCAGGGCCTTGAACCCGTTCGAAGAGAACAGATCGACGCTGTTGCCGCCGGTTTCCCCGGCCATGAGGATGTCGAACCCGTCCTTGACCGGGGTGATGGCTTCTTCGAGCGTCGTCTGCCCCGCCAGAACGGTGGTGATCCCGCCCTTGGGGTTGATGTCGAAATAGAAGTTCAGGCTCTTGCGGCGGGTGTCGCAATCAATGAGCAGGACCCGCCGCTCGATGGCGGCCAGGTTCTGTGACAGGCCGATCGACAGGGTGGTCTTGCCCTCTCCGGGCAGGGACGAGGTGAACAGGATCACCTTGGGCGGGTTGTCCACGTTGGACATCAGGATCGAGGTCCTGAGATTGCGCAGCGATTCCACCGCCGGAGAGGTCGGCTGGTTGCGCAGGTAGTCCAGAAGCTGGTCGCGCTTGCGGATCTCCATCCGCGGCACCTGTGCCAGAACGCCGACACCGACCTGGTGTTCGAGCTCTTCGACGGTGCGGAACCGGGTGTTGGTCAGCTCGCGCAGGAGCACGATCGCCGTGCCGAGGATCGTGCCGAGCACCACCCCCATGAAAAGCAGCATCATCCGCCGCGGCGCGACCGGGTAGCCGGGGATCGCCTCCGAGAGCACGCGGCTGTCGGCGCTTTGCAGGCCGATCTGGATGGTGGTTTCCTTCAGCCGGGCGAGGAACGTGTCGTAAAGCACCTGCAGCGCGAGCACCTCGCGTTCCTCCTGCTCGATCCGGATCAGGTCCTCGCTTTGCTGGCGGGTCTCTTCGAGCAGCCGGTCATAGGAAGTCTGCAGCGCGGCGCGTTGCGCCTCGCTGCGGTTCAGGGCGCTTTCGCGCTCCGCAAGCAGCCGCGCGACACGGGCGTCAAAGGCGGTTCGGGCCGAGGTGCTGCCGTTGCGGATGTCGTTCATCAGGCGGTTCAGGATCGGGTCGTCCAGCGCCAGAACGATCTCCTCCGGCGTGCCCGTGGCGGTGGTGCGCAAGCTGTCCAGCGCCGCCTGAAGCCGGTCGCGGTTTTCCTCTTCGTTCAGCAGCCGGTCGCGCATGTCCTTGGCGCGGATGCCCATGCCTTCCAGCGTCTCGCTGCTGATGAGCGTGCTCTGGGCGCGCAGATCGCGCAGGGCGCTTTCGCGTTCGCGCAGTTCGATCTCGAGCTCGGAGACCCGGTCCGACAGCCATTCCACGGCGTATTGCGTGGCCTCGAACTTGGTGTTGATCTGGTTCTCGAGATAGACCTCGGCCAGCGTATTGGCCAGAAGGGCGGATTTCTCCCGCGAGGCGGTGGTGGCGGTGATCTGCAGGATATAGGTGTCGAATTTTGCCGAGGCCCGGATGCTGGCGCCGACCCGGCTCTCGACGCCAAAGCGGATGCGGTCCTCTTCGCTGAGTTCGCTGCCGCCGGACTCTTCGGCCGCCTGCGGGGCCTCTTCGCTCCTGGGAATGACGCGGCGCACCATCTGCGCAATGGCGTTCACGGCGATGCCGACCGAGAAGCGCGGCGGTTCCCGCAGGGAGCCGTTGAATTCGGGATCCGACATGAGGTCCAGCCGGTCCACCAGGTCCGAGATCGTCTTGCGCGAGGTGATGATCTCCAGCTCGGTATTGATCGCCTGATCGTCCAGGGAATTGCCCGACAGCACGCTTTCGATATCGACCACGAGATTGTCGCGCGCTTCAAGCACCAGATCGGTGGTGGCGGCATAGCGGTCCTCGGCCACCGCGAAGGCGTAATAGCCGAAGATCATCATCGTCATGAAGGCCACGCCGGCGATGAAGAACTTGCTCGCCCAGAGCGCGCGCAGCACCGAGGAGAGGTCGATCTCCTGAACCGCGGGGCCGGTGCCTGCCGTATCCGGTTTGCTGGGCGTGTTCATCTGCATGGGCGGGACTTTTTCATGGGGTGTTACGGCGGGGTCCGGAGCGGTGTGGTCGTTCGGGCGGGGCGATCGGAGGGCGCTGTGGCCTGGACGGGCGACCCCGGCAACGGGGCTTCGCGGTTGCAGGGGCGAGACCGGTCTGGTCTCTTCGGGTGAACGCTTTGCGGTCGGGGCGGTCTTTACCGCGGGTCGTGGCCATGGGTCTGTCTGCCGGCCTGACGGTTCTGTTTTGTGCGATCCGGCGGCGCAAAGGTCAAGCCTGCAGGGCCGGGCTGGCCTGGAATGCCGCATCCGAGGCGACGGTCGGCGCTCGTCGGGGCGCATCGGCTTTGCGCGCCGGCGCCGGGCCTGCTAAGCGACGCGCATGAAGGAGACCCCCATGCTCAGCCCGGACACCAGAGACATCACCATCGCCGACATCACCGTGGGAGGTGCGGCGCCCATCGCGCTGATCACCGGGCCGTGCCAGCTCGAAAGCCTCGATCACGCGCGGATGATGGCCGAGAAGATCGCCGAGGCCTGTGCGCCGACGGGCACGCGCTTTGTCTTCAAGGCGAGCTATGACAAGGCCAACCGCTCTTCCATCGGCACCGAGCGGGGTCTGGGGATGGAGAAAGGCCTCGAGATCCTCGCCCGCATCAAGGCCGAGTTCGGCGTGCCTGTGCTCACGGATGTGCATGAGCCCTCGCATTGCGCCCCTGCGGCTGAGGTCTGCGATATCCTGCAAATTCCCGCCTTCCTGTGCCGCCAGACCGACCTTCTGCTGGCGGCAGGCGAGACAGGGGCTGCGATCAACGTCAAGAAAGGCCAGTTCCTCGCGCCCTGGGACATGGGCAATGTGGCTGCCAAGATCGCCTCCACCGGCAATGAGCGCATCCTGCTCTGCGACCGGGGCACGAGCTTTGGCTACAACACGCTGGTCTCGGATTTCCGCGGCCTGCCGATCATGGCCGCCACGGGCTATCCGGTGGTGTTCGACGCCACCCATTCGGTGCAGCAGCCCGGCGGGCAGGGCGCGACATCGGGCGGGCAGCGCGAGTTTGCCCCGGTGCTGGCGCGCGCGGCCTGTGCGGTGGGGGTGTCGATGCTGTTCATCGAGACGCATCAGGACCCTGACACTGCGCCCTCCGACGGGCCGAACATGATCCCCGTCGACCAGATGGCCGGGCTGATTGCCGATCTGCGCGCCTTCGATGCGCTGGCCAAGCGCTGACGCGGCGCGCGGGGAACCCTGATGCCGCCGAGCGGTTGATCCCGCAGAACCGCACAAGGATCGAGGCTCCGCATGACGCTTTCCCAGCACGGCATTTCCGTCACCTCCCGTGGGCCGGTTCCGGCTGCGCTGCGCCCGGAATTGCTGGTGTTTTGCGGCATTCTTGGCCTGCTGGGCTCTTTTGTGCCCATTGTCCTCAACATCGTTGCCTCGGGCGTGGCCGAGCATGACGTCGTTGCCGACACGATCAGCGACCTTGGCCGTGGGCCGCATCAGATCATCATGGATACCGGTTTTTACATCTGCGCGGCGGGGCTGATCGCGCTGTCGATTGCCGCAGCCCATGCCCATCTGGGCGGGGTCTGGTGGTCCGTGGGGATCTTTGCGCTGGCGCTGACCGCGCTGTTTGTGGTGCTTCTGGGGGTCTGGGACACGTTCGGCAATGGCGATGACCTGTCGGTCCATACGCGGCTGACCTTTGCGCTCGGGCCGCTCTATGCGGTCGGGCCGCTGGTGATGGCGCCGCGCATCGGGCGCATCGATCCGCGCCTGCGCTGGATGTTCTGCGTGGCAGCGGGTCTTTGGGTTGTGTTCGCCGCATGGTTCAAGCTGGCGCCCGACGGGATCGACGGCCTGCTTGAAAAGATTGCCATTCTCGCCACGCTGCTCTGGACGGTGCCGCTGTCGCTGGTCTTTTTGCACATTGCGCGCCGCGAGACAGGCTGATCGGGGCCGCGCACGCCCACGGTGGTCCTGCGCCGCTGGCACGCGGTGGTCCTGCGCCGCTGGCACGCGGTGGTCCTGTGCCGCTGGCACAAGGCGGTCCTGTGCCGCCGCCGCCCTGCGCGCCCCATTGCCGCTTGTGGCCTGACGGGGTTTTTGACAAGACGCTGCACAACGGGGCACATGATCCGCCCCGGCGCAGGAAAGGACCTTGAGCGATGAAGATTGCAATGATCGGAACCGGCTATGTCGGCCTTGTCTCGGGGGTGTGTTTTTCGGATTTCGGCCATGAGGTGGTCTGTGTCGACAAGGACCCGCGCAAGATTCGCCTGCTTGAAGCGGGCGAGGTGCCGATCTACGAGCCGGGGCTCGATGCGCTCATGGCGCGCAACGTGGAGGCCGGGCGGCTGAGCTTTACCGGCGATCTGGCCACAGCCATCGACGGGGCGGATGCGATCTTCATTGCCGTGGGCACACCGACGCGGCGCGGCGACGGGCATGCGGATCTCACTTACGTGATGGCCGCCGCCGAGGAGATTGCGCGCGCCGCGAAGGACTACGTGGTGATCGTCACCAAATCCACCGTGCCGGTGGGCACCAATGCCGCCGTGCGCGACGTGGTGGCCCGCACCAATCCGGATCTCGATTTCGACGTGGCGAGCAACCCCGAGTTCCTGCGCGAGGGTGCTGCGATCGACGATTTCATGAAGCCCGACCGCGTGGTTGTGGGTGTCGAGACCGAGCGCGCCGCACAGGTCATGGCCGAGATCTACCGCCCGCTTTACCTGCGTGATTTTCCCATCGTGACCACCGATCTCGAAAGCGCCGAGATGATCAAATACGCCGCCAACGCGTTTCTGGCGACCAAGATCACCTTCATCAACGAGATCGCGGCTTTGTGCGAAAAGGTCGGCGCGGATGTCAAACAGGTCTCCAAGGGGATGGGGCTCGACGGGCGCATCGGCAACAAGTTCCTGCATGCCGGCCCGGGCTATGGCGGGTCGTGTTTTCCGAAGGATACCAAGGCGCTGGCCCGGATCGGACAGGATCACGCCAGCCCGATGCAGATCACCGAAGCCGTGATCGCCGTCAACGAGCAGATCAAGCGGCGGATGATCGACAAGCTGTCGGATCTGTGCGGGGGCACGTTTAACGGCAAGCGCGTGGCGGTGCTCGGGGTGACGTTCAAGCCCAACACCGACGACATGCGCGACGCGCCGTCGCTGACCATCGTGCCAGCACTTGTGGGCGGTGGCGCGAAGGTGACGGTCTGCGACCCGCAGGGCCTGCGCGAGGGTGAGGCGCTTTTGCCGGGGGTGACCTGGGTGGAAGATGCCTATGCGGCGGCCGAGGGCGCGGATCTGCTGGTCATCCTGACCGAGTGGAACGAGTTCCGCGCGCTGGACCTGAGCCGGATTGCGGGCGCGATGGCGACGCCGCACATGGCCGATCTGCGCAACATCTACGCGGCCAGCGACGCGGAAGCGGCGGGCTTTGCCGCCTATGACAGCATCGGCCGCGCGGGGTATGGGGTGGCTTGAGACCCCGGGCGGTTCCGGGCGCGTGGCATCCATGCGGGCCGCAGTAGACCCTTGAGCGTGTCGCGCAGCACCCGTCCTGATGGCGGGCCTTGACCGCGCCCCGCGATCGAGTTCCACGTTTCCACGTTTCCACGTTTCCACGTTTCCACGTTTCCACGTTTCCACGTTTCCACGTTTCCACGTTTCCACGT
>NZ_JAFMPQ010000048.1 GCF_020667845.1 Cognatishimia sp. F0-27
GGCGTCGACACGATGCTCGGCGGCGCGGGCGACGATTATATCGATGGCGGGCGCGGGCTGGACTATTACAACGGTGGCGACGGAGCGGACAATTTCGTGTTCCGCAGCATCGCCGACATGGGCGTGGGCGCTGCGGCGCGCGACCAGATCCGCGATTTCGACACCACCGAAGGGGACCGGGTCAATCTCTATTTGATCGACGCCAACACGATGATTGCGGGCAATCAGGCATTTGCGATCACGTCGGGATATTCCGGGGCGGGGGGAGAGCTGGTGCTGTTTGACTTCGTGGTGAGCGGGGTGGACGTGACCGTTGCCAGCATGGACGTGGATGGCGACAGCGTCACGGACGCACAGATCTATATCGTCGGCGGGGCGGATGCGGGGGATTTCGTGCTCTGACAAGGCGGCAGGCATGGCCGGCGCGCCAAAGGCCCGGCCCGGACATATGGGGGCGGGATGGCCGCTGCGCCCAATGCCGCCCACAGGATCGCGCGCGCCTCCCAGGGGTCAGGGGCACGGGCAACCTCTTTGACAAAGCGCGAGAGTTAGCGTGTCCGTGTCCGGGCCGTCTTGGGAGCCTGAACAAAAAAGGGCGCCCCGAGGAGGGCGCCCAGAAAGCCTCTGATCGGGAGGAGATCAGCAGCTGTAATACATACCGAACTCAACCGGGTGCGGCGTGTGCTCGTAGGTTTCGATCTCTTCCATCTTGAGCTCGATATAGCCCTCGATCTGGTCCTTGGTGAACACGTCACCGGCCAGAAGGAAGTCCATGTCGGCCTGAAGCTCTTCGATTGCTTCACGCAGCGAGCCACAGACGGTCGGGATGCCCTCGAGCTCTTCGGCCGGCAGGTCGTAGAGGTTCTTGTCCATCGCCTCGCCGGGATCGATCTTGTTGGTGATGCCGTCGAGACCGGCCATCAGCAGCGCCGCGAAGCACAGGTAGGGGTTCGCCGACGGATCGGGGAAGCGGGCCTCGACGCGCTTGGCTTTCGGCGACTCGGTCCACGGGATCCGGACACAGCCGGAGCGGTTGCGTGCGGAATAGGCGCGCAGAACCGGCGCTTCGAAACCCGGGATCAGGCGCTTGTAGCTGTTGGTCGACGGGTTGGTGAAGGCATTGAGCGCCTTGGCGTGCTTGAGAATGCCGCCGATGAAATACAGCGCTTCCTGGCTCAGGTCGGCGTATTTGTCGCCGGCAAAGAGCGGCTTGCCATCCTTCCAGATCGACATGTTGCAATGCATGCCGGTGCCATTGTCGCCGTAGATCGGCTTGGGCATGAAGGTGGCCGACTTGCCGTAGGCCTGTGCCACGTTGTGGATGACATACTTGTATTTCTGAAGCTCGTCGGCCTGCTTGGTGAGCGAGCCGAAGATCAAACCCAGCTCGTGCTGACAGGACGCCACCTCGTGGTGGTGCTTGTCGACCTTCATGCCGAGGCGCTTCATGGTGGAGAGCATCTCCGAGCGGATGTCCTGACCGTCGTCGATCGGGTTGACCGGGAAGTAGCCGCCCTTGACGCCCGGACGGTGGCCGGTGTTGCCCATCTCGTATTCGGTGTCGGTGTTCCACGATCCGTCGAGCGCGTCGACTTCGTAGGACACTTTGTTGATCGTGTTCGAGAACCGCACGTCGTCGAACAGGAAGAATTCCGCTTCCGGACCCCAGTAGGACACGTCGCCGATGCCGGAGGACTTGAGATACGCCTCGGCCTTCTGAGCGGTCGACCGCGGGTCGCGCTCGTAAGCTTCACCGGTGTCGGGCTCCACGATCGAGCAATGCACGCAGACCGTCTTTTCCGCGTAGAACGGATCGAGATAGGCGCTTTCGGTGTCGGGCATCAGTTTCATGTCGGATGCTTCGATCGACTTCCATCCCGCGATGGAGGATCCGTCAAACATGAAGCCTTCTTCGAGGAAATCCTCGTCGACCTCATCAGACATCACTGTCACGTGCTGCAGCTTGCCGCGCGGATCGGTGAAGCGGATGTCGACATAGGCGACGTCCTCATCCTTGATCATCTTGAGCAGATCTTTTGCGCTCATATCCCAATTCCCTTGTTTAGAGGTTTTCGTGTATTGCAGTTGGTTTGTTGTGTATGGCCTTCGGCTGCTCGATGCGCCCGATCAGAGGGCGTCCGAGCCGTGCTCGCCGGTGCGGATGCGGATGGCCTGTTCGACAGGGCTGACGAAAATCTTGCCGTCGCCGATCTTGTCGGTCTTGGCGGCCGATACGATCGCTTCGATGGCGGTGTCCACCAGGTCGTCGTCCAGCACCACTTCGATTTTCACCTTCGGCAGAAAATCAACGACATATTCCGCGCCGCGATAGAGCTCGGTATGTCCTTTCTGGCGGCCAAACCCCTTGACCTCGATCACGCTGAGGCCCTGAACGCCGGCATCTTGCAGCGCCTCTTTGACCTCGTCGAGCTTGAACGGTTTGATGATTGCCTCGATCTTTTTCATGGGCTTGCCCTCCCTCGTCACCGGGTGCAGACCATCTTTGCCCGGGAGGCTCAATCGAAAGGCGGATCGATGGGCGGGGGCATCGATGTGAAATCGGGTTTGTGATCAAAAAACGGGCATTGCGCCTGTTTATTGTGCGAAAATGAATCGATCTGGAGGGCAATGCGCATGTCAACGGTCATCACGGCTCAGGAAATGTATGCACTGGAACGCGCCGCGATGGCGGATGGAACGGTTGCGGGGCTGACCTTGATGGAACGTGCCGGGGACGGATGCGTTGCGGCGCTCTTCGATCACTGGC
Source organism: Cognatishimia sp. F0-27 (assembly GCF_020667845.1). Lineage (GTDB taxonomy): Bacteria > Pseudomonadota > Alphaproteobacteria > Rhodobacterales > Rhodobacteraceae > JAFMPQ01. The sequence continues at coordinate 2,768 of NZ_JAFMPQ010000048.1, forward strand.
CCGACTTGGTGCAGGGTGCGGGGCGCGCGGTGGTTCTGGCTGGCCCCGGCAATAATGGCGGCGACGGGTTTGTCATCGCCCGGCTTCTTGCGGCGCGGGGCTGGATTGTGACGGTGTTTGGCCATGGATGGGATGCGCTGATCAGGCCCGGTGTGGCGCAGGCCAAAAAGCCCGCTGACGCTTTGGCGAATGCCAAGCGCTGGCTCGAAGGGGGCGGGGCTTTGCATTCCTTGGAGGCGGCGGACGCCCCGGCGGCCTTGGCGGCGGCCATCACCCGCGCGCCGGGTCCCGTTGTTTTGATTGACGCCTTGTTGGGGCTGGGACAGGCGCGGCGCTGTGACGGGATGCTTGCGCCTGTGCGCGGCGCGCTGGATCGCGTGTTACAGCGGTCTGCGGATCTCGATCTGAGGATTGCGGCGGTCGATATTCCAACCGGCTACGTCACGGACGATGGTGCGGGCGCGCGCTGTGCCGATGCGCCGTTGGAGCCGGATCTGGTCATCACCTTCCATGCGGAAAAACCCGTGCACCGGCATCTGGCTTCGCGGGGCATACCGGTCCGGATCGTGGATATCGGGCTATGACGCGGACCCGTCCCAATTTGCCGCTCGACCGTCTGCGCAAACGGCCCGAGCAGCACAAGTTCGATCACGGCCACGCAGTGATGCTGTCTGGCGGGATGGGACGCAGCGGTGCCGCCCGGCTGGCGGCGCGGGCTGCGCTGCGGGCCGGTGCGGGGCTGGTGACAATTGGTGCGCCGGGCTCCGCGATGCTGGAGATTGCCTGTCAGATTACCGCGCTGATGGTGACGCGGGTCGAGGATGCGGATGCGCTGCGGACGTTGCTGGAGGACGCGCGGATCACCGGCCTCTGCCTTGGTCCCGGTCTCGGCGTCGCACGGGCGGCGGCGCTCTTGCCCGCGGCGCTTGACGGGGCGGCGGGCGGGCGCGTGACGGTGATCGACGCGGACGCCTTGACCGCGCTGGCGCAGGACCCCGCGCTGCGCGACGGGTTGAGCGCGCGGTGTCTGCTGACGCCGCATATGGGAGAGTTCGCGCGGGTCTTTCCGGATCTTGCGCGGGCCTTGCGAGACGATCCGGAACCGGATGCGCGCCAACAAGTGGTAGCGGCGGCGGCGCAGCGCGTGGGCGCCTGGGTCTTGCTGAAGGGCGCGGTGACCGTGATCGCGGGGCCGGACGGCGCGATCCGCACCAGCGATGCCACGGGTGCGCAGGCCGCGCCGGACCTCGCCACGGCCGGGAGCGGTGACGTGCTGGCCGGGATCCTCACCGGTCTTGGCGCGCGCGGCGTATTTGAAACCGGTGAGATGATGGAAATGGCGACCTGGTTGCATGCCGAAGCCGGACGCCGGGTCGGCCCGGGCCTGATTGCGGAGGATCTGCCGGAGGCGTTGCCCGGCATCCTGCGCGAGGGATGATCGCGCAACGCTCGGGCAGGACGCTCCGCGCCCGACCTCAACCGCCTGTCCGACTCTAGGCCGCGACCGTCGGGGCGGCAGAAGCGGCCAGCGCCAGCCCATGAGCCTGTACGAAATGCCGACGCTCAAAGATCAGCGCGTAAAGCGTGACCGGTTTGCAGCCGTGATCCACAACCCTGCGCCCGTCCATCAGGTGCCCTACCGCGAGCTGCGCCGTATCGCGCCCGACCGCGTTTTGCGCGGGCGGTCCGGACAGGTGCAGCGTCTGGCTTGCGGGGAGGGTGATGGAGCGGTCCGGACGGTTGGCGCCGAACGCGCCCCGAGCGACGCAGACCACAGCGGTCACGCAGATGGTGCACCGCAATTCGAGCAGGGGCGCGATGCTGCCATCGCTGGTGAACACGAGGTCCCCGGGGCCGAGATACTCCACCGGCAGCGGGCCATCGAGCGTCATGACAAGCGTGCCGGCCGTAAGGGCGTTGTCCTCCTGTGGTGGAAAGAGCCGCGGCCCTGTCATTATGTCTTCTGCGAGGCGCAGCTTGTCGTGAAGCATGATCGAATCCCGTTGGTCGGTGTTGCGCGCAATCATGCATGGATAGCCCTAACGGCGCGTGAAGACGGGCCGCAAAGGTGGGGCGCGGGTCCGCGGCGTGCTGGAGCGCTTTTTTGGAGTGGCCCTTCGCAGTCTGGTTTGCTAGGGAATCCGGGACGGCGCGCCTTGGTTGCGCCGCCGTCCGTGCGGGTGTGGCGGAATTGGTAGACGCACCAGATTTAGGTTCTGGCGCCTTTGGCGTGGGGGTTCGAGTCCCTTCACCCGCACCATCTGACCCCGAGACAAGGACGGGCCCGTCGACGCCCAGACCGGCACGGCGGGATTGACGGGGTAAAGACAGTGTCTTCGACGTCACCCCGCCGGCGCGCGCTGCGCATGCGAAGACCATCGGTCCCACCCGTAACGCGACAGCGAAGCGGCCGGTGAGGCCGTCAGTTCAAAGGATATGAGACCCATTCCCACGGGGTCGCGATCGGTTTGCAGCCTGTCGCGCGCCATCGACACGCCGCGCTGACCGCGCGCTTTCTAGTCGAAGAGAAGGGCGCTACCCGCATGTCCCGTCCGCCATGCGCCCTGCAAGGGGCCAGAGCGCCCTCTCTGTCACCCCGCGTGACGGTCCCTCGGGAAACTCCGTGACGGTCGATAGGTCTGCGTGCCTCAGCGCCGCTTCGTCCCACCATTCTGTGCCAAAGGGTCCGATCGGTCTCGTCCGGGATCAACGGCTCCCGCCGCGTCTGGCTCAGGGGCGCGGTCCGCTCCGGGAGGCCCGCACAATGCCTGCGGTTCATGCTGCGTGGGGGACGAAGGGCAGGTGTGTCCGGGGGTTTTCCTTCATCGACAGGTCGCGGCGGGCCCCAAGGAAAAGCCGGTGCCAGCTCCGCGTGCTCGTGGCCATGACAGCGACGTCCTGCGGGGCATTTGACCGCAATCCAGCAGCAGCAAACCCCCGCGTTCATCCGTTGGCGGGCAACGGTTTTCCGCGATTCCCGCAATTTTGAGTTTTGGTCAGAAGCGTTTCCCGGCGTAGCATGACCCCATTATCTGCGTTTGCGCCCTGTGCATGTGCTGCGGTCCTCGGAGCCATCAAGGCTGATCATGCCGCACAGGTGGGTTGCACGTGCACTGGATGCGGTCGCATTGGCCGGTAGATTTTTTCATCTGTGGGGGGATGTATCATGGGATTCAAGTTGGTTGGCGAAAGCCCGTTTGACCGTGTCGGCAACAGTATTGGCCCGGCGGGAGACGTCAACGGGGACGGGCAGGTTGACTTTGCGGTGGCAGGGGTCGGGTCCGATACGTTTGAGGGCGGGTCGGGGTCAGAACTCTACCTGATCAGCGGCGATGCCTTGAGCGCCGCGGATGCCGCCGACGGGACAACGGACGGTGTGATCGCCCTCGATCTCGTGGCTGCGCAACCGGACAGCTACCAGGTCACGACGGAAGGGATCTGGATCGGGGGCTTCATCTTTGAAACTGCGGGTGATCTGGACGGGGACGGCAATCCCGAATTCCTGATCGGAGATCCAAGGCGCGGCACCGACTCCATTGCGACCGGATGGGCGCTTGTGGACGGGGATGATCTTGCCGCCGCCGATGCGGCCGACGGCACCACGGACGGGGTGCTTTTCATCGAAGGTCTTGCCGATGAACCGAACAGTTACCGCTTCTTCACCCGCGACACGTTTAATCCCGACTTCTCGGATCCGCCGACAGCGGCCGCGACCATTGGCGATCTGACCGGGGACGGCGTGCTCGATCTGCTGTTCTCGGCGGATCGCAGCTCGGTGTATTTCATCAGCGGCGCAGACCTTGCCGCCATCGACGCCGCAGACGGGGTGGTCGATAACGATATCGTTTCGACCAATATTGAAGATGCGCCGGGCTCGTTCCGGATCTTCGGAACCGGGAGATTCGGCACCGATCTGGTGTTGACGGGGGACCTCGACGGTGATGGCGTCGGAGAGATCGTTTCCGGGGCACCTGATTTCGGCGCGGTTTACATCCTCGACGCAGCAGAGCTCGCGCCCGCGGATGCCGCCGACAGCTTCGTGGATGGGCTGGTGCGCTGGGACCGGATCGCGGAGCAGGACAATTCCTATCGTATCGATGGGTTCCAAGCGCGCTCGCAATTTGGATGGTCGGTTGCCGATGCCGGAGACGTGGATGGCGATGGGGTCGGGGATATCCTGATTGGTGCGCCCAGTCAGAACAACGGCAGCTCCTTTGACGGTGCCGCGTTTCTTGTATCCGGAGGCAGCGTTGCCGCGGCGGATGCCGCTGACGGGACAGAAGACGGCGTCGTCCAGATCTCGACGCTGCTCACCTTGCCGGGCTCTTACATGTTCGAGGGGTCGGCCGGGTCGAACGCCGGCGCGTCAGTGGCAAGCGCGCATGATATCGACGATGATGGGCAAGACGATATCCTGATCGGTGCGCGCTTCGAGGCGAACGGCACCCTTGAAGGAGCCGGAGCGGTCTACATCATCGATGAAGATGATTTTGCCGCGGCGGATGCGGCCGACGGCATGACGGATCAGATCATTGCGCTTGAAAACGTTGCCGCGTTGCCAAACTCCTACGTTCTGCGCGGTGAAGCCGAAGACGATTATGCGGGCTGGTCGGTTTCGGTTGCCGGGGATCTCGATGGCAACGGCTTCCATGAGATCCTGATCGGGGCGCGCGATGCCGGGCCACAGAGCGTGGGCGCGGTCTATGTGTTCGATCCGACCGAGCTGGATGCGATCGACGGGCGCGATGGCGCCGTCGACGGGGTGATCCAGCTGGCCAACGTTGCCTTCGCTGTCCTTGGGCCGACGCCGCAAAGCGACATTCTGAGCGGAACCGAGGAGGCCGAACAGATCGACCTGCTGACCGGTGCCGATCTTTACGAGGCCCTGGGAGGCAATGACACGGTTTTCGGATCGGGCGGCAACGATACGGTGTCGGGCGATGCAGGCGACGACCAGATCTTTGGCGGGGGCGGCAATGACAGCCTTATCGGCGGAGAGGGCAATGACAGCATCGAGGGCGGCATCGGCTTCGATACGATGGAGGGCGGGATTGGTGCCGATACGATCCGCGGTTTCGACGGGTTCGACCTGCTCAACGGGGGCGGCGGTGCGGATCTTTTGTTCGGGAATTTTGGCTCGGATGTGGTCAACGGTGATGGCGGCAACGACACGCTGAATGGTGGGCTCGGTGCGGACACGCTGAATGGTGGCGCGGCGGATGACCAGCTCGATGGGCTGAATGGTTTCGACGAGCTGAATGGTGGCGCGGGGCGCGATACACTTAACGGCAATGCGGGCAATGACCGCGTTTTCGGTGGCGAAGGCGATGACGCGCTGAACGGCGGCGTGGGCTTTGATGCGCTCAGCGGCGGCGCGGGCAACGACACCCTGTTTGCGGGTGACGGGTTCGATACGCTTCGCGGCGATGCCGGCGATGATCGGCTGGAGGGCAATGCCGGCAATGACATCCTCAACGGCGGGGTCGGCGCGGACACGATGCGCGGGGGGATCGGAGCGGACCGGTTCGAGTTCAACCTTGGAGACGGGGCCGACCGTATCGTCGATTTCCAGAACAATATCGACAGTATCGCGCTCGACGCCGATCTCTTTGACGAGGCGAACCCGGTGGCCGGGGATATCACCCGCTATGTCCAGCGAACCCCGGAGAATCACGTGATCCTCGATTTTGGTGATGGGGATGCACTGACCTTTGCGGGCGTCACCGCCACGCAGTCATTGATCGACGATATCGTGATCGTCTGAAAGGCCGCTCGCGGTGCGTTCTGCGGGCGTGAAGCGGGTCACCGGCTGGTGTCATCGTCGCGCGCGCCCGCCTTGGTTTTGGCAAGCCAAGTGCGGTCAATCTCCAGAGCGCCGTTGGAGGCCGCGAACGGTGCAGGCGGATCGGGTTGCCAGCGCTTCTCGATTGCCACGATGCTGTCATAGACCCGCACGGAAGAGAGGGATTGCGCGCGCGGATCAAACGGAAAGGCCGTGTCCTGTTCGGAATACCATGCGTGCATCGCATCGAGGAGATCCTTGGCGTATTCGATGAAACTGCCTTGCTGTCGATATCCGCCGCCATACGCCTTCCAGTAACTCGTATGCGTGTCCTCCACCATGTAGAGCCCGCCATCGGTGAGATGTGGCCAAAGCCTTTCGAAACTTGTGATCTGGTGGGCGCAAACATGGCTCCCGTCGTCCAGAATGCAGTCGAACGGACCGAATTCGGCCACGAGCCGCGCGAGGAATTCCGGGTCTGATTGATCGCCGATACGCACATGCGTGCCCTCGATTTCGAGATCGGCGCAGTCGGGATTGATATCCACGAAGACCAGCACGCTTTCGGGGTGGAAATACCCGCGCCAGAACGGCATGGAGCCACCGCGAAACACGCCGATTTCGAGAAAGGTCACCGGGCGCGTGCGGAATGGCCCCAATTCACGGGAATACACTGTGAGGTAGTGGAGCCATTTGGTGAGCGGGCGCGGCCCGGATTGTTGCAGATACTGCAGAAAATATGGGTCGATCGGACCGGGAATTGAGAGCTTGGCCAAGGCGGGCGCTTTCATTGGACAAGACGAAACCTGCCTGTCCCGGTTGAATTTGGCAACCGCCTCCTCTCCGGTTAGGCGGTTAGGCGGGGCGCGACAAGGGCCTCGGGTCAGGTCCGGAGGGAGACCGGTCGCGTGCGGCCCAGGGGGCGCATCGCGAATTGCCGAAAGCAATGCGCGAGGGGAGGCGGGCGGGTGTGTTCCGACGCAGCGGATGTCTGACGGACCAATCGTGAGAGCCGCGTTTGCGTCGGCGCGGCTGGCTTTCTTTTTGTCTTCGCGCAGATCATCTCGTCGATGAGCGGGACATGTCTCATCGTCAAACGCGGGGATTTGGCGGGGCGGTGTCAGGGGCCAGTGTCGAGTCTGACGGGGGTTTCCGCCGTGTTGCCCCGGCGGTGGCATCTGGCTCGACCGGTGGGATATCGCGAGCGCGGATCGCACGCAGCCGCAGCTTGTGTGCCTGCGCGGTGGCAGACCTGTCATTCCAATAGTGTCGACAGCCCGACCAAGCGGTCAATCGGGGCAAAGTCATCGGTCAGGGGCCGGGCATTCAGCCGCGAGACCACCTGTGCAATATAAGCCGGGTCGAGAACGGCAAAGCGTTTTGGGTCCGGCGTCCGGGTCTCGATCTGCGACACCGGGCTTTGCGCATCGCCCGCCAACAGGACAAAGACGCGGCGCTCGCCGGGTTGGGGCGGTATCGCCTCGGTCCAGACCTCCACATGGGGGAAGACCTCTTGCAGTGTCACGACAAGCGCGGCCAGCGCCTCCATGCGGTCCACATGGTCGATGGCGTTCATGGCAAACAGGCCGCCGGGCTCCAGCCTTGCCGCCACCAGCGCAAAAAACTCCACCGTGACCAGATGTGCGGGAACGGCGATATCGGTAAAGGCATCGCCGACGATCACGTCGAATGCGCGTGTGCTCTCGCGCAAGACAGCGCGGGCATCGCGGTGCAGCACCGCGGCGCTGGTCGGGTCAAACCAGAAATCCCGCACAGCGGCGGCGGTCACGTCGGGGTCAACCTCGCTCACGACGATGTCCGACGCTCCGCGATCGGCCCAGGCGCGTGGGACGGAATACGACCCGCCACCGATATGAAAGGACGAGAAATCATCCCGTCCCATGCGCATCCGGGGCAGGGCGTCGAGCATCGCGGTATGGTCTGTATGCATGATCCGCGGCGTGGCTTCGGCGCTGATGCCGTGGGCGAGATGGTCGAGCACCATGAGGTTGACGGGGTGCGGCGCGTCCGCAAGCGCAATGGTTCGGATGCAGTAATAGCTGCTTTCCGTGTCGCAGACCCTTGGACCGCTCAGCGCCCATCCGCCCGCCGCGATTGGCAGGACCAGCGCGGCGGCGGCGGCCCACCTTGCCTTGCCCGCAAGGCCGCTCAGGAAGAAGCACAAGGCCGCGCTGACCGCATAGACCAACGCCATGATCAGCAGCGTGCCGACCGAGCCGACCCACGAGATGAAGACAAACCCCGCCAGCAGGGTGCCGAGGATCGCCCCGACCGCCCCGGCGGCAAACATGGCACCCAGCACGCGCTCTGACTGCGCGGAGCCACGCATGGCGACCACGGCCAGCACCGGCGAGGGCACGCCCGCGAAGAGCGATGGCAGGAAGAATGCCAGCGTGGTCAGCACCCAGATCGCCAGCAAGGGGTCCGAGACACTTAACAGCACCGGTGTCGCCACCCAGCGCAGCACGAGCGAGGCAAGGGCCGTGACAAGGGCGGCCATCGCCATGATCCAGCCGGTCGTCTGCAGCGCCTGCGCGCTGTCTCGTGCCGCCAGCCGGCCACCCCACCAATGCCCGACGCTGAACCCGGTCAGCACCACCGCGATGATCGCGGTCCACGTGTACAGGCTCATGCCTACATAGGGCGCAATCATCCGCCCCGCGACGATCTCGACGACCAGCCCCCCGGCGGAAATCGCGGCCTGAAGCCCGATCAGGAGCCACAAGGGGCTTGTGGTGGAACGCGTGTCGGTCATGCGCCCATTAGGACGGGTTTTTCGTGATGGTCAATTCCTTGAAAGGGCGCGCGGTTTTCGCATTGCGACCTGAGCGGAGCGCGCGCCTTCAAGCAGTCGCTCCGCGGATGGTCCGTCCTGCTCGTCGCGGTGTCGAGGCGTGTTGTCCGGCAAAGCGTCGCTTGGCTCTGGGCCTACACAAGACGGCGAACTCTTGGCGCGCGGGATCAAACGCCCACCTGTGATCGAAAACCGGAACCCGCGCGGCCTTGACGCGGCACCGGCGTCTCGATCGCGGGTCGGCGGTTTGGCAAGGCAACCGACCCGGCGCAAGCGACGGGGCTGCGCCACGCTGAACGGGCAGGGTGCCGCGTGCTGACGGTGAGGGCAGATGCAGGAATTCCCCTGTCTGCGGCCGATGCCTTGCAAGGATGTTTCGATGGCGCAAGAGACACGCGGGTCAAGCAAATCGATCGTCATATGCGAAACGCGGCATTTCTCCTGGCTTCGCTTGATTCGCGTCAACGCACCCGATTGCCCGAATTGTTAAACTGGGACCGCCAGAAAACGAGGAGGGGGATATGAGGGGTCTTCTATGGATTGCGGCGTTGATCGCCACGTCGTGGATGTCCAGCGCGGCACGCGCTGAGAATTGGTCCATTTTCCGTAACTGCAGCACCGATCCATGCACGATAGGTGTGGCGCTGCCCAGCTATACCGTACCGGGATGGGACGCTGTGGCCACATATGCTGGCCCACAGGAAGCTTGGGCGGCAGCGTGCGAAATGCACTTCAGCGGCAGCACCAACTTTTCCCCGGACATCGCGGAGGGTCGTATTGATTGCAACGCCCTGTCTCCCGACCCGAACCGGCGGGATCCGGTTTGGGTGGCAGGCTGGTCAATCTTTCGCAATTGCAGCACCCGACCGTGCATGATCGGGGTGGCGCTGTCGGGATGGAGCCAGGCCGATTGGAGCCGGATCGGAACATACCGCAATGCGGCGGAGGCCTGGATCGAGGCTTGCAGGATGCATTTCAACGATCCCAACCATTACGCGCCCGATATCATAGCGGGCCGGGTGGATTGCGGGACCCTGAGCGATGACGACCTTGAGGCTTTTCTTGGGGTCTGGTCCTTCGGGCGCGAAAACGAAGGCGAACTTTGCAGAATAAATCTGACAAACCGCCGTGGCACCTACGGGCTTGTCCTGGAGGCCTGCCACCCGAATGAAAGCTTCTGGGAGATTCACGGCACCCAGCTTTTGTTCCGTGATGCGAGCGGCACCGTCAGCACCAGCTTCACGCTTCAGCGTGTCGACTATTGGTCGGGCCCTTATCTGCTCGAACCGTCGCGGAACATTGTGCACTATCTGACCCGTGCCGCAGGGGCCACGCCGGACAACCCCTGCCCGGAAGGGTACAACCCTTACGGATGCAATTGACAAAGCATGGGGCCCTGTTTTCAGGGCCCCTGTTGCACGGTGCGGTCGTCAGGCGCGTTGGGTGCGAGTTGGGCCGAAAGGGCGGGTCGACGCAGTGGCAAGGCGTTTTCAGCGACAGGAAAGGCGGTTGACGGCGGCACAACGCTTTACCAGACGCGTGGCGAGTGGCGGCAAACGGATCGGGACCATGGCCGCGGCCCGTTGATGCTTCCCGATCTTCAGCCACAGGTTTGGTGGCGTGTTCGAAACCAGAAATCCTGTCATTCTGCGCATCATTATGGTCGACGGTTTGAGCGCGAAAATCCACGAGTACTCGGGGTCGCGATTGCGGCCGCACGGAAGATGCAGCATCGCACGCGGTTGGGTGCGCATGGGGCGCATCCGGCTTGACGCTGAACAGACCCGCGGCTTGCCGGGCAGTGCGCGCGGGTTGGGGCGCGTGCGACGAAAAGCGAAACCGAGACCCGGCGCTCCGGCAGATCGACACTGCTGACCTGTCTCGGTTCCGCACTGACGCGGCCATCCCGGATGGCGTCGATGTCACTGGAATTGCGTGCCCGACCACCGGTTCTGCGCGGCGCCGCTTTTTCTGTGCCCGCCGGACCGGTGCGGCAGGGCATTCATGCCCTTGCGCGCAAGGGCCGGGGCGCATAGAAGACGCCGAAATCTTTGACGCCGGCGCCAGGGAAACGCGCCCCAGATGACGAGGAACCAGAATGCAGGTCACCGAGACGCTCAACGACGGGCTCAAGCGCGGGTACAACATCACGGTCACCGCCGCCGAGCTTGACGAAAAGGTCAATGCAAAGCTCGAAGAAGCGCGCCCCGAGATCGAGATGAAGGGCTTCCGCAAAGGCAAGGTGCCGATGCCGCTGCTCAAGAAGCAGTTCGGCCAGCGCCTGCTTGGCGAGTCGATGCAAGAGGCCATCGACGGTGCCATGAACGCGCATTTCGAGAAGACCGGCGACCGCCCGGCGCTCCAGCCCGAGGTCAAGATGACCAATGAAGACTGGAAGGAAGGCGACGATATCGAGGTCAGCATGTCCTACGAGGCGCTGCCGGATGTGCCGGAGATCGACCTTGCCTCGATCACCATCGAGCGCCTGGTCGTGAAAGCCGAGGATGAAGCGGTTAACGAGGCCCTCGCGCAGCTTGCGGAAACCGCGCAGGATTTCAAGGATCGCCGCAAGGGGTCCAAGGCCAAGGAGGGCGACCAGGTCGTGATCGATTTTGTCGGCAAGGTCGATGGCGAGGCGTTCGAAGGTGGCTCCGCCGAGGATTATCCGCTTGTGCTGGGTTCCAACAGCTTCATCCCGGGGTTCGAGGATCAGCTTGTCGGTGTGAAGGTCGACGAGGAAAAGGCCGTGGAGGTGACTTTCCCGGAAGAATACGGCGCGGAGAACCTTGCCGGCAAAGCGGCCGTGTTTGACGTCACGGTGAAAGCGGTCAAGGAGCCCAAGGCGGCCGAGATCGACGACGAGATGGCCAAGAAATTCGGCGCCGAGGATCTTGAAGCACTGAAGGGACAGCTGCGTGAGCGGCTTGAAGCGGAATATGCCGGAGCAGCCCGCGCCGTGATGAAGCGCGCGATGCTCGACAAGCTTGACGAGATGGTGAGCTTTGATCTGCCGCCGACCCTGGTGGATGCGGAAGCCAAGCAGATCGCCCATCAGCTTTGGCACGAGGAAAACCCGGATGTGGAAGGGCATGATCATCCGGAGATCGAAGCAACAGACGAGCACAAGACGCTGGCGGAGCGGCGCGTGCGTCTCGGATTGCTGCTTGCCGAGCTTGGACAGAAGGCCGAGGTGGAGGTCACCGAGGCGGAGATGACCCAGGCGATCATGGGTCAGGCGCGTCAGTATCCGGGTCAGGAGCGCCAGTTCTTCGATTTTGTGCGTCAGAACCCGCAGATGCAGCAGCAGATGCGCGCGCCGATTTTCGAGGACAAGGTCATTGACCATATCGCCGAACAGGCGACCGTCACGGAGAAGGAGGTCTCCAAGGAAGACCTTCAGGCTGCTGTGGACGCGCTTGACGACGCGTGACCGAAAAACCGGTCAGACACATGCAAAAGCCGCCCCACGGGGCGGCTTTTTCTTTTTGGCATTGGATGGGGGCGCTGCCCCCGTCTTTGGCACGCCAAAGACTCCCCCGGGATATTGAAGAGCCCAAAGAAGACGGGGGAGGGGGACGCGTCTCGCCGTGGAATGCGCAGGCCGCAGGCGAGGCACAACGTGCACCTCGAAGGCATGCAGGGGCAGGCCCGGGCGGGACCGCGTGCGGGGGACAGCGAGTGCTGGGTCGGTCCGGCGTGATCTTCGGCCCTGACGCGCAGGTGCCCGGTTCTGTGCCCGGTCGTCAGCTATAGGCGATGATCAGGAGGACGCTTCCGAGAATCACCCGGTAGATCACGTAAGGCGTGAAGCTGACCGACCGCAAAAGGCGCATCATGAAGACCAGCGCAGCAAGGGCCGCGACAAAGGAAAACACCGCAACAATGGCCCCGTCGCGGGCCGCCGCCAAATCCATATCCGCGATCACGTCGAGCGCGGAGAGTGTGCCGGCGGCAATGATCGTGGGGATCGACATCAACATCGCGAGGCGGGCGGCATCGGTGCGGGCGTATCCCAGTTGCCGCGCCGCGGTGATCGTGATGCCGGACCGCGATGTGCCGGGAATGAGCGCGATGGCCTGCCAAAGCCCCATGATCAGAGCGTCTTTCAGGCTCCAGTTTTCGGCTGTCTTGCTCTGCGCGCCGCGTTTGTCTGCCCAGTAGAGGACCAGACCGAACAGCAGCATGGTCCAGCCGATCACCGCGGTGGAGCGCATGGCTTCATCCAGGCCCGTGAGTTTGAGCGCCAGGCCGGCGAGGATCACAGGCACGGTTGCAATCGCCAGACAGAGCGCCAGAAAGGCGCCTTGCGTATCGACGCGGCCTTGCACAAGGCGGCCCGTGCCGATGACGGCGCGCCGCACATCGCTCCAGAAATAGAGCACCACCGCGCCGAGCGTGCCCACATGGGCGGCGACATCAATGATGCGGCCCTGATCCTCATGTCCGGTCAGATTCGGCAGCAAGATCAGGTGACCAGAGGAGGAGATCGGGAGGAATTCCGTCACACCTTGGATCAGAGCGAGGATCATCAGGTAAGTAAAAGTCATGACGTGCGGTCCCGGACGTTGTTGGATGTGGTATAACTGATTGAAAATACGTTGAAAGACAAAAATTATATCCGATCCGGACGTATAATCGCCCTGTGGAGCAAGCATCTTTTGGGTGCTCAGAGGAAAATCTTGTTAATAGGTCAGTATAAATGACTTTTCTTTCGGGCGATCCTCTTTTAGAGAGTGCGGACTGACCGCTTTGGAGGTGTGTTGATGGCAAAGCAGCCGATGTTGAAATTCGTGCAGACTGCGCGCGAGATGCCCGAGAAGCGCGGGGCGGAGACGCGGCGCGAGGATTTCCAGGAAATCTATGCCGAGTATGCCCGTGCCAAGGCCGAGGAGCAATCCGCGCGGTGCAGCCAGTGCGGCGTGCCGTATTGCCAGAGCCATTGTCCGTTGCACAACAACATCCCCGACTGGCTGCGTCTGACGGCGACGGGCCGTCTGCGGGAGGCCTATGAGGTCAGCCAGGCGACCAACACTTTCCCGGAGATCTGCGGCCGCATCTGCCCGCAGGACCGTTTGTGCGAAGGCAATTGCGTCATCGAGCAGTCCGGCCATGGCACCGTGACGATTGGCGCGGTAGAGAAATACATCACCGATACAGCCTGGGAAGAGGGCTGGGTCGAGATCCCGAAGCCGGCCGTGGAGCGCAGCGAATCCGTTGGAATCATTGGCGGGGGTCCGGGCGGGCTTGCCGCCGCCGACATGCTGCGTCGCGCCGGCTTCCAGGTCACCATCTATGACCGCTACGACCGGGCGGGCGGGTTGCTGACCTATGGCATTCCGGGATTCAAGCTTGAAAAACCAGTGGTTATGCGCCGCAACGAGCAACTTGAAAAGGCCGGTGTGCGCTTCGTGATGAACTGCTCTGTTGGCGAGGACATGTCCTTTGACGAGATCCGCGCACAGCATGACGCGGTGATCATCGCCACCGGGGTCTACAAGAGCCGAGACCTGCCGGGGCCGGGCGCGGGCGCGACGGGAATCGAGCGCGCGATCGATTACCTTACCGCCTCCAACCGCAAGTCTTTTGGCGACTCGGTGCCGGAATTCGACGAAGGCCGGCTCAACGCGGAAGGCAAGCGCGTGGTCGTGATCGGTGGCGGCGACACCGCCATGGATTGCGTCCGCACCGCGATCCGGCAGGGCGCCACATCCGTCAAATGCCTGTATCGCCGCGACCGCGCCAACATGCCCGGCTCGCAGCGCGAAGTGCAGAATGCCGAGGAAGAAGGTGTGCAATTCGAGTGGCTTACCGCGCCGGTTGCGTTCAAGGGCGACCCGGTCAACGCCGTGGTCGTGCAAAAGATGCGGCTTGGTGCGCCGGATGCGACGGGCCGTCAGAGCCCCGAGGTGATCGAGGGCTCGGAGTATGACGAGCCGGCCGATCTGGTGATCAAGGCGCTGGGCTTCGAGCCCGAGGACCTGCCGAAGCTCTGGGGTCAGCCCGAGCTTGCGGTGACGCGCTGGGGCACCGTGAAGGCGGAGTTCACCACCGGCCGCACGGACCTTCCGGGCGTCTACGCGGTGGGTGACATCGTGCGGGGCGCGAGCCTTGTGGTCTGGGCCATCCGTGACGGGCGCGACTGCGCCGAGGCGATTATCGCAGACCTTGCCGGGGCGGGATCTGTCGCCGCGGAATAGGGATGCACAAAGCATGCACAATCCATGCACATTGCATGCGCATCACGGGCATATAAGCGATTGCGGAACAATGGAGGCGGGTCAGCAACCCTGACTCATCTGGAGAGGGCGGACATGGCGGCGGACGGGACCACGCTTGAAGGGCGCTGTTTGTGCGGTGCGGTGACAGTGACCGCGCGCGCGGCCACGCAGCCGCGCCTGCACGCGTGTCATTGCGCCATGTGCCGCCGCCACACCAGCGGCCTGTTCGTGTCGATCGAGACAGAGGCGCCCGAGATCACCGGACCGGCGCGCAGCTTCCAGTCGTCGGATTGGGCCGAGCGCGGGTTTTGCGGCACATGCGGCTCGACGCTCTGGTATGGCACGCGGGCGGACGGCGTGCGCCATCTTGCCGCCGGGCTGTTCGAGGATGCGGGCCACGGGCGGATGGAGATCGAGTTCTTTGCCGATTGCTGCCCGTCGGGCTATGCGCTGGCGGGCACGCATCGCAAGATGAGCACCGCCGAGACACAGGCGTTTTTCGGGGTGCAACCATGAGCCGTATCGAGGGCCAGTGCCTGTGCGGAGCGGTCTCCGTCGCGGTGAACGACCCGCCCGGCTGGGTAGGGCTGTGCCATTGCGACATGTGCAAGCGGTGGTCTGGCGCTGTGTTTGCCGCGTTTCCGGCCTCGGATTTCGCGCTCAGCGGTCCGGTGATGGAGCATCCATCCTCGCCGGTCTCCTATCGCGCCTTCTGTGGCCGCTGCGGCAGCCATCTTTACATGCGCGACGATGACCGCGCGGAACGGGATTTCATGCCGGGCCTTTTCGCCGCGACAGGCGACTGGCCGCTCAAATCCGAAATCTATACCGACCGCGCCCTGTGCTGGGCGCGGCTGCCCGGCGATCACAAGCGGGCGACCGAGGCTGAATACGAAGCCAAGTATCCATCCCCAATGGGAGATCACGCATGACCAATTATGATGCAAACTGGGCCGCGGCCGAAGAAGCCAAGCGCCAGTGGATGGCCGAGAACGGGCTTTATCACGAGAGCGAGGAGCATTCCTCCTGTGGTGTCGGCCTTGTGGTCAGCCTTGACGGAAAGCCGTCGCGGAAGGTTGTGGAGAACGGCATCGCCGCGCTCAAGGCGATCTGGCACCGCGGCGCGGTGGACGCGGATGGCAAGACCGGCGACGGTGCGGGCATTCACGTGCAGATCCCTGTTGCGTTCTTCTATGACCAGATCGAACGCACCGGGCACCGCCCGCGCATGGACGAGATGATGGCCGTGGGGCAGGTGTTCCTGCCGCGCACGGATTTCGGCGCGCAGGAAGCCTGCCGGACCATCGTTGAGACCGAAGTGCTGCGCATGGGGTATTACATCTACGGCTGGCGGCATGTGCCGGTCGAGGTGTCGTGCCTTGGCGAGAAAGCCAATGCGACGCGGCCCGAGATCGAGCAGATCCTGATTTCCAACTCCAAGGGTGTGGACGAGGAAACCTTCGAGCGCGAGCTTTACGTCATCCGCCGCCGGATCGAGAAGGCGGCCGCCGCACAAGGCGGTCTGGGCGGCTTGTATATCGCGAGCCTGTCCTGCCGGTCCATCATCTACAAGGGCATGATGCTGGCCGAGCAGGTGGGCGAGTTTTACCCCGATCTGCTCGACGCGCGGTTCGAGAGCGCCTTTGCGATCTATCACCAGCGCTATTCGACCAACACCTTCCCGCAATGGTGGCTGGCGCAGCCGTTCCGGATGCTGGCGCATAACGGCGAGATCAACACGCTCAAGGGCAACATCAACTGGATGAAATCCCACGAGATCCGGATGGCATCGAGCTATTTTGGCGACATGGCGGAGGACATCAAGCCGATCATCGCCAATGGTGCATCGGATTCGGCAGCGCTCGACGCGGTGTTCGAGGTGCTGGTCCGCGCGGGGCGCAACGCGCCGATGGCCAAGACGATGCTGATCCCGGAATCGTGGTCCAAGCAGGCGGTGGAACTGCCGCAGGCGTGGCGCGACATGTATTCCTACTGCAACTCGGTCATGGAGCCGTGGGACGGGCCGGCGGCGTTGGCAATGACCGACGGGCGCTGGGTCTGCGGCGGTCTGGACCGCAACGGTTTGCGCCCGATGCGCTACGTGGTGACAGGCGACGGGATGCTGATTGCCGGTTCCGAGGCGGGCATGGTTCCGACCGACGAGGCGACCGTGCGCGAAAAAGGGGCGCTTGGGCCCGGCCAGATGATTGCGGTGGATATGCAAGAGGGCAAGCTCTACCACGACCGCGAGATGAAGGACCGGCTGGCGAGCGCGCAGCCCTTCGGCGACTGGGTCGGCAAGATCACCGAGCTTGATGCGCCGCTCGCGGCAGTGTCCGAGGCGCCGATGTTCACCGGGGCGGAGCTGCGGCGGCGTCAGATTGCTGCCGGTTACAGCATCGAGGAGCTGGAGCAGATCCTTGCGCCGATGGCCGAAGACGGCAAGGAGACGCTGGCGTCGATGGGCGATGACACGCCGTCGGCGGTGCTGTCAAAGACCTACCGGCCGCTGTCGCATTACTTCCGGCAGAACTTCAGCCAAGTGACCAACCCGCCGATCGACAGCTTGCGCGAATTCCGCGTGATGAGCCTCAAGACGCGGTTCGGCAACCTCAAGAACGTGCTGGACGAAAGCTCGGCACAGACGGAGATCCTTGTGCTCGACAGCCCGTTTGTGGGCAATGCGCAGTTTGCGGAGCTGAAGCGTCAGTTCAAGTCGCCGGCGGTCGAGATCGACTGCACCTTTGCGGCGGGGGCGGGCTCCGGCACGCTGCGCGAGAGCCTCAGCCGGATCCGCTCGGAAGCGGAGGACGCGGTGCGGTCCGGCGCGGGCCATCTGATCCTGACCGACGAGCATCTCTGCGCGGATCGCGTGGCGATCCCGATGATCCTGGCGACCAGTGCGGTGCACAGCCACCTGACGCGCGAGGGGCTGCGGACCTTCAGTTCGCTCAACGTGCGGTCGGCCGAATGTATCGACCCGCATTACTTTGCCGTGCTGATCGGGGCGGGTGCAACGGTGGTGAACGCCTATCTCGCGGAGGACAGCCTTGCGGACCGCATCGACCGCGGCTTGCTCGACGGCACGCTGACGGAGGCCGTGGCGCGCTACCGCGAGGCGATCGACCAGGGCCTTCTGAAGATCATGTCGAAGATGGGCATCTCGGTGATTTCGTCCTATCGCGGCGGTCTCAACTTCGAGGCGGTGGGTCTCAGCCGCGCGATGTGCGCGGAATACTTCCCCGGCATGATCAGCCGGATCAGCGGCATCGGCCTCAACGGGCTGCGCCGCAAGGCCGAGGAAATCCACGCGCAGGGTTTTGGCGGCGGGCGCGACGTGCTGCCCATCGGCGGCTTCTACAAGGCGCGCAAGACCGGTGAGACCCATGCCTGGGGCGCGCAGACGATGCACCTCATGCAGGCCGCGTGCAACCGCGCGTCCTACGAGATGTGGAAGACCTATTCCAAGGCGATGCAGGCGAACCCGCCGATCCATCTGCGGGACCTTCTGGCGATCAAGCCCCTGGGTGAGCCGGTGGCGCTGGAGGAGGTCGAGTCGATCACCTCCATCCGCAAGCGGTTTGTCACGCCGGGCATGAGCCTGGGCGCGCTGAGCCCCGAGGCGCACAAGACGCTCAACGTGGCCATGAACCGCATCGGCGCAAAGTCCGACTCCGGCGAGGGCGGCGAGGATCCGGCGCATTTTGTGCCCGAGCCCAATGGCGACAACCCGTCGGCCAAGATCAAGCAGGTGGCATCCGGGCGCTTTGGCGTGACGGCGGAATACCTCAACCAGTGCGAGGAGCTTGAAATCAAGGTCGCACAGGGCGCCAAGCCCGGTGAGGGCGGCCAGCTTCCGGGAATGAAGGTCACGGATCTGATCGCCCGGCTCAGGCATTCGACCAAGGGCGTGACGCTGATCAGCCCGCCGCCGCATCACGACATCTACTCGATCGAGGATCTGGCGCAGCTCATCTATGACCTCAAGCAGATCAACCCGCGCTGTAAGGTGACGGTGAAGCTCGTCGCGTCCTCGGGCGTCGGCACAATCGCGGCAGGCGTCGCCAAGGCCAAGGCCGACGTGATCCTGATTTCGGGCCACAATGGCGGCACGGGCGCCAGCCCGGCCACGTCGATCAAGTATGCCGGCCTTCCGTGGGAGATGGGCCTTTCGGAGGCGCATCAGGTGCTTGCGATGAACAACCTGCGCTCGCGCGTGACTCTGCGGACCGATGGCGGGCTGCGCACCGGGCGCGACATCGTGATGGCGGCGATGATGGGGGCCGAGGAATACGGCATCGGCACCGCCGCGCTGATCGCCATGGGGTGCATCATGGTGCGCCAGTGCCAGTCCAACACCTGCCCGGTGGGCGTGTGTACGCAGGACGAAAGCCTGCGTGCGAAGTTCACGGGCAATGCCGACAAGGTGGTGAACCTCATCACCTTCTATGCGCAGGAAGTGCGTGAAGTGCTGGCCTCGATCGGGGCGCGGTCGCTGTCGGATGTGATCGGGCGCGCGGATCTGCTCAGCCAGGTGTCGCGCGGGTCGGAGCATCTTGACGATCTCGACCTCAACCCGCTTCTGATCCGCGTCGATGGGTCGGACAGCATCGTTTATGACATCGACAAGCCTCGCAATCCCGTGCCGGACACGCTTGATGCCGAGATCGTCCGCGACGCCGCACGCTTCCTTGAAGAAGGCGAGAAAATGCAGCTGTCCTACGCGGTGCAGAACACGCACCGGACGGTGGGCACGCGGGTGTCGAGCCATATCGTGCGCAAGTTCGGCATGCGCAACGCGCTGCAACCGAACCACCTGCATGTCAAGCTCACGGGTTCGGCGGGCCAGTCGCTCGGGGCCTTTGCCGCACCGGGGCTCAAGCTCGAAGTGTCCGGCGATGCCAATGACTACGTGGGCAAGGGGCTGTCGGGCGGGTTGATCGTCGTGCGCCCGCCACAGGTCTCGCCGCTCACCGCGTCGGAAAACACGATCGTGGGCAACACCGTGCTTTATGGCGCGACCGATGGGCACCTGTTTGCCGCCGGTCGTGCGGGCGAGCGGTTTGCGGTGCGCAACTCGGGCGCGAAGGTTGTTGTCGAAGGCTGCGGCTCCAACGGCTGTGAATACATGACCGGCGGTGTTGCAGTCATCCTTGGCGCAATCGGGGCGAATTTCGGCGCGGGCATGACGGGCGGCATGGCCTATCTGCACGACCCGGAGCGCGAGGCTCTTTCGATGATGAACATGGAAAGCATTGTCACGGGTGCGGTCTGTGCGCCGGAATGGGAGGCGCAGCTGCGCGGTCTGATCGAACGGCATGCGGAGGAAACCGGCTCGCGCAAGGCGCAGGACATCTTGCAGAACTGGGACGTGGAACTGGCCAATTTTGTGCAAGTCTGCCCCAAGGAAATGCTCGACAAGCTGCCGCATCCGCTTGGGTTCGAGCCCGAGTTGGCCATGCCTGCGGAATAGGGTCTTCCGTCTGAACTTCTGGAAAGAGCGCTCCACGGGAGCGCTCTTTTTTTGTCGGTGTGGCGGGGAACCGGCTTCTTGGCGCTCGGCGCTTGCTGCGTTGACGCCCTGTGCGCAGGGTGGCGATTTCTGCTAGGCGCGTGGGCAGGGCAGTGTGGGCAGGATAGTGTGCGCAGAGAGGCGTGCGAAGGGCAGGTGCACCGGGAGCGTGCGCGGCGCGGCCCGCCACAGGGCAGTGTCATAATCCTGTTGCATACCCTCGATAATCGGGCCGCAATGACACTGAATGCATTACCGGGCGGGATCACCGCCGACATTAGCCAGATCATCGCGAGCGCGATGGATTTGGCGGGTCACTTCCTCTTCTCCGCGGTCTTGATCCTTGGCTTCTGGAGCGATGCGCGGCGACGCAGGACGCTGCGGCGCACCGAGACCGGCGGTTATGTCTGGATCGAGTGGCATGGAGGGGAGCGCTACTCCGACCATGACCCATCCGCACCGGGCGGTGCGTGGGACGGCGACGGGGATGGCGGCGATTGACGCTCTGGTGAAGGCCGGTCGCGGCTAGCGTCGGACCTTTTCGTCTTTGTTGAGCGAGCGCAAAAAGGCGAGCACAGCCTCGCGCTGCACGTCGGAGAGCGCGCCGATCAGGCGCAGGATCTCTTGCTGGCGGCGGCTGGGTGCGGGCAGAGGCTTTGGCAATTGATCCTCCCCGATATCGGCAAAGAAATAGGACATCGGCGTGTCGAGCGCGCGCGATATCTGCCAGAGCCGGGACGCGGCCACGCGGTTCTGGCCATTTTCATATTTTTGAACTTGTTGAAACCGCACCGATATTTGTTGAGCAAGATCGGTTTGAGTCAATCCGAGTTCAAGCCGACGTTGCCGGATCCTCGCCCCTACGGTCGCATCGATTGATTGCATCAGGTTACTCGCGAATGGTTACACGCATCATGCGACTGACCGGAAGGACTGTCACATTTCTGCTAAAACTGAGGTAAATTGCGCAAGACTATGCCGGAAGGGGGAATTTTCGGCAAAAGAATTCCTAGTTCAGGGTTAACGCCGACGTGTCGACCGGGCGCAAAAAAACCGCGCGCCGGAGGGGCGCGCGGTTTGATCTTCGAAGGTCTGGGCGGCCCGTACGGGCGCGCGATCAGTCCTGCTTGTCTTCGTCTGCCTCGTCGCTGCCGGCTTCGACGGCCTCGGCGATTGCCTCGTCCTCATCGGCGGCTGCCCCGATATCGTCGAAGAGTTCGGCGATTTCGAATTCAGCTTGGGCTTCTTCCTCTGCGGCAAGCTCCTGAATGGATTTGCCGGAGGCCTGAAGCTCTGCCTCTTCGGGGGAGCGGGCTACGTTGAGGGTCATGGTGACCATGACTTCGGGGTGCAGGTGCACCTCGACCTCGTGCAGACCGAGCTCCTTGATGGGCTGGCGGATGATGACCTGCTTGCGGTCGAGCGAGAAGCCCTCCTCGGTGGCCACGACCGCCGCGTCGCGGGTGGTCACGGAGCCGTAGAGGTTGCCGCCGTCGGAAGCCTGGCGAATCACCACGAACTGCTGGCCGTCGAGACGTGCGCCGAGCGCTTCCGCTTCGCCTTTGGTTTCGAGGTTGCGGGCTTCGAGTTGCGCCTTTTGCTCTTCGAACTGGGCGATGTTCTCTTTCGACGCGGTCAGCGCCTTGCCCTGCAGCAGCAGGTAGTTGCGTGCGAAGCCGGGCTTGACGTCGACGATGTCGCCCATCTGGCCAAGCTTTGCGACGCGCTCAAGAAGAATGACTTGCATGGGGCGCGCTCCTTATTTCACGGCGTAGGGCAGAAGGGCGAGGAAACGGGCGCGCTTGATTGCACGGGCCAGCTCACGCTGCTTCTTGGCCGAGACGGCGGTGATGCGGGACGGGACGATCTTGCCACGCTCGGAAATGTAGCGTTGCAGGAGCTTGGTGTCCTTGTAGTCGATCTTGGGTGCATTGTCGCCCGAGAAGGGGCAGACCTTGCGGCGGCGGAAAAACGGTTTTGCAGCCATGGGTTATCTCCTCTTCTTGTCGGGTCAGTCGCGACGGGGACGGCGTTCGCCGCGATCACGCTCGTCGCGCTTTTGCATCTGGATCGAGGGGCCTTCGGCGTGCTCGTCCACCTTGATGGTCAGGATGCGCATCACGTCGTCATGCAGGCGCATGAGGCGTTCCATCTCCTGCACGGCCGTTGCCGGTGCATCGGTGCGCATGTAGGCGTAGTGGCCCTTGCGGTTCTTGTTGATCTTGTAGGCCATCGTCTTGACGCCCCAGTACTCGCTCATCACGAGTTGCCCACCGTTGTCGGCAAGGACGGTTCCGAAGTGCTCGACAAGGCCTTCGGCTTGCGTGTTGGACAAGTCCTGACGCGCGATAAAAACATGCTCATAAAGCGGCATGCGATCTCCGATCATGTCTGGCGCATTTCATAGGGCTCGGGCTCAGGTCTTCCGCCCCGGCCCACGAGAGACTGCGCGGTTCTGTGCGTTCTGCGGAAGACCCGCGCGGTATACAGGTCTGGCAGCGCGATGCAAGGGTCTTGCGGCGGATGCGCTCGGGCAGGGGCGGCCAGCGTATTGGCGCGTCGCGGGGCACCTTGGAAACAGGGGGAGGCCTGTCGGGTGATGCGGGGCTTGCGCCTGTGTTTTGTGTTGCCGGTGCCGTTCTTGTTCTTGTTCTTGTTTTCGTCTTCGTCTTCGTCTTCGTCGTCGTTGTTCTTGTTCTCGTCGTTGGCGTTGTCGCTGTCGCTGCTCCTGTTCCCGTCGCACGCGTGCGAAGCCTCAACGGCTTGCAGAGCACGCAAGGGCGCGCGGGGCGCTTGTGGCGGAACAAGAAGGGCGGCGGCCACTCCCAGGATGATGGTGCCAGCAAACAAGGCTCCGGTTGCGCGCCGCGGGGGCGGGCATGGGGCGCAGGATTTGCCAGTTGCGCAGGGCGCGGCGACACTTATCGGGGCCAACGCTACGCCGGTTGCCAGTGGCGGGGTTGCGCAAGGACTGTGGTGCGGGCAAGCGGCGGGCCTGTTGCGCCGCACGCCTGTTGCGCCGCACGCCGCAGCATTGCCGCTGCCTTGCCCAAATTTCTCCACGAATGGCCCGCAAGTATGAAGGCAAGCCAAAGAGGACGAGGTTACCCCATGCCAGAGACGTTGATCACGATCCACCGCACCGCCCCGAAACGCTCTTCCGCTGCGGGTATGGTTGCCCGGCTCATGCTGGCAATCGTGGGAGCCGCCCTGATGGTGTCCTCCCTCGGCCTTTGGGCCTTCCCTCCAAGCGGCGCGGAGGCGGGCATGGCCCTGATCCGGCTGGCGATGACGCTCTTCATGGCGGCGGCTGGTTTGGCCTGTATCCTCTGCGCAACCGCCGGGCGCGACAAGGCCGAAGAGCCGCAAGCAGCCCAAGGGGTGACGATGCGTCCGCATCGGGCCTGACCCGAGCGGGTCACGTGACCAGAAGCTTTAATGAAGGCACCGGATGACCCGGTGCCTTTTTTGCGTCTGGGGCTCACCGTGTTTGTGGGTTTTGGGCTGTGGTTAGTGGTTTGTAGTTTGTGGGTTGTGGGTTGTGGTCAGTGGTCAGTGGTCAGTGGTCAGCCTTCTGTGATCGTCGGTCGCGGAGTGTTGGTCGCGGTTTGCCGTATCTGCGGCGCGTTTCGGAACGGCGCGAAAGCGGGCGGTCCGTCAGAATTGGTCGGGCAGGAGCCGGGCCGGCAGATCGGCAAGCAAGCCACGGTTGATACGGATCATCGCAAGCCGATCCATCAGGTCCGGTTGGCACGCTCGATGCCGCGCGGACAGAGCCTTTGGCGGCGCTCCATGCCAGATCAGCGGTGCCGCGGCGGTTCGATCCGGC
This sequence comes from Cognatishimia sp. F0-27, assembly GCF_020667845.1. Taxonomy (GTDB): domain Bacteria; phylum Pseudomonadota; class Alphaproteobacteria; order Rhodobacterales; family Rhodobacteraceae; genus JAFMPQ01. Next base: position 26,924 of record NZ_JAFMPQ010000048.1, read on the forward strand.
GGAGGGCGCGTCTGGCGGGAGAGCCATGCTCCCCGACGACGTCTCGGGTTTCATGATATTGCCGGGAAGAGGCGGACAGGGCGGGCCCTTCCAACCCGTCCCGCCCCTGATATGGCGGAGCACGCCTGCATCCCGGAAAGACCGGCGGGCGGTTCCGGGCAGGCCTTGGCGGCGCACCCACAAGCGTCGCCAGCGAGTTGCGCGCGGCGCGCGCCCCCTGTAGGGAGAGCAAAACGAGGGCCAGGAGGACAGTATGACCCGAGCATTCATTTTCCCGGGACAGGGCGCACAGACCGTTGGCATGGGGCGCGATCTGGCGGATGCCTACCCGGCGGCGCGCGCGGTGTTCGAAGAGGTGGATGATGCACTGGGCGAAAGCCTCTCCGGGTTGATCTGGGACGGGGATATCGAGACGCTCACCCTGACAGAGAATGCGCAGCCCGCGCTGATGGCAACCTCCGTTGCGGCCATGCGGGCGCTGGAAGCAGAAGGGATCGCGGTCACGTCCGGCGCGTTTGTGGCGGGCCACTCGCTTGGCGAATATTCGGCCCTGACCGCCGCCGGGGCGTTGAGCGTTACGGACGCCGCGCGCCTGTTGCGGGCGCGCGGGCGGGCGATGCAGGCCGCTGTGCCGGTCGGCGAAGGCGCGATGGCGGCGATCCTGGGGCTGGATCTTGCGACGGTGCAGGCGGTCGCGGCGCGTGCTGCCGAGGGTGCCGTTGTGTCGGCAGCCAATGACAATGACCCCGGCCAGGTGGTGATCTCCGGCACGAAGGATGCGGTGGAACGCGCCGCGGCGCTGGCCAAGGACGAGGGGGCCAAGCGGGCGGTGATGCTGCCGGTCAGCGCGCCGTTCCACTGCGCCTTGATGCAACCGGCCGCCGAAGCCATGGCGCAGGCTCTGGCAGAAGCGGAGATCGCCGTGCCGGCGGTGCCGCTCGTGGCCAATGTCAAGGCCGAGGCGGTGAGCGATCCGGAGACGATCCGGGGCCTGCTGGTCGAGCAGATCTGCGGCGTTGTGCGGTGGCGCGAAAGCGTGCAGTTCATGGTCTCCCACGGCGTGGATGCGTTCTGGGAGATCGGCGCCGGGAAGGCGCTTTCGGGCATGGTGCGGCGCATCGAGCGCGGCGCGTCGGTGCGCGCTGTGGGAAGCGCGGCGGATGTGACGGCCGCGGCAACGGACGCGGGCTGAGAGGCGCGATTGCGAGACCCGCGGGCTCTTCTGAGCCGGCGGGATGAGCGCGCGTCACGCAAGAGACGGCAAAGAACTGCAAAAAGGGGAGAAACCCATGTTTGACCTGAGCGGAAAATCCGCGTTGATCACTGGGGCGTCCGGCGGCATCGGGGCGGAGATCGCCCGTGCGTTGCATGGGGCGGGAGCGGTTGTGGGCCTGTCCGGCACGCGCACAGAACCACTGGAGGCGCTCGCAGCCGAGCTTGGCGAGCGGGCGCATGTGTTGCCGTGCAACCTGTCGGATGCCGAAGCGGTCACGGCGCTGCCAAAGCAGGCCGCCGAGGCCATGGGAGCGGTGGACATCCTTGTCAACAATGCCGGCATCACCCGGGACAACCTGTTCATGCGCATGTCCGAAGAAGAATGGGCGCAGGTGATCGAGGTCAACCTGACCGCGGCCTTCCGCCTGTCAAAGGGCGTGTTGCGCAGCATGATGAAGGCGCGCTGGGGCCGGATCGTCAACATCACGTCCGTCGTCGGGGCCACCGGTAACCCGGGACAGGGCAATTACGCCGCTGCCAAGGCTGGGCTCGTGGGCATGTCGAAATCGCTCGCCTACGAGGTTGCCACGCGTGGAATCACCGTCAATTCCATCGCGCCGGGCTTTATCGAAACGGCCATGACCGACAAGCTCAACGACGATCAGAAGGCCGCGATCCTGACCCAGATTCCCGCCGGGCGCATGGGCACGCCGGCCGAGATTGCGGCGGGTGTGCTCTATCTCGCCTCACCCGAGGCGGGCTACGTCACGGGCACCACGCTGCATGTCAATGGCGGCATGGCCATGCTCTGAGCGCCGGCAAATGGCGCGGCACCCCGGGATGCGAAAGCATTTGCCATCCCCCGCGCCTGTGGTATAGGCGCGCAAGAAATCGGTGGGCCCGGCAGCGGGTTCGCCTTCCACCCCGGGCGTGTCCCGGTCAACTCCGCCCGGAACGGCTGATCCACCAATGACCGGTGGGGCGTGGGCACGGCAAGGGTCGCAACGGCCCGCAGAAGTGAGGAATAAAAATGAGCGACATCGCAGATCGCGTTAAGAAGATTGTCGTCGAGCACCTGAGCGTCGAGGAAGCGAAAGTCACTGACAACGCATCCTTTATCGACGATCTGGGTGCCGACAGCCTCGACACGGTCGAGCTGGTCATGGCTTTCGAAGAAGAGTTCGGTATCGAGATCCCGGACGATGCCGCGGAAAACATCCAGACATTCGGCGACGCGGTGAAGTTCATCAGCGACGCGCAGTAATCCTGTGCTGCGCCACGCGCCGCTGCTTGGCGCGTGGTCCGGACCAAGCAGTCAAACAAGAACGGCGTCCCGCTCCGGGGCGCCGTTTTTTTGTGTCGTGTGACGGATGCGCCTGTCTGACCGGTTTTTCGGAAGCGGGACTTGGACAGCGCGGGAAGGCGGCGCGGCAGGGACAGGAACGGCGCGGGCATGGGCCAGCCACTTTTGCCGTCGCGTGACCGATCGGATCAAGGCCGGTCGCACGGCCGCTGTGTGAGGCGCCCGGCAAGCACCGTTCCGGAAAAGGGCGTTGTGAGCAGACTGGCGACTGCCCAACGGGATGGATTAGAGCGGGGCGCACGGAGATGAAACAGAGCGAGACGAAACGGATCGGCGCGGATCGGCGCGGGGCGGAGCAAAGCGGGCCGCGCCGCTGCGCCGTGCGGTTGGCGGTGGCGTGCGCCAGCCGGGCTGATGCGTAACGCGCTGGCCTGTGGCGGGACGGTGTTTGCGCTGGCCTGTGCCGGGACGGTGTTTGGGTTAGCGCGCGTCGTGATAGCGGGTGTCGGGACGGTGTTTGGGTTGGCGCGCGACGCGATAGCGCGCCGCGACGGTGTTTGGGCTGGCGCGTGACGCGATAGCAAGTGCCGGGGCGGTGTTCGGGCTGGAGCTTGCCGGGTTGGCCTATGTCGGGATGGTCTATGTCGGGATGGCACCCGGCGCAGGGTCGGGGGCTTAGGCTTTTGGCCCTATGCGGTGCCGGGTTTGATCGCCCGTGGCGCGGGACGGTCCGGGGATCGGTTCAGGACGCGTCGGGCTTCGGGGACCTCAAGGCGTTCGTCTTCTCCCCCTGCTTCTGCGAAGATTTTTCCGCGGCCTTTGCCGCGTCCCAAAGCGCGTCCATTTCCGTCAGGTCGCTGTCTTCCGGTCGGCGTCCCTCGGCGGCAAGGGCGGCCTCGATGCTGCGGAACCGGCGGGTAAACTTGGCATTTGCCCCCCGCAGGGCGGTTTCCGGATCGATCCCGAGATGGCGCGCGAGATTGGCCATGACGAAGAGCAGATCGCCGAATTCCTCTTCGCGATGCGGGCCGGGGGCCGCGCGGCGCAGCTCGTCGGCCTCTTCGATCAGCTTGTCGATCACCTCGTCCGTCGATGGCCAATCGAAGCCCACGCGGGCCGCGCGTTTTTGCAGCTTGACCGCGCGCATCAGGGCCGGAAGCCCGGCAGCCACATCGTCAAGCACGCCGGTGACCGATTTGGCCGCGCGTTCGGCGGCCTTGATCTCTTCCCAATCGCGGGTCTGCTGCTCCGCGCTTTTGTCGCGGCTCTGCGCGCCGAAGACATGGGGGTGGCGGGCCACCATCTTGGCGGCCATGCCCCGCGCAACATCATCAAATGCGAACAGCCCGCGCTCCTCGGCCATGCGCGCGTGAAAAACCGATTGGAAGAGCAGATCGCCAAGCTCGCCCTTGAGCTCGTCCCAGGCCTCGCGCTCGATCGCATCCGCCACCTCGTAGGCTTCTTCGATCGTGTATGGCGCGATGGAGGCGAAATCCTGTTCGATGTCCCAGGGGCAGCCGCTGTCCGGATCGCGCAGGCGGCGCATGATCTCCAGCAGACGCGCCATCCCGAGGCCCGGGCGGTCTGCGGGCAGGCCGTGTTCATCGAGATCGGGACGGGCAGTATCGGTCATGGGCGGCTCCGGTTTGCAGGGTCTGACCCGACTGTTGGTGGAAGGCGGGTGCGGAGTCCAGAGCGGGGAGGGCGCAACAACCGGGGCGGGCGTGCCGTGGCCGTCGGCTTGTGGGCCAGCGGCCGGACGCGCGTTGGCGGGGATGCTGATGCCAGGGCGAGAGGCAGGCCGCACGCGGCGGCGTGCATGTCGGGCGCCGCCTGCGCCCGCGCGGGGCCCGGAGCGCTCTTGGTTCGTGGGGCGCGGCCATTTGGAGCGTTGCTGGCGCCTGTGCCGGTGTCTCTTCGTCTTGTCGGACCCCGTCTCCCGCCGTCTCTGAGCCGACGGGCGGGACGCGGGTGCGGCGCGGTGCCACGCGGGCGAGACGGCCTGTTCGTCCGGTAGTCTGGCGACGCGCCGGTGACCGCCAAGCCTTGGCGGGGCGAGTCTCGTGCTGGTGTCTTCCGCGCGGTTATGGAACCGTTACAATTGGGCGGGAGGATCGGGCGCTGCGGGATGGAGCAGCGCGCGCGGCCCGTCTACGGGCCGGCGCCGGGCGGGCCGGGACGCGCGTCGGAAAATGCGCGCGCCGGATCGGCCGGGAGCGCCATGTCGACCGCGCGCCTGCAGCGGGCCGGTTCCGCGCTCTTTCAGGGCGGGGTCGTCCCCATGAAGGTTATGGCAACAAGGAGATCGGGATGCCGGTAATAAATTCGATTGCGGCGCTGGAAGCGGAGATGGCGGGGTGGCGCCGGCATTTGCACGCGCATCCCGAACTGGGGCTGGCCTGTCATGAAACCGCGCAATTCGTCGTCGAGAGGCTCCGGGCCGCCGGGATCACGGAGATCCATCAGGGCATTGCCACCTCTGGTGTGGTGGCGATCATCGAAGGGCGCGCGCCAGGCCGCACCATCGGGTTGCGCGCGGATATGGATGCTTTGCCGATGGAGGATCTTTCCGGCACGCCCCACGCCTCCACCGTGCCCGGCTGCGCGCATGCCTGCGGGCATGACGGGCATACGACCATGCTGCTTGGTGCGGCGCAATACCTGGCACGGACGCGCAATTTTGCCGGGCGCGTGGCGCTGATCTTTCAGCCAGCCGAAGAGGCCGAAGGCGGAGGGCGGATCATGGTTGAAGAGGGGATCATGGAGCGGTTTGACATCGCGGAGGTCTATGGTTTGCACAACACGCCCGGGCTCGAAGAGGGCACGTTTCACACCAATTCCGGCACGCTTCTGGCGGGGGTGGACGAATTCACCATCGTCGTGCGGGGCGTTGGCGGGCACGGGGCCACGCCGCAGGAAACAAGCGATCCGGTGCTCTGTGCGGCTGCCATGGTGATGGCGTTGCAGAGCATCGTGGCGCGCAATGTCAACGCGCTCGACCGCCTGGTGCTGTCGGTCACGCAGATCCACACCGGGACCACGTCGAACATCATCCCCGACAAGGCTCATGTCAACGGCACCGTGCGGTATTTCGAGCCGGAGGTGCAGGAGGTCGTGCGCGCGCGGATGGCCGATCTGGTGACTTTTCAGGCAAAGAGTTTCGGGATGGGAGCCGAGCTTGACTACGAGGTCGGGTATCCCCCCACGGTGAACCATGCCGCGCAGGCGGCCTTTGCGGCGGAGGTGGCGCGCGAGGTTGTCGGGGCCGACAAGGTGGACGCGGACACGCCGCCAATCACGCCGGGGGAGGATTTCGCGTATATGTTGCAGGCGCGGCCGGGCGCATACCTGTTCGTGGGGCAGGGAGACACGCCGGGCTGTCATCACCCGGCTTATGATTTCAACGATCGGATCGCGCCGGTCGGGGCGAGCTTCTTTGCGCGCCTGATCGAGCGGGCCTTGCCGCTGGACCGGGGCTGATCAAAGCACATGGCAGGCCGGCGTCGCTTGCAGGGTTGGTGCATGGTGAAGGTGGGGGCCAGCCCCCACACCCCCGGGATATTTCCGGCCCAAAGAAACCGGGTGGGATGCCGAGG
>NZ_JAFMPQ010000049.1 GCF_020667845.1 Cognatishimia sp. F0-27
GCGCGAGGCGGGCCGGGTCCGGCGCTCTGCGCGAGGCGGGCCGGGTCCGGCGCTCTGCGCGAGGCGGGCCGGGTCCGGCGCTCTGCGCGAGGCGGACGGGTCCGGCCCGACGAGCCGCTCCGACTCTTCTCCGAACAAGCAAGGCGTGGAAGGCCTGTAAGCCGGATTCTGTTCACGGCGGGTTCCCCCACCGATCGACGACCATTCATCTTGGCCACCGGTCGCCCGGCGGCTCGTGCTGCCAACCCGGATGCCTGGGGCTGAAGCGGCCCTGCGGCGATATCCCCGAAAGGATCAGCCCGCGCGGCATCCCTATTTGGCATTGCTCCCGGTGGGGCTTGCCATGCCGGCCCTGTTGCCAGGGCCGCGGTGGGCTCTTACCCCACCGTTTCACCTTTCCCTGATCCGAGGACCGGGCAGTTTGTTTTCTGTGGCGCTATCCGTCAGGTTGCCCTGCCCGGGCGTTACCCGGCACCGGCGCTTCAGCGAGTCCGGACTTTCCTCTCCCGGAGGCGCACCCCCGAGAGCGGCCGTCCAGCCTTCCACGCGACCGCGGGCTTAGGCGCTTGCGCAGGCCCCGTCAATCTCCAAGCGAGGCCACATGCGTGACACCGCATCGTCGCTCAGCGCAACACCAATGGCTGCGCCATCCAGTCGCGCAACGCCATCGCCACCGCTTCCGGTGCCTCGAGCGCTGGAAAGTGTCCTGCCTCTTCGATCACCTGCAACTGTGCGCCGGGGATAAGCTCCGCCATGAAGCTGTGGCGCTTGAGCGGCACGATCGGGTCCTGCCCGCCGCACAGAACAAGCGTTGGCACGGCGATCTTGCGCAAGGTCGTCACCTGATCCCGGCGCCGCTGCAAGGCGCGCATCTGTCGAACAAAGACCTCCGGGCCCAACACCGCCGCCATGTCCGCGACCAGCTCGAGAATCTCGTGGCGCGGCGCGTCCACGCCCAGCGCCTCCGGCGGGATCTCCTCGCGCATCACCTCCGCCAACCGCCCGGCACGCACGCGCACAATGAGCGGATCGCGCGCAGCAGCCTCCTGCGGCGTATCGGCAAGCGGCGACGCATGCATCAGGCACAAGCGCGCAACCCGATCCGGCGCGCGGCGCTGCACCTCCATTGCCACAACCGCGCCAATGCCATGCCCCACGAGGGCCGCGCGGCGCGGCAGCACATCGAGCAAGCCCGAGGCGATCTCCTCGATCCGTTCGCCTTCTGTCATCGGCCCCACCATCACCGCAGTGTCGCGGGACAGGTCTGCCAGCTGCGGACCAAAGGCCCGCGCGTCACTCATCATCCCCGGCAGAAAAACCAAAGGTTCGCGCATGTTCCACCCAACTCAATTGCTCCAGGCGCAGCGTCTCGCGCCGCGCCAGGCGTATAAACAAAAGCGCCCCCCGGCAGCGCTCGCCGCGACCCTAACAGACCGCACCGGCATGAAAAGACCTGCCCGTTAAAGGCTTCAGCTATCGGCGATTTCCCGTGCAGCATGCCGATCGAAAGGGCGGGACCGGATAGCGGGCTGACCCCCTTCCCGGCCAAAACGACGCGCGCCCGGAGCGCACGGAGGCACAGGCGAGGCCGTGTCCTATCATGATGCATGCGCCGGATATCGGTGTCCGGCACACCGATCTGTCAGTGTGTCCGGAACCTGAAGGGCACGCCATGTGCCGCGGCTTCCTTTTGCTCCCCGGTCAGCTGCCCTGCATCCGTTCCCAGAACAGATCGAGATGTTTCGAAACGATCTGTCCGTATCGCTCGGACGCCTTGAGCGCAGCCAGACCGGCATTCAACCGATAAAGATGTGCCGTGCCGCGCCAATGCGTCTTGGAGATCACCACATGCAACCCTTCGACGGACAGCGGGCGCTCGAGCGGGCGCACCTTATCGGAAAGGTTCAGCCGGTTCATCGCATCCGCCCCGTCAAACAGGGAGACGCTCACCGCGTCCACCGTTCCAGCCATCAGTGCTTCGAAACAGGCATCGGCGTTGGCCACCCGCTCCAACGTGACAGCACCGCTCGTGAGCCAGCCACGCCCGGCGCGGTCAAGATCGTGGGTGAAATGCCCCTCCGGGCGACACAGCCGTTTTCCGACCACATCCGCATCGCTGTCGAAGGCAAATCCGTCGCCGGTGCGCACGAAAAGCAGCACAAGAACCTCGACTACCGGATCAGAGAAGTGGAACTGGACGCAATGCGGATGATCCGGCGTGCCGGCGCAATCGGGCTTCACCCATGGGAAGCCCATGTCGAGCGTTCCGTCCGACAAGGTGGGAAACAGATGTCGGGACCAATTGTCATCCCAGACGATCTCATAATCGACCGGGTTCGGCGTCGCTTCGAAAGCCGCATTCACAAGCTCGGTGACCATGCCTTCGCCGGGCCAGTCGCGATCCGTGAACGGAGCCTTGCCCGAACCCGTGAGCAGGGCAAGCTCAACATCCGGACGCATAATGGGTTCTGGCTTTGCAACCGCTTCGACACCGGGCGGGCACGGGATCTCCAGCGCGTCACCCGGGTTCACCTGAAACACCTGCGCCTTCAACAGATCCTCATTTGCGTAATACAGCAGCGTCCATTTCTCCGGATCGCCATAGATCGCCTCTGCGATGGTAAAGACCGTTTCACCGTCGCTGACGGCGTGCGTGTAGCCGCAGTTTTGCGCCGCGGCGCGATCAGCGGCAAAGACCGCAAAACCGAGACACATGACACCCAGTTGCGCGAGCGCGCGCACGCGCCTCCGAACCCCTCTTCCCGAGGTCATCGCGCCCCCACGCATGGTGGCCGGTGCAGGCAGGGCGGCGGATCCGCCCTGTGCAACCGGGACCGGCCGGTCGGCTCGGCCGGTCAACCGGGCCGCGTGATGCGCCCGGCCCATCTCAGAGGCCTTCCCAGATACTGGACATGTGCTGATCGAGCACGGTCAGGTATTCGCCGCTTTGGCGGATCCGCGCCAATCCCCTGTCAAAGGCCGCGATCATCTCTTCGGCATTGGGGTTCGACCGGTGCGCAACCGCGTGCAACCCCTCGATGGCCAACGGGCGGCCAAGCTGCAAGGACACCGCGTCCGAAAGACCCATGTCCTTGAGCACCACGCGGCCGGTGAACTCGTTCATCGCCACGGCGTCGACAACGCCGTCGTGCAGACGATTGAAGCAATCCTCCGCCCGTTCGGGCTGTTGCAACCGCGCGCCGGCCCGCGCGAGGTAATCCGCACCCTGACCATAGCGTGCCTGCGTGTCGTGACCCAGCGGCGCGCAGACCCGCAAACCGGCAAGATCGGTGGGGGCCCGATAGGTGATGGGGCGGTCCTTCGCGGTGAACAGCACCACGAGCATTTCGAACATCTGCTCCGAATAGAGGTAGTCCGTGCAAACGGCCGCGGTCGACTGTGCGTCGCAATCGGGTTTGCGCCACGGGAAAGCGAGATCGGCCATGCCTTCGCTCAGCATCGGATCGAGATGCGCGCGCCGATCATTGACCCAGAAAAATTCGTGCTCGGCGATGCCGTCAGAGGCCACCAATGCACGGTTGACGATATCGGTGATCAGGCCGGAACTCATCAGCAGGCGATTGGTGAAGGGGCGAAAATCGTCCGCCGCGAGCAGCCGCACGCGCATACCCTGTGGCGGAGCGGAGAGAATCGACGCCGTGCGCGTCACCGCCTCATCGGCTGGCGCCGGAACGACAGCCGGGGCCGCCGGGCGTGGCGCAGGCGCCACCGCTTCACGCACAACCGGTGTCGGAGCGCCGGTGCCGCCCAGTCCGACGGGCAAACCCTCGATGCATGGCATCCGGTAGGTCTGGCCCACCCGGATCGAATCCGGGCTGGCGATGATCTCCGCATTGGAGCGGTAGATGACCGTCCAGCGCGCCGCGTTCTGATAGAGCCGGTCCGCGATCAACGACAGCGTATCGCCGCGTTTGACCGTGTAATATCCACCGCAATCCTGTTGTGCCTGAACCGATAATGTTCCTGCCATGAGCGCCGCCGCAGCCAGCGCACCCGCGCGTTTCAACATGCCTGATCCCCCTCGATGATCTTTGGCAAAATCATGCCGATCTAGTGGCTGGGGTCAACAAAAACACAACGCATAGTAGCGCGCTCTAGGCAAAACAGCGGGTTGCCCTCTCATTTTGGTGCACGATAGGCGCATCTTTGACAGCCCGTTGCATATTGGCGGGACTTATCCACAGAATCGCGCGCTCAGCCTGTCTTGGCCGCGATCTGCATCCAGATGGCCGACTCGTCAATCAGGCTCCATTCGCGACGCAACCCCCGGGGCCCGAACTCCGCATGGCTCAGCCCCATCACGTGCACCTCCGCCCCCGTGGGCGCACCGAACAAGCCCCACCCGTCATGGCGTCCGGTGAGCGACCAACGCAGCGCGGCGCGCGGCGGCAAAAGTGGCTCCTCGATCCCGATCCGGTGATGCACCGCGAAGTCCGCCGAGGGAAACGAGGCGCGCAGCCCGAGCCAGAACGCCTCTGCCGACTCCGGCCCAAAACCGGGCTCCCCGCCGGCATAATGCAGCGCGCAGGCGCGGTCATACTGTTCCGGGATCGCGGAAAACCCGCCGAGCATGACCCGTTCGAGAAGCTCGGAAAAGGCCATGCACCACTGGTTTGCCGTGCCCGTGCCCGTGTAAGGCCCCTGCACATCGCGTGCCGGGGTGAATGGTTGGGTCTCCGGATCGAGCCGCGCGAGTTGTTCGCCGGCCCAAACGCGCGGATCGACCCCGATCTGGCGCAGGATCGCGCCGGTATCGCGCACCTGCCAGACATCGGAAATCCGCTCGGCCTTGGCATAGCGATCCGCCATCACGCGGAAGCGCACCGGCGCCCCCGACGGCGCCCCGTAGAGCCCGCCGCCTCTATGGCGGGCAAAGCCCATGGCACGCTCCGAGCCCAGCATCCCCACCTGCGCGCCACCGGACCACATGACGTCCTCGATCCGCAGGGACAGGTCCGGAAACGCCGCAATCTGACCCAGCACATCCGCACCGATCCCCGCAGGCCCAAAGCCAAGCCCGCCCGCGTCTCGGAGGATGACCTGCGGGTGGTAATGGGTGGCCAGCGCCGCATCGAGCGCGCGGGCTTCCCATACCGCGCCGTTCACCTTGGCCAGAAATCCGGCAAAATCCGCGCCTCTGCTGTCAAAGGCCATCATGGTCCTGCCGCCCCGGCCCGGCGCTGCGCGATGGCACCTTCGCTGCCCTGCGCGCACCACCCACCGGCGGGCCATGGCCGTGTCGCTCTTACCATCACTCCATCCACCGCATCCCGCTCGCTTGCTTAACCAAGCCCGGTCAAATCCCGCAATTCGTCGTCACTCCCGCCGGTCAAGGCGTTGATCCGTCGACTGCTCCCTGAGCAAAAATGGCTAATATTTCTTTAAACTTCGTAAACACGGATCGTCTCGGCCCTGCAGGATGCGGGGCGCGCACAGGCGGCGCTCAAACCGGAAGGAGCAGACCCCGGAAGGTCGGAAAATCCGCGTAGCGCGCCGCACGGGTGGTCTTGTCCTCTTGCGGACACCCGCCTGCGCGCAACAAGGTCCCCTTGGGCGCGATATAGCTGTCGATGCGCCGCTGCGGGTCTGGCCGCCAGGCGATATTGAAGGCGCAGAGTTTGGGAAAAAACCAGATCTCCGAATAGTCCAGATGGTCATGCATCCACCACGCCAGATCGCGCCAGTCGCGCCCCTGCGCGTAGCGCTCCGCAAACCACGGGATCACCACTGACGCCCCGGCAACCGGCACATCCGGCAAATCCCAGATATGGCATTCCAGCGGGTAATCGTTGCGCGCGCAGTTCAACTTCCGGGCATTGCCGAACGCGTTCAACGTCGCCGAGCGATAGCCCGAGCGCACGAATATCCGCCCGAACGTCTCCTCAAGCGGATCGAGCAAAGCCGTCGCAAAGGCCCGCCCGCGCTCCAGTGCCAGATCCGGGTGATCGGGGATGTTGGGCACCGCGTGGATGTTGCCAATCTCCGAATAGAGGAATTCACGCATCCAGAAATGGCGGCTCAACCGTTCACGCCCCAGCGTTTCCAGCGACCACATGCTGCGCGGTCGGCGCATGGCGGACCCTCCCTTCAGACTATGGTGCCGTGCGTGGCGCCGTTCCGCCGCCCGGCGCGCGCGACCGATCCCGCGTCGGCCATTGCGTCATCGCCCCGCTGCGTCGGTGCACGCCTGCATGGCGGTCCCGGCAAACCAAACAGCAGAGGACGGGGCGTGCCGAGCGGAGCGCGCCCGCCTGGCTGCGTTCAGAGAACCATAGAAGATCTCTCGCGCATTCAAAACCGCCGATCGATCTGCGGTCCCGCCCGCATCGCAGGCCGAACGTGTAAGGCCGCCGCCTAAAGCGCTTGGAAATACTGTGAAAAACCAGCTTTTTTGCCTAGAGATCCGCGATAAGATCCGCGACCGTCTTTTCGAGATGCGCCAGGCATTCGGGCGAGGAAAACCGATGATCTCCGTTCTTGACCAGCGTCAGTGTCAGGTCCGGGCTTTCGATCCGATCGAACAGCGCCAACGCAGTGTCGCGCGTCACGGCCTCATCCTCGGAGCCCTGCATCAGCCGCACGGGCCAGTCCATCGGCAAGCGGTCCCGCAGCACCAGATGCCGCCGCCCATCCTCGATCACCTTGCGTGTGACCACGTAGGGGTCTTCGTGCGGCGATGGCATGATGAGTTGCCCCTCCTCCATCACCTGGCGGCGCTGCGCCTCCGAGAAGCTGGCCCAGAACCCGTCTTCGGTGAAATCCGGTGCCGCGGCGATCCCGACAAAAGCCTTCAGCCGCATGCGCTGCGACAATAGACAGGCGACCCAACCGCCCATGGACGAGCCGACCAGAACCACCGGCGTATCGCAGACCGCACGGATCACGGCCTCCGCGTCATCGGTCCAATCCCCGATACAGCCTTCCTCGAAAACACCGCCAGAGGCGCCATGTCCGGCGTAATCCAGCCGCAAGAACGCACGCCCTTCGCGCCGCGCCCAGGCTTCAAGATGCACAACCTTCGTCCCACCCATGTCAGAGCGGTATCCTGGCAGGAATACGATGCATGGGCCGCGCCCTTCGGTCTTGGCATAAGCCAGACGGTCACCGCGCGGTCCTTCCATATATGAAATTTCGCTCATCGCCCCTGCCTTCAATGTCTCCCCATGCGCAACGCTCCGACCGTCACGGGCGGCACACGGTCAAATGTTTTGCACCTGCATCGTAAACCGCGAACGGGATGTCAATTCAATGCGGGCATTCTGACGCGGACGGTGGCGAATATGACTCGCCCCTGCCCGGCCACCCCCCCCGCTGCCGTCGGTCCGGCCCCGTTTGCACCGTGGGTCTCCGGCAAGAGAGACGCGCGCATCGCTAGGCACGGACTTGACACACGCGCGGACCGGGCGCACAAGGCGCACGGCTCTGCGCGCGTCGCTTGGCCCGTGACGCCATATTTGGCGTCGGACATAACCCGCAACCGGGCGTTCCGTGGGCGCCAAACCGACGAGGAGTTCTGCCGCTATGGCCGATATTTCCCTGACCTTTCCCGATGGCAATGCACGATCCTATCCAGCCGGCGTGACCCCGGCGGAGGTCGCTGCCTCCATTTCCAAATCCCTGTCCAAGAAGGCCATCTCCGCGACCGTGGACGGGGCGCATTGGGACTTGCAATGGCCGATAGAAGCGGATGCCGCGATTGGCATCAACACGCTGGCCGATGATGCCCCCGCTCTGGAACTGATCCGCCACGACCTTGCCCATATCATGGCCCGCGCCGTGCAGGAGATCTGGCCCGATGTGAAAGTCACCATCGGCCCGGTGATCGCAAACGGCTGGTATTACGATTTCGACCGCGAGGAGCCGTTCACGCCCGAGGATCTCGGCGCCATCGAAAAAAAGATGAAAGAGATCATCAACAAGCGCGATCCGGTCCGCACCGAGGTCTGGGACCGCGACGTGGCGGTGCGGTATTACGAAGAGCGCGGCGAACCCTACAAGGTCGAGCTGATCGAGAGCATCCCCGGCGACGAGCCGCTGCGGATGTACTGGCACGGCGACTGGCAGGATCTGTGCCGTGGTCCGCACCTGCAACACACCGGGCAGGTTCCGGCCGACGCCTTCAAGCTGATGAACGTGGCCGGTGCCTACTGGCGCGGGGACAGTGATCGCGCGATGCTTCAGCGGATCTATGGCGTGGCCTTCAAGAACCGCGAGGACCTGCGCGCGCATCTCACGATGCTTGAAGAAGCCGCCAAGCGCGATCACCGCAAGCTGGGCCGCGAGATGGACCTTTTCCATATGCAGGAAGAGGCCCCCGGCCAGATCTTCTGGCATCCCAACGGCTGGACCATCTATACCGGCCTTCAGGATTACATGCGCCGTCAGCAGCGTCGCGGCGGCTATGTGGAGGTCAACACCCCGCAGGTCGTGGACCGCAAGCTGTGGGTCGAGTCCGGGCATTGGGACAAGTATCAGGAGCACATGTTCATCGTCGAAGTGGACGAGGAACACGCCCGCGAGAAATCGGTCAACGCGCTAAAGCCGATGAACTGCCCCTGTCATGTACAGATTTTTAACCAAGGTCTGAAATCTTACCGGGATCTGCCGTTGCGTATGGCCGAATTCGGTTCGTGCAATAGATATGAGCCTTCCGGTGCCCTGCACGGCATCATGCGTGTTCGTGGGTTCACTCAGGACGACGGGCACATCTTTTGCAGAGAGGATCAGATACAAGATGAAACCAAACGCTTTATCGACTTCCTTGCCGGCATCTATCGCGACCTCGGCTTCGCTGAGTTCAAGGTCAAATTCTCGGATCGCCCCGAGACGCGTGCCGGGTCCGATGAAATCTGGGACAAAGCAGAAGCCGCTCTCAAATCGGCCACGCTTGCCGCAGGTTGCGAGTTCGAGCTGAATCCGGGCGAAGGGGCCTTTTACGGCCCCAAGCTGGAATTTGTCCTGACCGACGCGATCGGTCGGGACTGGCAATGCGGCACGCTTCAGGCCGATTTTGTCCTCCCTGAGCGGCTCGACGCGAGCTATATCGGCTCGGACGGGGCAAAACACCGCCCCGTCATGCTGCACCGCGCCACGCTCGGAAGCTTTGAGCGTTTCATCGGCATCCTGATCGAGGAACACGCGGGCAAGCTGCCCTTCTGGCTTGCACCACGGCAGGTTGTGGTGGCCTCGATCACGTCGGAGGCGGACGCCTATGTGCACGAGGTCGTCGCCGCCCTGCGCGATGCAGGGGTCCGCGCGGAGGCCGATATCCGCAACGAAAAGATCAACTACAAGGTCCGCGAGCATTCCGTCGGAAAGGTGCCGGTGATCCTTGCCATCGGCCATCGCGAAGTGGAGGAGCGCACCGTGACCGTGCGCCGGCTCGGCGAGAAGCAAACAAAGGTGACAGATCTGACGGAGATCGTGAGCAGCCTCTCAATCGAGGCTACGCCACCGGATTTGTTGTAACATTCCTGCGCTGGAACCTTCTGGAAAGGCCCCGATATGTTTCGGGGCCTTTTTCGTTGCGCTTGTTTTTATTGGTTTTCTGCACCTGCAAGGGTTCACGGCGGTGCCACGCACGCTGACGGTGCCGTGATGCACGCGCCCGTGAATAGCCTCAAGCGCGCCACGGCGTCAGTGTTGGGAGGCCAAGGCGGTCAACGCCTCGGACAGAACAACCCAGCACGGACCTCGCAAGAGGCCCACCACCCGAAAGGAAATACCATGTCCAAGACACTCACCACCGCAGCCCTCGTCGGCGCCGTTGCCGCTTCTTTCATCGGTCACGCGGATGAAGCCGCTGCCATGGAAAAGGAAAAGTGCTTCGGTGTGAGCCTCGCCGGTGCAAACGACTGCGCCGCCGGTCCCGGCACCACCTGCGCGGGATCCTCGACGGTTGACTACCAGGGCAACGCGTGGACACTGGTTGACGCGGGCACCTGCGCCGAGATCGAACTGCCCGCCATGGCAGACGGCTCCGCACGCATGGGGTCGCTCGAAGCGCTTGAGCGCGACTTGCCGCAAAGCTGATCGCCGCGCGCGGACAAACTCAGCCAAAGGGCGCCACGCCGCGCCCTTTCGCGAACCGACCCGCCGCAGGCGCCAAGGCATCCGCGGCGCATATCCAGGCGAGGGGCTCGCATGTCTGCCCGGCCCCCGCGCAACAAGGATCCGTCCGATGTACGACCTGAGCCCGTCCCTGCCCCCGCTGCCCGGTGTCGGTTACAAGCCGCAGCACTTTGCCGCCCTGATGGACGACCCCGCCCCTGTCGGCTGGCTCGAAATTCACGCGGAAAACTACATGGGCGATGGCGGGCGGCCGCTTGCGCAGCTCAACGCGCTCGCCGAGCGCTTCCCGATCTCGGTGCACGGGGTCGGCTTGTCGATCGGCGGCGCGGAGCCGCTCGATCGCGATCATCTCGCACGGCTCAAGACACTGGTGGACCGGATCAACCCGGCAAGCTTCTCCGAGCATCTGGCGTGGTCCACCCATGACAGCCATTTTCTCAACGATCTTCTGCCCTTGCCCTACACGGCGGCGACGCTTGCCCGCGTGGCAGACCACATCGCGCTCGTGCAAGACACGCTTGGCCGGCAGATGTTGCTCGAAAACCCCTCCTCCTATCTGGCCTTCGCCGAAAGCGACTGGTCCGAAACCGATTTCCTGAAGGAGCTTGCGCGACGCACCGGTTGTGGCCTGTTGCTCGACGTGAACAACGTCTTTGTCTCGGCCACAAACCTTGGCTACGCGCCGCAAGGCTATATCGATGCCTTCCCGCTTGACGCGGTGGGCGAAATCCATCTCGGGGGCCATGACGAGGACGAGGACGACCACGGCCTGCCGCTCCTGATCGACAGCCACGGACGCGCCGTCGCCGATCCGGTCTGGGCTCTGCTCGATATCACGCTCGACCGGACAGGCGCGCGTCCGCTGCTCATTGAATGGGATACGGATGTGCCGGATTGGCCGGTCCTGGCCGAGGAAGCCCGCCGCGCCGAAGCCGCGCTGTCGCGGGTAAGCGCCGGTGTGAAGGCATGACCGAGACCGCTGCTGTCACCGCGGCCACCCGCGCCACCGTGCCGCAAGACGCGTTTCGCGCCGCCTTGCTGGACGCGTCGCACCCGATCCCGTCGGGTCTGCGCGACGCGCAGGACCGGCCCGCCGGACGCCGCTATGCGGTGTATCGCAACAACGTCGCCGTATCTCTGCGAGAGGCGTTGGCGACGGGATTTCCGGCAGTCGCCAAGCTGCTTGGCGAAGAGAATTTCAACCATGTGGCCGGGCTTTACCTGCGTCAAAACCCGCCTGACTCGCCGGTCATGATGTTTTACGGCGCAAGCTTTCCCGGTTTCCTCGAAACCCTGCCAGCGCTGTCCGGCCTTGGGTATCTTGGTGATGTGGCACGGCTGGAGCTCGCCATGCGCGAGGCCTATCACGCGGCCGATGCGCCCGCGCTCGACCCGGCCCGGCTGCAAGGGCTCGAAGAGTCGGCACTGATGGCGGCCCGCTTCGCTCTGGCCCCGGCCACCCGCATTGTGACGAGCCCTTGGCCCGCGCTGTCGGTGTGGCGCTACACGCTGCGCCCCGATCAGCCAAAACCCGCGGCCCGCGCCGAAGACATCCTCGTGACCCGGCCGGAGTTCGATCCGGAGCCGCATCTGCTGCCCGACGGCGGCGCGCGCTTCGTCCTGGCGTTGCAATCCGGCGCGTCCTTCGGCACGGCGATCGATGCGGCGGGTGACGGGTTCGACCTGCCACAGATGCTGGGTCTCTTGCTCAAGACCGGCGCGATCACCGACCTGTCTACCTGAGGCGCAGGCGCGCCGGGTGGCACCGGCCCGCTCAGGCGCCATGATGCCACGACCGGATTGCCTCTGCGCAAATGGGTCATCGAAGACCTGCCCGGCGGGGCGATGCTGCCGCCTGCCCAACCAACAATGGCCCCCGGGGGGCCGTCCCTGCCCATCACCCATCCGGAAGGAGCCTGCCCAGTGTCCCGCCTCATCACCCTCCACAACACCCTTTTTGCCGGCCTGGAGCGTTGGACAGACGGGCTGCTGCCGCTTCTGGCCCGCTTTGTCTTTGCCGCAACGCTTCTGGCCTATTTCTGGGCGTCCGCCGCCACCAAGCTGGGCGATGGTCTGCTCGGGTTCCTGATTCCCTCCACCGGCGCCTATGCGCAGATCTTCCCCAAGGCGATGGAAGCGGTGGTCTATGACACGTCACAGCTCTCGGTGTTCCACTGGGCCGTTGTGGTTGCCGGCACATGGGCGGAGTTCCTCTTGCCCCTGCTGATCGTGATCGGTTTGGCGACCCGGCTTGCCGCCCTAGGAATGATCGGCTTTGTCGTGGTGCAAAGCCTCACCGATCTCTACGGCCATGGTGGGATCGAGCACAGCGAAACGCTGGGGGCGTGGTTCGACCGCATCCCCGACTCGGTGATCCTTGACCAGAGGGCCTTCTGGATGCTGACGCTGGTCACTCTCGTGATCAAGGGCGCGGGTGTGCTCTCGGTCGATCAGCTGTTGGGTTTGCAAACCAGCAAGCTGCGGAGCGCCGAAGCGGTTTGACACCCCCACACGGCTCCAAAGGCTAGTGCTGCCCGGGCAGCGCATCAAAGCGGGTGCCGCCTTCCTGGCGCGCCCACGAACTATGTCGGTGCAACCTGACCCCGTTATGTGTTGGTTGAACCCGATCCCGGCACGGCGAATGATCCGGGTCCCGGCACGGATCGCGTCCCGGTGCTTCGGAGACACGACCCATCCTGGCCGCGACCGAAAGACCAAAACAAATCCGGGTGTCCGGTCCCAAGACTACCGGGTCCCAAGACTACCGGGCGACCCGCCCGCAGACCCCGCCACATCTTTGGAGCCAGCCCCGAGTATTCACTCATGAATGCGCAAGTCGGACGCGCCCTGCGACCCGCACAGAACAACCCGCCTCGTGTTCCGTCGTTGGCGGGCCTGCCGACCAAGACACGGGGGGTTAGAAATGTGCCCGCGGTTCATCGGGTCGTCCTGCCGCCAGGGCGAGGACCCCGCCAAGCCCCGCAAAGGCGATCGGGAACATGGTGAAGACGCCAAAACCGAAGGCCCACCAGAACCCCGCCGCAGAGAGCAGCATGAGCACGCCCCCCCACAGCGCCCGCGAATGGGCCATCGCGCCGCCGGCAATGGCAAGCATCGGCGAAAGGATGGAGACCACGCGCACCAGCTCAGGGTTGTCGAACATGCCGAAGCTCTGCTCGATTTCGGAGAAATGCCGGGCCAGTTCCGTATACCCAAAGCCGAAAAATCCCACGATCATCCCGAATACCCCGGCGATGATGCCCAGCGTCAAAGCCGCGTTGCGCATCAGCTCACCCCGAGCGCCGCGCGCGCCTGGGCATCCCAGCCGAGCACCATCTCATCGCCATTGACGATCAGGGGGCGTTTCATCAACGTCGGATGTTCCGCCAGCAGGCTGAGCGGCGCCGCCGCGCGCGCCGCGTCATCAAGTCCACGCCAGGTGGTTGACCGCGTGTTCAGCAGCTTGTCGCCGAACCGCTCCAGCGCCGCTTCCAGAACCGGCTGCGGCACGCCGTCATCGCGCACGTCGCGAAAATCGGCTTCGGGCAACGCCTTGCGGGCCTTGCGGCAGGTGTCACAGGTTTTCAGTCCATAGAGGATCATGCTCACTCCTTCATCTGTGCGGTTGAAATAAGCACGGCACGACGACTCTGCGAGGGAGTTTTTCTTGATTTTTCTCCCCCCCTCGCAATCCTTGACCCCACTGCATCGGCGGCAAACGCGGCGCTCCACCACGGCACCCGGCGTCCCGGCGCAACGAAGAGGCTCGCGCGTCGCCCCGTGGCGCACGTGTCGGAGAGCGAAGAAGAGGAGCGCGATGCGCATGCCGAATGGCACAGTGAAATGGTTCAACACCACGAAAGGATACGGGTTCATCGAACCCGATGACGGCGGCAAGGACGTGTTTGTGCATATCTCTGCGGTGGAACGCTCCGGTCTGACCGGACTGGCCGACAACCAAAAGGTCAGCTTCGAGCTTCGCGAGGGCCGCGACGGGCGTATGATGGCGTCCGATCTAGCGCTTCTTTAAAGCACCCCAGCGCGGCGCGCGGCGGTTCTGGACGCTGTGCGGCGCGGCTTTCATTGACTACCAAGGCAAGGGGCGCGCAGGCGCCTTGGCGACCCCGTGCGGGCCCTGCCGCATCGGTTGCGCCGGGCGCGCATGATCCGGCCGACGCTCCCTCCCCACCAAAGACAATTGCGTAGAGCGCTGTATCCCGCGCGGGCCGGACCCGTTCTGGCTTTATACCATCAGGCCGATTGCAGCTTGCGGGCCTCCTCGCCCGCGAGCCGGATCAGATCGCCCATATAAGGCTTGTCGAGATCATCGCTGCGGGTGGCCGCATAGAGCCGTCGGGTCAGTCCCTTCCGCGTCAGCGGACGCGTGATGTAATCGGAGCTGTATTTGACCTCCCGCACGACCCAATCCGGCAGGACCGACACGCCGCGATTGGACGCCACGAGCAAAAGGATCACCGCGGTCAGTTCGACTTGACGGATCGCCGCCGGTTCGACCTTGGCCGGTGTCAGCAGCTGGCTGAAAATGTCGAGCCGGGCGCGCTCCACCGGGTAGGTGATCAGCGTCTCGCCGCGGAAATCCTCCGCCTCGATATAGGGCTTTGCCGCGAGCGGATGCGTGCTGGCGGCCACGAAAACCGGCGCATAATCGAAAA
Organism: Cognatishimia sp. F0-27; assembly: GCF_020667845.1. Classification (GTDB taxonomy): domain Bacteria; phylum Pseudomonadota; class Alphaproteobacteria; order Rhodobacterales; family Rhodobacteraceae; genus JAFMPQ01. Next base: position 14,766 of record NZ_JAFMPQ010000049.1, read on the forward strand.
GCGGCGTGAAGGTGACACCGGGGAGGTCCTCGGGATCGGAAGAGATCACAACATCCACATCTTCCTTGACCAGCGCAGGCAAGGCATCGAAGGCCAGACCGGGGCGGATATCGACATCCACGTCCCCCCACGACTTGCGGAAGGTTTCGAGCACCGGGAACAGCCATTCGAAACAGGCGTGACACTCGATGGCGATATGCAGCCGTCCCGATTTCCCATCGCGCAGACCGGCGAACTCGGCCTGCAACGCTTCTACCTGCGGCAGGACCTGGTTGGCCAACCGCAACAGCCGCTGACCGGCCGCCGACAGACGCATCGGCTTGGACCGGCGCACAAAGAGTTCCACGCCCGCCTGGTCTTCGAGACCCTTGATCTGATGGCTGAGCGCAGACTGGGTGATGTTGAGCTGTTCTGCGGCCCGCGCGACACCGCCCGCTTCATGGATGGCGCGGATCGTGCGCAAATGTCGAAACTCGATATGCATGCTGACTTCATGTTAATGATGAGAGTTATGAGTTTGTCTCATCAATGCTGCTGTGGCACAAGATCGGAAATGGTTTCACGCGCCCGAGCCCGCCGCCCTCACGCGACCGGTTCGACGGAAGGCGCGCCACAAGAACGAGAGCCCGATCATGCACCAGCCCGAGATTTCCTTTGAGTTCTTCCCGCCGCGCAACATCGAGGCGACCTTCCGGCTCTGGGACACCGTGCAGGTGCTTGCGCCGCTCGACCCGCGCTTTGTCTCCGTGACCTACGGCGCCGGCGGCACGACACGTGACCTCACGCGCGAGGTGGTGGCGACGCTGCACAAGCATTCGGGCCTGCATACGGCTGCGCATCTGACCTGCGTGGACGCCACCCGGGCCGAAACGCTGGCCATTGCCCGTGATTTTGCCGAGGCCGGGGTGCGCGACATCGTTGCGCTGCGGGGCGATCCGCCGAAGGGCTCCACCGGCTTCACGCCGCACCCCGAGGGGTTTGCGAGCTCGGTCGAGCTGATCGAAGCGCTGGCAGGTATCGGAGATTTCACCATCCGCGTCGGAGCCTATCCCGATGTGCATCCGGAAGCCGCCTCCGCACAGGCGGATATCGACTGGCTCAAGGCCAAGCGCGACGTCGGCGCCACCGAGGCGCTGACGCAGTTCTTCTTCGAGGCGGAAACCTTCTTTCGCTTTCGCGATGCCTGCGCCAAGGCCGGCCTTGAGGATTTTGTCACGCCGGGCATCCTGCCGATCGAGAACTGGACCGGCGCCGCGCGCTTTGCCAAGGCCTGTGGAACGCATATTCCGGCTTGGGTGTCGGATGCGTTCGAGAAGGCATTGCGGGATGACCGCGCCGACCTTCTTGCGACCGCGCTTTGCACCGAGCTGTGCTCCGAGTTGCTGGAAGGCGGGGTCGAGCGCTTGCATTTCTACACGCTGAACCGCCCCGAGCTGACCCGCGACGTGTGTTTTGCGTTGGGCGTCACGCCGGCGGTCAAGCTGGAACACGTGGCCTGAGACGGCGTGCCGCTCGCGGGTGACCTCGGAATGATCCAAAGGCCGGGCCGGAGGCCCGACTTATTTTCTGTGAGATGAGTATTTCTGGACAGAAGAAACCGGGAACGACGCCTGGCCGAGGCCCCTTCAAGTGGGTCCGCCGATGCGATGGGTGATATCGCGGGCCGCGGCAATCACATGATTTGCAATGCCGGCAATCGTGGATTGTGACACCCGCGCCGAGGGTCCCGAGACCGAGATTCCGGCGACCGCCTCACCATGCATGTCGAAGATCGGCGCCGCCACGCAACGCATGCCGACGCTCTTTTCCTCGTCATCCACCGCGTAGCCCCGCCGTTTTGCAAGCGCGAGATCGGCCAGCAGGGAATCGGGGTTTGGCAGGGTGTGGCGGGTAAAGCGTTCCTGCCCGTGGGCGTCGAGGATGTCGCGCACCTGCTCCGTCGGCATCTGCGCCAACAGGGCCTTGCCGATCCCCGAGGCGTGCATCGGCGACATGGTGCCCGGCGGAAAGAAGGCGCGGATGGTCTCGTGGGTTTCCACCTGGCTCAGAAAGAGCACCTGCCCGTTGCGCGCCACTGCGAGATTGGCAGTCTCACCAGTGGCGAGCATCAGCGCGCGCAGCGCGGGGCGGGCGTTTTCCACAAGAGCCGTGCGGCGCAGGAACCGGGATCCGATGCGAAACGCGCCCGCACCGATATGCCATGTCTGCTGGTCAGCTTCGAAATCCACGATATCGCGATGCGCAAGCGTGGTCAGCACCCGGTAGACCGTGGCCGGGCTCTGTTCGCAGGCCTGCGCGAGCTCGGTCAGGGTCATGGCGCCTTCGAGAGACAGCGTTTCCAGCACCATCATGGCGCGGTCCAACGCTTTTATGCGGGTTTGCTCGGACGTGTCGACCCATCCGCGCGGGCGGCCACGCTTGCGCGATTCCGTCGATTCCATGCCAAGGCTCCCGATTAACGAAATTCCATTTCACTGAATGAAAAAACTTAAACTCAATAAATGCAACAGTTTTTCGCGATAATCCGTTTATGAAAAAACATTTCGCAAAAATAGACGCCGCCAGAGGCAAGGGGCTATACCTGCTTTCAGACCAGAGGAGGCCCGCCCCATGAGCTTGCAGAACCCCGTTTTCATTCCCGGCCCCACGAACATTCCCGAGGCCATTCGCAAGGCCTGTGACATGCCGACGATCGACCACCGGTCGCCGATGTTTGCACAGATCCTGCATCCGGCCCTCGCCGGGGTGCGTGACGTTATGGGACAGTCCCAGGGCGAGACGTTCATCTTTCCGGCCTCCGGGACCGGCGGTTGGGAGAGCGCGATCGCCAACACGCTCAGCCCCGGAGATACCGTGCTGGCTGCGCGCAACGGCATGTTCAGCCACAAGTGGATCGACATGTGCCAGCGCTTCGGCCTCGAGGTGATCCAGGTCGATGTCGCCTGGGGCCTCGGACTTCCCGTGGACCAGTTCGAAGAGATCCTGCGCGCCGACACGGCTGGCAAGATCAAGGCGGTTCTGGCCACGCATAACGAGACAGCCACCGGCGTCGTCTCCGACATTGCCGGGCTGCGCCGCGCGATGAATGCCGCAAGCCATGACGCGTTGCTTCTGGTGGACGGTGTGAGTTCGATAGGCTCGATGCCCTTCGCCTTTGACGATTGGGCGGTGGACGTGGCCGTGACGGGCTCGCAGAAAGGCTTCATGCTGCCGGCGGGGCTGGCGATTGTCGGCTTTTCGGAAAAGGCGGTTGCGGCATCGAAAACCGCCGGCTTGCCGCGGACGTTCTTCTCGATCGACGACATGCGCAAAGGCTATGCCGCCAATGCCTATCCCTATACCCCGGCCGTCGGGCTGATGAACGGGTTGAAACACGCGACCGAGATGCTGCTGGAGGAAGGCATGGACGCGGTCTATGCCCGCCATGCCCGCATCGCCTCCGGCGTGCGCGCCGCCGTCGGGGCGTGGGGGCTGTCGCTTTGTGCGCAGGCGCCGGAGCTCTACTCCAACACCGTGACTGCGATCCGCACACCCGAAGGCTTCAACGCGTCGCGAATCGTCGAACATGCGGCAACGCAATATGGTATGGCTTTCGGCACCGGGCTTGGCGACGTGGCCGGCAAGGTGTTCCGCATCGGCCATCTCGGCTCGATGACGGACGCGATGGCGCTGTCCGGCATCGCCGTTGCGGAGATGGTGATGACGGATCTCGGGCTGGACATTACCCTCGGCTCGGGTGTCGCCGCAGCTCAGGGGGTTTACCGGCAAGGCGCAACGGCAACACGGATGGCAGCGGAATGAAAGACATGACCTCAACCCTCCCGACCTATGAAGACATGCTGGCCGCCCATGAGCGGATCAGACCCTATATCCACCGCACGCCGGTTCTGACCTCGTCTTACCTCAACGACCTGACCGGGGCGGAGCTGTTTTTCAAATGCGAGAACTTCCAGAAAGCCGGCGCTTTCAAGGTGCGTGGCGCGTCGAACGCGGTCTTTGGCCTGTCCGACGAGATGGCCAGCAAAGGCGTGGCGACCCACAGTTCGGGCAACCATGCGTTGTCGCTCAGCTATGCGGCCGGGCGGCGGGGCATCCCCTGTCACGTAGTGATGCCCAGAACTGCGCCACAAGCCAAGAAGGACGCCGTGCGGGGCTATGGCGGCATCATTACCGAGTGTGAGCCCTCCACCACGTCGCGCGAAGCCGTCTTTGCCGAGGTCGAGGCAGAAACCGGCGCCGAATTCGTGCACCCCTATAACGACCCGCGCGTGATCGCGGGACAAGGGACCTGCTCGAAGGAGTTGATGGAACAGACCGACGGTCTGGATGCGGTGATCGCGCCCATCGGTGGCGGCGGTATGGTGTCGGGCACCTGCCTGACGCTGTCCACCCTGGCCCCGGAGGTCGAAATCTACGCCGCCGAGCCCGAGCAGGCCGATGACGCCTATCGCAGCTTCAAGGCCGGCCACATCATTGCCGATGACGCGCCCAACACGATTGCCGACGGGTTGAAAGTGCCACTCAAAGAAAACACGTGGCACTTTGTGAGCAACCATGTGACCGATATCCTGACCGCCTCGGAAGACGAGATCGTGGCCGCGATGAAACTGACATGGCAACGCATGAAGATCGTGATGGAGGCGTCCTGCGCTCCGCCGCTGGCGACGATCCTGAAGAACCCGGACGTGTTCCGTGGCAAGCGCGTCGGCGTCATCATCACCGGCGGCAATGTCGACCTCGACAAGCTGCCGTGGGTCGTCGGCTACTGAGCCCTCGCCCCGCCCTCCCTGGCGTGTCTCGGCCCGGCCGGCACGCCCTTCGCAATCCATGACCAAATTGCCTCCCGAAGGAGAATAGCCATGAAAGACCTCGGCACCCTCGATCAATACGAAGTGGGCTACGACATTCCCGCCCTGCCCGGAATGGACGAAGCCGATGTGCAGACCCCCTGCCTCGTGTTGGACCTCGATGCGCTGGAGCGCAACATCAAGAAAATGGGCGATTACGCCAAGGCCCACGGCATGCGCCATCGCGTGCATGGCAAGATGCACAAATCCGTGGACGTGGCAAAGCTTCAGGTGGAGCTGGGCGGTGCCTGTGGCGTCTGCTGCCAGAAGGTCTCCGAGGCGGAAGTCTTTGCCCGTGGCGGCATCAAGGACGTGCTGGTGTCCAACCAGGTGCGCGAACCCGCCAAGATCGATCGCCTCGCCCGCATGCCCAAGCTCGGGGCGCGCACGATCTGCTGCGTCGACGAAGTCGCGAATGTGGCTGACCTCTCCGCCGCTGCCCAGAAGCATGGGACCGAAATCGAGTGTCTCGTGGAAATCGACTGTGGCGCGGGCCGCTGTGGTGTCACCACAACTCCCGCAGTGATCGAGATCGCCAAGGCCATTGATGCCGCTCCCGGCCTCAAATTCGCCGGGATCCAGGCCTATCAGGGCGCGATGCAGCACATGGACAGCTATGAGGACCGCAAGGCCAAGGTCGACATCGCCATCGGCATGGTGCGCGACGCGGTCGACGGTCTGAAAGCCGAAGGTCTCGACTGTGACATCGTCGGCGGCGGGGGCACCGGCTCTTACTATTTCGAGAGCAATTCCGGCGTCTATAACGAGCTCCAGTGCGGCTCCTACGCGTTCATGGATGCCGATTACGGCCGCATCCTCGACAAGGACGGCAAGCGCATCGACCAGGGCGAGTGGGAAAACGCGCTCTTCCTGCTCACCTCCGTGATGAGCCACGCCAAGGCCGACAAGGCCATCGTCGATGCCGGCCTGAAGGCCCAGTCCGTGGACAGCGGCCTGCCGTTCATCTTCGGCCGCACGGATGTGGAATACGTCAAATGCTCGGACGAGCATGGCGTTGTGGCGGACCCGGATGGCGTTCTCAAGGTCAATGACAAGCTCAAGCTGGTCCCCGGCCATTGCGACCCGACCTGCAACGTGCATGACTGGTATGTCGGCCTGCGCGGCGGCAAGGTCGAAACGGTTTGGCCGGTCTCGGCCCGCGGCAAAGCCTACTGAGCAGGGAATAAACGGCGCGCGGCCACAATCCCGGCCGCGCGTCCACACCCCGCGCGCGCTCAGACCCCAAAGCACGACGCGCGAGCGCGCACAAAGTCGCGGCCCGGCACGCATCACGACCTCTGACGGCACGCGGCCCCGCACAAGACCCAAGCTGCACGCACAACAATCCGCGCGACCACCGTTTCTTTGGGCCAAAAATATCCCGGGGGTCCGGGGGCAGCGCCCCCGCCCGTCTCCCCAAGCGTGGAACGGTTCAGGGCCCCGGCCGCGACAGACTTCACAAGACCCACAGACCAAGGACTTACGCAATGAACGCCGAAGGGACCACCATGACAGGCACCGCAGCAAACACCGTGACCATCGTGCCCGAAAGCGAAATCGCCGGGCTGATGGACGCCGCCTCCGCGTTTGACGCGGTCGAAGCCACCTTTGCGGCCATGGCCTCGGGGGATGCCTACAACTTCCCTGTCATCCGCGAGGCGATCGGCCATGAAGACGCGCTTTACGGATTCAAATCCGGCTTTGACCGCAAGGCCCTCGCGCTGGGGTTGAAATCCGGCGGCTACTGGCCCGGCAACGAGGCGCGCGGCCTGACCAACCACCAATCCACCGTGATCCTGTTCGACGCCGATACCGGTCGCGTCAAGGCGCTGGTGGGCGGCAATCTTCTGACCGCACTGCGCACCGCTGCCGCCTCCGCCGTGTCGATCAAGCACCTTGCGCGCCCGGACTCGAAAGTGCTCGGCATGATCGGCGCCGGTCACCAATCGGCCTTCCAGATGCGCGCCGCCTGCGCCCAGCGGGATTTCGAAAAGGTCGTCGGCTGGAACTACCATCCCGAGATGCTCTCCCGCCTCGAAGACACCGCCAAGGAGCTCGGCCTGCCCTTCGAGGCGGTCTCGCTCGAAGAGCTCGGCGCGCAGGCGGACGTGATCATCACCATCACCTCCTCGCACGAGGCCCAACTCATGGCCGACTGGGTCCGTCCCGGCACCCATATCGCCTGCATGGGCACCGACACCAAGGGCAAGCAGGAGGTCGACGCGGCGCTCCTGGCGAAAGCGGTCGTGTGTACGGACGAAATCGCGCAATCCACAACCATCGGCGAAGCCCAGCACGCCGTCGCCCAGAACCTGATCACCGCCGCCGACATCACCGAGATCGGGGCCGTGATCAACGGCAGCCATGCCGGGCGCACAAGTGCCGATCAGATCACGCTCTTCGACGGCACCGGCGTCGGGCTTCAGGATCTGGCCGTTGCGGCGAAAGTCGTTGATCTGGCACGGGAAAAGGGTGTGGCCCAGTCGGTTCTTTTCTGAGGCAGCCGCGCAAGTCCGGGGCCGCCGCAGGCGCCGTGACCACATTGCGCTCCGGCTGCCAACGACACACCGCGCGCCATCATCCCGGTGGCGCGCGCTTGACCAGACCAAGACGCGCGCGCACCACCTCGGGCCCCATGACCCGCGCACCCATCCGCTCGACGATCCCCACCGCGCGCTCCACAAGCTGCGCATTGGTGGCCAACACCCCCTTGTCGAGCCAGAGATTGTCCTCCAAGCCAACCCGCACATGGCCGCCCGCAAGCACCGCCGCGGCCACATAGGCCATCTGGTTGCGTCCCAGCGAAAACGCCGAAAACGTCCAGTCGTGCGGCACATTGGCCACCATCGCCATAAAGGTGTGCATGTCATTCGGCGCGCCCCACGGCACCCCCATGCAAAGCTGCACCAGCGCCGGCGCATCGAGCACCCCCTCTTCGACCAACTGCCTGGCAAACCACAGATGCCCGGTGTCAAACGCCTCGATCTCGGGCTTGACGCCAAGCGCCGTCATCCGCGCCCCCATCGCCCGCAACATGCCCGGCGTGTTGGTCATCACGTAATCGGCCTCGGCAAAATTCATCGTGCCGCAATCAAGCGTGCAGATCTCCGGCAGGCACGCCGCCACATGCGCGACGCGCGCCTCCGCCCCGATCATGTCCGTGCTCGCCTCCTGTAACGGCAAGGGCGCCTCCACCGGGCCAAACACCATGTCACCGCCCATCCCCGCCGTGAGGTTCAACACCACATCGACCTCCGCACCGCGGATCCGGTCGGTCACTTCCCGGTAAAGCCCAAGGTCGCGCGAGGGCGCGCCGGTCTCGGGGTCGCGCACATGGCAATGCACAATCGCGGCCCCCGCCTTGGCGGCGTCAATGGCGGATGCGGCAATCTCGGCTGGCGCGCGCGGCACATGCGGGCTGCGATCCTGCGTGCCGCCCGATCCGGTCACGGCACAGGTGATGAACACCTCCTGGGTCATGGTCAAAGGCATGGAAAACGCTTTCTCTTGTGTGGACTGGTGTCAAAAGCCGCGCGCCAAAGCGCCGCCCGTGGATCAGGCGACAGGCGGGATGGCGGGCGGGGCGATCCGCGCTCTGCGCGGGAGCGGCGCATCGCCATCACCGCCCTTTCCAGACCGGATCGCGCTTCTCGGCAAAGGCCCGCGCGCCCTCAAGCTGATCCTCGGAGCGGTAGAGCCGCTCGACCGTCTCGAACTGGCTCCCGGTGATGCGGTTGAGCGCATCGTGAAACTTCATGTCCTCCGCCTCGCGCACAATCTCCTTGATCGCGGCAAACACCAGCGGCGGCCCGGATGCCAGACTGTCGGCGAGCGCTCGCGCCTCCTCCATCAGTGCCGCCGCAGGCAGGATCCGGTTCACAAACCCCCAGCGATGCGCCTCCTGCGCATCCAGCCAGCGCCCGGTGAACAGCATCTCCATCGCGATATGATAGGGGATGCGCTTGGGCAGCTTGATCGAGGCCGCATCCGCCACCGTGCCGGACCGGATCTCCGGCAGCGCAAACTGCGCATGATCGGCCGCAAGGATCATGTCGCCCGACAGCGCCAGCTCCAGCCCGCCCCCGCAGCAGATCCCGTTCACCGCCATGATCACCGGCTTGTTAAGCCCGCGCAGCTCCTGCAACCCGCCAAATCCGCCCTTGCCGTAATCGCCATCCACCGCGTCGCCATCCGCCGCCGCCTTGAGGTCCCAACCGGGGCAAAAGAACTTCTCGCCCGCCGCCGTGACCAAAGCCACGCGCAAGTCGGGATCGTCGCGAAACCCGGTGAAGACCTCGCCCATCACCCGGCTTGTGGCGAGATCGATGGCGTTTGCTTTGGGCCGGTCGAGCACGACCTCCAGCACCGCCCCCCGGCGCGACACGCGCAACGGCGGCGCCTCCAACTCATCCCAGCGCATCATCGCGTCCCTCCCTCCAGACGATCAAAGCATCCACCGCCACAGCGCCGTCGCGCAAGAGCAAAAGCGGATTGATCTCAACCTCTTCCACCGCGTCGCGATGCGCATCGACATAATCCTGCACCGCCATCACCGCGAAGACCAGCGCATCGAGATCACCCGCCGGCTGACCGCGATACCCCGCGAGCAGCGGTGCGATCCGCAACCGCAAAAGCGCCTCGCGGATCTCCTCCGCCGTCACAGGCAACAACACAGACACCGCATCGCGCAGGATCTCCGTCAGCACACCCCCGGCCCCAAGCGTGAGCACAAACCCATGTGCGGCGTCCCGCGTCACCCCGACCAGAAGCTCGGCCAGAGCGCCCCCGATCTGCGCCTCAACCAGGAAGCCGCCGGGCGCGTCCATCTCTTTCGCCGCTCCGTGCAGCGCATCCCTATCCGCAATCCCCAACCGCACCGCCCCGGCTTCGGTCTTGTGCGCGTGGCCCAACGCCTTGAGAACCAGCGGATAGCCGACCGCCCCGCCTGCCTGCGCCAATCCCGACGCATCGCAGCGCCGCGACGCGGGCACCGCAAGGCCAAACCCCGCCAAAACCGCCTTGGCCCCCGCCTCGTCGACCGCAGGCACCGGCGCGCCCGACACGCCCGGCATCCAGACCGGCACTGCTGCTTCCCCCGGCACGCCGACCCGCGCCACCGCCTCGATGGCCTCGAACGCCGCCCCCATGCCGCAAAACGCCAGCACGCCGCGCGCCATGCAGGCCTCTGCCACCGCTTGCGGCATCGTCTCGGGCAGAGAGGAGACCAGCGCAATCGGCTTGCCTGCGCGCGCCCCCGCCTCCGCAACCGCCTCGACCACCATGTGCCAATCGGGCGCGTCAAACCGTTCCGGGCGCGGAAAATCGAGCACAACAAGCCCCAGCGCCAAACCCTTGCCCTGCATCATCGCGACAAAGGTCTCACGCAATGCCGCGCGATCACCCCAGATATACGTGTGGTAATCCAGAGGGTTGGCCAGCGCGACCCTGGGGCCAAGCGCGGCCCGCAGCGCGCTCTGCTGCGCGGGCTCCAGCGGCGGAAATACCACCTCCCGCGACAGCGCCAGATCGGCCATCAGGCTCGCCTCGCCCCCCGAACACGACAGCGACGCCAGCCGTCCCGAGGCCAATCGCCCGACGCAATGGCTTAGCTTCAGCGCCTCGATCAACCCCTCGCACGTGGCCACCCGCGCCACCCCGAGCCGGTCGAAAAGCGCCTCCGCCCCCGCCGCACTGCCCGCCAGCGACGCCGTGTGCGACACCGAGGCCGCCCGCGCCTGATCGGACCGCCCCACCTTGAGCGCCACAATCGCTTTCCCGCACGCACGCGCCGCCTCCGCCAGCGCCTCGAACCCGCGCAGATCCGCAATCCCCTCGATATGCAGACCCAGCGCCGTCACCCGTGGATCGTCCAGAAGCGCGCGCCCCAACGCCGCCATATCCACGCAGGCCTGATTGCCCAGCGTGCCGACAAACCCGATGGGCAAACCGCGCCGCTGCATCGTCAGGTTCAGCGCGATATTGCTGCTCTGGGTGAGGATCGCAACGCCCTGTGGCACCCGCACAAGCCCATGACAATCGGGCCAGAGTGCCGCCCCGTCCAAAGCGTTGAGAAAACCGTAACAATTCGGCCCCAGCACCGCCATATCGCCCGCCGCCGCGCGCAACCCCGCCTGCAGATCGGCCCCGTCCGCAAGCTCCGCCCCCGCTTCCGCGAACCCCGAGGCAAAGGCCACCGCCCCGCCCGCTCCGCGCGCCGCCAGCGCCGCCAGAACATCCAGCGTCGCATCGCGGTTGACGCCCACAAAGCTCGCATCCGGCACGCCCGGCAAATCCAACACGCTGCGAAACGCAGGCAAACCCGCGACCTCCGCGCGCGACGGATGCACCGGCCAGATCGGCCCAGCGAACCCGATATCGCGGCAGGTCCCGATCACCGCCGCGCACCACGCCCCGCCCCCGATCACCGCCACGCTTTTCGGCGCGATCAACCGGCGCAGCGCCGCCTCCCGAACGCCGCCGTCACGCACCGCGCGGCCTGAAGATCTCGCGGCTGATGATGTGGCGCTGAATCTCCGACGTCCCGTCCCAGATCCGCTCCACCCGCGCATCGCGCCAGAACCGCTCGATGGGGAAATCGTCCATCAGACCCATGCCGCCAAAGACCTGCAACGCGGCGTCGGTCACCCGCGCCAGCATCTCGGAGGCATAGAGCTTGGCCGAGGCAATCTCGCGGTTCGCGGGCAAGCCCTGATCGAGCCGCCACGCCCCCGCCAGCGTGAGCCAGTCCGCCGCGTCGATCTCCGTGATCATATCGGCAATCTGAAAGCTCACGCCCTGAAACTTCGCGATCTGCTGGCCGAATTGCCGCCGCTCGGCCGCATAATCCGCCGCCATGTCGAACACGCGCCGCGCGCGGCCCACGCACATGGTCGCCACGGTGAGCCGCGTCGCGTAAAGCCATTCGTTCATCACGTCAAAACCGCCATCGACCGCGCCCAGTACTTGCGCATCCGGCAAGCGGCAGTCGTCAAATTCAAGGATGCAATTGGCATAACCGCGATGGCTGACCGAGCGATAGCCCTCCCGCACTTCGAACCCCGGATGCCCCCGATCCACCAGAAAACAGGTGATCCGCTTCTTTGGCCCCCTGGGCGTGTCATCCACACCCGTGGCCACAAAAACGATAAAGAAATCAGCATGCTCCGCGCCGGAGATGAAGTGCTTGGTGCCGTTCAGAACCCAATCGCCGCCCTGCCGCACGGCGCTGCACGCCATCCCGCGCACATCCGACCCGGCCCCCGGCTCGGTCATCGCCAGCGCATCCATCCGCGCCCCGCGCACCGCCGGCAACAAATAGCGCTCCCGCTGTTCGCCTTCACAGGCCATGAGGATGTTCTGCGGTCGGCCAAAGAAATGCGTCAGCGCCATGGAGCCGCGCCCCAATTCGCGCTCGACCAGCGTGAAATCGAGATGCCCGAGACCCGCACCGCCCACCTCTTGCGGAAAATTGCAGGCGTAAAACCCCATCTCGATGACCTTGCGCCTGATCTCCTGCGCCAGATCCGGCGGCACTGTGCCGCTGCGGTCCACCGCCGCCTCATGCGGATAGATCTCCGCCTCGACAAAGCGGCGCACGGTGTCGACGATCATCTCCTGTTCTGCGCTCAATCCAAACTGCATGCCGCGCCCTCTTTTTCCGCCGCCTGACGTCGACTGAACGACGGAAGCGCGCGATCTGTCGCGCAGGAATGGACCCAAACCGGGCAGAAAACGACACCGGTCTGTCCGATTGCGGCACGCCCGCGCGCGCCCTGCCTCCGCCGCGGCCGCGTCCGGAAGCCCGCGGCAAGCCGCGCAAAACCGCGCTAGGGCATGGCAAACCGCGCCGGGGTCAGCCCCGACTGAAACCAGGTCACAAGCCCGAGCATGGAGAAACAGGGCAAGCCGGTCGCCGCCGTGATGTCGGCGGCGTAAGGGCCCATATTGGTGCATTCCAGCACAAGCGCGCCAAGTTCGGGGTGCGCGCGCTGCATGGCGAGGGCGGCCTCCACGTTGTCGCGCCGCGCGGCGTCCACATCAAGCAGACCCTCATTGCCAAGGATCGCCCGCGTGAACTCCGCGCCGCCCTCGGTGGTGCCGATTGGCGTGCCCTCCGGCACCCGCGCCGCGCGCAGATGGGCCTCGGTCAGCTTCGACGCCGAAATCGTCAGGATCCCGGCCCGGCGTTGCGCTGGCAAGAGCCGGTTCACCAGATCCACCTGGCACAGCGAGGACGTCAGGACCGGCACCGGCATCGCCGCTGCCAGCTCGGCCTGGAACAGCGACAGGAACCCGCAATTGGTCGTGATGCCGTCCGCGCCATCGGCCACCAGCGCCTGCGCCTCCGAGATGAAGGCGTCAAGCAACCCTTCGGCCCCCTGCCGCACAACCCGCTCCGGCGAGGCCCCGCGCACGATGCGGTAGAGCACCGGAAACGGCCAGCTGCCCGCATGGCCCATATCGCCCGGGATCCTCGGAAAGCGCGCGTCAAGCATCAGGATGCCGACCGATGCGCCATAGATCGACTTGCCGCCCTGCGCGATCATGTCTGCCCCTCCTTCACCGCCACCGGGCGCCCGTCGCCCGGTGCAACACCCAGCACCTCACCCGACAGATCCGCATCCGGATCCATGTAGAGCGCCGAAATCCCCTGCCGCACAAACCCGGTGACCTCGTCCATGCGCTTGCCCACATGGGCGCGCATCACCGCATCGGCCCGCGCCGCATCGCGCGCCACAAGGGCGGCCATGATCGCGCGATGCTCGTCCTTGGAGTGGCGCAGCGCCCCCATGCTCAGGCTCACCCAGCGGATATAGCGGATCTGCTCGCCCACCCGGCGCAGCTGCGCCTCCAGCGCCGCATTGCCCGATGCCTTGGCGATCCCGAGGTGAAACGCCTCGTCGCGCGCGCAGGCCTCACCCACCGTAAGCCCCGCCACATCAAGCCCGCGCGCCTCAAGATCCGCCGCAAGCGCGGCCAGCGCCGCATCGCTCGCCCGCGCGCAGGCCAGCGCACAGGCCGCACATTCCAGCACCAGACGCAGCTCGTAAAGATCGAACACCGCCCGCGCATCCAGCCCGCGCGCAAAGAACCCGGCACCGGGCTGAAACACCACCAGATCCTCGCTCACCAACCGGTTCAGCGCCTCGCGCAACGGCGTGCGCGACACGTCCAACGCCTGGGCCAACGCGGTTTCGTTGAGCCGGTCTCCCGGTCGCAACCGATAGGCCAGAAGCTGCGCCTTCAGCTTGAGATAGGTGTCGTCAACCCGCCCGTCGGCCATGCCATACCCTCATCTGTGGTCACACCAGTCTTGCGTCAAAGCGGATCGCAATGCAATATACGTAGCTGTATACAGTTTGGAATGCAGATCGGAACACGCCGCAAGACACGCATTCCGAAACCGACCCAAACGCCAAACCCCCCCGATCCGGAGACCCGCAGCCATGACCCAACGCAACGCACCCAACGGCGCCGAAGCGCTTGTCCACATGTTGCAGGCGCATGGCGTCAAACACATCTTCGGGCTGTGCGGCGACACCTCCCTGCCGTTCTACGACGCCATGCGCGGGCTCGATCATGGCATGACCCATGTGCTGACCCGTGACGAACGCTCCGCCGCCTACATGGCCGACGGCTATGCCCGCGTGACCGGCCGGCCCGGCATCTGCGAAGGCCCCTCGGGCGGCGGCGCGACCTATATCCTGCCGGGTCTCATCGAGGCCAACGAAAGCAGTTCGGCAATCCTCGCCATCACCACGGACATCTCCGTGGCGAGCTACGGCAAATATCCTCTTACCGAGGTGGATCAGGACGCGCTGATGCGGCCGCTGACCAAGTATAACACCGTGATCAAACAGGCCGCCCATATCCCGCGCATGGTGCGCGCCGCGTTCCGCGCCATGACCACCGGCCGCCCTGGCGCCGCCCATCTCGGGTTGCCCTACGACATCCAGTATGACCCGGTCGCCGCCGAGGACCTCTGGGCCGACCAGAGCCATACCCGATACCCGGCCCATCCCGCCGCCCCTGCTCCCGGCGCCGCGGAGGCGCTGCTCGACGCGCTTGCCACCGCGAAGCGCCCGCTGATCGTCTGCGGCGGTGGCGTGATCATCGCCGGCGCCTGCGGCGCACTTGCAACACTGGCGGACCGGCTCGACATCGCCGTCGCCACCTCGATCTCCGGCAAGGGGGCCCTGTCCGATGACCATCCGCAAAGCCTCGGAGTGGTCGGCTCCAACGGCGGCACCGAAGAGACCTGGGAGATGATGGCCGAGGCCGACTGCGTGCTCTTCCTGGGGTGCCGGGCCGGCTCGACCACCACCAAGCGCTGGGAAGCGCCAGCGCCCGGCACACGCATCCTGCATATCGACAGCGACCCGATGGTGATCGGCGCCAATTACGAAACCGAGCACGCTATCGTCGCCGACCTGCGCCTGGCGCTGGACGCCTTGCTCGACGCACTCGAGGCGCGGCCCATGCCCCGCTTCGGAGCCGCCGCCCGCGTGGCCGCGCTCAAGGCGCGCAAAGTCGCCCGGTTCACGTCCCTCGCCAAACCGGATCCCAAACCCGACCCGCTAAACATTTCCACGCCCCCCGCGCCGGAAGGCCCATCAGCCATCACCCCCCTGCGCCCCGAGACGGTCATCGACGGCCTCAACGCGATGCTGCCGCAAGACGCGGTCGTCGTATCCGATCCCGGCACCTCCTGCCCGTATTTCAACGCCTATGGCCACCTGCCCCGGGCCGGCCGCCACTACATCACCAACCGTGCGCATGGCGCACTCGGCTACGCGATCGGCGCGGCCATCGGTGCGCAGTTCGGCCGCCCCGAGGCCAAGGTCGTGGCGATGATGGGCGACGGCTCCTTCGGCTTCTCCTGCGGCGATCTTGAAACCGCCGCCCGCTACGGCCTGCCCATCACGTTCCTCGTGCTCTCCAACGCCAGCTTCGGCTGGATCAAGGCCAGCCAGAAAGACGACAAGGGCGCGCGCTATCACAACGTGGATTTCAACCGCACCGACAATGCCCTTATCGCCCAGGGCTTCGGCCTGACCGCCTGGCGCGTCACCGACCCCGACGGTTTGCGCCCGACGCTCGACGCCGCCTTCGCGCATGCCGGCCCCACGCTGATCGACATCGTCACGCAACCGCTCGAAGAAGCCGCCGCCCCGGTCATGCGCTGGATGGGATGACGCACCCGGCTTGAGATCCTCCCCATGTGCGGCGCGCCGCGCGAGGCTGCCCACAAGTTTCTTTGGGCCTGAAATATCCCGGGGAGCGCGAGGGGCTGGCCCCTCGCCCCCTCCCCACCGCGCGCCCTCCGGTCAGATGCCGCACACCCCCCACGCGCCGCCGCGTTCACCCCGGATCGCGGGCGCGATAGGGCTCCAGCGCCGCCAGCAACGCCTCAAGAAACGCGCCCCCCACGGAGGACAGCGGCCTCGCCCGCGAGGTGATCACCGCCATGTCCATCAGGATACGCGGCCGAAACGGGCGCGAGGGCACCCCCCGCCCCTCGGCAGTCTCGAAGACAAAGGGGTCAAGAAGCGCCACCCCCATGCCTTCGCGCACAAAGCTCAGCAGGTTGAGAAAGAGATGCGAATGCACGCGCGTGCGCAACGGCACACCGGCGCTCTCGAAGGCGTCGCGCAACCGGCGATGGGTCATGTGCTCCGGTCCCATCATCACAATCGGCGCCCCTGCAAGCCGTTCCGGCGTGAGCACGTCATGCCGCATCAACCCGTCCCCCGGCGGCAGCGCGATGCGGGTCTCGAAATGCAAGGGAAACACGTCAAACCCGTCATTGAGCAACGGCATTTCGCAGATCCCGATCTCGAACAGCCCTGACGCGACCCATTCCTGGATCTTTTGCGAATATTGCGACTGAAAGGAAATCGCGATGTCCGGGCGCGCCCGCGCAAACTCCGCGATGATCCGCGGCAGCAGCGAAAAGGACATCGAATGCTGGCAGGCGACCTGAAGCTGACCGGCCTGCGCGTTCTGGAGATCGCTCACCGCCTGCGCGACATGATCGAGACCGCGCACAACCGTGTCCACCTCGCGATAGAGCACATCCGCTTCCGGTGTCGGCACCAGCCGCCCGCCCCGCCGCTCGAAAAGCCGCACGCGCACGCTGCGTTCAAGCTGCGCCAGCAGGTTCGACAGGCCGGGTTGCGAGATGCCCAACAGCTCCGCCGCGGCGGTCACCGTGCCGGTCTCCACGATGGCGTGAAACGCCTGCAATTGCCGGAACCGAAGTGCCATGCGTCTCCCCTTGTCAGCCGTCCGGTGACACCGGGTGTCACGATCATCCGGATGGCCCGAACACCGCCGACGCCGCCACGGGCGTTGCCCGGCCACCCCGTCCGACCGACGGGGCTTGCCATGATCCACCCGCTGTCCGGCGACGGGGACCCACTCGGACGACCGCCCCCCCCCACATCCGTAAGACTGTCAGCGCGACCAGAGCCACCAGAGCCACCAGAGCCACCAGAGCCACCAGAGCCACCAGAGCCACCAGAGCCACCAGAGCCACCAGAGCCACCAGAGCCACCAG